>NZ_JBQKFF010000001.1:0-649198 GCF_052119445.1 Anaerofustis sp. LCP19S3_F7 | reverse complement strand
CTTTTTTAACTTTTTTTGCCATTTTTTTTCATTGACTTCTTCTCGTATACTTATCCAGCTCCCCGCTTGAAACAGCTTTGTTATATTATCACTTTATTTCCTTATTGTCAACTGTTTTTTGCAAATTTTTCTTTTTTTCTTTATAAAATCTTATTCAATGACATAATCTACTGCCACACTAGTTTCTCTCACCTTGTGCATATAGCTTTTTACAACATCACAATGATATGGATCTTTTTGATATTCATCTAAAGCTTCTTTTGATTCTAATAAAACCTCTAGTATCAAATCATAAGATCTTTCAGAATGAAGAAAGTCTATTCCTACATTTATATCTTTTATTAATGATACATGATCTTTCATAGACATAAGAGTTTCTTTAGCCATTCCGCATGCCTTTTCACTATTATCTTTTAATTTAAAGCAAACTATATGTTTTATCATTTTATACACCCTTTACAGATTTTTTAATTTTTCAACTGCTTTATCAACATATTGTTTATCAAGCTGTTCAATTTTACCTTCATCGCATTTTTTAGCAATTTCAGGATCAATTGGAATATTTGCAAGAACTTCTAACCCGTATTTTTTAGCTACTTCATCAACATGACTTTCGCCAAATACACTTATTTTTTCATGACAGTTTGGACATTCAATGTAACTCATATTTTCAACAAGTCCAAGAACATTGATATTCATAATTTCCGCCATATTAACAGCTTTTTCAACAATCATAGAAACAAGCTCTTGAGGAGATGTAACAATCATAATTCCATCAACAGGAATTGTTTGAAAAACAGTTAAAGGAACATCACCTGTTCCAGGAGGCATATCAACAAACATATAGTCAACATCTTCCCAAATTATATCAGTCCAAAATTGACCAACAGCCCCTGCAATAACAGGTCCTCTCCAAACAACAGGTTTTGTATCATCTTCCAAAAGAAGATTTATTGACATAATGTCAACTCCGCCTTCGCTCTTCTTAGGGTATGCACCCTCTTTTGTTGCATAAACACTACCGCTTACACCAAATATTTTAGGAATTGAAGGTCCTGTAATATCAGCATCAAGTATCCCTACATTGTATCCAGCCTTTTTCATGTTTGATGCAAGTAAAGATGTAACTAAAGACTTACCAACACCGCCTTTACCGCTTACAACTCCTATTACTTTTTTTATATTACTTTTTTTATGAGGTTTTACAAGAAAATCCTCTCTGCTTTGTTTTCTTGATGAACAATTTGCACTGCAATTTGAACAATCATGTGAACATTCACTCATTACAATATTACCTCTTTAATTTATTTTTCATTTTTCATAACATTATAGCACTAATACTTTATTTTTTATACATATAAAACGAAATTTAGAAATAAATTAAAAAATAAAACATATAAAATACATTATATAATCACTCTTGATACTCTTTTCGACAAACGACTTACAATTTCATTTGAAATTGTACCTCCCACATCTGCCATATCCATTGCACTTAGATTTTCACCTATTAAAACAACCTCATCTCCAATCTTAACCTCATTTATATTACTTACATCAACAAAAAGCTGATCCATACAAATTCGCCCAACTATTTTTGCTTTTCTGCCACATATCAAAACATACCCTTTATTTGAAAGGTTTCTTGGAATACCATCTGCATACCCTATACAAATAACTGCTATTTTCATTTTTTTATCTGCTTTAAAATCAAGTCCATACCCAAGCCTTTCACTAACACCAATATCTCTAACAAGCTCTACTCTGGACTTCAACGTCATAACATATTTAAGATTAATATCACACAAAACTTTATCTTCACTTTTACTGTAAATACCATAAAGAGCAATACCTATTCTTGCATAATCATATTTTAAATTTGGGTAATTCAAAACTCCATAACTTCCTTGAATATGATATTTTAAATCCTTATATCCTCTTTTTATTAAAATTTTTCTAACTTTTTCAAATCTCTTTATCTGAAGTTTTGTAAACATAATATCATTCTTACTTAAACTATCACTTACACATAAATGACTAAACACACCTTCAACAATTAAATGTTTTAAACGTAGTATATCTAAAACAATATTAACAGAAGAAAAACTCTCTCCAAGCCTATGCATACCTGTATCCACTGCAATATGAACCCTAATATCTATTTTACTGTTATTAAGCATTAAAGCATATTCATAATTAATAACAGTCTGAGTTAAATCATATAATTTAATAAGATATGCAAAACTTACATCTGTATACCCAAGAATCAATATATTCCCGACTATACCACTTTTACGGAGTCTTATACCTTCATCCAAACTCGCTACACAAAAATCATATACACCCGCCTCATTTAAAATACTTGCAACTTCAACATCTCCATGACCATACGCATTGGCTTTTATTGCAGGCATCAATTTACAACTACTTCCCAGTATTTTTCTAAATTGGTTTACATTATAAATTAAATTATTTCGATTTATTTCCATCCAAGCTCTTTTATAATTTTCCATTTATTATCCCTCTATAAGAAAATAATTTCCTAATACTTTCAGAAAATAAATAAGAAAAAATGCAAACCAATATATAAAATAACATCGAGTTATTTATTACAATATTTAATGATACAATATTTTTTAATATGAACCTGCATAAAACAATTATAAAAGGATGAATTATATAAACATACATAGACAAACTTCTTAATGTTTTTTTATTCTCTATATTAAAACTCAAAATAAAAGAGAATAAAAACACAACTAAAGGAACAAGAAAAATATACATACTGGAATGCCTTTGTAAATTTAAATTTCTAAGCATCATCCCTTCAATTAAAAGAAATATAATAGATAAAGTCAGCCCATAAATATTTACACTTCTTTTTAAAACCTTCTTTCTACTTCTAAATAAAACACCTATCATTAAAAATATCGGTGCATAAAAAATACCGTTTCTTGTATAGTCGAAAAATTTGAAAAGAAAATCATAAAAACACTTTATGTATTTTACATTATATATAACTCCATAGTAACTATCTCCCAAAAGTCCCATAACATATAAAATCAACGTTATTACAAAAACCTGCTTTAAATTAAATTTTTTACTTAAAATAAATATCAATATACTTCCTATAATGACAGATGGCATATACCATAAATGATAAAATGTCCCGTCAAATAAAAACATTTTTAAAATACTGACTATACTTTTAATATCTTCAAAACTATCAGCATACAAATTTATTGGAATATATAATAATGTTGTAAGCAAATATAAAACAACAATTTTCTTTATAAAATCAATTAATATATTTACACTATTAGAATATGTTAACACTTTATAAAGAACAAAATACCCTGATACCATTAAAAAAAACGGTACTGCAACACGAAACAATACATATGTAATATAAAAATCAAGACTTTCATTAAAAGAAGATAATGGACCGATATGTATTGCAACAACCATAAACGCAGCAATTAACTTAAAAATATCAATTCCGCCATACCCTATTCTTTTTTCCATTTTAACTTCTCCAAACAGTAACAATAAAACCGTCAATATTGTTACCTGATATCGTATAAGAAATATTATCGGGCATATCTATATATCCGTCCTTTTCAAATGGAACATAAAATATTTCTATCAAATTATTAATGTCACTATAAAACAAACTTTTTTCTTTATGTTTAAAAGATTTAACATATTCGATATACTCTTCCAAACACAAATTTTCTTTTTCCATAATTAAAGAATGCGGATATCCAACATATCTAAAATGCCACGGTTCATAAGATATTCCAGTTGTTTTTTCTTTATTCTTTTTATACCTTTCTATAAAACCATATTTAACGGCTCTTTGTTTAAAAATTTTAAAAATTCCGCTGCTTGGAAAATCAGGTCTTATAAAATCAACATCTTCACATCTTTTACCTATATCAATAGCAAGCCCTGTTTGATGTTCACTACACATAGGATAAGCTACATATTTATTTGTAAAATTAACACCATTTTCTTTTATAGAACTTTCATAAATATTTTCTTGTTCAATTAAAGTTCTAAAACCGCTTACGTATACAAATTCATCTTTAACACCAATATCAAAAAGAAGTTCTTTAAGCATAAATGCCATTTTACTTTTTATATAAATACCATTTTCAAAATCTATATTTTTCATACCAGACTTTAAAGGTTCACTTTTTAAAGGGTAGTTTCTATTTACTAAAACTAGCTCACCGTCATAAACCATATCATTATTAATAAATAGTTTCATCACCGCCACCCATTTCAATAAGTGTATTTACAATTGCATCAAAATTTATACCTACACCTTTTAACATATTTGGATATCTGCTATGAAGGGTAAATCCGGGAATGGTATTTATTTCATTAAAATATATGTTGTTATTTTTATCTATAAACATATCAACTCTTGCAAAATCTTTGCAGTCTAAAATTTTATATATTTTTTCTGCTAAAGCTAAAACTTCTTTTTCAAGTTCATTATTTATTCTTGCAGGTAAGTGAATTATTGATTTTTCCAGAGTGTATTTTTCGTTATAATCAAAGAACTTCCCTCCGGTTTCTATTTCATCTATCAAACCCGTAACAATTTTTTTATTACCAAGAATAGCTACCCCTACTTCAAACCCATCAATATTTTCTTCAATTACAACTTTATCATCATAACGAAAAGCTTCCTTTAATGCTTTATATAATCTTTCTTCACTTATTACTTTAGTAATACCAAAAGACGATCCTGATTTTAAAGGTTTTATAAACACAGGAAAGCCTACATCATCAATAAAATTTAAAATTTTATCTCTATCCTTAATATCATCTATCAATATACTACTTGGAACTTTACACCCAAAAGCTTCAACTAGCTTATGAGCTCTATATTTATCCATACATAATGAAGAAGACAACACACCGCACCCAACAAAAGGAATACCTGTAAATTCTAAAAGACCTTGTATTGTTCCATCTTCTCCGTTCTTTCCGTGAAGAACGGGAAAAACAACGTCTATATGTTTAAAATAAACCTTATCTCCTTTTATATAATTAATCCCATTTGCATCCTTAGCCATAGGAAGAAAAACTTTATAACAAGTTTCATCATCAAACCATCTATCATCTTTTATTAGATTCACATCACCTTCATACAAATAACAATTTCCATTTTTCTTTATTCCAAGTAAATGAATATTATATTTATCTTTATTGATTGACTTAATAACATAGTAAGCACTTTCTAAAGAAACTTTATACTCAAATGAAGCTCCTCCAAAAACAACTAAAACATCTTTTTTCATAAATTCCACCTTCTAAAAATAATATAAAACTTTGCAAAGTATGTAGTAATTCTGTAATATCATTATAAATTTTTAAAAGAATAAAATCTTGAAGCCTAGTTTAAGATGTTATTAAATTTTTTTAATAGTTATTAAGAAAAATTAATAAAAAAAGAACCATGAAGGTTCTTTTTAATCAGATATAAAGTTTAATAATTTATTATAAGCTTTTTTTGCATCATTATAACCAAGATTATACAATGCCTCAAGTTTATCTTTATTTTTTTCAAGTCTTGTTATATCCAAACTTTTGCTTGGTCTTATAACAAAAACATTTCCCTTTTCCTCTTCTTCCTTAATTTTATCTAATGAATTATTATAATTAATATGTCTGTTTGCCATTGAATTTATAAAATTGGGATATTTTTTATATTTTATTTTCATTATAGGCAAAAGCTTATTTTTTTCTTTTCTATATCCATTAGGCTGAGTAAGCACAACAACATTTTTTTCATTTCCATCTTTTATTGCTTTCTCAATAGGAATAGAATCTGCTATCCCTCCATCAAGATATTCTTTCCCATCAACCTTAACAATCCTTGAAAGTAAAGGAAGAGAACTGGAAGCTCTTACATAAATAATATCTTTATCCATATCTTTAAGTTTTATATATTCAGCCTCCCCGGTCTTCATATTTGTAACAACAGAATATAAATTTCCTTCATATTCTTCAAAAGTCTTTTTATCAAAAGGATATAATTTGTTTGGAATATCTTCATATACCATTTTTACCCCAAAATAATCCCCTGTTGTAACAAGACTATAAAAACTCGCATACCTTTTATCATCAAGATAATCAACATTTACTCTGTAAGCTCTGTCTCTTTGTTTTGCAAGATAGGAACAAGCATGACAAATCCCTGCAGAAACTCCATAAGTATTTTCAAAATATATATCTTTATCAATAAAAAAATCCAAAACACCTGCAGTATAGACACCTCTCATACCGCCGCCTTCAAGAACAAGTCCACCTTTATACATAGCCACCTCCACGTTTGTTCTTATATTTTAACAGATATTATAGCACCATTCTTTCATCTTTCAAACAACATCGAAACTTTTATATTCAAAATATTTTATAATATCTTTTCCATAAATTTTATATATAATAATATCATTTCAATTATTAGCATTATTCAAAATCAAATATTTAATTACTCATTCAAACTTAGTTCTATTTATATAAAAGAATTAATACACGCTTATATAAGTTTAATTTAAGTATAATAAAAAAGGAGCATTACGCTCCTTTTAAAACATTCCCGTATACAACGTTCTCTCTATTATATTTTCTATAACATAACATACGGGATCGTTATTATTATCAAGATCCAAAACAACATCACTTGCTTCTTTTAGTTTTTTACTGCCGTTTGCAACACTTACACCAAGCGCAGCATTTTCAATTAAAGGAAGATCATTGTCACTATCTCCCACTGCGATAATTTCTTCTTCTTTTACATTTAATTTATCGGCAACTTCCATTAATGTAACAAATTTATCTATCCCTTTAGGATAAAAATCTATCAACACTCTGTAAGAAACACATCCCGTTATTGTTTCATATTCCTTTGATAATATTCTATTTACATCTTCTTCGGTTTCATAATATGCACAAATTTTAAATGGATTTGGAACATCTAAAATATCTTTTAACTTGATAAAATGAGCATCTCCATTATTTGGACGCATTGTAGTAACGCAGCTTTTATCTTCAGTTTCATACCACATTCCCATTTCATTTGTAACCACAAAAGATTTACATGTTTTTCTCAAGTGTTCTACAAGACGTTTGTAATCTTCTTTATCAAAAACTTTTATAAAGTTTACTTCTCCTTTTGTATTAAAATAACTTATACCATTATCCGCAACATGATAACAATTATCAAGTTCAAGACTTTCAGCAATAGGAAGTACACCTTTATAATATCTTCCACTTGACAAAACAACATACACACCTAAATCTTTGCATTTTTTTATCGCATCTACGGTCTTTGGTGTTACTTGTTTTTTGTCGTTGAATAATGTTCCATCTATATCCAGCGCTAAAATTTTATACATATTTATCCCCTATCTTAAAATTTTGCATTATTTACTGTTCTTGGGAAAGGAATAACGTCTCTTATGTTTTTCATTCCTGAAAGATACATAACAAGTCTTTCAAAACCAAGTCCAAAGCCTGCGTGTTTTACTCCGCCATATCTTCTAAGGTCTAAATACCACTGCATACTTTCCTTATTCATTCCAAGTTCATCCATTCTGTTTTCCAAAATATCAAGTCTTTCTTCTCTTTGACTTCCTCCGATAATTTCACCAACGCCCGGAACTAATAAGTCTACAGCAGCAACTGTTTTATTATCATCATTCATTCTCATATAGAAAGCTTTTATTTCTTTTGGATAATTTGTAACAAAAACAGGAGCTTTAAAATGCTTTTCTGTCAAATATCTTTCATGTTCTGTTTGAAGATCAAGTCCCCACTCAACAGGGTACTCGAATTTTTCTTTTGCATTTTTCAAAATTTCAATAGCTTCAGTATAAGTAATTCTTTTAAATGTTGAATTAACTATACCTTCAAGTCTTTCAACAAGTCCTTTATCTATAAATTTATTGAAAAATTCAATTTCATTTTTTGCTTTATCAAGTGCATAACTTATAACATATTTCATCATATCTTCTGCCAAATTCATATCATCATTTAAATCAGCAAAAGCAATTTCAGGTTCTACCATCCAAAATTCCGCAGCATGACGAGGAGTATTTGAATTTTCAGCTCTAAAAGTAGGACCAAAAGTATATACATTTTTAAATGCCATAGCATAAGCTTCTGCTTGCAATTGTCCTGATACTGTCAAATATGTTTCAGCAGAAAAGAAGTCTTTTGTATAATCAATATTATTTTCATCATTTAAAGGTGGATTTTTCATATCAAGTGTAGTAACTTGGAACATTTCACCGGCACCTTCACAGTCACTTGCAGTAATTAAAGGAGTATTAACATAAACGAAGTCTCTTGTTTGGAAAAATTCATGTATTGCATATGCAAGTAATGAACGAAGCCTAAAGACTGCATTAAAGCTGTTTCCTCTTGGTCTTAAATGAGCAATCTCTCTCATATATTCAAAAGTATGTCTTTTCTTTTGAAGAGGATAAGAGTTATCACTATCTGCAAGAAGAGTAACACTAGTTGCTTTTATTTCAAAATCCTGTTTCATATCAGGAGTAACATTTAATATCCCCACAACCTTAACACCGCTGCAAGCATGGAATTTTGTTACCTCATCATAGTTTTCTATTTTATCTTTTTCAATAACAACCTGTACATTTTTAAAATTGGTTCCGTCGTTTATTTCCATAAACCCAAATTGATTTGAAGAACGAATTGTTCTAACCCATCCGTCAACGGTAACTTCTTTACCGTCATACATATTATAGTTTTCAAATAAATGCTTTGTATTTATTTCCATAAATATTCTCCTTAAATCCCTAATTTATTTTATTATATCACAATTTATAATAAATAAAATTAAATTTGCACCACATATATTTATTAATGAATAAAACCCTTTTATAATAGGCAAAAACACTCTTTCATATTCGTGTATAATTTAATAAAAAAGAAATATTTAAAAATATTAAATATTTTTTTTAAAAACGTGTTGACAAGATTAAAATTATGGGGTATACTATTTAAGCATTTGTGAGATGCGGGTGTAGCTCAGTGGTAGAGCCCTGGCCTTCCAAGCCAGTCGCGAGGGTTCGATTCCCTTCACCCGCTCCATTAATTTAAAATATGCGCCTGTAGCTCAGCAGGATAGAGCAACGGCCTTCTAAGCCGTGTGTCAGGGGTTCGAATCCCTTCAGGCGCGCCATAAAAACAAAAATAAACTTTGATGTTTGATGGTGATTGTAGCTCAGCTGGTTAGAGCGCTGGATTGTGGCTCCAGAGGCCGTGGGTTCGAATCCCATCTTTCACCCCAGAACACAGGGGTATAGCCAAGTCGGTAAGGCAACGGACTTTGACTCCGTGATCGTAGGTTCGAGTCCTGCTACCCCTGCCAAGCAGATAATTAATCGAATGAGCAATCATTCGATTTTTTTATTTTATATTTGTTTTTATTTTCTACTTGATAAATATATTTTGTTGGTATATCATATTTTATAAATATAGGGGTATCGCCAAGTTGGTAAGGCAATAGATTCTGGCTCTATTATTCGCGGGTTCGAGTCCTGCTACCCCCGCCATAAAAAAATAAAGTCGATTGATTTCAATCGATTTTTTTATTATTGAACAATACATAATACAGCCCCGATATATATTAAACAATAATCTTAGCACAACAATATAAGTTTATATATCTTAAAATATTTAATAATTTCAATTCTACTAAAATCCCATAAAAAGCTTTAACGACGGCAAATGTCGTCGTTTTTTTGATTGTTCACTATATTTTCAACTTATTTTTTTTCAATAAATCATAGGCAAATATTTCCAATAAAAATATAAAAACCTCATGTTAAAATTATTTTATAAAAAAATATATACAATAAAATTTCATTTTAAAATGAAATAAAATAATCAATTAATAGGATTTGCCATAAAAATATGTATTTTAACAATATTTTTAACAATCTTACAATTAATTCGTTTTTTTCACTTTTAATTGAAATTTATAACAATTTACCTATTATTTTTTTTGTGATTTAATTTTATTAAAGATAAATATATTTATTCTTAATTTCACACAATAATGGCTTAAATTCAATAATATGGAGAAGCATTATGAAAAGAGAAACTGCAATACTTAAGTATTTAATTCAAAAACAAAGCTTTACTACAATTGACGAACTTGCACAAAAATACAAAGTATCCACAAGATCAATTAGGAAAGATTAAAAAAACAATAGAAGAGTCTTTACAAAATTCTTCTATACAATTTAAAAGAGACAGAAAAAAAGGGGTATTGATAGTAAATAAAAACACGTCCGACAAAGAATTATACAAGATAATAAAAAATTTAAGTAACAACGATGATTATTACACAAAAGAAGAAAGAGAAAGCATTATTATAAATGAACTTTTAACCTCAAAAAAAGAAATTACTTATGACTATTTAATGAGTAAGACAAAAACAAGTAAAACAACTATAGTAAAAGATTTCGCACTAAGCGAAAAGTGGCTTGTTGATAGAAATATAAAAGTAATAAAGAAAACAAGAGTCGGAATCAAACTCGAATATGATGAACTTACATTCAGAAATGTGTCTTTGGAATACATAGAAAAAGAGTTAAAACAGGCAAATTATCAAAAGATATATAACAATTTCTACGGAAGTGATTTTTTTAAATTAAACTTACCGATGAATAACTATATCAGCTACGTTACAAAAAACGTAAATGTAACAATGATAAATAATTTTATAAAAAAATACGAAAATGATTTTTTGATTAAATTCATTGAAGATTCTTTTATAAAAATATTTTTGTATCTGCTAATAACAATAAAACGTATAAGTGAAGGTTTCTCGCTAGAAGACAAAAAACATAAAGCTGCTCTTTAAACAAAGACCATGATATGCATAAGTGGATAATTCAAAATGTAAAATTATTAAATATGTCAAAAGATATAAAATTAAACAACACTGAAATGACATATATTTTACATTATATGATGTCTCAAAATAGAAGATATCTTTCAAGTGATATAAACTCGGCAATATTCAATGATCGAGAAATAGTAAGAAATTTTATTGAAACAGTACAAGAGTTTTTATGCATTGATTTAATCACCGATGATACTTTATTCCAAAATGTTTTAATGCATATAAGTTCAACAATACATAGACTTCTTTTTAACATAAAAGTACAAAATCCTTTATGTAACGATATAAAGAAGAATTATGCAGAAATTTTTAAAGCTTGTAAAATTGGAGGAAGTGCAATAGAGAAAAAACTTAATAAAAAATTAAGTGATGACGAAATAAGTTTTTTAACAATACATATTGCAGCTTCTATAGAAAAACAAAAAAAGAAAAAAAATTTTAATATATTCAGAGCCATCATTGTCTGTTCAAGTGGAATCGGAACAAGTAATATGCTAAAAATGAGACTTATAAACGAATTCCCGAACATATTGGTTGAAAACACATGCTCGGTGGAAGAATACAGAAATACAAATAAAGAAGGAATAGACCTAATAATTTCAACAACACAGTTACCAATAGGAAATAACAATTCAATTATATATGTTTCTCCCCTTCTTAACGAAAAAGATATTTTTAACATTAAAAAGTTCATAAGCAAATTAAGTATAAAAAATAAAGATAATTACAGTTTTGTAGTTGATGATTTAATGGAAATTATATCAAAGAATTGCATTATAGAAAACCACAAAGAACTTGAAATGCAAATTCAAAAATATTTTATAAAAGAAGAAAAAATTACAAATAATAATCAGTATTTATTAAGTGAATTTGCAACAAAAGAACATGTAAAACTAAATGCAGAAGTAAAAGATTATAAAGAAGCAATATTACTAAGCGGAGAAATGATGTATAAAAGCGGTTGTGTAAATCAAAATTATGGCCAGTTAATGTTAAAGGCAAAAGAAATTTTAGGTTCAAACATAGTAATTTCCGATTCAATAGCCCTTCCTCATGCGAAATCAGAAGGTAGTGTAAACAAAACTTCTATGACCTTCATTACATTAAAAGAACCTGTTGCTTTCGGAAATAAAGAATACGATCCTGTAAAACTTGTAATCTCACTTGTAGCAACAAAATCTAACAAACATTTTAAAGCTTTATCGGAGCTTATGGATCTTATAAATGATGAAGAAACATTAAAGAAATTAATAAAATGTACAACATACAATGATTTCATAAATACATTAAAATTTTTCGAAAAAAACTATAAAGGAGTGTGACATGAAAAAAGATATAAATGAAATTTTATGCCTTGAAACAATAGATATAAGTGACAAAGAAATATCAAATAAAGATAATCTTTTTAGCACTATGTCCGATATGTTTTTAAAGGCAGAAAAAATAAAAGATAAAACATCTTTTATCGAAGCTCTTTATGAAAGAGAAAAAACAGGCTCAACATACATGGGAAACGGACTTGCCATACCTCATGGAAAATCTGAAACAGTGCAAAGAGCATCAATAGCATTTTGTAGATTTAAACCCTTTTTATATGACAATAACAAAGAAGAAATGGCTCAAATTGCATTAATGCTTGCAATACCAAAATCAACGGAACAAAAAGAATACATAAGTATGTTAGCAAACATTACAAGACTGTTTTTAGATGAAGATTTTTTAGAAAAACTTAAAACAGAAAAAGATAAAAATATTATTATGCAAGAATTCGAAAAAAGATATAAACAAATTTAGGAGGAAACAAATGAAAGTAGTAGGAATAAGCTCTTGCCCTATGGGAATCGCTCATACATATATGGCAGCAGAAGCAATGAAAAGAGAAGAAAAAAAATATGGAATAGATGTACACATAGAACTTCAAGGACAATTAGGTCCTGAAGATGAATTGACCCAAAAAGAAATTGATGAAGCAGATGCAATAGTGTTCTGTTGTGGTGTTCTTCCAATTGGAGCAGAAAGATTTGACAAACATAAAGATAAAATCGTAGAAGTAGACTATGACAATATTTTAAAACATACCGAAATGATGATAGACAACTTAATCAAAGCTGTTTTTTTAGATGAAAATATAAAGGAAAAATAAATACTTTTATCAGGAGAAAAAAAATGAAAGATAAATTGAAATCATTAGGAAAAGAAATGTACGGAGCAATGATGACGGGTATTTCTTATATGATTCCTGTTGTTGTAGCTGGTGCTATAATTATGGCTTTACCAAACTTTTGGACAGGCGGTGGCGCTGCAGAAGCAAAAGAAGGGTTAGCTTACTATATGTATACATGGGGTAATACATTATTCGGAATGATGTATTATGTACTTGCAATGTTTGTTGCATTTGGTATAGCAGGTAGACCTGCTCTTATAAGTGGATTGGTTGTAGGTTTATTTGCCGTAAATGGAGATAGTGGATTTCTTGGTGCTGTTGTAGGTGGTATATTAGCAGGATATGTAACCAAATATTCAATAAAATGGTTAAAATTACCTGCAATGATGGCATCCGCAAAAACAATATTATTTATACCTATAATCACATCTCTAATTATGTTTATTGCAATGCAATTTGCAATTGATCCTATATGTTCATATCTAATGAATTTAATATATTTATTTGGAGTATGGGTTGAAAGCCTTGGATTTAAACCTTTATTACTGGCAACATTCGGAGCTTGTTTCTGTTTTGGTATGGGAGGCCCTGTTTGTTATGGAATATTCCCATTGACCCTTATCTATATAAACGCAGGAGACGGTGTTGTATGTGCAGCTACAATGGTTACAGCAACATCAGGATATCTTGGAACTGCTATAGCAGTATTATTATTCAAAAAGAAATTTACAAAATCAGAACAAAGTAACGTAGTTGGTTTATTCACAGGATGGATTTGTCAAATAACAGAATTCCAAATTCCATACTTTATGGCAGACCTTAAAGTATTCACTCCTGCTTATATTTTAGCAGGTGCAGTAGGAGGCGCATTGGTAGGATTACTAAATGTTTCTACACCAGCTTTCCATGGTGGAATGTTTACAGCTTTAATGGCAAGTTCAATTCCTAAAATTGCTCTTTGCATATTAGGATAAGCTGCAGTCGTTGTTCTTTGGGTATGGCTATTTAAAAAAGACTTACCTGAAGAAGAAAGAGCATAGACCGAAACAACTATTCTTTTTAGACATAAGGAGAAATAAATGATATATTCAACAACAGTAAAAAATAAAACAGGTATCCATGCAAGACCAGCAAAAATACTGGTAGAAGAAGCCAACAAATATAAATCTAACATCATGATAAAAGCAAATGACATAAAAGTAAGCTGTAAAAGCATAATATCTGTTATGGCTCTCGGAGCTGTAAAAGGAACTAAAGTAGAAATAACAATAAATGGAGAAGACGAGCAAAACGCATATGAAGGAATAAAAAATTTATTTGATAATAACCTTAATGAACCTGAATAAATATTAACCAAGGAAGTGAAATAATGAAAATATTAGTTGCCTGTGATTGCTTTATAACACCAGATATGGTAAGCAAAATAAAAGATTTAGAAAAATATGGTAATGAAGTTGTAATTTTTGAAAACCCAATATTACAATCAAAAGAAGTTTTTACAGAATATATGTTAAAAACAGAAGTGGAAGGGGCAGAATCGGTAGAAGCAGGAGAAGAATTTATTAAACTTGCAGAAGGTGCTGATATTTTAGTCGTACATCTTACACCGGTAAATAAAAAAGTAATAGACAACGCAAAAAAATTAAAACTTGTAGCTGCAATGAGAGGAGGCGTGGATAGTGTAAATGTAGAACTTTTAAAGGAAAAAGGAATACCAACAATACATTCTCCATGGAGAAGCTCTTATGCAGTAGCAGACTTTACGGTAGGAATGATGATTAGCGAAGTTAAAAATATAGCTAAAAGCCATCATCTTTTAATGGAAGGGAAATGGCAAAAGATTATCCAAATGATATAAATTATATAGATATTAGAAACATAACAATAGGCCTAATCGGCTTTGGATACATAGGACAAGGAGTAGCACAAAACTTAAGTGGCTTTGGGTGTAAAATTCTTGTTCATGATCCATTTTTAAGCGATGAAAAAGTAAAAGATTTAGGAGGAAATCCTGTCAATCTTGATGAACTATTAGAAAAATGCGATATCATATCTCTTCACTTAAGATACTCAGAAAAAACAAAAAATTTTATAGGCAAAGACGAATTTAACAAAATGAATAAAATGACAACATTAATTAATACGGCAAGAGCCGGTCTTGTTGACCAAGAAGCAATGATTGATGCATAAAAAAATAAAAAAATTCTAGGAGCTGCAGTAGATGTGTTCGATGAAGAACCTCTAAGCGAAGATAATCCATATATTAAGCTTGATAATATAACCCTTACTCCTCATTTAGCTGGAACTTCAAAAAATACTTTATCTAACGCAGTAGAAATTGTTGCTGAAGATTTAAAAAGATATTTTAACAATGAAGATATGAAATGCATAGTAAGGTAGGTAGACATTATGTTAGTAACAATGAAAGAAATCCTTGATAATGCAAATAAAGAAAATTATGCTGTTGCCGCACCAAACGTAATAACAGAACTAGATACAAGAGCATTTATAGAAGCTGCAGAAGAACTAAAAGCCCCATTAATTTTAGATTACGCATACGGAATGCACCCTGACACATATTTTATAGGCAAAATATGCACAATACTTGCAAAAGAATCTAATGTTCCCATAGCGGTTAATTTTGACCATGGAGGAGATAAAAAATATATTCTCGAAGCTATAAGAGCAGGATTTACTTCAGTGATGGTAGACAGATCAGCTCTTCCTTTTGAAGACAACATAAGAGAAGTAAAGGAAATAGTTGATTTAACCCATAGTCTTGGAGTAAGCGTAGAAGCAGAACTTGGACACGTTGGACAAGCGTCAAATTATGGAATTGACAGGAATTCAGCTCTTACAAGTGTTGAGGAAGCTGTTGAATACGTAAAAAGAACAAACGTAGACTGTTTGGCAGTTGCAATCGGAACTGCTCACGGGGCTTATCCAAAAGGATTTAAACCTGAAATTGATTTTAAAAGACTAGAAGAAATAAAAAAAACATTACCTGATTTACCTTTAGTACTTCATGGCTCATCAGGAACGGATTTAGAATCTTTAAGAAAAGTATGCTAAATGGGTATAAATAAAGTAAATATAGCAAATGATGTATGTAGAGGTGCTGTTGATGCCTTAAAAGATGCAGACCTTGAAGGTTCGGGAGCATACGATGTATATAGAGTTGCCAGAGAAGGAGTTAAGAAAGTTCTTATGGATATGATGGATATATACGGATGTATAGGTAAAGCTTTTAAAGTAAAAAACCCTGGACTTAATACAGGAATGACATCTATGGAAGAAAAATAGTAAAAATTTATGATATAATACTCCTTTAAAATTAAAAAAGCAGAAGTAAAACTTCTGCTTTTAATCTTTTCTTCTTATTGTTGTTGAAGGAATACCCATTTGTCCCCTATATTTATTAACGGTTCTTCTTGAAATTGCATACCCTTTTTCCTTTAACATTTTAGATATTTTTTCATCACTAAAAGGCTTCTTCTTATCTTCGTTTTCGATAATGATTTTTATTTGATTTTTTATTTCATCATCAGTGCATTCATTTGAATTTAATTCACTGTTACCACCAACTGTCTGTTTGAAAAAGGACTTAAGAGGAAATACACCTCTTTTTGTTTCTACATATTTTTCATTTACTATCCTGCTTACGGTAGAAACATTTATATCACACTCATTTGCTATATCAGACATTTTTAGAGGTTTTAAATTACCACTTTTTAGAAATTCACTTTGAACCTTAAATATCTCTTCGGTAACCTTAAGCATATTTTCTTTTCGTTTTTTTACTGCACTTATTATAAACAAGGCCTTATCATAATGCTCTTTATAAAAACTCGATAAATCCTTGTCATTTGCAAAACGACTCATTTCTATTAAAGAACTTTTATCCATTTGTATTGAAGGAGTGTTATCTTCAATTAAAGATACTATAATTTTCCCATTCTTTTCAACGACCCTAAGCTCAGGATATATGTATAAATTATTCTCATCTTCAATAAACTCACTAGCTATATTCAAGTTACAAGACTTTATATCTTCTATCAAATCATTAATATAATCTATGTCAAAACCTGTTTTTAAATGTATTGAATTTATTTTACTATAAGCAATATTTTCCATATAGCTGTTTAATAATATAGAATGTTCTTCTTTATAAATTCCTTTTTCTTTAAGTTGTATTTCGATTCTCTCAATTGGGCTTTTAGCACAGACACCACAAGGAGAAAAAGACTGTAAAATATTTATATATCTAATAATACTTTCTTCTTTTAAAGATAAAACAGAACTTACTGTTTTAGTATCTATATTCAAGTATCCTTTTGAGTCAACATCATTTATTAAATATTCCAAATAAAACTTATCGTCTTTATTTATATCTAAAAGCCCTACTTGAAATAATAAATTTTCTTTTAAAGTCTGTCCTGATAAATCCTTTGCAATACTTTCGTTAAATCCGCTGTTAGAAGTGAAAACATAAGAGTTCCCATCATCTTCCTCGCTTTCAGTTATTATAGATTCTTCCCTTTCCATAGATCCTGTAATATCTTTTTTTATGGGATTTTCATATTCAATAAAAATATTCAAATCAGCCTCATTTTCTATAAAAGAACTGAGTTCAAAGACATTAAAATGTAAAAGTTGTATAGCCTGTTTCATTTCATGTGTCATTACTAGCTGCTGCTTTTGTTTTTGAGATTGCTCTAACTTTATCATAAACCTTTCCTCCTGATACCATATATAACATATATTAAAATTTATTGCTACAAAATTAATTATAAAAACACACCAATTATTTACATAAGTTTATAACAGCACCAAAAGGAACTATATTACATAGTTCCTTTGACAATTTTAATTTTAAAGTATTTATTATTTTTATTCGAACATTTTTATAATTAATCTTGAAGTAGTACGCTTACTCTATACATACCAGGTTTTGAAGCCATTTCAAATGCTTTTTGTACATCATCAAGTTTAAATTTAGTTGGCTCAATAATTTTTGAAACATCTACGCTTCTATCACTTAACATTCTTCCAGCTGTGAAGAAGTCAATTGAATCTGCTGCAAATGTACCGATTAGTTCAAGTCTCTTATAATGAACTAAGTTTGAATCAAACTCAAGCTGTGGAGCAGGATATCCGGCAGCAAAGAATAATACTCTTCCGTCTGTTGGTTTTAACATTTCAATAGCTTGATTATTTGCAAGTGTTAAACCTACAGCAACAATAACTGCATCGGCGCCTACACCGCCTGTAAGTTTTTTAACTTCTTCAACTGGGTCACAGTTACCTGCATCGATAACTTCAAAGCCCATAGCTTTAGCAGTTTCAAGTTTCTTTTCCATTACTTCTGAAACAATAACTCTACATCCGTTTGCTTTTGCAGCTTGTGCATTAACAAGCCCCATTGTACCTGCACCTATGATTACTACATTTTCCATAGGTTTTACTCTTAATTTTTTAAGTCCTTTTACAACAGTTGCCAATGGTTCAAGGAAAGCAGCTTCGCTAGGAGATAAATCTTTACTTACTTTGATAACGCTTCTTGCATTTCTAACAGCATAATTTGCAAAACCAAAAGCACCTAAATAACCATCTTCTGTTCTTCCTGTTATAGAAGTATCGGTACAATGTAAAACATCACCTTTTCTACAAGATTCACATTCTCCGCATCCATCATAAGCCATTGCAACTCTGTCTCCGATTTCAAAATCCATTACTTTTTTGCCTTTTGCTACGATTGTACCAGAGCCTTCATGACCGCCTGCCATAGGATAGCCTTGATGTTCTCTAAGTCCTAACCATTGACCATAGTCTGTTGTACATATATTACAAGCTTCTTGTTTAATTAAAACTTGTCTGTCTCCAAGTTCAGGTAAAGGTCTTGTTCTAACTTCTGCATGTCCTTTTTCTGTTAAAACTGAAAATTTCATTTCTTTTATGTCCATTTTTATTTCTCCTTTTTACCATATAATTTTATTCTAAAGCACTTTTATAAATATTGATTACATCTTCTTTGCTTAGTGAAACGAATCCTCCTACATTACCGTTCTTTGTGCATTTTTCTGCCATTTCAACGATTTTTTCATCCCCTACGTTTACGTCTTTTAGAGATGTAGGTTGACCAACTGATTCAAAGAATTCTTTTGTTTTTGCAATACCTGCAAGAGCTGTTTCTTCAGGATCATCATAATTTTGTCTGATTCCCCAAACCTCTACTGCATATCTTACAAAACGCATTACATCATGTTTATATACATATTTCATCCAATGAGGAAGAATAAGCGCAAGTGTTGTTCCATGAGTAATTTTATATTCACCGCTAAGTTCATGACCTATCATATGAGCGCCCCAGCATTCGTCTCTGCCTACTCCTAAAATTCCGTTATGAGCAATTGTTCCAGCCCACATTATTTCTGCTCTTGCTTCATAATCTTTTGGATCTTTTAAAACTTTATATACATTGTCAATAATTGTTTTAATTGTGCTTTCACATAATCTGTCAGTAAATTCAACATGTTTTGTGTTTGTAAAATATCTTTCAAATACATGAGATATAATATCTACACAACCTGCTGTTGTTTGGAATGGAGGAAGAGAATATGTAAGTTCAGGATTCATAACTGCAAATACAGGTCTGATTCTTACATCGTCAATAGCTCTTTTTGAGTTGCCGTTTGTTAAAATTGCAGATATACTCGCTTCACTTCCTGTTGCAGGAATTGTAAGAACAACACCTACTGGCAAAGTATCGTTTATTGTTCCAACTCCTTCATAAATATCCCATACATCACCGTCGTAATAAACACCTACACCGATTGATTTTGCAGTGTCAATAACGCTTCCGCCGCCTACTGCTAAAATAAAATCAATGTTTTCTTTTTTACAAATTTCAATACCTTCTCTTACAAGTTCAACTTCGGGATTTGCTTTAACACCGCTTAATTCTATAAATTCTAAATTTTCTTCATTTAAAGAATTTACAACAGAATCATATAAACCAGTTGTTTTTAAATAATCCCCGCCGTCATTTACAAATAATACTTTTTTACCATATTGTTTTATTTCACTGCCTACAGTTTTTTCGGTTTCTTTACCGAAAATAAACTTAGTATCACATAAAAAATTAAAGTTGTTCATAATATCTCCTTATACAGTTTATTTTAATTAATTTTTTATAAATTAAGCTTTTCCGTTTGAACCAAAAAGTTTAATGTAATGTTCTAAAGATTCAACAAAACCGTCTTTTGCGGCAATTGAAATATCGCATAAATTAGCTTTTAAGTTACCAAATTCACCTTTTGAACCGTCTTGTTTCATACCGTCCCAGTCAAAGTCAAGATATTTAACCATTGCATTTAATGCTGCTGTACTTAAGTCTGTAAATAAGTTAACTTTTTGAATACCTGTTTGTACTGCTTTTTGTAAGTTATCATCTCCTGTACCTGAACCACCATGTAATACAAGAGGAATATCAATTGATTTACTTAAATCATCTAATAATTCAAACTCTAAATGTGGAGTTCCCTTATATGTACCATGTGATGTTCCAACTGCAACAGCAAGACAATCAACACCTGTTAAATCAATATATCTTAAAGCATCTTCTTTTTTTGTAAGACCAGCATCTCTTGTTTGTTCATATTCAAAGCCTTGTCCTACATGTCCAAGTTCAGCTTCAACAGAAACATCAGCGCCATGGGCAATTTTTACAACTTCTTTTACTTCTCTTACATTTTCATCAAATTCAAGAGTTGATCTATCTATCATTACAGATGTAAAACCATATTTAATCGCATGAACAATCTCTTCAAAAGGACCGCCATGGTCTAAGTTTAATGCTGCCACAACATGTGGGTATTTTCTTTCATAAAATCTTACGATATCCGCAGTTTCTTCAAGGAAAGGAAGTCCGGCACAATCTAAAATAATTGGAGAGTTTAATTTATCAGCAGCCTCGTAACAAGCTTTTACACTAATATCGTTATAAACATTTGGCGCCGCAACCCCATACTTTCCTTCTTTAGCTTTCTTTAAAATGTCATCCATTCTGACTAACATATCCGTCTAAATCCTCCTAAAAATTCATCTAATTTATCTATTATTTATATATGTATCCTATTAGAATAATCCTATCATTGCACCTAAAATTGATATTGCAACTATACCGATTGAAATAAGTCCATATTTTTGTGTTTTATTTTTAAGAATGTAATAAATACCAAATACAACACCAAGAGGTAATAATCCAGGAGCAATACTATCCAAGATACCTTGAATTGTCATTTCTGCACCACCAACTGTAAAGGCTATTGGAATAGTTAATTTAACATAACTTGATGCTAAAGCACCCATCATGAATAACCCTAAAATAGCTGTACCTGAAATAAGTTCATTAATCCAACCAGATTGAAGAATATTCTTAACTGATTCTTTTCCAAGTTTGTATCCCATATTCCATAAATATTTACCAATTAAGAATGTAATGATTGTGAATACAAATGGAATAATCGCACCTAATACACTACCTGTTATACCAAAAGTAACCGCAATACCTGCAATAATTGTTTTTAAAGTACCCCAGTCAATGGTGTCTCCAATACCTGCAAGAGGTCCCATTAAACCTGTCTTAATACCTGTAATTGCATTTTCTCTCATTTCTCTATCGCCGTCATGAAGTTCTTCTTCCATGGCAATAACCATACCGTGAATAGGTGTTCCCCATGTACCTTGAGTATTAAAGAAGTTTAAGTGATTTTTCAAAGCGTAACTTAAATCTTCTTTTTTCTTATATAACTTTTTAAGAATTGGTATCATTGAATAACAAAATGGAATACCTTGCATTCTTTCATATGAGCTTGCAACTTCTACATCAACCCACCATCTGAAAAATGCTTTATTAATATCTTTTTGTGTTATTTTTTCTGATTGTTCTTCTTTATTTTCAACAACTTCATTAACTTCTTCGTTAACTAAATTTTTTTCCATATTTTCTTGTTTCATTTTAATCTCCTTTTAGGTTGTAGTATTTTGATTTTCTCTTCTTAAGAAGATGATAAGTAATGCCATACATGTTCCGAATATTGCAGCTGCCATTACACTAATTTGTAAGTATTGAACCATAAAGAATCCTAAAATAAAGAATGGTAAATATGTTTTCTTTCCAATAATAAATACTGTAATAGCAAAACCAAGTGCAGGTAATACTCCGCCTGTAACTTCTAAACCATGAGTTAACCAAACAGGTATAGCCGCTAAAATATTTTCAACAACACCTGCTCCAAAGTAATTAGCTAAAAATACAGGTGGGAATCTTAAGAAAAATCCTAAAATTAAAGGAAATAATATCGCACATTTTTCTATTCCTTTAATATTACATTCTTCTGCATATTTATCTGCTTTGTGAGCAAAACTTGCTTGAATTGTTCTTCTAATTTGATCTTGTAATACACCAAGTAAACCAAAAGGAATTGCAAGTGTAACTGCTGTTGCAGCAGGAATATTTGAAACTAAAGCTATTGGAATAGCAATAACGCCTGCTAAACTTTCATCTGCTGGAATATTTGCTCCGGCAACAACCATACCAAGATATACCATTTCTAGAGATGCACCTATAATCATTGCTTTTGCAACATCTCCATATACTAAACCAAAAGGCAGTGCCATAACGATTGGTTGGCAAATCGCCCAGTGGAATGTATAACCTAATTTACTTTGACTAATCCAGTACCAAAGACCGGCCATAAGCGATAATGTTAATAACATAATTTTTTCTCCTTAATTGCTTCTTATTTTTTTTCTTCAAATTTTTTAATCATATTTTCATAGTTCATTTTTGGTTCTTCAGGAATAATATGTATATTTATTTCAACTCCTGCATCATGAAGTTCTTTTAATTTTGAAACGTCATCTTCATCAAATGATACTGCTCTTAAAATAACAGTTCTACCCGGAGCACTTGGAAGTCCTCCAATTTGAATATTTTCAATATTAACTCCCTCATTTTTAAGTCTGTAACATGTTTTAATATCTTTAAATAAAATTAATAAACTTCCGTTTCCAAGTTCATTTTCCATCCAGCCCTTTTTAGCATCTTCAACGCTAAGTATTTCTACGCTAACGTCTTTTGGAGCTGCCGTTGTATAGATAATAGACATAAAGTCATCTTTTGCAAGTTCATCATCAACGATGATTATTCTGTTCGCACCTGACATTTTTAACCATTTTGTTATTACCTGCCCGTGAATAAGTCTGCTGTCGATTCTAACAAGATTAATTTTTGCCATTTTTACCTCCTCCTTTTATTTTTTACGAATAATGACAATATAAAAAATTAATTAAACATAAGATTTCTTAAATCTTTAATTCCTTGAAGAGATGAATCTTTTGCAATATTTACCAAATCTTTTAAGGAATTATTTTCTCTTGAAGCAATTGCTTCGATTAGCATAGGTAAGTTTACACCGGTCAAGCATTCGATATTGTCAGAACCTTTTATATTCTTACCTGTTACGTTGCAAGGACTTCCGCCAAGCAAATCAACCATTACAAGAACTCCGCTTCCATCATCAAGCTCGGCTGATTTTTTTGCCACCTTTTGTTCAAGTTCATTAATATCATCCCCATGATTTAAAGATAACGCATCTATTTTTTCTTGATGCCCGATAATTAACTCGCTGCTTTTTACTAATTCTATTCCGGCATTTCCATGTGTTACTACTAATATCCCAATCATGAATTTACCCCCTTTCATTTTTCTTTTATTATTTGCCATATATAATGCAAAAAGCGTGCCAACTTTTGTGTGTAATTAGAATTTATAAAAAAATAAGCCAAATAACAGGTATTTGACTTAAAAAAAATTTTAAAAAATTTTTTATAATTATACTGTGTAAGTTTTACTGTAAAATAATTTTACTGTGTATTAATGTAAAAGCTCTATTATATAAGAAATTTCATCCTTTGGTATAAAAATATTAAAATCTTCTTCGCATTTAAAGAACGCTTCTTTTATTATTTTATACTCTTCCTTATGTTCTTCTATAAATTCGACTGCATTAAGATGTGGAATAGATTCGTTTTTTATAACTCTTTCAAGCATACATCCGGTATGCATAATAAATCTTAAAAATACATCTTTCCCTACAGGAAGTGCCAATTTTGAAAATATATCATTAAAAGCATCAACTAGAAGTACACTTGCTTTTTCATAATTTAAAAATGTAAGTATATTTTTTAAGGTTTCTTTAACAACCGTTTTATTAATAATTGTATCCTCTTGTTTTTGAATATACTTCTGTCCATTTAACAACTGATGTAGAATACTTATTCCGTTTCCTACAATAAGCTCATTTATAGGAATAAATGGAACATTATTAATTTTTAAATCCACTGTTCCAACAACAGCTATAACATCGCTTATTCCTTTTTCTTCTAAAGCCTTGTCAATATTGTCTGCACTTAATATATCCAAATGTTTTATTACTACATTATATTTATTTACATCAATGGATTCTTTTATTATATTTTCAATTTTTACTGCAACACCTTTTCCTGAAATACAGGTTGTTATAATTGTTTTTTGTTTTTCATAAGGTGCAGGTAAAACACTTATTTTACTGTGTAAATTTTGATAAATATTTTCTAAATCATTTTTTAAGGAAATTAGATCCGTATCTCTTAGGCTTGCCTTTCTGACTGCCTCTATAACAAGTAAAGTAGACACCATTTCTACAGTACAAATATTCTTTCCTGTTTTTTTCATGGCCATTTCTCCCATCATATTAAGAGAACCCATATCTACAAGAAGAAGTACCCCTCTGCCCTCATCGGTATCATTTATCATATCGCAAAGGTTATTTAATGCAGTGCTTGTACTCATATCCATAGGCATATCCAAAGCTCTGCAATGGTGCGTATTTAATAAATTATTTACAAAATCAGCCATACTGCTTGCTGTAGAGTTTCCGTGAGCCATTACAATAACGCCTATATTACTTTTGTTTTCTATTTCTTCCGGCGCACATAAAAACATAGTTAAAAATCCAATTTCATGTTTTGGAATTTTTATACTCAAATCCTCTTCCAATAAAGCAAAAATAAATTTGGCAATCTTTAGTTCCTTTGGATTATTTAGTACAATTTCATTTATCTTATCATTTTTTATGTATGTTCCGTTTGAAACTCTTGTAACCATTGAATTAATATGCATTATCATTCCTATTTTTATTCTGTCAGAAAGCTTTCTCCCAAGCTTCATTTCCGCAAATTGAATTGCATCTTCACAAGTTTCCAATACCTTAATATCAACGATTTTTAATAAACTTTCTTTGTGAATATCTCTTTCATCTATTTTGTATTTTTCAAAAATTTGATTGAAATATTCGTCTAAATCAGAATTTATTATATTGCTTATCTCCATGCTACTTCTTCCCATTTTGATAAAATCGTTATATTTATCATTGATATGAGCAACAAGGTTGGAATCACTATTTTGTTCTACTGCAAATTCTTTATTATTAAAATAATGATATTCTTCCGAATTTTTGATAAAGTCAATCAAATCATTTTTATTTTTTGAATATAAAAGACCTTCTTGTATATGTTCAGGAAGTATTGATGTACAAATTTCCACGTATTTTTTATTGTGCACTTTATAATCCAAAAAGCCTCTTGCACACAAAAGTTGAATATCAGCTTTAAGCTGTCCGACATTACCCTTACACTCATATAATAAAAGAGCAATCAAAGCATCTTTATTAACTCTTATGGAAACATCCATATTTGTCTGCTCACTTGACAATATGCTTTCTATAAGCTGCAATCTTTCAGATAAATGCCTTTCTTTTAACGAAGGAAGATTAATTGTAACAGGCATTCTTCTTAAAAAAGTTTGAAGCAAAGAAGCATTTATATCTTCGGTGGTTGCACCAATAATAAGAACATCTGCTTTTCTTTGTCCTCCTGTTTCTCCAAGTCTTCTAAATACATGCTTATCCATTAACATAAACAGTAATTCTTGACACTCGGGAGAAAGTCTATGAATTTCATCTAGGAAAAGAACTCCGCCGTTCGCTTCATCAATAAGTCCGATTTTCTCTTTATCTGCACCCGTAAAAGCTCCTTTAATATGACCAAAAAGCTGAGACATTACAAGTTGAGGATTTTCTGCATATTCAGCGCAGTTAAAAACAACAAATTTTGCATCGCTATCTATTGTTTTCATTTCCATGGCATATTCATATATTTTTTCCGCAAAAGTACTTTTTCCTGTACCTGTGGGACCTGTAATTAAAGTATGAAGCCCTCTTGGCGGATATAATACTGCTGACTTTGCCTGCTCAATATGAGATTTTAAAGATGAGTTAAAACCAATTAGATTTTTAAAAGGATCCATATCTTCTATATCATTATTTTTTTCGTTTATAAAATTATTGTATATTTCTTTTTCAACAAACTTTACGGGTCTTCCATCTAATTTTATAATTTTTTCTTCTTTCACAAGTTCGTTAAGATACCTACTTGTATTACTTCTATCAGCATTAATTAGCTCAGATATTTCACTGGCATCAAGACCAATATCTTCTACATTTTTTACATTTTCTCGTTTATATTGATATTTTCTTAAAATATCATATACTAACTCCTTTCTGTTCATAAGTTCACCTCTCCATTTTACACACTCGATATTCTATATATAATATAATACACACTATCTATATATAAATCAACAAATATATTTTATTCGTTTACACATATTAAATAAATATTATATACATAAAACCTATCCCCTATTATCAAGAATAAGTGATATAATATAATTATTAATATGATAATAATGATAAAGGAGATATATAAATATGAAAGTATGTATGGTAATAACAGACGGATTTGAAGAAGTTGAAGCAATCGGAACATATGCAATTTTAAGAAGAGGCGGAGTTGAAGTTGATATTTATTCACTACTTGATAAAGATGCAACAGGAAGATTCGGGCTTACATGCACAAATTTAAAACCTTTCTCAAAACTAAACGGTGATGATTACAGTGCTTTAATATTACCTGGCGGTCCGGAATATGTTGCAATAGAAGCAAGTAAAGAAGTACAAGCCTTAATAAAAGAATTTAATGATAAAAATAAATTAATATGTGCAATTTGTGCTGGTCCTACTATTTTAGGTAGAGGTGGATACTTAAAAAACAAAAATTACACATGTTTTACATCAATGAATGAAGATTTTGGTGGAACATATGTAGATAAATATGTTGTAAAAGATAAAAACTTTATAACAGGAAGATCTGCAGCAGCCAGTATTGATTTTGGATTTAAAATTCTAAAAGCATTAGAAGGCGAAGAAAAAGAAAAGGAAATAAAAGAAGAAATATACTATTAAGAAGCTTCATAATGAAGCTTCTTATTTTAACAAGAAGGAGATAATATGAGATACGAAGGAATTGTATACAGACCACCAAGCGAAGCATATAGCCTTATTGTTCAAGTAACAATAGGATGTTCACAAAACAGCTGTACTTTTTGCAGTATGTATAAAGATAAAAAATTCAGAATAAGAAATTTAAATTATATACTTGCAGATTTAAGCGAAGCAAGAAGGACATATGATAATGTAGAAAAAATATTTTTAGCTGACGGTGATGCATTATTTAGCGACATGGAAACTTTAAACGAAGTTCTAGATTATATAAAAGAAACTTTTCCGGAATGCAAGCAAGTATCATGTTATGCAACAGCAAAAAGTATTTTATTTAAAAAGCCAAGAGATTTAAGAGTATTAAAAGAAAAAGGATTAAAACTTTTATATATAGGACTTGAATCAGGAAGTGACACAATACTAAAGAAAGTTAAAAAAAGAACGTCTGCAAAAGAAATGATAAAAGCAGCAAAACAAGCTAAAGATGCAGGACTAAAAATATCTGTGACTGTTATATCTGGTCTTGGAGGATGTGAATTATGGGAAGAACATGCCATTAAAACTGCAGAAGTTTTATCTGAAATGGATCCTGAATATATAGGACTATTAACCCTTATGGTTGAAGATGATACAGTATTAAAACAACAAATTGAAAATGGCGAATTTAATTTATTGGAACCTAAGGATATTTTAAAAGAGACAAAATTGTTAATTGAAAATCTACACTGCTCAAATGCAGTATTTCGTTCAAATCATGCCTCAAACTATTTAAACTTAAGAGGTACTTTAAATAAAGATAAAGAAGAATTATTAAAAACAGTTGATCAAGCAATAAATGGAGAAATGACTTTAAAACCAGAATATTTAAGAGGGTTATAAAAAGCTTTACTTTAAGATTATTTATGTTATACTAAATCAAAATGTTTAAAAGGAATGGGAAATAATGAAGAAAATTTTAACTTTAATTTTAACAATATTTTTTACTCTGAATATTTTTATTGTGCCTATTTCAGCACAAACACAAAATACTTCAACTACAACAAATCAAGAATTTGATCAAGAAATTGATAATGAAGTCGAAAACAATATAACAAATAAAGAAAATCAAACTTCAGTAAAGGAAGATGAAAAAAAAGAAGATTCAGATACAACCAAAGAAACTGAAAAACAATCTAATCAAGAAACACAAGGTGTCGAAAAAACACAACCTCAAAATGACACTACATCTTCTCAAAACAGCTTATCAGAAGAAAAAAATATTACTAATGATGACCCTCAACAATTTAGGGCAAACGGAGATATTTCTGATGAATTTTATTTAACAGGTCCAATGGCAAGAAGTGCTAATAACGGTTTTAGTTTAAAAAATCCATATGACAATAAAACATATATTCATAACAATAAATTTAAAGATTATAATGTAACTTATGGTATTGATGTTTCTTATTGGAACGGAACAATTAACTGGCAGAAAGTAAAAAATGACGGAATTAAATATGCGTTTATAAGAGTTGGTTATAGAGGATATGGAAAATCAGGAACAATTGATAATGATTCAACATTCAAAAGAAATATCACAGAAGCCCAAAAATATGGTATAAAAGTAGGCGTGTATTTCTTTTCTCAAGCAATAACAACAGCGGAAGCAAGAGAAGAAGCTAATTATACATTGAACAAAATAAAAGGTTATAAAATAGATATGCCGGTTGTAATTGACTATGAATACGCAGGCGGAAATGATGGAAGACTAACAAATGCAAACTTATCAAAAACCGCAGCAACGAATATTGTAATGGAATTCTGTAAAACAGTTAAAAATGCAGGATATACACCAATGGTATACGCAAATTATAGTATGCTTAATTATGATTTAAATAAATCAACAATAGATTCAACATATAAAGTTTGGCTTGCTCATTACACAACATCAACATCATACAGCGGTAAATATGAGTTCTGGCAAAATACAAGCAGCGGCAGTGTCGATGGAATTTCTGGAAAAGTAGATATAGATGTTTGGTATACACAAAAATCAGTTACTCCTTCAATATCTACACCAAAGCTAACTTTCTATTCAAGCAGTGATAATGCAATAAAAGTAACTTGGAATAAAGTAAGCAATGCAACCGGTTATAGAGTTTACAGATATAATTCTAAAACTAAAAAATATGATATATTAAAAGATATAACTTCAGGAAGCACGACAAGTTACACAGATTCAAAACTAAGCAGCGGCACAACATACATTTATAAGATAAGAAGTTTTTATACTGATAAGTCCGGTTCTAGAGTATACAGTAACGCATCTTCCGCAACATATGCAACAACAGATCCAAAAAAAGTTACAGGACTAAAAGTAACTACAACATATACAAATAAAATAAATCTTAAATGGTCAAAAGCATCCGGGGCAAGCGGATACAAAATATACAAATATAATTCTAAATCAAAAAGTTATGTATATCTTGCAACAGTGAAAGGAAATACTTACCAAGATAAAAAAGTATCAAAAAATAAGACTTATTATTACAAGGTAAGAGCCTATAGAACATTAAATAGTAAAAATTACTATGGTTCATATTCATCTTCACTTAAAGCAAAGGCAGTATTAAAAACATACTTATCAATGACCAAAAAAACTGCAAAAGTAAAAGCTTTAGTTTTAAATGTACGAAGTAATGCCGGAACAAACTCCAAAAGAATAACAACTATAACATATAATAAAAAAGTTACGGCTTATGGATATAAAAATGACAGCAAAGGTAAAAGATGGTATAAAGTTACCTTTAAAAAAGGCAAAAAAACATATTATGGATATGTACACAGCAAATATATTAAATTTTAAGAGAGAACAAAATGTTCTCTCTTTTTTTATAAAAAAAAAATAAGATATAATAACATTACAGAGAGAAAAGATTTAAAGAAATGAAAACAATATTTTTATCAAATAATATTATTACAATGGAAGATAATATACATTGTAATGCAATTCTCACAGAAAACGGAATAATAAAAAAAGTAGGAACAAAAGAAGATATTTTAAAATTAAAGGATGAAAATACACAAATAAAAGACTATGAAGATAAATGCATAATGCCTTCTTTCATAGATGCTCACAGTCATATTACGGCACTTGCCAAATCACTTCTTATAGCAAACTTATCAAATGCAAAAAATTTTGATGATATTATTAATTTTTTAAATGAATATAAAGAGAATAATAAAATCAAAGAAGGAGAATTCTTAATAGGGTTTGGATATGATCATAACTTCTTAAAAGAAAAAAAACATCCTACAAGAGATATTCTTGACAAAGTAAGTAAAGAAATTCCTATTTTAATTACTCATTCTTCCGGTCATATGGGTATTGTTAACACTAAAGCACTCGAAATACTAAATATAAATAAAGATACAAAAGATCCTATTGGAGGAAAAATAGGAAGAGAAAATGGTATTCCAAACGGATATCTTGAAGAAAGTGCTTTTATAGATAACACAAAAAAATGCATGAATATTTCAATAAAAAAATTAATGGAAGCAATAAAAAAAGCAGAAAGAATCTATTTACAATATGGTATAACAACAGCTCAAGACGGACTTACAAAATATGAAGAATTTAATATTTTAAAAGAAATGTCTAAAAAAAAATATGCTTGATATTGATGTTGTAAGTTATGTAGACATAAAAAATTGTAAAGAAATAATAGATGAAAATAAAGAATATTTAAAATATCATAACCGCTATAAAATAGGAGGATATAAATTATTTTTAGACGGTTCGCCACAAGGTAAAACTGCGTGGATGTCAAAACCATATGAAAACGAGAAAGAATACAGAGGATATCCTATTTATAAAGACAGTGAAGTAGAACATTTTGTAGACACAGCCATAAAGGAAAATATACAAATTATTACCCATTGCAATGGTGACAGCGCTGCAGATCAATTAATAAGTGCATTTAAAAATAAAAAAACAAATATCAGACCTATAATGATTCATGCACAAACAGTAAGAAAAGACCAGCTGAAAGAAATGTCTAAAATCGGAATTATAGCATCTTTCTTTGCAGATCATATATATTTTTTCGGAGATATTCATTTGAAAAATTTAGGAAAACGTGCATTTAATATCTCCCCTATTAAATCTGCTATAAAAAATAATGTAATATACACGATTCACGAAGATACACCTGTTGTTGAACCTAATATATTAAGAAGTATATGGATAACTTTAAAAAGAGAGACAAAAAATGGAGTTATTTTAGGAGAAGAAGAAAAAATATCAATAGAAGAAGCATTAAAAGCTGCAACAATAAATGCCGCATATTCTTATTTTGAAGAAAATGAAAAAGTAAGCATTAAAGAAGAAAAAAATGCCGACTTTATAATTTTGGATAAAAATCCTTTAAAAGTAAAAAATATTGACGAAATACAAAATATAAATGTTCTTGAAACAATAAAGAACAGTAAAAGCATATATAAAAAAATTAATAATTAATATAAAATCCCGGTAAATAAAATGATATAATACAAAAAAGAGGGAGAAAATTATGAATTACAAGAAAAATATTTCAGCATTTAACCTGCTTATTTCATCTATATCATTAATATTACTGGGATTATTTATTTTATTTTATACAAGGAATTTTTTAAATTGGTTTCCTTACATCACCGGAATAATCCTTATCTATACAGCTCTATCAAAATTTTATTCTTTTTATATAAAAAAATTAAATGAAAAAATATATTAATATTAATTACTGATACTGCTATTTTAATTCAAGGTATCATTGCTTTTATAAGTCCCAAAATTATTTTATTTATTTTCCCGGGCTTTGTGTTATTTTATTCAACAGTTCTTGGAATAATATATTTAATATCTTATTTCCAAAATAAAAAAACACATACACCACATTCAACAATATTATTAATAAAATCAATATTCTTTTTTGTAATATCTATACTCGTCATTACAATGAATTTTTATTATAAGACGTTTATAATAACAAAATTAGTAGGCTTATATTTGATATTTTACGGCATAACCATATTTACGGATTTTATCGATGAGGAAATACCAAATCATATGCAAATAAAATGATTAGGAAAATATCAATAAGACTTCCTGTTTTATTTACAATGGGTATTCTAAAAAAACACTTACAAAAATCACAAATTATTTAAACAGTGAAGAAAACAAAAACAATTCAATTTATAAAAAAACAGATTTAAAACCTAACTTAGAAGTCTTAATTCATGTAAAAGAAACTGGGGCAGGTATATTCGGCCACATGGATATATACTATAAGGGATTTGTCATATCATATGGCAACTACGATTATGCTACATACAGACTATTTGATTCAATGGGAGAAGGTGTAATATTTTTTATAAAAGGAAAAGAAGACTATATAAAATTTTGTAATAAATATCATGAAAAAACTATATTTGATTTTGGACTTAACTTAACAGATGAACAAATGAAAAAAGTTGAAGAAAAAAATCAATGAGCATATCAGGAATTCATATCCATGGCTATCTCCAAAAGATTTTTACAAAAATTCAAATAAAAAATTTGATGATTATGCAAGCCAACTAGCAAGGGAAACAAACATTAAATTTAGAAAAATTAAAAGAGGTAGATTTAAAAATTATTTTACTTTTTATACTAATTGTGTAAAATTCGCAGATACTATTTTAGGACAAACAGGAATTGATATTTTGAATTTAAACGGAATTTTATCTCCGGGATCATATTATAACTATTTTGAAAGAGAATATAAAAGAAATAATAGTATTGTAATAACCAAAACAGCATATTACCCAAAAGGAATTGTAAAATAAACCAAACATATTTTAATCCTTTTTACAAAAAATAAAAATATAGAAATTGTAAGGAGGACAAATGAAAAAATATATAAGTTTTTTTATAATGATTTTGATTGTTCCTATATTTTTCAGCTGCTCAAATCCTGTAAAACAATATGAAACAAACGAAAAAAGTAACTATTTAACAAATGAAACTTTTAAAGGTGGAAAAAACACAAAAAATACATCAATACAAAAAATATGGATTAATGATTTAATCGGCGATACTAAAGTTATTATTGATTTTGAACAAACTAATACAATACCTACACATATAATTAATTATTCAAAAGATAAAAAAGAAATTATAATAACATTTGATAATGTCGATGCAGAAACAGCAAAAATATCAGACTATAAATATAATAAAATAATAAAAGAAATAACGACAGAAAATAAAGAAGGAAATAAAAGCCAAATAAAAATTTCTTTAAATAAGATAATAAAATACAGAACAGACGAAACAATAGACTCTAGCCAACTTGTTCTTAATTTAAGATAAAAGAAACGTAAAACGTTTCTTTTATCTTTTTTTAATTATTTAATTTTTGGAAGAGTATCAAAACCCTTTTGTAAAATATCATCTGTAATTTCAGGATCTATTATTGTTCCTTCGTTGTATTGCATATATGCACTCATATCAAAGTATCCTGTACCTGTTAAACCAAATACAATATTTTTTGCTTCCCCTGTTTCCTTACATTTTATAGCTTCATCCATTGCAACCTTAATAGCATGTGAAGATTCAGGTGCTGGAAGAATTCCTTCAACTCTGGCAAATTCAGTTGCTGCTTTAAATACTTCACTTTGAGCAACAGTTCTCGCTTCATCAAGTATTCCATCATTATAAAGTTTTGAAACAATAGGACTCATTCCGTGATATCTTAGTCCTCCCGCATGGTTTGGAGATGGAATAAAACCGCTGCCTAATGTATACATTTTTGCAAGAGGTGTTGTTTTACCTGTATCGCAGAAATCATAAGCATATTTTCCTCTTGTCATTGATGGACATGACTGTGGCTCAACAGCGATAAAGTGAATATTATTTTTACCTTGAATTTTTTCTCCGGCAAAAATACCAATAAGCCCGCCAAGATTTGAACCGCCTCCGGCACAACCTATAACAATATCAGGAGTTATATCATATTTTTCTAAAGCTTTTTTGGTTTCAAGTCCTATAATACTTTGATGTAAAACAACATGGTCAAGAACAGAACCTAAAACATACTTATAATCATTTTTAACAGCTTCTTCAATAGCTTCAGAAATAGCACATCCAAGACTTCCACCTGTTCCAGGATTTTCTTCTAAGATTTTTCTTCCTATTTCAGTTGTGTCTGATGGAGAAGGAATAACTTCTCCTCCGTAAGTTTGAATAACAGCCTTTCTATATGGTTTTTGCTCAGCAGAAACTTTTACCATAAACACTTTTAATGGAAGATTAAAATATGCACAAGCCATTGACATTGCAGTCCCCCATTGTCCTGCTCCCGTTTCGGTTGTAAGACCTTTTACACCTTGTTTTTTTGCATAATATGTTTGAGCAATAGCTGTATTTAATTTATGTGAACCTGATGTATTTGTTCCTTCATATTTATAATAAATATGAGCAGGAGTATCTAAGTATTTTTCTAAGAAATACGCTCTTACCAATGGGGAAGGTCTATACATTTTATAAAAATCTTGTATTTCTTTAGGTATATCAAAAAATCTTGTGGTTGTATCAAGTTCTTGATCTATTAATTCATCACAGAAGATTGGTCTTAAATCATCTTTTGTTATAGCTTCACCTGTTGCAGGGTTTAAGAAAGGTTCATGTTGTTCTTTCATATCTGCTTTTACGTTATACCACTTCTTAGGCATCTCTTCTTCACTTAAATATATTTTATAAGGTATTTGTTCTTTCATAGTTTTTCTCCTTTTCTTTATTTATAAAAAAACTCTTATCCCAAACATAAGGGACAAGAGTCAAATAACTAAATTCCTGCGGTACCACCCAAATTGCTAAAAAGCCGCTTTATCATATACTATCATATATGCTTCCTTTATAACGGGTGAAGATCCCGTCAGCGAATACTCTCATAAATGATTTGTTCACTGCCCAAGACAAGTCCATTCATTAAATACATATTTATCGGTTTACACCAACCACCGACTCTCTGTAAAATAAAATTATTTAACTACTTACTCTTATCTATATGGTTTATAATTAATTTAATTTTATTTATAGTAAAACATATAATTTTAAAAGTCAAGAATATTTTGAAAATTTATCAATATTTATTATTATTCATAAATTTATCACATTAAATATTTTTATAAAAATTAATTTATCTATCAATAAGAGCCTCTTGATCTTTTGGATACCTTGCTCCGATAATTTCTATTTTATTTAAGTTGTTTTCTATTTCTTTCATTTCTTCATCTGAAAAAATCATATCAACTCCTTTTATATTTTCTTCAATTCTTGATATTTTTTTGTTCCTGGTATTGGAACAATAAAGTCCTCTTTTGATAATAACCAGCCCAAAGCAATTTGTGCAGGAGTAGCTCCTTTTTTTCTGCAACTTCTTTTACATAATCAACTAAAACAATATTCTTTGGTAAGTTATCTTTATTAAATCTTGGTATTTGACTTCTATAATCATTTTTTTCAAAGCGTGTATTTTTATTAAATCTTCCGGTTAATACAGCTTTACCGAGAGGAGAAAAAGGAACAAATCCTATACCTAATTCTTTTAAAGTTGGAATTAATTCTTTCTCTGGTTCTCTATACCACATAGAATATTCACTTTGTACTGCTGTTAACGAACATACTTTATTTGCCCTTTTTATATTGTTAACGCTTGCTTCTGAAAGTCCCCAGTTTAAAATTTTTCCTTCTTTAATAAGCTCTTTAATAGTATACGCAACTTCCTCAATTTCAACATTAGGATCTACCCTATGTTGATAATATAAATCTATATAATCGGTATTAAGTCTTTTTAGAGAACCTTCAACTGCTTTTTTAATTGAATTTGGACTACTTGACAACAAAACAGGTCTTCCAGTTTCATCAACTCGATTATTTTCTATATCAAATCCAAATTTTGTTGCAATTTTAATCTTATCTCTATATGGTTTTAATGCTTTACCAAGTAAACGTTCATTTTCATAAGGGCCGTAAACTTCTGCTGTATCAAAAAACGTAACACCAAGTCCAATGGCTTTTCTTATCACTTCAATGGCTTCTTCATCTGAAATATATGGAGGGTAACTTTGAGTAAATCCCATACAACCAAGACCAATTGAAGAAACTTCAAGTTTATTTTTTCCTAAATATCTTTTTTTCATTTCTTTTCTCCCTTAATTATCCTTAATTTCATTCATTATTTTTTCTGTTTCAGGGTTACAAAGATCATCGTAATTTTTTATTTTATACTTTACGATATTTAAACAATCCTGTAAATATTCTATTTGTATTTCAAGTTCATTTTCTACATTCAAAAGAATACTCCTTCTTTTCTCTTTTGTGTCCTCATTTAAATATGCAAGATGCATATATTCTTTTATATACTCAAGTTTTGCCCCTGTTTTTTTTAATTATAATATAAATTTTATCCATCTTATATCTTCTTCACTATAATCTCTTACACCTGATACGTCCTTTTGTATTTTAGGAATAAGCCCTATTTTTTTCGTAATATCTTAAATTATTCTCAGAAATACCTGTTATTATTGCTGCTTTTTTTATTTTCAAAGATTAACTCCTCCTTTCTACATTCTAATATACGACTTAAAGTCAAACTCTAAGTCAAGCATAAATTTAAAATTTTTATTGACTTTTTTTAATTCATATATATAATTAAATATATGAACAAGTATTCATATATTCATATGTAAGGGAGGATACTATGGCCGCAGCAAAAATAGAAATGTGTGAATTAAAACACATTCATAAAGATATTGTTGATAAAGTGCATGAAAAGATGCCAAACGAAGAAGAACTTTATAACCTTGCAGAACTTTTTAAAGTTTTTGGAGACAGTACAAGAATTAAGATATTAAATGCTCTTCTTGTTAGTGAAATGTGTGTTTGTGATATTGCAAATATTTTAAACATGACCCAATCAGCAGTATCACATCAATTAAAAAATTTAAAACAAGCAAAACTTATAAAAAACAGAAAAGAAGGAAAAACTGTTTTTTATTCCTTGGCAGATGAACATGTTATGACTATATTAAACCAAGGAATTGATCACATAGAAGAATAAATATAAGGAGAAAGAAAAATGAAAAAGAAATTTAAAATGGATAATATTGACTGTGCAAATTGTGCAATAAAAATGGAAGAAGCTATAAGAAAAATAGATGGAGTACAAAGTGCCAATATAAACTTTATGCTTCAAAAATTAACATTAGAAGCAAATGAGGAAGATTTTGAAGAAATAATAAAAAAAGCAAGAGTTGCTATTAAAGATATAGATGATGAAGCTATTATTTTATAGCTAAAATTAAGGAGAAAGAAAATGAAAAAACAACAAAAGCAGCTATACAAAATTATCCTTGCTTTATTGCTTTTTGTTTTAGGTTTTATATTTAAAAATACAAGTTTTTCACCTATTCTGTTTTTACTAGCATATATTTTATCCGGGTATGATATTATTTTAAAAGCAATAAAAAACATATTAAAAGGGAAAGTGTTTGATGAAAACTTTTTGATGGCAATTGCGTCAATAGGCTCTATAATTTTAAGTGACTATGCAGAAGGCGCTGCCGTTATGATTTTCTATCAAGTCGGGGAATGGTTCCAAAGTTATGCAGTAAATAAATCTAGAAAATCCATAGGAGAACTTATGGATATATGCCCTGATTATGCTAACATAGAAAAAGACGGTGAATTAATAAAAGTTGATCCTGATGATTTAGATATTGGAGCTGAAATCATTGTAAAACCAGGAGAAAAAATACCCCTTGACGGTATTATAATCAGCGGTAAATCAACCCTTGATACTTCAGCGCTTACGGGTGAATCTTTACCAAGAGATGTAAAGGAAAACGATGAAGTTTTAAGTGGATGTATTAACTTAAACGGGATACTTAAAATAAAAGTTACAAAAGAATTTGAAGAATCTACAGCCACAAAGATTCTCGAACTCATAGAAAATGCAAGCAGCGAGAAATCTCACACGGAAAATTTCATCTCTGTTTTTGCTAAATACTATACTCCAATAGTCGTTTCATGTGCGTTAGTACTTGCTTTATTACCCCCAATAATAACATCTACACCATTTGCAGATTGGATATACAGAGCTCTTATATTTCTTGTAATATCCTGTCCTTGTGCTCTTGTTATTTCAATTCCTCTTGGATTTTTTGGAGGAATTGGTGCTGCAAGCAGTAATGGTGTTTTGGTAAAAGGAAGTAACTATTTAGAAGCATTGTCAAAAGCTGAAATTATGGTTTTTGATAAAACAGGAACCCTTACAAAAGGACATTTTAAAGTAGAAGAAATTTATACAAAAGATATTAAAAAAGAAGAATTGCTTGAACTTACAGCTTATGCAGAAGCATATTCAAACCACCCTTTGGCAGTATCCGTTAAACAAACATATAATAAACATATTGACTCAAGTAGGATAGAAAACATAGAAGAACTGTCAGGATTTGGAATAAAAGCTATTATTGATGGAAGTGAAGTTTTAGTTGGTAACTTCGATTTAATGAAACAAAATGGTATTGAGATAGAAGAAACCCAAAATATAGGAACTGTACTATATGTAAGTAAAGAAAAACAATATTTAGGTTATATTCTACTTTTAGATAAAATAAAAGAAGACTCAAAAGAAACCATAAAATCTCTAAAAAAATTAGGTATTAAAAAGACAGTAATGCTTACTGGAGATAAAAAAGAAATTGGAGAATATGTTGCAAATCAAATAGGCATTGATAATGTTTATACAAACTTACTTCCAATTGATAAAGTAAATAAAGTTAAAGAACTAATGAAAACAAAATCCGAAAAAGGGAAACTTGTATTTGTAGGAGATGGCTTAAATGATGCTCCGGTTCTTACAATGGCAGATATAGGAATTGCAATGGGTGGACTTGGAAGTGATGCAGCAATTGAAGCCAGCGATATTGTTATAATGACCGATGAACCAAGTAAAATTATTACAGGTTACAGAATATCAAAAAACACACTTTCAATTGTAAAACAAAATATTATTATAGCTTTAACAATAAAAATAGGAGTAATGATTTTAGGAGCATTGGGAATGGCAAATATGTGGGAAGCAATTTTTGCAGATGTCGGAGTTGCGATAATCGCTATTTTAAATTCCATTAGAGCATTAAAATATAAATAAAGATAAAAGACCACATATGTGGTCTTTTATCTTTGTCCTTTTTTTCTTTTCTTCTTTTTTTCTTTTCTAGCTTTTCTTTTGGCTTTTCTTTCTTCTTTTTCCTTTAAAAGTTCTTCTTCGCTTTTTTCCATTACAAAATCTTTTTCATAATCAGCATTGTAACTATATTCACTTGAACCTTTAAAATTAGGATCTAATAAATCTTGATTTATTGGTTTACTTGCTTTTTTAGAAGACATATTTACACTCTTTGGATTTTTCTTCTTTTGATATTCTTTTATCAAATACCACATAGGAACAGCAACACAAATTGAAGAAAATACCCCCGAAATAAAACCAATCATCATAGGGAATACAAATTCTCTTATTGATGTCGTACCAAATATTAAAAGAGGAGTAACTGCAAGAAGTGTTGTAAGTGTAGTATTGATCGAACGCCTCATTGTCTGATTAATACTGATATTTGTTAAATTATAAAAATCACCTTTTGCAACTTTTATTACATTTTCTCTAACTCTATCAAAGGTTATGATTGTATCATTTATTGAATAACCTAAAATTGTAAGTGTTGCAGCAATAAATGTTGAATTTACTTGTATATCAAATATTGAGAAAACACCAACAACCATACATAAGTCAAATATTAACGCAAATACTGCACATAAACCTTGTAAAAACTCAAATCTAAAAGTAATGTAAATAAGCATACATATAACAGCAATAATACAAGCTTTTACTGCCATTGATTTTAGCTCATTACCGATTGTACCTGAAACATTATCAATAGATAATAAGTCTTTATTATCTAATTTATACTCAGCTTTAAAATCATTAAACAAAGCTTTTCTTTCAGAATCACTTAAATCTTTACTTGTACTTATTACAACTTGAGTTGCATTATCTCCTGAAGATGTAATCTCCGCTTTAGGATCATATTTATCAGTTATATTTTTTATTTCATCAGTGGTAAATTTTTTATTAAGTTCAATTGTTACAATTGTACCACCCTTAAAGTCAATACCAAAATCCAAGCCTTTAAATATTAAAGAAGATATTGATACTAACATTAAAACAATTGCAATAATAAGGAATCTCTTTGCGTGTTTGGCAAAATTAATTTTATAATTATAGTTCATTTTCGCTACCTCCCACACTCTTTATTCCAAAAAATTTAAAATCATCAAATTTACCTGATTCGGTAATTAATATCATTAATCTCTTTGTTACAAATACAGCCGTAAACATACTTACAACAACCCCAACCATTAAAGTAAGAGCAAAACCTTTAATTGTTCCGGCACCAAGGAAAAATAGAACCAATCCGGCTATTACAGTTGTAATGTTTGCATCTATAATAGAAGTAAGAGCTCTTGAAAAACCTACATCAATAGCACCTCTTACACTTCTTCCTGCTCTTAATTCTTCTTTCATTCTTTCAAATATAATAACGTTACTGTCAACAGCCATACCTATTGAAAGAATAATACCTGCAATACCAGGAAGCGTTAAAGTAACTCCAAGCCCTGCCATTAAAATCAAATATACAATAATATAAATTGCAAGAGATATATCTGCAACAACACCAGGAATTAAATACATTAATATCATAAATAAGAATACCAATGCTACACCAATAACTCCAGCAGTTAAACTTTTTGTCAAAGAATCTTGACCAAGTGTAGGTCCTACTGTTCTTATTTCAACAGCTTCCAAATCAACAGGAAGAGAACCGGCTGTTATTAAAGTTGCAAGCTCTGTAGCTTCCTCAGAATCTTTCATACCTGTTATTACACACTTACCATCTGTAATTGCATTTTGAACTGTTGGCGCAGAAATAACTTCATCATCTAATTTGATTGAAATTACATTACCAATATTTTTTTCTGTAGCCTCTGCAAAAGCCTTTGCACCTTCATTATCCAATTCTAAAGCAACAACAGGTTGTTCTACATAACCATCACTTTTCTGAATTTCATATTTAGCACTTTTTACATTTGAACCATCAAGAATAACATTTCCGTCAGGATCAACAAATTCCAATTTAGCTGTTTTACCAATTAATGCTAAGGCTTCTTCTTGATCTTCAACATCAGGAATTGATACTCTGATCTTATCAGTTCCTTGTTTTGAAATAGTAGGTTCTTTTACACCTAATGAATCTATACGTGTTCTGATTGTTTCAATCGCCTTATCTAAAGTTTCGTCTGTTACTTCATTGCCATTACTTTCTTTGGCTTGTAAAACAACGTTAACTCCCCCTGTTAAGTCAAGTCCATAATTTATGGTATCTTTTAAAGGTTCTATGTCATAAATACCTATTACTTTACTTAAAGGAAGCCCGAACATAAAGAGACAATAGCAAAAAGCAACTATGACTAAAATAATAAACATCTTTAGCCCGTTTTTCTTTTTTTTCATATATGATCTTCTCCTATATATTAATATTTGTATATTCTACAACGTTATTACAACCTAGTCAATAAGTTCTTTCTCTTTACACTTAATATAAATGGCACATTCTATTCTTTTTCTTAAAATATCACACCCAACTTCATAAATACCATTTATTCTGCCATTAAAGTTATAGCTGTTTGCGTGACAACCTCCGCCACAGAAATATTTACAGAAACAGTTTTCACACTCTTTTTTGTCAAGAACACTGTTTGAATCATAAAATTCAGTTCTTAATTTATCGTTTGTAATTCCTTCATCTAAATTACCCATTATAAAATCAGTGTTACCTACAAATTGATGACAAGGATAAATATCTCCAAAAGGAGTAACAGCAACATATTCACATCCTGCACCACAACCTGAAACTCTCTTATATTCACATTTTCCACCATCTAAATCTACATTAAAGTGGAAAAATCTAAATTCTTTATCAGTTCCAAGTCTTTCAAGATAGATATCTGTTAGTTTATCATAGCTTTCCATAATTTCAGGTAAATCTTCTTTTGTTATTGCATAATCTTCTTTTTCATCGGCAACAACACTTTCAACAGAAAGTTGTTTTAAACCAAGATCAGAAAAATGTTCAACATCTTTATAGAAGTCTAAATTATGTTTTGTATAAGTACCTCTTATGTAATAATCAAGACCAAGTTCATCTCTTGATTTAGCAACCTTTTTAATATTTTCTATTATTAAATCATAACTTCCTTTACCATTCGCAGTAGGTCTTGTAAAGTCATTGATTTCTTTTCTTCCGTCAATTGATAAAACAACATTATACATTTCTTTATTTAAATAATCTATAATTTCATCATTTAAAAGAACGCAGTTTGTTGTTAATGTAAATCTAAATATCTTACCGTATTTTTTAGCTTCTTCTTTTGCATATTCAACTGTCTTTTTAACAACATCAAAGTTTAAAAGAGGTTCTCCACCAAAAAAGTCAACTTCAAGATGAACTTTATTTCCTGAATTGTTAATAATAAAATCAATTGCTTTTTTTGCAGTTTCAAAGCTCATTACTTCCTTTTTCATATTGAAATTTCCACCGGAAGCAAAACAGTAACGACAAGCTAAATTACAATCGTGAGAAACATGAAGACACATTGCTTTTACAATGCCTTTTTCAAATAATTTTCTGTTAACTTTCTTTTCTGGTGTATAAAGTCTGTTTTCTTCTTCAAGTTCTTTTAATTCACCTATTACTTCTTTTATTTCATTTTCATCGTATTTATCTTTTAAGATAGCAACAATTTCTTCTTCATTTTTATCTTTATAATAATCTAAAACATCATAAGTCATTTCATCTACATCATAAACAAGAGATGAATTAACATCTAAAACAATATATTTATCTTTAAATTTATATTTATATATACCCATATCTTCCTCTAACTTAAAAAAAGGCAACCTTTAGGTTGCTTTTTTTATTCTATTTATTTTTTTATTTATTTTCACAAGGTTGGTTACCAACAGTACAAGAAGTCTTGCATGCTGATTGACAAGATGTAGCACATTCTCCGCAGCCTTTATTTTTGCTTGCTTCTCTAACTTCGTTCACTTTTTTAATATGTTTCATATCTATCCTCCGAAAAATATTTTTTCTTCTTAAAATTATATCATAAATAAATTATATTTACAATAAAGTTTATTTGTTCTTTTTCATTTCTTCATATTCATCCAAAGCTTTATTTATAACACCTTCTGCTAAAACAGAACAATGAACTTTTGCAGGAGGAAGTCCCCCAAGTTCTTCAACAACTTTCTTATTTGTTATTTCTCTTGCTTCTTTTACTGTTTTGCCTTTTAAAAGCTCTGTTGACATACTTGCACTTGCTATTGCTGCAGCACATCCGAAAGTTCTAAATTTGATATCTGTTATAACATCATTTTCATCTATTTTTAAATAAAATTCTGTTGTATCCCCACAAGATGGGCTTGCTTCTTTTGCTACTACAGTAGCGTCTTCTATTACTCCTACATTTCTTGGATTTTGGAAATGATCTAATACCTTATCATTATACATTTTCTTTACCTCCTAATAAAATGGACTTAATTTTCTTAATTTTTTTATTGTATCTTTTAAAACTGCAATTGTGTAATTTACTTCTTCTTTTGTATTAAATTCACTTAAAGAAAATCTTACACTTGCACCTATTTCAAACTTATTATTATCACCTAAAGCATCTATAACATGAGATTCACTTCCAGAATCAGCCGTACAAGCAGATCCTGTTGAACAAGCTATACCCTTTAAATCAAGGGCATATAACAATGCCTCCCCTTCAATTCCTTTGAAAGTAAAATTAATATTGTTACATAATCTTTTTTCTCTGCTTCCGTTTAATATTGTATCAGGTACATCTTTTAATATTTCATCTATAAAATAATCTCTAAGTTCTTTCATATATGGAATATTTTTTTCCATGTTTGCTTTTGTTATTTCAACTGCTTTACCCATTCCTGCAATGCAAGGTGCATTATAAGTTCCTGCTCTTAAAGCTCTTTCTTGACCTCCTCCTTGCATAAAAACATCTATTCTTACTTTTTTATTTATATACAAGAATCCTATTCCTTTAGGACCATGTATTTTATGGGCAGACATTGAAAGCATATCAATATTCATCTTTTCAACATCTATATCCATCTTCCCTATAGCTTGAACTGCATCTGTATGGAAAAGTATACCTTTTTTTCTTGCAATTTCTCCTATTTCCTTAATAGGTTCAATTGTGCCTATTTCATTATTTGCAGCCATAATGCTTATTAGTATTGTATCTTCTCTTATTGCATCTTTTAAATCTCTTAAATTGATGTTTCCTTCACTGTCGACAGGAAGATAAGTTACTTCAAAACCTTCTTTTTCAAGTTGTTTACAAGTATGAAGAACAGCATGGTGCTCAATTGCAGAAGTTATTATATGTTTTCCTTTTTCTATATTGTGATAAGCCGCTCCTCTTATAGCCCAGTTATCACTTTCAGTAGCACCGCTTGTAAATAAAATTTCTCTTGCTGATGCATTAATCAAATTTGCAATTTCTTCTCTTGCCCATTCAATTCCTTTTCTTGCTTCTCTTCCAAATGAATGAAGAGAAGAAGCATTGCCATAATGCTCAGTATTATATTCGTTAATTATATCTATAACCTCATTATAAGGTCTTGTTGTCGCCGCATTATCTAAATATACCCTCATATATTTTCTCCTTTCAAACACGTCTGTTTATAGCATGACTATAATAAGGAAAAAATATAATATTTGCAAGAATAAAAACATATTTTCTTTTTATTTATTTAATTTTGAAAAAGAAAACGATTGCAATTTTCTGTCAATTACAAAGAAGGCATCAGCCTTCTTTGTTTTAAATAAATTCTTTTGTAGTTAAGTATTTTTGTAAATCATCATAACCGCCTATAAATTCTTCTCCAAAGAAAATTTGAGGCACAGTTCTATGATGTGTTTTATTTACAAGTTCTATAAGTTCATCACTTCCGAACTCTAACATTCTTTCTTCAAAATCAATACCTTTTTGTTTTAAAAGTTCCTTAGCCATTTTGCAGTAAGGACATGTTTTGGTTGTATAAATAGTTACTCTTGCCATAATAATCTTCCTTTCTAATAACTAATATCCAAAATTTGTTCCATTTCACTATCAGATAATTTAACCGGATTATATCTTTGTTTCGCTTCATCTAAAATCTTCCAGAAATCATCTTTATCAATTCCAAAATCAGAAAGTCTAGGAATATTCATTTTTTCATTCCATTCCTTTAATGTATCAACAACAGCTCTGAAAAATACTTCGTGTCTGTCTGGAGAATATGTTGCATGCATTAAGTAAGCTCCAAGTTTAGCATATTTATATGCAGAAGGATTGTTAGGCTCAAAATCTTTTATCTTTTGAATATTAACAACAGTAGCTCCATGAAGTAAGCTTGCACATATTGCACCGTGAGGAATGCCGTCATACAAACCACCAATTACAGATGCAAAACCATGTATTGTAGTAAGTCCTGCATTTGCCATACATATACCTGATAATAAAGCTGCATAAGATACATCATTTCTTGCATCAAGATCTTCACCGTTATTATATGCACTTAACAAACTTTCACTCATTCTTCTAAGACCTTTTTCAGCAAGCATATCCGTAAAAGCATTAGAGTTCGTACAAATATATGCTTCTAGAAGCTGACAAAAAGCATCTAGACCGCTTTGCATTGTTACCTTTTTAGAACAATTTAAAGTTAAAACAGGATCAACCAAAGCTACGTTTGGAACAAGATTATCGTGTCTGATTGATTTTTTAAATTTCACATCCCCGATTTGTCCTTTTATAACAGCATTTTTAGTAGCTTCACTACCTGTACCACTTGTTGTAGGCACAGCAATAAAAGGAACTTTTTTCCCGCTTGGGACTTTATCTCCAACACCTTCAAGATAATCTATTATACTTCCTTCTTCTTTTAACATTGCACTCAAAGCTTTACCTGTATCAATAACGCTTCCACCACCTATACTTACGATTAGATCAACAGGTTTATTTCTGTATTCATTTGCAAGATTATCTATTGTTTCAACATCCGGTTCATCGGTTATTGTATGTATTTCATAACTTATATTGTCTGTTTCAAAATGACCAATTATTTTATCAAACATCCCTGAGTTTTTTAATGAAGCTTTTCCGCATAACAATAAAACCTTATCACCATATTCCAATATGTATTTATCTAATGTATGAATCTTCCCTTCACCAAAAATTATTTTACTCGGAACAACTAAATTAAAACCACTCATGACAAACCTCCTAATTTTGAATATATTTTACCACATAAATATACTTTTTCCAATATTATAAATTGCTACACAAAATGTTTTATCATAAAACAGACAAAGTTTATGTAGAATGATGTAAAATATCATATTTAACTATAATATAAATATAATACCTTTTTATTAATTTAATCTTTATTTTTTATTAAAATAAAAAAAGGTAAGAAATCTTACCTTTTATTTTTCAACTAATTTTCCTATTAATACATATCTTCCTTCTTCTATTTCATATGAACAAGTAGAAAGTGTTATTATCTTATCATCAGAAGATATGGTCTTACCACTATCAAATGTTGTATTTGATTTTGCATGAAGAAGCAAATCTTCAACATTATCATCCGAAGCAAATCCATTATCATCCCATTTGTATGCATCAATAACAAATCCATAAACTACTTCTATTTCATAATTTTTATCCGGTGTATATAAATCTATAGTTTGATGAGAATCATAATATTCTTGATCTTTATATTCCATTAAACTTGCAAACATACTTCCGTTTTTCATGTTATGAGCATATAAAATAGAGTTTTTCGATGTAAAATCTTTATTCTTTGTATAATCAAGGAATACAGTACCGCTTGAATTTGATGTACCGTCAAATAAATGATGTAAATAATAATCATTATCACTACCTTGAACAACAGGATAATCAATAACAGTACCTTCAGAATATATCCAACCTATAACATCAGGATTTATAGATTTTAAAGCATCAAAATCAATTTCCTTACCTGTTTTAACTTCACTTGTTAAATTATTATAGGTTGAAGTTCCTTTATTATACTCAGACATAATTGAATATATTTTATATGCCGAAAATAAAAGAGTAATACTAAATACCGCTATTAACAAATACAAAACAATACTTTTTTTATCTTTTTTTATAGGTTCAGTTGATTTTCTTTTTTTAATTACTTTTACTTTTCTCTTTTTCATGTTTTATATTATATATCCTAAATAAGTTTAATTCAACAAGATAATCAATAAAAAAAGAGAGTAAACTCTCTTTTTATTTATCAATAGCAAACATTATCTCACCTTTTGCTGCAACTTCATCCCCAACTAAAGCTATTGCACTTGCAAACCCTATACCTGCTTTCATTCTTGTTAGCTCAACCTTTAAAGTAAGCGTATCCCCAGGTATAACCTGTCTTTTAAAACGCATCTTGTTTACACCGGCTAAAACCGCAATTTTACCTTTATTTTCTTCTTTTGAAAGAAGTAAAACAGCACCTGTCTGTGCTAAAGCTTCAACAATTAAAACACCGGGCATAACGTGTTTTTGAGGAAAATGTCCCATAAAATGCATTTCATTTGCAGTTACGTTTTTCTTGCCTATTATACAAGTTTCGTCTATTATTTCTTCTATTGTATCAACAAGCAAAAATGGATATCTATGTGGTATTATATTTTGTATATCATTAGAATTATATATCATTATTTTTCTTCCGCCTTTTTAAATATTAAAGAAACATTGTGACCGCCAAAACCTAAAGAGTTGCTCATGGCATAATTAATATCTTCATTTATTCCTTCATTTGGAACAATGTTTAAGTCACAATCTTCATCTTTATTTTTATAATTTATTGTTGCAGGAATATATCCATCTTCTAAAGCCTTTACTGAAATAATTGCCTCTATTGCACCTGATGCACCAAGAAGATGTCCCGTATTTGATTTTGTAGAAGATATTTTAAGTTCCTTTGCATGATCTTTAAAAGCTGTTTTTACAGCCATAGTTTCTGTTTTATCATTTAGAGGTGTGCTTGTTCCATGGGCATTAATATAATCAATATCTTTATAGCTTATACCTGCATCGTTAATAGCATTTACCATAGCACCTGCTCCACCGCTTCCGTCTGAAATAGGAGCTGTTACATGGAATGCATCACAAGTTGCACCATAACCTACGATTTCAGCATATATTTTTGCTCCTCTTTTCTTTGCATGCTCATATTCTTCAAGAAGTAATATACCTGAACCTTCACCCATAACAAAACCGCTTCTGTCTTTATCAAAAGGAATACTTGCTCTTTCCTTATCGTCTCCTTCATGTAAAGCTCTCATTGACATAAAACCTGCCATTGCAAGAGGTGTAATAGAAGCTTCACTTCCTCCCGCAAGCATTAAATCTTCATATCCGTCTCTTATTTTATGGAATGCTTCGCCTATTGCATTACTTGCTGCTGCACAAGCTGTAACAGTAGAAGAACAATGACCTTTCAAACCAAAATCAATTGCAACATTGCCCGCAGCTAAGTTAATTAAGCACATCGGAATAAAATATGGAGAAACCTTTGAAGGTCCTCTCTTTTCCATATTTTTTTGAGCATTTTCAATAGTTTCAATTCCACCAATACCGCTGGCAATTATAACGCCAAAACGATTTTTATCAACATTTTCCAAATCAATATTGCTATCTTCCATAGCTTGCATTGAAGCAATTCTTGCAAAAGAAGTAAATCTATCATTAAATTTAATTTCTCTTCTTTTTAGATATTTTTCCATATCCAAATCTTTTACTTCTGCAGCCAATTTTACTTTATAATCACTTGTATCAAAATGAGTTATTTTATCAATACCGCATTTACCTTCCTTGATTGAGTTCCACATTGTTTCAACATCATTTCCGATAGGTGAAACCGCACCAAGCCCGCTTATTACTACTCTTCTATTCATTTTGCCTCCTACTACATTAACATTCCACCATCTACGTGGATTACTTGACCTGTTATATATCTGCTTTTTTCAGATGCTAAAAAAGCAACTAAATTTGCAACATCTTCACTTTTTCCCGTATCATTTAAAGGAATTGTCTTTAAAATTTCCTCTTTTGCCTTATCATTTAACTCATCTGTCATATCTGTTTCAATAAATCCAGGAGCAACAGCATTTGCTCTTATTCCTCTTGAAGCAAGTTCTCTTGCTACGGATTTTGTAAGACCTATTACACCTGCTTTGCTTGCTGCGTAATTAATCTGTCCTGCATTTCCTGATATCCCTACAACACTTGACATATTTATAATGCTGCCACTTCTTTGTTTCATCATTTGTCTTGCTGCGTGTTTTATAGTATTAAATGTTCCTTTTAAGTTAACATCAATTACACTGTCAAAATCTTCTTCTTTCATTCTTATAAGTAATGTATCTTTTGTTATACCTGAATTATTTACTAAAACATCAATACTTCCAAATGTAGAAACTGCTTCTTTTATTAAATTTTCGCTTTCAGTAAAATTAGCAACATTTGCTTTAACTGTTATTGCATTAACTCCAAAATCTTCACATTTTTTTTTTACTTGTTCTGCCTTTTCTTTGTTTCCGTTATAATTAATAACTACATTAAAACCGTCTTTTGCAAGAGCCAAAGCAATGGCTTTACCAATTCCTCTGCTTGCACCTGTTACAACTGCTGTTTTTCTTTTCATTATTTCAATGCTCCTAACATTTCTTCAAGTGATTTATTATCTTCCACGCTATATACCGGAATATTTTTATTGATTTTTCTTACAAATCCTTTTAATACTTTTCCCGGTCCTATTTCAACAAAAGCCTCTACTCCGTTATTTATCATGTATTCAACCATTTGCATAAAATATACGCTTGATTTGATTTGTTTTGTTAAAATTTCTCTTATATCACCATCGTATTCTTTTCCTGTAACGTTATAAACAACAGGAATTTCAGGAGTTTTTATTTCATATTCACCTAAAACTTTATTTAATTTTACCGAAGCATCTTCAAGCAAAGATGAATGAAAAGCTCCGCTTACATTAAGAGGAATAAGTCTTCTTGCGCCTTTTTCCTTTAATATTTCACAAGCCTTGTCAACTGCTTTTACTTCCCCCGTTATAACTATTTGAGCAGGAGAGTTATAATTTGCAATTTCACATACTCCATCACATTTAACTTCTTCACAAGTTTCTTTTATTATGTCTTTATCAAAGTTCATTACTGCAACCATTTTTGATGTTCCCTTAGGAAGAGCATTTACCATTATTTCTCCTCTTTTTCTAACTATGTTTGCAGCATCGTTAACACTAAAAGCACCGCTAAAACAAAGAGCAGAATATTCTCCAAGAGAAAGTCCGCATACATAATCAGGGTTTATTCCTTTTGATTTTACAACATTTGCTATTGCCATAGAAGTTGTAAGAATAGCACTTTGAGAATATGCAGTATCATCAAGCTGTTCTTTTGGTCCGTTAAAACATAAATCTTTTACATCATAATCAAGGCTAACACTATTATAAACTTCTCTTGCTTCTTCATATGTATCATATAATTCTTTTCCCATTCCCACACTTTGACTGCCTTGTCCGGCAAACAAAAATCCTATTTTCATTAATCATTCTCCTTTAACTTTTCATTTGCTTCACTTACAAGCTCATTTATCAAATCATGCACCGTAGTCATTTTATTTACTCTATACGCATTACTGCCTACAAACATAAGCCCGTTATCTACATTACCTTTTACAGCTTCAATAAGAGCACCTGATATACAGTACGGGGTATCAGAAGGATTACATAGTGACAAACAGTTGAAACAAGAAGACATAGATATATTTCCTCTTTCTTCTGTTTTTTTCATAAAAGAGTTCATTATTCCCCTTCCAGGAAAACCTGTAGGACTTTTTACAATTGCAATGTCTTCTTTTTTACAATTTATTATCATATCCTTAAACTCTTTAGCCGCATCACATTCTTCTGTTGCAATAAACCTTGTTCCCATTTGTACACCGTCAGCTCCTTTTTTTACAAAATGAGCAATATCGCTTCCGGTAAATATTCCTCCTGCAACAAAAACAGGTATTTTCTTATTATAAGCTTCTTCAAAAGGTTTAAGCTCTTTTTTTACATCATCAAAGATTTTATCTAAGCTTTCACATGTGCCATTTAAAAGTTCTTCCTTCTTAAATCCAAGATGTCCACCAGCTTCACTTCCTTCAATAACAACAAAATCAGGAACCGTATTATGTCTTTTATCCCATCTTTTAAGTATAAGTCTTATAGCTCTTCCACTTGAAACGATAGGAGCTAACAAAATACTCTTATCATCTACAAGTTTGGGAAGTTCAAGAGGTAAACCCGCTCCCGATATTATCGCATCAACCTTTGCTTTTACAGCCGCTTTAACATATTCTGCATAATCTTTGCTTGCAACCATGATGTTTACCCCGAGAAGTCCTTTTCCCTTGCTTATTTCTCTTGCTTTTTTTACTTCTTCAAGGATTGCTTCCACATTGCATTTTAAAGAATTTTTATTAAATCCTTCTTTTTTATATCCGGGATGAGCAGCACTTATTACCCCCATAGCCCCCTCTTTCATTACACTACCTGCCAAAGAAGACAGAGAAACACCTACCCCCATTCCACCTTGAATGATTGGTACTTGTAAAATTTTATCTTTGATTTTTACTTCTTTTAACATTATAACTCCTTGTGTTTTTCAATAAGTTTTTCTAGCTCTTCTTTTGATTCGTCAATAATATTTTGTAATATTTTTTCTAAAGGTAAAATCTCTTTTACCATTCCTGCAATTTGTCCCATCATTACCGAACCTGTTACCATATCACCTTCAAAAACAGCTCTTCTAAGCCCGCCTAAAGTAAGTTTTTCAAGTTCTTCCCTGCTTCCTGCATGGGCTTCAAGCTTAACATACTCTCTGCTAATTTTATTCTTCATAACTCTTACAGGAGCATTGAGGCTTTTTCCCGTAACGATTGTTTCTGTATCTTTTGCCTTTAAAACTGCATTTTTATAGTTTTCATGAATAGGACACTCTTCGCTTACAAGAAGACAAGTTCCTATTTGAACACCTATTGCACCTAATGATAATGCAGCGTTAAAACCTCTTCCATCAGCAATACCACCTGCTGCAATAACAGGAATATTAACTGCATCTACAACTTGAGGAACAAGGCTCATAGTCGTTTGTTCTCCAACATGACCGCCGGATTCTCCCCCTTCTACAATTAGAGCATCAACTCCGCTTCTTTCAAGCCTTTTTGCTAAAGCAACACTCGGTGTAATAGGAAATACTTTAGTTCCGCTTTTCTTTAATTTTTCAACGTATTTCCCTGGGTTTCCTGCTCCCGTTGTAACAACATCAACCTTTTCTTCACATATCATATTCATGATTTCTTCTGTTTGAGGGTTCATCATCATTACATTTACCCCGAAAGGTTTATCTGTTAATTTCTTACATTTTCTTATTTCTTCTCTTGTCTGTTCGCAAGTCATTGCCCCTGTGGCAATTATTCCAAGCCCACCTGCATTACTAACGCTTGCCGCAAATTCTGCGGTTGCTATATTTGCCATGGCTCCTTGGATAATAGGATATTTAATACCTAAAATTTTATTTAACATTGTCATAACTTTTTACTATATTTCAATATACCCTGAAGCGTATGTAAATCCGGCTCCAAAGCCTATCAAAACAATTTTTGCTCCTTCTTTTATTAATCCTTTTTCCTTTGCCTCTGCAAGTGCAATTGCAACACTTGCAGCTGAGGTATTACCATATTTATTTAGGTTAATATATACTTTATCTTCATCTATCTTAAGTTTTTTTATAACGTGTTTTATAATCCTGTAATTAGCCTGATGAGGAATTACTAAATCAATATCATCTATTGTTTTACCTGCTTTATTTAAAGCTTCTGTTAAAGCATCACTCATTGCTCTTACTGCAAACCTAAAAACATCGTTACCAGCCATTTCAATATGACCTACTTTTCTTTCTTCATTTTGAAGTGGTTGTTTTAAACTTAAGCCTTGTATTCTTAATTTCCCTTGATTATCCCCTTCTGCGTTAGAATAAAAGTACATATTATTATCGGTTGGTTCTCTTTTCATTATCGCAGCACCTGCTCCGTCTCCAAAAAGAACACAGGTACTTCTGTCTGTCCAGTCAATTACCTTGCTTAATGTTTCAGCTCCGATAACTAATGCACATTTATATTCACTTAACATAAACGATGCAACCTGCATTGAATATAAAAAACCGCTACAAGCAGCATTCAAATCAAAAGCCATTACATGGGAATTATTTAATTCAAGCTTTTCTTGAACTAAACAAGCAGTAGATGGAGTCATATTGTCCGGAGTACATGTTGCACATATAATTAGGTCTATATCTTCTTTAGCAATTTTTGCATCTTCAATAGCCTTTATTGCAGCATTATAAGCAATATCGCTTGTATTTTCATCACAGCTTATATACCTTGTTTCTATTCCAGATCTGCTTTTAATCCATTCGTCATTTGTATCTACGATTTTCTCAAGGTCTTGATTTGTTATTAAATTTTTGGGTATGTAATAACCGTATCCAATAATTTTTCTATTTTTCATCTTAAATCATTCCTATTTTTCGATATTTTAAATATCTTTCCTTGATTAGTTGTCTGTCTTTTTTATTTGATAATTCCATAAGCTCATTTTGAATATAAACGGATATTTGAGCAACTACATACTCAAGACCGTTTTGAGCCCCTCCCTCAGGTTCTTTAATTATGTGGTCAACAATTCCTTTTTCATACAAATCAAAAGAAGTAAGCTTCATATATTTACTTGCTTCTTCAGCTCTGCTTTCGTCTTTCCACAAAATACTCGCAAATCCTTCAGGAGAAAGTACGGAATATATTGCATTTTCAAGCATTATTATTTTATCGGCAACGCTTAAAGCCAAAGCCCCACCACTTCCTCCTTCGGAAATAACAACGCTTATAACAGGAGTTTTCAAATTTGAAAACTCATAAAGACATTTTGCAATAGCTTCAGCCTGTCCTCTTTCCTCAGCACCTTTTCCGGGATACGCACCTGCTGTATCAACTATTGTAATAATAGGTCTATGGAATTTTTCTGCTTCTTTTGCCAGTCTTAAAGCCTTTCTGTAACCTTCGGGATTCATCATTCCAAAGTTTCTCTTTAAATTTTCTTCTAAAGTTTTTCCTTTTGCCTGTGCCAAAACGGTTACCGAAATATCATTAAACGTTCCAATACCACCAATTAACGCACTATCATCTCCAAAACATCTATCTCCATGAAGCTCATAAAAATTATCAAAAAGAAGTGATATATAATCGCTTGCTTTTGGTCTGTCTTGATGTCTTGCAAGATATACTCTATCCCAAGGTTCTAATTTTGCATATGCATTTTTCTTTAGCTGTCTTATTTCTTTATTTATTTTGTCAAATTCTTCATTGTCCGTTAAAGAAAGAGAAGCTTTTTTTGCTTCTAATTCTCTTATTTTTATTTCACATTCTTTTATGCTCATTGTTTTACTCCTTTATGAAGTACTATAAGATCATAAATGGTTTTCTTCATGTTAGTTCTTTTTACAATCATATCTATAAAACCTTTTTCAAGTAAAAACTCAGCTCTTTGGAATTCTTTTGGAAGAGTTTCATTGATTGTATTTTCAATAACTCTTTTTCCGGCAAAGCCTACAAGAGCATTCGGTTCAGCAATTATTATATCTCCTAGCATCGCAAATGATGCACTTACGCCACCTGTAGTTGGATGAGTAAGTAAAGATATATAAAAGCCTCCCTCATCAGAAAATCTCTTTAGTGCAGCGCTTGTCTTTGCCATTTGCATCAAAGACATAATCCCTTCTTGCATTCTTGCTCCTCCACTGGTACAGCTTATAAGAAGAGGAAGTTTTCTTTTTGTTGCAAGCTCTATTATTCTAGTAATTTTATCTCCAACAACTTGCCCCATACTTCCCATCATAAAATTACTATCCATAACGGCAATGGCAATTTTTTGACCGTTTATTTTTCCAACTCCGGTAACAACTGCTTCATGAAGTCCTGTTGCTCTTTTTAACTTATCAAGTTTATTAGAATAACCTGGGAAATCATCTTCATTTTTACTTTCAATATTTTTATCCATTTCCCTAAAACTTCGTTTATCCATAAGCTGTCTTATTCTTTCTCTGGCACTTATCTTTAAGTGATAACCGCAATTTGGACATACATAAAGATTTTCCATCATTTCATCATATGGAGTATTTTTATGGCATACTTCACAGTTTTTTATTAAATTTTCAGGAACTTCTCTTTTTGTAACCTCTTTTGAAGAAGTTATTCTTCTGGACTTAAAAAGTTCAAGTCTTTCCTTTCTTTTCCTAAATAAGTTCTCCACTTTGTTCTTCCAACTCCTTTATAAACTCTTCAAAAAATCCCGTATCGTATTTTCCTTCAATAAAAGTTTTATTGTGAAGCACCAAATAATGAAATTCTATATTTGTTTTTACTCCGTCTATAATTAACTCTTCCAATGCAACTCTCATTTTCTTTATGCATTCTAACCTTGTAGGTGCAAAAGCAATGAGTTTTAAAATCATAGAATCATAAAACGGAGGTATTTTATATCCTGTATACACAGCACTGTCAACTCTTATTCCTCTTCCTCCGGGAATATGTAAAAAGTTTATCTTTCCTCCGGAAGGTGCAAAATTTCTTTCTACATCTTCCGCATTGATTCTGCATTCTATTGCATAACCGTTTTGTTTTATATCCTCTTGTTTTAAAGTAAGTTTTTGTCCGTCGGCAACTTTAATTTGTTGTTTTACTATATCAACTCCGCTTATCATTTCTGATATTGGATGTTCAACCTGAATTCTCGTATTCATTTCCATAAAATAATATTTGCCGCTTTTATCAAGCAAGAATTCAATTGTTCCTACACTGTCATATCCAACATATTTACATGCTTTTATTGCATCATTTATCATAGGCTGTCTTATTTCATCTTTAAGCATATGACATGGTGCTTCTTCTATAAGCTTTTGGTTTCTTCTTTGAAAAGAACAGTCTCTTTCAAATAAATGTATAACATTACCATGCTTATCAGCTATAAGTTGAATTTCAATGTGTTTTGGCTTTTCTATGTATTTTTCTATATATACATCACTATCCCCAAAACAAGCCTTTGCCTCACTTGTAGCAGCATTAAAAGCATCTTCAAATTCTTCTTCTTTTCTTACAATTCTCATGCCTCTTCCGCCGCCGCCATTACTGGCTTTAATAATTACGGGATATGTTATGTCATTTACAAGCTTTTTACCTTCATCTACATCTTCTATAATTTCTTTAGAACCAGGAACAACAGGCACCCCAGCTTCTATCATTATTTTTCTTGCTTCACTCTTGTTCCCGAGTTTTTCTATTGTTTCAGGGTTTGGACCAATAAAGATTAATCCACATCCAATAACAAGTCTTGCAAATCTTGGATTTTCACTTAAAAAACCAAATCCGGGATGTATGGCATCACATCCCGTCTGACAAGCAGCTTCTATGATATTACTCATATTAAGATAACTATCCATTGCTTTAGGCGAACCTATACAAACAGCTTCATCTGCTATTTGAACATGTAAGGCATCTTTATCCGCAGTTGAATATACACTTACGGTTTTAATTCCCATTTCCTTACAAGTTCTTATTATTCTTACTGCTATTTCTCCTCTGTTTGCAATTAAAATTTTCTTTATCATTTAATCACCTATACATATTAGATTTTCATCAAACTGAACCATTTCACCGTCTTGTTTTGCAACACTTATGATTTTTCCGCTGCAAGGTGCTTTTATTTCGTTCATTACTTTCATTGCTTCAATGATACAAACGATATCTCCCTTGTTTACACTGTCTCCCTCGTTTACATAAGCAAGTGAACTTTCATTTGGTTTTGAATAAAATGTTCCTACAATAGGACTTTTTACCCAATTTCCTTTTGGTTCTTCTTTTATAACTTCTTCAGTATCTTCTTTTATAACTGGTTGTGATTCCACAATATATTCTTGTGGTTTAACATAATTTACAACACTTTTGCTATCTTCTTTTTCAAGTTTAATCTTCATTTCTCCGGCTTCAATTTCCATTTTATGAACATTTGAGCCTTCAAAAATATCTATAACTTGTTTTATTGCTTTAGTATCCAAAATTTTCTCCTTTTGAATTAATTTTAAAGAAATCAATAAATAATACTTTGATATTCAAACTATAATATCCTATAAAACCGAATAAATAAAAAATATAACATAATGAATAAATGTAATATAAAAGGGCCCGTAAGCCCAAATATTATACTGAATAAAAAGTGATATTATTGTTTTTCTTTAATAATGTCGATGATATCTTGTACATTAACAAGTTTTTCTAATTCTTCATCTTCGATTTGAACATCGAATTCTGTTTCAAGTTCAAGTGATAATTCAACAGCAGCTAAAGAATCGATATCTAAATCTTCTTTTAATCTTGCTTCTGGTGTGATAAGACTTTCATCAATATCTAATGCATCTACTAATACCTTTTTAATATCTTCTAACATAATTATATTCCTCCTAAGTTCTTTGATATTCAAAGTATTTTTGTATTATAAACTGTTAAAGTTATAAAGTAAATAGTTTTTTGTTCATTTTATTAACTTTTTATTATATTTATATACTTTTTTTACTCTTAATAATACTCAGTATCATTAAAAACATTTTCATACAAATTTAGAATAACTTTTCAAGTTCTTTCTCACTTATTACTTCAATTCCATTTTCTTCAAAAAGCTTTGCAGTTATTCCCTTACCATCAATCAAAACATATGAAAAACTTCCGTCGTATATTTTTTTATTTCCGCAAGACGGAGAATTGGCTTTCATTAATGCTAATTTTACATTGTTTTCTTTTGCAATATTAAGGCAAATCATTGCTCCTTTTTTATATTCATCAGTAACGTCTTTTCCGCTTTTTGAAAATACTTTTCCTTTTCTTATCTCGCTTGGCTCTCTTGGAGTAGATAGTCCTCCAAGACATTCTGGACAGCATAGTATAACATTATATTTTTTTTCTATTTTCTTTATAATTTCTTTTTCTATTTCATTATTACCACCGCTGTATTTACAGTTCTCTCCAAACAAACATGCCGATACAATTATATTTTCCTTACTCATATATACCTCACAGTAAAAAAATAAGGAGTGTAATACACTCCTTAAATTAGCCTAATAATTCTCTGGCAACTTCATTAACGATTTTACCGTCAGCCTTACCTTTTACTTTAGGCATAACTTCGCCCATGATTTTGCCCATATCTTTTACCGTTTCAGCTCCGGTTTTTTCAATAGCTTCTTTTACTATTTCTTTAACCTCATCTTTTGTTAGCTGTTTTGGTAAATATCTCATTAGAACTTCAAGTTCTGCTTTTGCTTCAGCTATAAGATCTTCTCTTCCTGCTTTCTCAAATTCAGCAAGAGAATCTTTTCTTTGTTTTACTTGTTTAGCAACTACATCTACAATTTCTTCATCGCCAAGTTCAACTTTATTGTCTTTTTCAACTTGTAAGATTGCAGCTCTAACCATAGTAACAGTAGATTTTGTTATATTGTCTTTTTCTTTCATGGCTTTTTTTAAATCGCCAAGTAAAGTTTCTTTAAGTGACATATAAAACACTTCCTAATTATCTTTTATTTTTTTTCTTTCTTGCTGCTTCAGCTTTTTTCTTTCTTCTTACACTAGGTTTTTCATAGTGTTCTCTTTTTCTGATTTCAGACATAACACCAGCCATAGCAGTCTTTTTCTTAAATCTTTTTAAAGCGCTTTCTAGTGATTCGCCTTCTCTTAATCTTACTTCTGACATCTCTCAACCCTCCCCTCTACCGTGGGTTATCACGTTTATAGTCAACATAAATTATTATAAAAAAATATACAAGATATGTCAATAAAAAATATTCGTTTTTTTGATTATTAAAATTCTTTAATTTACAAATAATTATAAAAATTTTTAGCAATAATAAATATATTAAATTTAACTAAACTTTTCTTTATTTTCTACACTAAAAATTTTTTTTGTGATATAATGACCTTAACAAGAAAAGCATATAGGAGGGTAAATTATATGGCTAATAAATTAGACGGAACAAAAACACTTGAAAACTTAAAAACTGCATTTGCAGGAGAAAGCGAAGCAAGAAACAAATACACTTACTACGCAAGCAAAGCAAAAAAAGACGGTTACAATCAAATTGCTGCATTGTTTGAAGATACAGCAAACAATGAAAAAGAACACGCTAAACTTTGGTTTAAATTAATTCATGGAATCGGAACAACAGAAGAAAATCTTCTTGACGCAGCAGCAGGCGAAAATTATGAATGGACAGACATGTATGCTACATTCGCAAAAGAAGCAAGAGAAGAAGGCTTTGATGATATAGCTGAAACTTTTGAAGGTGTTGCAAAAATCGAAAAAGCTCATGAAGAAAGATACAGAGCTTTATGCGAAAACATCCAAAAAGGAAGAGTATTTAAAAGAGAAGAAGAAGTTGTTTGGGAATGCGGAAACTGCGGACACTTAGTAGTTGCAAAAGAAGCTCCTGCAGTTTGCCCTGTTTGTGACCACCCAAGAGCTCATTTCTTTATTAAAGCTAAAAACTACTAAAAATAAAAAAGAACATCTTATGATGTTCTTTTTTTATTTAACAGGTATATCTTTTAATACTTCTTTCATTCCATTCATTGCTTTTTCGATATTTTTTCTGCTTGTTGCAACGTTTATCCTAAAATAGCCAACTCCCTCATCTCCAAACTGTTTACCATGCTGCACTGCAAAACCGCCTTTTGTAACAAATAAATCCGATAATTTACTATAATCTATATCGTACTTATTCATATCAAGCCATCCAAGAAATGTCGCCTGAGGGATTTCAAAACCTACATTTTCTAAATTTTCATCAACGAATCTTTTTATGTATTTAAAATTTTCTTCCACATATTCAAGCATATAATTATACCAATCATCACTTTCTTTATATGCTGCTTTAACAAGCCCCGGAACAAAAACGTTAGGGTCTGCAGTATGTAATCTTTTTTGTGTATATAATTTCCACTTGTTTTTATATTCTTCATTTTTGATAATTATATTACTTACCTTCATACCCGGAATATTAAATGTCTTACTCGGTGCAGTTCCTGTTATAAATATATCGTCATTTTCAAATAAAGATGCAATAGGAATATGTTTTATTCCCTTTCTTACAATATCGCAGTGTATCTCATCACTAAAAACTATAACATTATATTTTTTACATATTTCACCTATTTTTAAAAGCTCATCTTTTGTCCAGACTTTCCCTATTGGATTATGAGGTGAACAGAACAGGAACATTTTTACGTTATTGTCTTTTATCTTTTTTTCAAAGTCTTCAAAATCAAGAGTATAATCTCCATTTTCATCTTTAACAAGAGGAGAATTAACAAGATTTCTGTTATTATCCTTTACTATATTCATAAAAGGAGTATAAACAGGTTGGTTTACAATAATATTGTCCCCTTCATTTGTAAGAGAATTTATTAATACACACATAGCAGGAACAATCCCGCCGGAATAATATATATCTTTCTTATCAATTATAAAATCGTGTTTATCCCTCATCCAATTGTAAACAGCACTTTTATATTCATCATCAGCATACACGAAAGTATATCCAAGAACAGGATTTAAAAGTCTTTCTTTTATGCTTTCGATTATCGCATCACTGCAAGGGAAATCCATATCAGCAACCCATAAAGGTATGGTATTTTCATCTGAAAGAGGGTATGCCCTTTTTAAACTATCATATTTTTCACAGTTAGTATTTCTTCTGTCAATTATTTTATCAAAATCGTATTTCATATTTTACCTCGTAAAAAACAAATTAAGTTGTATTTATTCATTTCTATATTTTTATATATAGTATCACTTTGGTAAAATATTTTCCATATAAAACCTTAAGCCTAATAAAAATTTTTAAATAGCTTAAAAGTTTTTGTGTCTACAAAAATTATCTTCTTTTCTTTTTTTATTGCATAATCAAGAGTATATCTCGTTCCTCCGCTGTCTCTTCCATCATAAACAGCAAATAAAAACTCACTGTTATCTACCATATATCTATTTCTTTCAAGCATACAAGTTCTTGTATATTTTTCATTTAGAATTATTGCATCTAAAGAGTTATTTAATATGTAATTATAGTTTTTAATATCTTCTTGTTTCCATAATTTAGTTTGATTTTTACAAGGAATAACGGGAATAATTTTAATATTTGTATTAAATCTGTCATTATAATCTAAAATAGCTCCGGCACATAACAAATCCGCACCAAGAGCCATTCCACAATAAAATGTATTTATTTCATATTTCACGTGTAGTAATCCTATTATATTTTTTATCTTTTCAAACAATATTGTCTTTTTCTCTTCATCAAAATTTTTCACATCCCTTATTCCCGTTATGGCACACTTTTTATCCATTATCTTATCCCCTTAATATTTTTTTACAAGATAAAAGATACATTTATTAAAGTGCGAAATTTGCCAAAATATGTATTATGTAAAACTAAACATCTCTATAACTATTCTCATACAAATATTAAATCCCATTTTAAAACAATATTCATTTTCTTTTTGATTATATCTAAGCATCTTTTCAAAGATCTCTTCAAAACTTTCACTGTATGTTTTATCAATGTTCTTATTTAGTTTTTCAAACAAATCAATAATTTCATTTAGCATTTTTTGATTATCATCACATTTATTATTTTCAAGATAAAAATATAGAATTTCATTTAAAATACTTTCGCTCATTTTATTAAATATATTCACTCTCTTTTAAATTTTCTTTTTTTAAAAAATTTAGATTCTCAAATAAAAGCTTTTTCTCTTCTTTACTGCAATTTTTTAAAAACTCATTAATATCCTTAATATTTTCGCTTATAAAATTATTACCAAGATCAATACTAAAAAGCTCATCTAAACTTAAATTTAATATACTATCAATATTAACTATTGCATGCAGTGAAACTTTCGCACTTCCATTTTCTATGTGGCTTAAATGACTTACAGACAAATCGATTTTTTCTGATAAACTTTCTTGTGTATACCCTAATTTTTTTTCTTTTTTTCTTTTATCTTTAATCCCAATTTTTTATAATTTATTTCCATACCAAAGCCACACTTTTTTGTTTCATTTTACAAAAATCATAAAATGATTAGAATGTCGTAAAAAACATTATAAAAACTAATAAAAATGCTATATAAAACAATATACTTATTAAAGAACTACTAAACACAACAAATTTTTATATCTATAAAAAACAACCTTTTTTATAAAATTATATATAAATTTTGTTTTTATATGACATTCACAAAATGTCAAAATAAAAAAAGACCTAAAAGTCTTTAATGATAAAATATAATTTTTTTTAAATAGAAAAAAAGACTCCAAAAGGAGTCTTTTTTTCTATTTTCTTTCAAGTTTTATTACGGCTTCTTGATCGTTTAATTTAACATTAGCACCGTCATTTTCTGCATAGATAATTTCATCGCAAAGAGTTTCTTTTGTAAGATAAGCTTTGAATTCTTCAATAGAATTTTTGATTACATCGCTACAATCAATTGTTATGTTAATTCTGTCTGATACTTCATAATCATTATTTTTTCTCATTTGTTGAACTTTTGAAATAACTTCTCTTACATACCCTTCTTTGATTAAATCTTCATCAAGATTTGTATCTAATATTACGAATAAATTATCTTGTTTTTGAACATTGAAGCCTTCTTTTGCTTCTGTTCTTATTTCAACCCATTCTTTCTTAAGCATTAATGGACCTTCAGGTGTATCAAGTGTTACTTCACCATTTTTATCAAGTTCGTCAATTACTGCTTTTGCATCACAGCTATTTAATGCAGCAACAGCTCTCTTAACATCTTTACCTAAAATCTTACCAGCAACTTTAAAGTCAAGTTTTAAAATAAAGTTCATGTATTCTTCAAGGTTTTCAGGGAATGTAACTTCTTTTACGTTAAGTTCTTCTTTAATTAAACCAACAAGTCCTGAGATAACTTCTTTATCAGCACCATAAACAAGAATGTCTTTTACAGGTTGTCTAACTTTGATATTTGCTTCTTCTCTGGCACTTCTTCCAAGAGAAACAAGAGTTCTGACTAAATCCATTTTAAATTCATTCTTTTCGTCGATTAAATCTTCATTTGCGACAGGATATCTTTCAATATGAACTGATTCTTTACCTGTTAATTTTCTGTAAATTTCTTCAGAAATAAATGGAGCAAATGGAGCAATAAGTTTGCTTAAGCCTGTTAATACTTCGTAAGTTGTATTGTATACGGCTTTTTTGTCATTATCAAGTTCGCTTGCCCAGAATCTTCTTCTACATCTTCTGATATACCAGTTAGATAAATCTTCATTTACAAAATCTTGTATTTTCTTAACTGCTTTTGTATGTTCATTAATTTCCATATCAGCAGTTACGGCTTTAACAAGGTTATTGTATTTAGATAATATCCATAAATCTATTTCATCTCTGTCTTTATATTCAACAAAGAATTCTCTTGGGTCTACATTATCTGTATTTGCATACATTACAAAGAATGTATAAACATTTTTTAATGTATTGAAGAATTTAGAAATTACTTCTTTTAATCCTTCTTCATCAAATTTAGTTGGAGTCCATGCAGGTGATACATATAGTAAATACCATCTAAGTGCATCGGCACCGTATCTGTCAAATAAATCAAATGGGTCAACTGTGTTTCCTTTTGATTTACTCATTTTTTGACCGTTAGCATCAAGAATTAAGTCATTTACAAGAACACTCTTATAAGGAGCTTTTTTCATTAGGAATGTTGATATTGCAAGAAGTGAATAGAACCATCCTCTTGTTTGGTCAATACCTTCACAAATGAAGTTTGCAGGGAATTGTTCTTCAAACTCTTCTTTATTTTCAAATGGATAATGTTGTTGAGCAAAAGGCATTGAACCTGAGTCAAACCAACAGTCAATAACGTCTGTTACTCTAGTCATTGTCTTACCGCATTTATCACATTTAATATGAACATCATCAACATATGGTCTATGAAGTTCGATACTTTCATCTATATCTTCAATTGCTTCTTCAACAAGTTGTTTTCTTGAACCTACACTGTGAATATTTCCACATTCACATCTCCAAATATTAAGAGGAGTACCCCAGTATCTGCTTCTTGAAATTGCCCAGTCTTTTACATTTTCAATCCAGTTACCAAATCTCTTTTCACCAACAAATTCAGGATACCATTTTACAGTATTATTTGCTGCAACAAGGTCATCTCTAAGTTTTGTCATTTCAATATACCAACTTGGTTTTCCATAGTATAACAATGGAGTTTTACATCTCCAGCAATGTGGATAGTTATGTTCAATTTTTTGTTTCTTAAATAACATATCATGCTCTTTTAGATATTTAATAATATCTAAATCTGCATCTATAACAAAAGTACCCTTCCATGGAGTTTCAAGGAATTTACCGTCTTCACCAACAGGATTTAATACAGGTAAATTGTATTTTCTTGATACATTGTAGTCGTCTTCCCCAAAAGCAGGAGCGATATGAACGATTCCTGTACCATCTTCAGTAGAAACGAAATCACCAAGGATTACATAATGCGCTTTCTTGCCGTTTGGAACTTTTACGAAATCAAGAAGTTGTTCATATTCGATATATTCAAGGTCTTTACCTTTCATTTCTTCGATTACTTCATACTCGTCACCAAGAACAGTATTAGCAAGTGATTTTGCAAGAATGAAAGTTACTCCTTTAGATTCTACTTTTACATAATCAATATCAGCACCAACACAAAGGGCAACGTTTGAAGGAAGTGTCCAAGGAGTAGTTGTCCAAACTAAGAAATATTCATCTTTATCTTTTATTTTAAATGCAACATAAACAGAATTTGTTTTAATGTTTTTATATCCTTGAGCTACTTCGTGAGAAGCAAGACCAGTACCACATCTTGGACAGTAAGGAACGATTTTATGACCTTCATAAATTAGTCCTGCATCAAAGAATTCTTTTAAAATCCACCAAACTGTTTCAATGTAATTATTGTCAAGTGTAATATATGGGTTATCAAGGTCTACAAAATATCCCATTCTCTTTGTCATTTCTCTCCAAAGAGCTTCATAAGTAAATACACTTTCTTTACATTTTTTATTAAATTCTGCAATACCGTATTTTTCGATATCACCTTTTCCGTTCATATTTAAAGTTTTTTCAACTTCAATTTCAACAGGAAGTCCGTGTGTATCCCATCCTGCTTTTCTTTTAACTCTGTAACCTTGCATGTTTCTGAATTTGCACACGCTGTCTTTTAATGTTCTTGCAATAACATGGTGAATTCCAGGTCTACCGTTAGCTGTAGGAGGACCTTCAAAGAATACAAAGTTTTCACATCCTTCTCTGGTTTCAAGAGACCTTTTAAGAATATCAATATCTTCCCAATAATTTGATATTTCTTTTTCCATGTCTTTAACACTGTTTTTATTCAAATCTTCAAAAACCATATCTTACTCCATTCCTAAATTTATATTAAAAAGCTTGTAATATTGCTATTTTTCGCTTTCCCTTAAAATATAATTTTAATATATTGTAATTATTACTGTCAAGAAAAATAGTAAATCTATTTCAAAATAATATCAGCAATTTCCAAAGGATTTTTTGCAATATGTATAGGTTCACTGTCTTGAATTTCTTCTAGATTTCCATAACCATATAATACACCGATTGTATCTATGCCATTTTCTCGTCCGCCAACAATATCAGGTTTTTTATCCCCTATCATTACGGCTTCGTTTTTATGGGTGACATTCATATTTTCTATACACATTCCAACAAAATCACTTTTACTTCCTCTTGTTTGATATAGATTATTTGCAATAAAATGATCAAAATAATCAAAAATATCAACGTGTTTTGCTTCAATGAATGCAGATTCTTCGGGCTGACTTGTGGCAACTGACATCTTTATGTCCTTTGATTTTAATTTTTCCAAAGTTTCTCTCATTCCATCAAAAAGTTTACATTCATAAACTCCTTTGTCAAACATGTATTCGTTACTTACATCTATGGCTTTTTTTGCTTTTTCTTCGCTTAGCCCGTATTTTGTTACAAGAGTTCTTGCAAACGGAGGTCCTATTAAAGATTTTACTGTTGCATCATCTTCAATGATTCCCGCATATCTTAGCCCCTCTTGAAACATTTTTACCGTCCCTTCAGCAGTATCAATAAGAGTTCCATCTAAATCAAAAACAATATACTTATACATATCCATTCTCCAAAATTTAATTACCTTTCAATTATATAATAAAAACGCCTTAAAATAAAGGGGTAAGAGTATCAGAAGATTAATAAAAAAAGACCTTTTTAGAAAGGTCTTTTATATTTTTCTTTTTCTGTTTTATATAAATTATTTCCTTTTGAATCTATTGCCACAATAACAGGAAAATCCTCTACATATAATTTTCTAACGGCTTCGGATAATAACTCCGGATAAGCTATAAGCTCAGCTTCTTTTATACATTTTTTTATTAATGCTCCACATCCTCCAACTGCCGCAAGATATAAAGCATTATTATCTTTAAGGCTTTTTTCTACTTCATCGTTTCGCTCGCCTTTTCCTATAATAAGCTTTAATCCTCTTTCAAGTAAAAACGGAGTGTATTTATCCATTCTTGCAGATGTTGTAGGTCCGCATGAACCTATTACTTCCCCCGGTTTTTCGGGACATGGACCTGCATAATATATACACTCTCCTTTTATATTAAAAGGAAGCTTATCGCCATTTTCCATTGTTTCCACCATTTTTTTATGAGCAGCATCTCTTGCAGTATAAATATATCCCGTTAAATATAATTTATCCCCTGCATTTATATCCATGATTTCATCATCACTAAGTGGTAATTTTACTTTCTTTTCCATATTAAATCTCCGTTTCCTTATGTCTTGATACATGGCAACCTATATTAACACTTACAGGTAGTCCTGCAATATGAGTAGGATAAGTTAGAATATTTACTCCAAGAGCTGTAGTGCTTCCGCCAAGTCCTCCGGGACCTATTCCAAGTTTATTGATTTTATCAATAAGCTCTTCTTCCATATTTCTATAAAACTCATCTTCATTTTTATGATTAATATCAAGAAGTAAAGCTTCTTTTGCCATTAATGCAGCCTTTTCCATTGTCCCTCCTATTCCAACTCCAACAATCATAGGAGGACAAGGTTTACTTCCGGCCTTTTCAACTGTTTGTAATATAAAATCAACAACGCCTTCATATCCATCTGCTGGTTTTAACATCTTTGTATCACCGCAGTTTTCACTGCCAAAACCTTTTGGCATAACTTTTATTTTAACCTTGTCACCTTTTACTACGTTATAATATATTATCCCAGGTGTATTATCTTTGGTATTTTCTCTTCTTAAAGGACAACCTACAACACTTTTTCTAAAATACCCTTCATCGTAAGCTTCTCTTATAGCATCGTTTATTTCATCATAAATGTAATTACCAGTAAAGAAAACTTCATGACCTACCTCCAAAAACACAAGACACATACCCGTATCTTGACATATAGGGCAGTTTTCTTTCGCTGCAATATGTATATTATCGTTTATAACACTTAAAAGTCCTCTTCCAATCTCTGACTTTTCTTCTTTCTCACTTTCTATCAAAGCATTTTTAATATCATCCCCAAGAAAAACATTTGCTTCAAGGATAAGTTTTTTTACTTCTTCTTTTATAATTTTAGTATCTATTTGTCTCATAATAACCTCTAAAAAATTTATATATTAGAGTATAGCACAGGTATATTTTATTTTCTACTTTTCATCACAAAGTTATTTCAAATATTATTATGTTAAAACATAAAAATATAGTATAATAATATAATTGAAAAGGTTTAATTGAAAACGTAGAATAAATGAAAGCGAGAAAAGATATGGCTGATAATATTATTATTCAAAACGTCAGTAAAATTTACGGCAGCAAAGAAAACGAAGTAAAAGCTTTGGATAATGTTAGCTTTGAAATCGAAAAAGGCAAATTTACGATTATAGTAGGACAAAGCGGTGCAGGAAAAACAACACTTCTTAATCTCCTTGGAGGAATGGATACAATCACAAAAGGAAGTATAATCGTAGACGGCAAAGACTTAAGCAAATTAAGCGAAAAAGAACTTACCTCATACAGAAGATACGATGTAGGCTTTGTTTTTCAGTTTTATAACCTTGTTCAAAACCTTACTGCAAAAGAAAATATAGAACTTGCAACTGAAATATCAAAATCTAGCATATCTGCAATGGATGCTCTAAGAGATGTAGGGCTAGAAAAAAGAGCTGACAATTTCCCGTCTCAATTATCCGGCGGAGAACAACAAAGAGTATCAATAGCAAGAGCTCTTGCAAAAAATCCTAAACTATTATTATGTGATGAACCAACGGGAGCACTTGACTATAAAACAGGAAAATCAATATTAAAACTACTTCAAGACATTTGCTTTATGAACAATATTCCCGTAATAGTGGTAACCCACAACCTTGCATTAACGGAAATGGCAAATAAAATCATAAAGGTAAAAAACGGACAAATTGAAGATATTATAATTAACGAAAATGTTAAAAACGTCGAAGACATAGAATGGTAGAATTTTAAATAACAACATATGAAGGTGCCTTAAATGAAGACATTAATAAAAGACTTATTAAGAGAAATCAGACTTACAAAAAACAGATTTATATCCATTTTATTAATCACTCTTCTTGGAGTGTGCTTTTTTGTCGGGCTAAGAGTAATAGGACCTCAAATGGAGTATACGGCAAATAAATATTTTGAAGACACCAACTTGTACGATATAAGTTTTATGTCCACATATGGTTTTAGTAATAAAGACATAGAAGCGATAAAAAACGATAAAGACACAAAAGATATTTTTGCCACATATTCAACAGATCTTCTTTTAGGTCATAACGACAAAAGTATTGTAGCTAAGGCTTATGGTATACCAAACAAAGAAGATATTGTAATGATGGATTATGAACTTATAAGCGGAAGTTACCCAAAAGAATCAAATGAATGTGTAATATCAGATAATTATTTAAAAGCAAACAATTTAAAACTCGGAGACACTTTAAAAGTAGAAGATTATGACAGCGTAAAAATAAAAGAAAAAGAACTAAAAATAGTAGGAACAGCAAGCTGGTCATATTACATTACTGATGATGATTACGGCTCTTCAAAACTTGGAGACGGAACAATAAACACATTCTTAATATTAAGTATGGATGCTTTTGGCAGCGATTACTACACTGACTTATACGTAAGTTTAAAATCAACAGAAAATGTAAACTGCTTTAGTGAAGAATATGAACAAATAATCACTGATTACAAAGATAGAATAGAAGAAACAACATCATTAAGAGAAACTCAAAGGTTACAAGAAGAAAAAGACAAAGCATATAAAGAAATAGAAGATTCACAAAAAGAGCTGGACGAAAAGAAAAAAGATGCTTACAATGAACTATCCAGTGCCGAAAAGAAACTTAAAGACAGCACTTCTAAACTTTCTGATTCAAAAAATGAACTTGAAAATCAAAAGTCCATCTTAAAAAATGAAATTGCAAATGCAAAAGCTGAACTAAAGAAAAGCGAAAAAGAACTTGAAACTAAAGAAAAACAAATAAATTCCGCAAAAGCAGAATTAAAAACAGCAAAGGAGGAATTAGAAAAACAAGAAGAAGAATTTTATAACTATGTAGATTCATTAACAGAAGAGGAAAAAGAAGCATTAAAAGATATTCTTTCTGAACAAGAACAAGAATTAAAAAATGCAAAAACGGAATTAGAGACAAAAGAAAAAGAACTAAGCATCGCACAAACGCAAATCACAAACGCAAAAAAAGAAATTAAAAGCGGATACAGCGAAATAGAAAAACAAGAAAATACAGCAAACAAAGAATTTGCAAACGCATCTTACCAAATAACATCAGCACAAAAAGAAATTGACAGCGGATACAGCGAATACAACAAAAACAAAGAAAAAGCAGATGAAGAATTTGCAAATGCACAAAAGAAAATAGATGATGCAAAAGCAGAAGTTGAAGATATGGAAGAAGTTAAGTGGTATACACTTGACAGAAACACAAACGAAAGTTATTTTAGCTACGCAGAAAATTCAAAAAAAATAACATCAGTCGCAAAAGTATTTCCTTTAATATTCTTCCTCGTTGCAGCACTTGTATGCTTAACAACCATGACAAGAATGGTTGAAGAAAAAAGAACAGAACTTGGAATATTAAAAGCTTTGGGATTTGGCAAATTTGCCGTAAGCATGAAATTTATTGTTTATGCATTCCTTGCAAGTTTTATCGGCAGCATCATAGGACTTATCATAGGATTTACATTTGTTCCAAACATGATTTATGAAGCATATAGAATTTTATATAAAACACCTGAACTTATCCCTGTAATTTATCCTAACTACATCGTTATTTCTCTTGTAGTAGGTGTGATGTGTACGGTTCTCAGTGCTTATGTAGCTTGCAACTCAGACTTAAGAGAAGTTGCAGCAAGTCTTCTTAGACCAAAAGTAATGAAAAGCGGAAGAAAAGCATTACTTGAAAGAATTCCTTTTATTTGGAACCGATTAAGCTTTAAATGGAAAATAACAATAAGAAATCTTATGAGATATAAGAAAAGACTTATAATGAGCGTTGTAGGGATCGGTGCATGCTGCGGACTTTTAATCGCAGGATTTGGGCTTAGATATTCAGTATCATCAATGATAGATTTACAATATACTCATGTAAGAAATTACAACATGGAAACATCTTTGGACAGCGATGTATCTACAAAAGAAATAAAAGAAATTGAACAGGAATTTAATAATAACAGCGAAATAAAAGAAAGCAAACTGTTCTATCAAGACACCTATGAAGTGGAAGGAGATAAAAAAAGTTATAATTTCTCTTTAATGGTTCCGATAGATACTGATGCAATGAATAACTATATTTACTTAACCGACTACGAAACGGAACAAACCTTAACTCTTCCTGATAATGGCATTATAATAACCAGCAGATTAAGTGAAATAGCAGGAATAAAAAAAGGCGATAAAATTAAAATAAAAGATATGGACGGAAAAGAATATCAAGTTTCTGTAGCAGGAGTAGTAAATAATTATATTTACCACTATGCATTCATCAGTAAAGATTATTATGAACAATTAACAAATGAAGATGTAAATGCAAATCTTATTTTATCAAGACTTACAAATAATGATGAAGAAACTTATGATAATCTAAATAAAGAAATTCTAAAAAATAAAAATATATTAAGCGTTGAATTTAATCAAAGAACGGCAGAAGGATTTTCTCAACAACTCGACAGTTTGGATTTTGTCATTGTTGTAATAATTATCGCAGCAGGGATGTTAGCATTTATAGTAATGTTTAACCTTGATAATATTAATGTAAGTGAGAGATTTAGAGAAATTGCAACCATAAAAGTTTTAGGATTTTATAATAATGAAGTAAACTTATATATTGTAAGAGAAAATATTATACTTAATATAATCGGTATAATAGTAGGATGCTTAATAGGAAAATTCTTCCATCAATACCTTATGAACACAGTTGCTGTTGACTTCGTACAATTTTATAATGATATTTTAATATCAAGTTATATATATGGCGTAGTTCTTACGATTGTATTTGCGGTAATAGTAAATATTTTCTTAAACAGAACACTGAAAAAAATTAACATGGTAGAATCACTAAAAAGCGTAGAATAAAAAAGAGAAGTTTAAAACTTCTCTTTTTTTATTAACAAATTAATTTATAAAATGACTAATAATAAAAAACATTAATAGATTCAATACTTTATTTAAAAATTTATTCAGTCAGTCATTTTCATAAAAAGTAAAGGATAAGGATTGCCCTGTTCATCTAGCTCCATTCTTTTATAAACTTTAAAGCCCATATACTCATAAAACTTTTTTGCAAGGGGATTTTGTTCATTTACTGTAAGTTCATTTATATTATAATTTTTTATTCCATATTGTAACAACATCTTTCCTATTCCCTGCCATCTATATTTATCTGAAATAAATAACATTTCAAGCATCTTATCTTTAGTCCCCATAAATCCAGTTATGTTTTTATCTACATTTTTAGCTATCACTAAAACAGGTACTTCTTTTATAGCAAGTGGAACATACTTCTTAATATTATTTATTTCTTCTTTAGATAAAAATAAATGAGTAGCTTTAACCGAACTTTCCCATACTTCTAATAAATTCTGTATTAAAATAGAATCTCTGTCTTTTATTTCAATTATTTCTAATTCCACTTTATTTTCACCTTGCAAATTTTAATTAAATTCATCTAAAATATATAACTTAAAAATATTATTTTCTATTTGGTTTTCTCTTTATAGTAAGTAACTTAATATAATCATCAAATTGCTCGGTATTTGTTGGATCAAACATTATCCATTTACCATCACGATATGTTTTCGCTTCATCATAAACTTTTTGAACTTCTTTAGAATAACTGTTTCGCCCTTCTTCAAACTTTGCTCTTTCTTCTTTTCCAAGTATAACCATAAATCCTATACAATTTTCTTTAGCATATAATGCACAAAGTGTTTTACCACCTCTTAGATATTTATATTCATAAGTCCATTTCTTACCGCCGGTATTCCATAACCTATCCATTTCATATCTTTCATCAATTAAATTACACAACTTTTCCCAAACATCATATAAAGATTGTCCTACCAAAACAGTCATATCCTCTTTACTTGGGATTCTATCAAGCATAACTTTATTTCCTCCAAAATTTATATTTATAATATAACAAAAAAAGACTTCATAAGAAGTCTTTTTATTTAAAGTTATCTTTTACCTTATCCCAGAAACTTTTATTTTGTTCATTGTTTTTATCACTTGAAAGTTCCCCGAATTCTCTTAACTTAGACTTTTGTTTTTCTGTTAAGTTCTTAGGAACTTCAACTTTTATTTCAACATATTGGTTACCTTTGCCAAAACCGTTGGCATTTTGAATACCTTTATTTTTAAGTTTAAATACTTGACCTGATTGTGTTCCTTCAGGAATTTTAAGTTTAACCTGTCCATCAACCGTAGGCACCATTATATGATCCCCTAAAGCTGCTTGAACAAAAGTTATCGGTATTTTGCAATAAATATCGCTACCGTCTCTTGTAAATATTTGATGAGGTTTTACAGTTATGTAAATATATACATCTCCGTTAGGACCTCCGTTTTTACCAGCTTCACCTTCTCCTCTTAAAGGAAGAACGCTTCCGGTATCAACACCTACAGGAATTCTAATTGAAATAACTCTTTCTTTTCTTACAGTACCACTACCGGAACATGTAGGACAAGGTTTAATAATTTTCTTACCTGTACCATTACATTCACTACAAGTTTTTACTGTTTGAACAGTTCCAAACAAGCTTTGTTGAGTTACTCTTACTTGACCTGTACCATGACAAGTTTCACATGTTTTAATGTCAGCATCATTTACAGCCCCCCTGCCTGCACAGGTTTCACAAGTTTCTGTTCTTTTTAATTTAATTTCTTTTTTACATCCAAAAATTGCGTCATTAAAAGATATTGAAAGATTAACTCTTAAATCTCTACCTTTTTGACGAGCATTTTGTCTATTTGCACCTGAAGAAAATCCGCCGCCAAACATTGAACCGAAGATATCACCAAACATATCTTCAAATCCACCAAATCCGGCACCGCCAAAACCGGCTCCACCACCCATGTTTGGATCAAAAGCAGCATGACCAAATTGATCGTATTTGGCTTTTTTATCAGCATCAGATAAAACTTCATAAGCTTCGTTTATTTCTTTAAACTTTTCTTCTGCTTCTTTATCACCAGGATTTCTGTCAGGATGATATTTCATAGCAAGTTTTCTATATGCTTTCTTTATATCAGCTTCGCTGGCACTTTTATCTACGCCCAAAACCTCGTAATAATCCCTTTTTGCCATTATTATCTACTCCCTTTTAAATTTGAAAAGCACCCTGCAAAGTATTTACTTAGCAGGGTGAAGTTGTTTTATTTATTTATCGTCATCATCTACTACTTCATAATCTGCATCAACAACATTATCATCTTGTTCTCCAGCACCGCTTGTACCTTGAGCATTTGCACCTGCGTTTTGTTGGTTAGCTTGATCAGCATATAATTTTTCTGCTATTGGATATAAAGCTTCACTTAATTTTTCTGTTGCTTTTTTAATTGCTTCTGTATCAGAACCTTCTAATTTTTCTTTTAAGGCTTTAATTGCATCTTCAACAGGAGCTTTTTCTGTATCTGTTACTTTATCGCCAAGATCTTTTAATGTCTTTTCAGCATTGTAAACTGCTGCATCGGCATTATTTTTTGTATTAATTTCTTCTTCTTTTGCTTTATCTTCGTTAGCATATTGTTCAGCTTCTTTTACAGCTTTATCAATTTCTTCTTTAGACATGTTAGAAGAAGATTGGATTACAACGTTTTGTTCTTTTCCTGTACCTAAATCTTTTGCTGTAACATTAACGATACCATTAGCATCAATATCAAATGTTACTTCGATTTGTGGCACTCCTCTTGGAGCTGCAGGAATTCCTGTAAGTTGGAATCTACCTAATGTTTTATTATCGGCAGCCATTCCTCTTTCACCTTGAAGAACATGAATATCTACTGCTGTTTGACCATCTGCAGCTGTTGAGAATACTTGGCTTTTCTTTGTTGGAATAGTTGTGTTTCTGTCGATTAATTTAGTGAATACTCCACCAAGAGTTTCAATACCAAGTGATAATGGAGTTACATCAAGAAGTAATACGTCTTGAACATCCCCTGCAAGTACACCACCTTGAATAGCAGCACCGATTGCTACACATTCATCAGGGTTGATACCTTTATCAGCTTCTTTTCCTGTGATTCTTTTAACAGCTTCTTGAACTGCTGGAATTCTTGTTGAACCACCAACAAGTACTACTTTATGAATATCGCTTGCTGATAAACCAGAGTCAGCGATTGCTTTTCTTACTGGTTCCATTGTTGCTTCAACAAGGTCTGCTGTAAGTTCATCAAACTTAGCTCTTGTTAAAGTTACGTCTAAATGTTTAGGACCAGCTGCGTCCATTGTAATGAATGGAATATTGATTTGGGCTGTTGTTTTACTTGAAAGTTCAATCTTAGCTTTTTCAGCACTTTCTTTAAGTCTTTGCATTGCCATTTTATCGCCGCTTAAATCAATACCGTTAGCTTTTTTGAATTCAGAAATTAGATATTCAATGATTTTATTATCAAAGTCATCCCCACCTAAGTGGTTATTACCGTTTGTTGCTTTAACTTCAAATACGCCATCAGCAAGTTCCAAGATAGATACATCGAATGTACCACCACCAAGGTCGAAAATCATAACTGTTTGATTTTCTTCTTTATCAAGACCATAAGCAAGAGCTGCTGCTGTTGGTTCGTTGATAATTCTTAAAACTTCAAGACCTGCGATTTTACCAGCGTCTTTTGTTGCTTGTCTTTGAGCATCTGTAAAGTAAGCAGGAACTGTAATAACTGCTTTAGAAACAGTTTGTCCTAAATAACTTTCAGCATCTTTTTTCAATTTTTGTAATACAAAAGCTGAAATTTCTTGTGGTGTATATTTTTTACCATCAATATCAACTTTATAATCGCTTCCCATATGTCTTTTAATTGAAGCAACTGTTTTTTCTGGGTTTGTAACTGCTTGGTTTTTAGCTACTTGACCAATTAATCTTTCTCCGTCATTTGTAAATGCTACTACTGATGGAGTAGTTCTTGCGCCTTCTGCATTAGCTATAACAACAGCTTCCCCACCTTCTAATACTGCTACACATGAATTTGTTGTACCTAAATCGATACCTATAATTTTTTCTTTACTCATTTTAAATCTCTCCTTTTTATAAAATCTATTTTAACTTATTAACTTTGACCATAGCTGGTCTTAAGACTTTTTCTTTATAAACATATCCATCTTGAAAAACTTCAAGAACAATATTATCTTCTTTATCTTCAACCTTGTCAACTGCTACCGCATTGTGTTTGTTTGGATCAAATGCGGTATCAATAGCTTCGATTGTTTCAATTCCTTCACTTTTTAACAGTTCACTTAATTGAGAGAATATCATGTTAACACCTGCATAAAAACCGCTTTCTTTATCCTCCTCACTTTCAAGAGCTCTTTTGAAGTTGTCAATTATAGGAAATAAGCCTTCTGCAAATTTAGATGTTGAATAAATAATCATTGCTTCTCTATCTTTTGCTGCTCTTTTCTTATAATTATCAAAATCGGCTAAAATTCTAAGATAGCTTTCATTTAATTTATTATATTTTTCTTCAAAGCTCTCTTCTTTCTTTTCTTCTTTTTCTTCTATTGTTTCATTTACATTTTCTTCTTTTATCTGTTCTTTGTTTTCTTCTTTCTTCACTTCTTTTTCTTCATCTTTCATATTTTTTTGTTTTTCTTTTTCTTCTTTTTCTTTTCTAAGCTCATTTATATCTTTAATATTACCATTATCCATTTAGCTACCTCACTTTTCAAATATTTTTGAAATATGCTTTGTCAGTTCATCACTTAAAACATCAAGTGTTGAAATAGCATAATCGTAATTCATCCTTGTAGGACCAATAACACCAATTGTTCCTATTGTTTTGCCGTTTAATTTATAATCTGCAGTTATAATTGAACAATCACTAAAGTCCTCAACTTTGTTTTCATTACCTATAACTATATGAATATCTTTATCATCATCAACAGCAGATAATATTGCATTTTCCAATTTATCTTTACTGTTTACCGAATCAATAAAGTGTTTAGCTTTTTCCAAATCCTCAAATTCCGGATAGTTTAATATTTTGCTTACTCCTTTAGAATAAATCTTTGAAGAATGCGCCTTTTCAACTAAACTTCTAAATACAGGCATTATTTCCGATAAAATTCTGTTTTCATCTTCACTTAAACTGTCAATTGCTTTACCTAGAAGTTCAATTACTTCATTTGCAGGTCTGTTTCTTATTATTGAAATAAGGAAATTATTTATTTTTTCTAGCTGCTCTAAAGTAACGCTGTCTTTTAACCTTATCTCTGCATTTTTGATAAGACCTTCTTTTGTTACAACGATAATCATGACTCTTTTTTCTTCAATGTAAACAAGTTTTACGTCTTTTACATTTAAAGATGAAAGTCTTGGAGCCATAACAAGAGAAGTATAATTCGTCATTTTAGTAAGAATATTAAGTGTTTGTTCTATTGTTTTATTAAGTTCAAACATATAATTTTCATACTCAGCTTTAACAACATCTCTTATTTTTTCATCTAAAGCATTTTTCTTCATAAAGTTATCGACATATAATCTATATGCCGTAGTAGAAGGAATTCTCCCCGCAGAAGTATGAGGTTTTATTAATAAGCCCATATCTTCCAAATCGGACATTTCATTTCTGATAGTTGCAGAAGATACACCAAGCTTATATTTTTTTTCAAGAGTTCTTGAACCAACAGGTTCTGCTGTTTTAATATAATCATGTATTATTGCATTTAAAATAATAAACTTTCTATCTTCCCAGTTCATTTTCCTTTCTCCTTCTTATTAGCACTCTTTGAACATGAGTGCTAACACTGTCATAAATATACCACCACGACTATACTTTGTCAATAGATTATTTAAATTTATTTTCTATTTTTAATGAAATTTTAATATTACAAAATGATTTATTTAAAACTTATATAATTCATTTATAAAAACAAAAAAACTCCCATAAGGAGTTTTATTTTGCATATGTTCTTGCACCATCCATAAGGATAATTTCGCCGCTTACATAAGTTGCCATATCACTTGATAAGAATGCTACCATATAAGCTACATCTTCAGGAGTACCAAGTCTTCCAACAGGAACAGTAGCGATTTTTTTCTTTGTCATTTCTTCATCAAACTTATTTAACTGTTCTGTTTTTATAAGAGAAATTGCAAGAGTATTACATCTTATATTTTCACTGCCATATTGAACAGCCATATATCTTGTAAGCCCCATAAGTCCTGCCTTAGCAGAAGAATATTGAGGACCTCCACCCATTCCTGAATACATTGCAGAAGAACCTATATTTATTATACTTCCTCCACCGGCTTCTCTTAATAAATCCAAACCGCCTGCCATTATAGAATAAAAAGAACCGTATAAGTTTGATTTTAATACACTGTCAAGATATTCAGGGGTAAGCTCATCAATTTCAAATACCTTAGATCCACCTGCATTATTTATAATAATATCAAGTTTACTAAACTTATTTTTAACATCCGATAGAACTTCTTTCATCTGCTCAAAATTACCAACATCACATTTATAGCATAAAGCTTTTCTTCCCATATCCTCAATTTCTCTTACTACTTCCATTGCTGCTTCATCTCTTGAAAGATAAGTAAAAGCTACATCTGCTCCACAATCTGCTAATGTAAGACAAATAGCTTTTCCAACGCCTCTGCTTCCTCCTGTAATAAAAGCTTTTTTTCCTGTTAAATCAATTTGCAACATATCTTTTCTCCTATGTATTTATATATTATTATTAATTTCCCTCACTAATACCGTAAAGACCTTTTTCATCAACTACCTCAATACCACCTCTATATAACTTTATGTACCCACAAGAAACAAAATGTTTAAGCATTCTGCTTACAACTTCCCTGGCACTTCCTAGGTGATTTGCAATTTGTTCATGAGTCATATTTAGTTTTTTATCATCGTTCATATGATAAAGAACAAACTCAGCAAGCCTTTGGTCAAACTTCTTAAACATAACTTGTTCTAAAAGCCACATCACATCAGAAAATCTTGAAGCCATTATTTCATTTATATAATTTGAGAAAACTAAAGACTCTTTTGAAATCCTATTATATATAATTGTAGGAATTATTATGACTTCGCTTTCTTCCATCGCATCTATAAACACATCAATTGAGATATCTTTCATGGCACAAGATGCAGACATTAAACAAATATCCATATCATTTAGATAATAAAGGCTTATTTCTCTTCCACTCTCAGAAACCATATATGCTCTAAGCTTACCTTTTTTTATAAGTACCAAACCAAGACAGCTTACATCATTGTCATGAACAGCATCATTTTGTTTAAATGTTTTATATTCAATATTATTTAAAATAAGATTTTTATGTTTTTCTTCCATTTTGTCCCATACGGGAATTAAATCAGAAAAAGTTTCTTCTATATTATTTGTTTCCATTTTCTTTCCCTTTTTATTTTTCTTCTTTTAATTTTTTACGACTTCCATATTTTCACTATCTTTTATATTAACACTCTTCTTTACTACACCTTCATAATTTCCTTTAAAAGTTATATAAAAATCTATACTTTTATCTGTTATCTCTTTTTTAATAACATAATCAATATCTTTTGTAAGAGTAAGTTGTTTACATTTATTATGTAGATATAAAAATCTACATTCTCAGCGCTATTCCATTTGAAGTAACAACAGAATCTTTTTCATCTCTATTTTGATTTTCATTTGCAAAATATATACAACACCTACATTTAATATTAAAAATAAAGTTAAAAGTGTTACTAATAATCTTTTCATATCTTTCTTTGCCAATTATTATTATTTTATTTTATAAAACATTATTATGTCAAGAAATTTATAAATTTCATCTCTATGTGACTTAGTCACTGTATTATATTTTTATTTATTTATAATATAATCAAAGATAAGAAAAGAGGTAAATAAAATGAGTGTAATGAATTTAACAAATAAAACATTTAAAAGTGAAATTAATGATGACAAATTGGTAGTAGTAGATTTCTGGGCTCCATGGTGCGGACCTTGCCAAGCTTTTTCACCTATAATTGATGAAGTAAGCGAAGAAATGGATGATGTAAAAATATGCAAGGTAAACGTTGATGAAGAAAGAATGCTTGCAATGAAAAATAGAGTAATGTCAATTCCTACATTATTAATTTACAAAAATGGAAAACAAGTAGAAAGATCTCAAGGCAGACTTTCAAAAAATGAATTTGTAGAACTAATTAACTCATTAAAATAATAAAAAAATAATATATATTCCCCTAAAAAATAAAATTGTTTGTAAAAAAAAGAGCTTATGCTCTTTTTTTATTCATAATCAACAAATATAAGAGGATTAATACAATCTTTAACATCTGAAGATGTCCTTATTTCAAAATGCAGATGATGCCCCGTAGACGAACCAGGGTTTTTATCTTTCTTGGGATCTCCGCCTTCTTTTCCTATCACATCTCCCTGCTTTACTTTCTGCCCTTTTTTTACACTTATTTTTGATAGATGAGCATAAAAAGAATATATGTCATACTCATGTTTTATTTTTATGTAATTCCCATATCCACCTTTATCACACCCTACTTCAACAACTTCTCCGTCTGCCGTTGCTTTTATGTCATCATGCCACTTTGCTCCAATATCAATACCGTTATGTTTTGTTTTTTTACCTGTTATTGGATGAACTCTATAAGAACATTCGCTTGTAATAACTCCCTCCACAGGTTTAATAAAATCAGATTTTTCTGCCTTATATTCTATAAGTTTTGCTTCGTTTTTGCTTATAATATAATTTTTATTAAACAAATAAAATATTGTATCGATATCATTTAATAAAGGATATAAAATAATAAAAGTAAAAAATAAATTTAAAATAAAATATAATACTTTTTTATAAAAGTTTCTTTTAATGCTTAATTTTCTTTTCATCAATTAAATATATGAAATAAAAATTTAATTATACTAAAAAACAGGCATAGCCTGTTTTATAAATACTTTTTAAGTTCATAAAAATTCTGTTCTTCTATTTCAAGAAGTTCTTTTGCTAAATTAACAACTCTTTTATCGCTGTCTTTATAATCTCTTATTTTCTTTGTTATTTGAACTATACCCATTGTACTACCTTGCATCATCATTCCGGCAAGATGTTCAACAGATTTATCCTTTATTGTTTCCATTTTTATCATTAAATAACTTTGAAGTTCTGAAAAATAAGATAAATCTTTTACTTCCTTGCCCTTATCATTAATTACTTTTATTACTTTTTTAACAAAAGCATCATAAGTTTCTTTCTCATGAACAAGTTCGTCTCTAAATCTTAAATCTTCGTTAATATCTATTAAGTCTTCAATAGATGTTGAACCCATTTTTGCATTTTTATAAATAAATTCCAATAATCTAATACTGTTATCCATGCTAACTTCCTTTTTTATTTTATTATTAAAAAAGAAAGCACTTTTTATTCATAATATTTTCCGTTATATTTATTTTTTAAAAAATCAATATTTTCTTTACTGTCTTCAACATAAGGTATATTAAAATAATCAAGTATACCTTTTGCAATTGCAACTCCGTATTCATATATGTTATTTATGATAAAATCGCTGTCTTCTGGATTATCGTGAAAAGCTACTTCCATAAGAACCGCAGGAGATACTGTTTTTCTAAGTTCATACATTCCTTTTCCGTTAAAAGTAGAATATCCCTCTTTCACACCAAAATCGTCCGTTGGTGTTAACATTTCAAGATAAGGATAAATATCCCTTGCAAATTTTTCACCTTCACCGCCAAACCTGTGAGCATAGATTTCAGCACCTCTGGCTTCTCCATTTGAAGCATTAGAATGTATTGCAACATGAATCCTCGGTTTAATGCTGTTTGAATCCTCAACAACTTGTGCAAGAGTCATATTAGGAGAATTCCTCGCCGTTACAAGCCCATGCCTATTAAGTTCGTATTCAACAATATCCGCAATCTCATTCATCCTTTCTTCTTCACTTCCAAACCCGTCATAACCTAAATTAAAATGTTGCACTGACGGAGAAATATATACATCTACCATATTTACCTCCATAATAATATCCTTCAAAATATACTATGAAAAAAATTTCTTTTTGTTTATTCTTTTTCGTATTTTTTATTTAGTTTTACACATTATAAAAAATAAAAGGTATTTTTATGAATTTCTTTACAACCATTCTTTTTATATTTATATATAGTTTTCTTGGATATATTTATGAAACATTAATTAATTTAAAAAACAAAGTTCCAATTAACTCAAGGGGATTTCTTTACGGTCCTTTAAGACCCATTTACGGACTTGGATGTATCCTTCTTATTTTTGTTTTTTATAATTTCCATATAGATACTCTTCCATTATTTTTTCTTGTTGGATTTTTTTCCTGCACCATAGAATATCTTAGCTCTTACATTTTAGAAAAAAAATTTGATAAAAAATACTGGGATTATTCAAATAACCTATTTAACTTAGACGGCAGAGTCTGTGCTCTTGGGTTTATAGTATTTGGAGTTTTTGGGCTTTTTCTGCTTAACTTTCTTCATCCAATTTTACTGGATATTGTAAAAGAGACTTTATCACAAAGAGCCATAACATACTCTGTATTTACTCTCTTATTTTTTACTACAATTGATTTGATATTAAGTCTATATAACATTAAACATTCAAATTAAGTTAATTTAAAATTGACTATATTATTTATTTAATTTAAAATAGATAATTATTATAAACTAAGAAGGTATTATAAATGGATAAATTAAACATAAGACAAGTTACAATAGAAGATACAAAAGTCATTCTTAAAATATACGAACCTTATATATTAAATACTCCCATTACTTTTGAATATGACGTACCAAGTATTAAGGAATTTGAAGAAAGAATAAGAAAAATAACAAGTAAATATCCTTATTTGGTATGTGAAGAAAATAATGAAATTATAGGATATGCTTATGCAAGTGAATACAAAGGAAGAAAAGCGTATGACTACACGGTAGAACTGTCTATATATATAAAAGAGGGATATAATAAAAAAGGCATAGGAAAAAATTTATACATGGCATTAATAGAAATACTAAAAAAACAAAACTTTAAAATAGTATATGCCTGTATAACCGTACATAAAACACTGGGAAGTAATAAATTCCATGAAAAATTAGGATTTAAAGAAATAGGATTTTTTGAAAAAAGTGGTTATAAAGATAATAACTGGTATGACACAGCATGGTATAGCTTAGAAATTGGCAAATTTGAAAAACATCCTAAAGATATTACACCTATAAATGAATTAGACAATAAAGAAAAAGATAAAATAATACAAAAATACAATAATATTTTAAACAAGAGAACTATTTAGAAAATTTTCTAAATAGTTCTTGACTTTTTTATAGGAAAGATATAATATCTATTTAGAAAAATATCTAAATAGAAAAAAGGAGATAACAAAGTGAGTTTTGCAAATACACTAAAGGCACTGTCTGATCCGGTTAGAAGAGATATTCTTGTAATGCTTAAAGACGGCAGAATGTCGGCAGGAGAAATTGCTTCAAAATTCGATATGACTGCAGCAACGGTATCCTATCATTTATCAAAATTAAAACAAGCGGATTTAATATTCGAAACAAAATATAAAAACTTTATTTACTACGATATAAACACATCTGTATTTGAAGAATTAATGTTGTGGTTATCTCAGTTCAGCGGAGGAAAAGATGAAAATAAAAATAAATAAAGAAATAATCCTTTCAACAATATGTTGTTTTATACCTACAATTTTATGTATTTTTGTATACGACCAACTTCCTGGAAGCCTGCCAATACATTTTGACGCATCAGGAAATCCCGACGGATATGTATCAAAAGAAATATTTATCTTTGTAATGCCTTTCGTTTATGCTGCTTTAAACTTACTGGTAAATGTATTTATAAATAATGACCCAAAAAGAAAAAATGCTTCAAAAGTTATATTTACATTAAGTAAATGGATAATACCGATACTAACAATACTATTTTGTTTCATATCTATATTATCTGCTCTTTATGAAAATATAAATACATCAACTTTTGTTCTCGCATTAATGGGTCTAGTGTTTATCATTATCGGAAACTACCTTCCAAAATGTAAACAAAATTACACAATGGGAGTAAAACTACCATGGACATTAAACAGTGAAGAAAACTGGAATAAAACTCATAGGCTATCTGGCTTCATATGGGTTATAGCGGGAATAATTCAAATTGCATCGGCATTCTTCAGATTACCTCAAGCTGTTTTCTTAACTAGTGTTGCCGTAATGGTAATAATACCAATTGCATACTCATTTATTTTATATAAAAAAGGAATATAAAAAAGAACGCATATGCGTTCTTTTTTTAAACTAATTTAAGTTTATCTTCATCTTTTAAAATATACTTATAAACAGCATAAGCAAATGCATTTTCATTATTTGTTCTAGGCAACACTATATTTGCTCTCTGTTTTGTTTTTTCATCACTGTTTTTTACTGCAAATGCATATTTTGATATATCAAACATATATGTATCTACTTCTTGATCTCCAATACTTGCAACTTCTTCACTAGTTATTCCATATTCATCCATTAAGACTTTTAAGCCGTTTGCTTTGTTAAGTCCGTCCGGCATATAACTTACACAAGAACCAAAAGGTCTTGCAGTTGTATAAACTCCTTTAGGTGCAAGGCTTCTTAGATAAGGAACATCCTCTTCATTGTTTCTTACAACCGCTACTCTGCAGCATTTATCAAGAGAAAGAGTATCTCCTTCACTAGCCATTTTCAAAGTATGGAATCTTTTTATGTGATTCATAAGTTTTTCATCTGCATTCTCATACATTATTCCGTCTTTATGGAAACAGAAAAAACCTCTGTTTTCCCTTCTTAAAATCTTTATAAAGTTATCATAATCGTCTTTATTAAAATAAGAAATAAGTTCATTTTCTCCTTTTACATCAAGAATTAAAGCACCATTTACAGCAACGTGTTTAACGTCTTCAAGCCCTAAATCATGAATATGTTCTCTCATTAAAACTTCTGTTCTACCTGAATTTATAACTACCTTAACTCCTGCATCTACAAGGTCTCTTACTGCCTGTATGTTTTCTTTTGACATATTATCATTCTTATCCAAGAAAGTATCGTCCATATCTACTGCGAATAATTTTATCATTTTTTCCTCCATAAAATTAATAGCCATAACATTAAGCCATGGCTATTATACCGAATTTATTTATTTTTTTCTACTTAAATCTTCGATAATTTATCTTTGTCTTTTAATAAATATTTATAAATCGCATATGCAACACCATTTTCGTTATGACTTCTTGGAAGAACTATATCAGCAGCTTCTCTTGCAAAATCATCGCAATTACTTACTGCAAAAGAATATCCACAGTTATTGAACATATCAAGATCACTTTCTTGATCCCCTATACATGCAACATCCTTTTTATCTATTCCATATTCCTTTAATACAAGTTCTAACCCTGAAAATTTATTTAATCCTATTGGCATATAATCCAAAATACCGCTGTTTGCAGTTGAATACAAACCTTCAGGACATATACTTCTTACATATGCAAGCTCTTTTTCATCACCATAATATGTATTTACTCTAGGACACTGAGGTATACTCATAACATCCCCCTTAATAAGAGCCTTTGCAGAATGGAAATACTCAACTTGAGGTCTAAGTTTATCCACATGTTCATACATAAGCCCTCCATCACAGTAACAGAAAAATTCTCTGTTTTCACTTCTTAATCTTTCTATAAGGTTTACATATGTATCCCTGTCAATGTATTTAGAAAATTCATTTTTTCCATTTAAATCGAGAACTAATGCACCATTTACTCCTACATGTTTATTTTTTTCAAGTCCAAGTTCTAATATTACATCTTTAAGAGTAGGTTCACTTCTTCCTGAAGCAATAACAACCTTAACACCACTTTCCTCTAAATCTCTTATAGCCTGTTTGTCTTCTTTTGAAATTATATTACCGTCCCTGAGTAAAGTATCATCTAAATCCACCGCAAATAATTTAATCATGTTTATTCTCCTAAAAAGTATTTTTCTATTACATAACTTATTGCATCTTCTTCATTTGTTTTATCAATAACTACTTTTGCAGCTTCTTTTGCTTCATCTACTGCATTTTTAACTGCTATTCCAAGAGGTGCATCTCTAAGCATTTGAAGGTCATTTCCCCCGTCTCCCACACATACTATTTTTTCTTCATCAATCCCAAACTCTTTTGCAAGTCTTTTTGCCCCTTGAAACTTACCTTCTCCCCTTACAAAGAATATTACAAAACCATTTCCCTCTCCCGTTTCTATAACATCATTCCCCCATGAACGCATCATCTTCCTTTGTTCTTCATTATTAATAAGACCATACATTAAGAATATATTTTCTACATCATAAGGTATATAATCAACATCAATTACAGGATATCCATGTTCATACTTATCCATAACATCAACAAGTTTATAACTGTGATTATGAAATATTCCATCTAAACTAAGTACATTTGATTCTATATTATTTACCTTTAATAAATCTAAAATCCTTTTAACTTCATCTTTGGGAATAAAATTGTACACTTTTCTGTACCCGTCTAAATTAAAAACACTAAGTCCATTATGAGCAAGATGTTTTTGATCACTAAGCCCTACCATTTTTATAACATTTTCCATTGTTGGCTCTGCTCTCCCACTGGCAAGAGCAACTTTACCGCCACTATTTATAAGTTTTCTAAGTGCATCTTTATTCTTTTTAGAAATCGTTCCGTCATCTTTTAATAGTGTATCGTCAAGATCTGTAATAAGCAATTCGTACTTCAATGTCTACTCTCCTAAAATATATTTATCTATTACATAAGCCACAGCATCTTCATCACAGCTTTGTTCTAAAACTACATCTGCAACCTCTTTTAAATCATCTGTTGCATTTGCCACAGCAACTCCAAGACCTGCATATTTTACATTTGTATAATCATTACCCTGGTCTCCCATTACTATAACTTCATCCATAGAAATTCCAAGTTTTTCTGCTATTGCTCTTGTACCTTCAATTTTTGTAACATTATAAGGCATCATATCAAAAAAGTTAGGATCAGGTACTACACCTTGCATTTCACCTTCTTTTTCAAGTCCTTTTACAAATTCATATTCTTCATCATTATGAAAATATGTACTTACTTTATATACACCTTTTATATCTCTGATATTACCTATCCTTGATTTTGTAACAGGGAAGTATATTTTTATTCCTTTTGCGATTATATCATCTCCCTCTTCATAAACAAAATCAAAGTTTTCACTTGAAAAAACTCCACATTCTATATTGTTAGATTTAAGTTTATCTATTAAATCAATATAAAAATCTCTGTTAAATTCCTTTATTATTTTTCTATCATTGCCTCTAAAAATTCCTGCGCCATTATCAGAAACATGATAATTATCTTCTATACCGATTTGTTTTGCGTAATATAAAACATCAAGTGCAGGTCTTCCACTTGCAAGAGAAACCATTACACCTTTATCCATACACTTTTTTATGGCTTCAAGATTCTTTTTTGATACACTTTTATCTGTACATAAAAGTGTATTATCAACATCCATTACAATAAGTTTATATTTCATAAAATCCTCCCTAACATTTTAGCAAATACCAATTATTATTCATTAATTAATTTAAAGCATATATTTTTCTATTAAATAAGCAACTCCGTCTTCATCATTGGTATAAGGAAGAACAACATCTGATACTTTCTTTAAACTGTCCACAGCATTTTTCATTGCAACACCAAGCCCTACATTTGCAACAATCTGCATATCATTTTCCTGATCTCCAACTGCTATTATCTCTTTTGTAGATATTCCCATTTCTTTTGCAAGTCTTATTGCACCTGTCCATTTTGAAATACCTCTTGGAGATAAATCTATAAAATATTCTCCCGATATATCTGCCCTTATTTGACGGTTTAATCTTTCAACTTCTCTATGAAGAAAAATATCATCAACGTTTCTGTAAGAAGAACTTATTTTATATACGTTTTTTAAATCTCTTACATCAGCTTCAATAAAATCAATGAGCGTTCCTTGATTTAACTCTCTACACCTGTGGACAAATTCTTCACTTGTTTCATCATAAAAAGAACCTTCATAGTCACTTGTCATTACAACAAAAGGAATATGATTGTATCTTAAAATATCAACTATTCTTTTATAATATCCTTCTTCAAAATGAGCAACATATTCTTCTTCACCCTCTTTAAATATCGTAAGACCTGCATTTGCAATATTGTAATTATATTGACAACCAAGTTGTCTTGCATATTTTATTGCATCAACATAAAGCCTACCGCTTCCGACACTTATAAATTTCCCCCTTCTTTGAAGCTCGTGAACTGCTTTTAAATTCCTTTCGCTAATTTCACTTTTGGCGTTAAGCATAGTTCCGTCCAAATCGGTGATAAGTAATTTATAGTCCATAACTCCTCCTTAAAATAATATATAAAAATCATTAAATTCAAACTTAATTATCTTTTATAATTTTACTATAAAAAACACGGTTATGTCAAATAATACCAGTTAATACGAGTGCCTAATATTTTGAATATTTAGACATTTTACTATTGTTAAATGTCTTTAAGTAAAGTATAATAACAGTTAAGCTTAAAAAAGGAGAATATTAATGAAAAACGTAACATTAATTTATGGTGATGGTATAGGAAAAGAAGTAATGGCAAGTGCCGTTGAAGTAATCAAAGCAACAGGCGCAGAAATTAATTTTGAAGAAGAAATAGCAGGACTTGAAGCCGTTGAAAAATACGGTGAGCCACTTCCTAAAAAAGTAATTGATAGTATAAAGAAAAACAAAGTAGCTCTAAAAGGACCTGTAACAACTCCTGTAGGTAAAGGATTTAGAAGTGTAAATGTAACTTTAAGAAAAGAACTTAACCTTTATGCTAACGTGAGACCTGTAAAAACATATGAAGGACTAAAAAATAGATATGAAGATATTGACCTTGTAATAATCAGAGAAAACACTGAAGGACTATATGCAGGAATTGAAAAAGAAATTGAAGGCGGAGCAGAAACAACAAGACTTATCACAAAAAAAGCCAGTGAAAGAATTGCAAAATATGCTTTTGAACTTGCAAGAAGAGAAAACAGAAAAATGGTAACAGCTCTTCATAAAGCAAATATTTGTAAACTTACAGACAGAGTATTTTTAGATGCAGTAAATGAAGTTCATAAGGATTATCCTGAAATTGAATTAAATGATTTAATTATAGATGCAGCTTGTATGAACCTTGTTATGCACCCAGAAAAATATGATGTATTACTTGCAACAAACTTATTTGGAGATATTGTAAGCGACCTTTGCGCAGGATTAATAGGCGGTCTTGGTCTTACAACAGGTTCAAATATCGGTGAAGACGGTGCAATTTTTGAAGCGGTACACGGTTCAGCCCCTGATATTGCAGGAAAAAATATAGCAAACCCTACAGCATGTATTCTTGCAGGTGCAAAAATGCTTAATTACATAGGTTACACAAAAGAAGGTGCTAGAATAGAAAAAACAATTGAAGAATTAATTAAAGAAGGGAAATACCTAACAAAAGATTTAGGCGGAGATCTTGGAACAAAAGAATTTACAAAGAAAGTAATTGAAAGATTATAAAAAAGACACTTTTAAGTGTCTTTTTTATTCTTTAATTAATTCATAAAGATATATTCCGCCTTTTAATTTTCTTTTATATAAATATTTCATACCTATATGCACGTATTTATCTTTCTTAAGTTCGCTATCAGTTGACAATATAACAGGAAGAGAATACTCATCTGCAAATTTAAAAATTTCATTCATAATTTTATGCATATATCCTTTATTTTGAAATTCTGTTTCAATAAGAAACATTTCCAATTGTATAAAATCCTTATTTTCCATTCTTAACTTATCTAATAAAGAAGAGTTATCACTTTTCATTGATTCTAAAAATTCAAAAGATCCCCTCAAACCAAAAATTCTTATAAAATTTAAAAACATATATATTTTTGCACTTGACCTTAAAGGATTTAGAGTACTGTTTAATATAACAAACCCCTCTTTATTTTCACTTAAAGAATATAACATATTATTTTTAATACTTGCTTTTATTACCACTTTTAAATATTTTCTAAATGTATTTTCATCTTTAAATAAGGAAATTGTACCCTCTTCATTCAAATTTGACTCAATATAAGTTTTAACGATACCATCTATTTCTTTTTTCGATAAAGATTTTACCTTTTGCATAACAATACCTTCATTTTATTTATTAAAAAAGCTATATATTAAAAAATATATAGCTAAAAATATTAATCATTTTCTAAAATCTCACTGACTTCAAGCCATCTTGATTCTTTTTCTTCAAGTAACAATTCTATCTCATTTAATCTTATGGAAACACTTTGTGCCTTACTTGCATCATTAAAGTATTCTGGATCATTCATCTTATTTGCAAATTCAGTTTTTTCTTCTTCCAAATTTTCCATATCCTGTTCTATAGTTTTAAGCTCTTCTTCATATGCTTTCCTCTTATTGTTACTTAAAGATGAATTTTTCTTTTCTTTCTTTTCGCTCTTTACTTCTTTTTTTGTTTCTTGTATTTTTTCTGTATTTAAAAGAGCCTCTCTTTCCATTGTATAATCATAATTACCGTCATATACTTTTATATCGCTACCGGTCAAATACATTATTCTGTTGCATATTTTATTTAAATAATATCTATCATGGCTTACACTTATGACTGCTCCGTCATATTTTAATAAAGCCTCTTCAAGTACTTCTTTTGTTTCAATATCTAAATGATTGGTAGGTTCATCAAGAATAAGTACGTTGGATTCTTTCATCATAAGTTTTGCAATGGCAACACGGCTCTTCTCTCCTCCGGAAAGCATAGAAATCTTTTTATTTATATCATCGCCACTAAAAAGCATACATCCCAAAATATTTCTTATTTCGCCATCATCAGCATTTGTGGATTTTCTAAGTTCTTCTAAAATAGTAAGAGAATCATCAAGATCGTTATGTTCTTGTTCAAAGTATAAAATCTGACACTTAGGATTTTTCTTTATAAGTCCCTTATCTTCTTTTAAAATACCGGTAATAAGTTTTAAAAAAGTAGATTTTCCGGTTGCGTTCCTTCCGCAAATACCAAGCCTGTCACTGCTTGAAATGGTAATGTTAAAGTCTTTAAATAATCTCTTTTCTTTTGTATATCCAAAGTCAAGACCTTCAACTGTTATTGCTTTTTTACTTATCATTGGAATATATCCAAATTTTATATAAGAATTCTTAGCATAATAAGGACTATCTACTCTTTCTATTTTTTCAAGCATTTTTTCTCTACTTCTTGCTCTTTTAATGCTTTTTTCTCTATTAAATTGTTTTAGAGTCTTTATTACTTCTTCTTGTCTTTTTATTTCTGCTTGTTGTTTATTGTAAGCACTCTTTTCAATATCAACTCTTTGTTTTTTCTTTATTACATAGTCAGAATAATTTCCGCTATATACATAGCATTTCTTATTTTCTATTTCTATTATTTTATTTGTGAATTTATCCAAGAAATATCTATCATGACTTACAACAATAACAGTTGATTTCAAAGAATACAAGAAATTTTCCAACCAGGAAATACTATCCGTATCCAAATAGTTCGTAGGTTCATCAAGTATTAAAACTTCAGGAGAAGAAACAAGTAGCTTTGCTAGAGCAACTCTCATTTTCTGTCCACCTGATAAAGTAGATATTTTTTTAGAAAAATCTGCTTCTTTATAGCCAAGACCTTTTATAATCCCAACCAACAAACTTTTATATTTATATCCATCCATATCCTCGAACTCGCTTACAAGTTCATGATATTTTTCATTTAATTCTATAAGCTTTTGTTTATCCGATTCAAACTCAAGCATCATAGATAGCTCTTCTATTTCTTCTTCTTTTTTTGTGTATTTTTCTGCGCCCAGCAAAACTTCAGAATAAATATCATTATCTAAATTCAAATTAAGATTTTGTCTTAAAAATCCTATTTTATTCCTATCTATTTTTGAAAAGCTACCACTATAATCCTCATCTATTCCCATTATAATATTAAGCAAGGTGGACTTGCCGGCTCCGTTTCTGCCGACAATGCCCACCTTATCTTTATCACTTATAACAAGAGAATCAATAGTAAATAAATGTTCGCTTCCAAAACTTTTACTTAAACTATTTATGTTAATTTGCATATTTTTAATCACTCCTTGGATCCTGAGGTAACTGCTCAGCATCTATGTTAAATAACTCTTTAATAAATGTTACTCTTTCAGCTTGATCTACAATCCAATATGAAACTCCACCTAAATTACCAAAATCTCCAGGTAATGTATAGGTTTGTAAATCATCTATGTTGAAATCTTTAAATGAAAGCCCCAAGCTTGCTATTTGAGCAAATTGTAAATCTGTTTCTACCATATCTTGAACAAGATTGTAAATTTGAGGAATTTGAGAAAAAGTTCCTTTATTTTTAAACTCTGTAAATATAGCTTTCATTATTTTTTGTTGAATTTGAACTCTTCCTATATCTCCGTCAACATATGCTCTATAACGACTGTAATATAAAAGCTGATCTCCGTTTAGAACTTGGGTTCCTTTTTTTATTACAACTTCAGAAGTATCATGTCCGTTTTTTGCATATAAATCTTGATGTACATTTATGGTTACTCCGCCCATAACATCTGCAATTTGAGGAAGCGCATCCATATCTATTCCCAAATAATAATCGATTTTAATACCACCAAGAACATCACTTACTGTGTTTTTTAAATATGTAACCCCTGTATTAAATAATTTATCTTGATCTGCAAAATCTGCTTCTGACATTCCCAAACTTGCATAATAAAAACAAGAATTTACTTTATCTCTTCCTCCTCTATTATATATGTCTACTCTACTATCACGAGGAATGGACACAAGCTTAATTGTCTTTTCTTTTGTATTTATATTTGCAAGCATTATGGTATCAGGTCTAAAGATAGTTGCAGATTCACTTCTTTTTTCATTTTTATCTATACCGAATATAAGAATATTCATTGTATCTTCTAAAGTCGCAGAATTATTAAGAGTTGTCTTATCACTTAATCTGCTATATTTTTCACTTTTAAACGGATCATCATTTAAAACATCATATCCAAGAGCCTTAGCAAATCCAAGTCCACTTGATGAAAATATAATAAATAATGCAACTAATATTACACAAATTTTTTTCCTTTTTTGTGATTTTGTTTCTAATATTTTTTTCCCAGAACGTTTTTTTAAGGATTTTTTCGGTTTAATGACTTTATTTTTCCTCATATATTTCTCCATCGGTTTTATAATTTTTAATTATACCATAAAAATTCTTTATTATATTAGTTTTTTAAATTTTTTATACCAATTAAAGAAATATTTGTAAAAATTACTATAAAATGATATAATATATAATCAGCAAATTATTACTTATATAAGGAAAAATTATGAAAGAAATAAGTAAAGAAAAAATAAGGAAATATAATAGCACTATCATTGTAAAGAGACTGGTTGATATTATATGCGCTCTTTTACTTTGCATAGCTTTTATAATTCCAGGAGTAGTAATAGCAATTATAATAAAACTTTCCGACGGTGGAAAAATATTTTTTGTTCAAGAAAGAATTGGCAGATACGGAAAAAGCTTTAATATAATAAAATTTAGAACAATGAAAGAAGGAAGCGAAAAGGAAGAGAAAAAGCTATTAAAGAAATCAAGAAACGGATTTGTTCAAATAAAACAAGATCCAAGAGTTACTGAATTCGGAAGATTTTTAAGAAAAACAAGCTTTGATGAAATACCACAACTCATCAATGTATTAAAAGGTGATATGAGCCTTATCGGTCCAAGACCTTTTATCCCTATAGAAACAGATTTGCTTAACGAATATGAACTACAAAGAAATATTGCATACCCGGGCCTTACGGGACTTGCACAATTAAAGGGAAGATCGAAATTAAATATTCATGAAGTTGTAAAAATAGATCTTGAATACTTAAATGATTATTCCTTACTTTTAGACCTTAAAATATTTTTCTCTACAATTTTTGTTGTGTTAAAAGGTATATAAGAGGTATATAAAATGAAAAAAAAGAACAAAGACTTAAATAATAATCCAATCATGACATCAAAAAATGCACCAATAAAAAGGAAAAGACATAGAAAAACTTTTTTTCAAAAAAGATATAAAGAAATAATTATTTTGGGTTCTATTTTAGTCTTTTTTTTATTTTCGATATTACATTCAGAAAATACAATAATTCTTAATGCAGAAAAAGATATAACTACCGAAACAGCTGATAGTTATATTTTTACAAATTCAGAATATGTAGATTTAAACGAAACAACACCAATAAAATATACTGTAAAAGAAGGACAAAAAGTAGGAGCAAATACAATTCTCTCAAAAACATATAAAATAAAAACCAATAAATACATAGATGATGCAATTAGTGTAATTGATTGGAGACTTCAAAATAACTCCTACGAAAACCGTGATGTTTTTTTCAAAGACTTAAATGAGCTTGAAGAGGAAATAAAAAATGTAGAAAATGAATATAATCAGGCAAAATCAACAAATAACACAACTAAAATGAATGAATACAGCACGGAACTTACAAAGTTAAAAAGTCAAAAAGAAATGATGCAAAAATCAATGAAATATATTTTTGCAGATGATGAAACATTAAAAAAACTTAAGGAAGAATTAAAAAGTAAAAGGAGTTCTGAAGAAAAAGATCTTACAATATCTAACTTAAACTTTTCTTTTACCGGAAATATATATTTTTCAAGAACAGGTTATGAGGAAGTATTAAACACAAACGTAATGGCAGCCTTAGATGGTGACTATGTCGATTATTTAAAAAATTTCAAACCTGAAAGCACAAGCGAAGATAAATCAATAATTAAAATAGTAAATAATCAATGCGCTTATGTTTGTGCTGTTGTCAATAAAAACACATATGTAGACGGCGAAGAAGATGCAAAAGAATACAATGTATTGGTAAAGAAAAATCATGATTTAAAAACAGACGGAGAATATTACGATTATCTACTTACAAGAGTTGATATATTAATAACTTATCCTACAATCAAATTTGAGGACAACGAAGGAAAAATAGATGAAGGCTATTTAATTAATTCACTAGATTATGGTGAAGATAAAAAAACCCTTGTTATATGCCTAAAAGATGAATTTAGTCATTTAATTAATGTAGATAAAACAAAACTTGATATTCATACAAATGAAGTAACGGTATATAAAATACCTAAAAAAGCTATTATAGAAAAAAATGGTAAAACTTATGTATATGCTGTTACAGACGGAAATCTAAAAGAACTTGTTGAAGTTAAAATATATAGTGAAGAGTTTAGAACCGTACTCCTTAAACCAAGTGAAAATCCTGATTTAACGGAAAATATGGAAATAATATCAAATCCAACATAGGAGGTTTAAAATGAGTATTAAAGATAATTTAACACAAATTCTACAAAACATTGAAAACAGCAAAAAAAAGAGCAAATTTGATGAAGATGTCACTCTACTTGCAGTAACAAAATTTAGATCTGTAGATGAAATAAAAGAAGTTTTAGATTTTGGAATAAATAATCTTGGAGAAAACAAAGTAAAAGAATTTGAGTCAAAATATGAATTCTTTAAAGGAAAAGATATAAACTGGCATTTTATTGGTCATCTTCAAAGAAACAAAGTTAAAAATTTAATAGGAAAAACTGCTTTAATACATTCTGTAGATTCCATAAGACTAATGGAAGAAATAAACAAGCAATCTGAAAAAAAAGAAGTCATAACAAATATCTTAATAGAATTTAATATTGCAAAAGAAGAAAATAAATATGGATTTAACGAAAATGAAGTTGATTTTATATTTGAAAATGCAATTAAATTTAAAAATATAAAAGTAAAAGGTGTAATGTGTATGGCACCATTTACAGACGATAAAGAAATTATCGTGAATGTTTTTAGAAAGTTAAGAAAAATTTATGATAATTGTAGAAAAACATACAATAAATATGATAATATAGACTTAACTATAATATCTATGGGAATGTCAAATGATTATGAAATTGCCATAGAACAAGGAAGTAATATTGTCCGTGTTGGGACAAGTATATTTAAAGGAGAGAAAAATGGGATTTAATGATTTTATAGGTGAATTAGGCGAAAAAATTGTTGGCAAAGATGAATATTACGAAGATGAATACTATGATGATGAATATTATGAAGATGAACCAAAAAGAGGAGGTTTATTTGGTAAAAAAACAAGCTCAAGAAATGAAAATGCACCAGTAGCAACACATGCTGCATCTACTGTAATGCTTATTGAACCAAGAAACTTTAATGATGCGCCTTTAGTTTGTGACAAACTAAAAGGAGGAATTACAGTTGTTGTAAATATGGATAAAGTTGAAAATGATGATGCTAAAAAAATCTTCGATTTCTTAAGCGGTGCTGTTTATGTACTTGCTGCAAGTATGAAAAGAATTGCTCAAAACGTATTTATTTTAGCACCATATGGTGTTGAAGTTGAAACTCAAGAAAGACCTAACGATGCTTACACAACAACAAGCAAAGATACTTGGGAATACGAAGGATAAAACACAATGAATGAATATGATATTTTCATATCCAGAATAGAAGATATGGCACTTTTATCTGATAAAAAAGATGGAAGTGTCTTTTCTGATTTCTTGGATCCTACAAACCAAATGTTGGCAGGAAGAGAAATAGGAAGATATAAAAATAAGGATTGTGCTTTCTTCGGTGGTCATGTATATACAGAAAGAAAAGTAATGAGTATTTTCCCTACTAATAAAGAACCAGAAAATTTAGAATACCCTATTAAGGTATTAAAATCTGAAGAAGCACTTGATGTAAGACATCAAGACGTTTTGGGCTCAATTTTATCTTTAAGCATAGAAAGATCAAAAATCGGAGATATTAATATACTTGAAGACCATATTCAAATATTTGTTTATGATACAATAAGTGAATTCCTAACAAAAGAACTAACTAAAATTGGCGGATATAGTGTAACATTTAAAAAATATGACATTTCACAAGCAACAATTGTAGAGCCAAAATTTAAAGAACAAAACATTATTGTTCCTTCAATGAGACTTGATGCAGTTATAGGAAATATTTTTAAACTTTCAAGGAATGAAGCAAATATGTTTGTAAAAGGTGGTAAAGTAAAAGTAAACCATACCCCTGTTTCTAAACCTGCAATGAATGTCAAAGCAGGAGATATGATATCCGTAAGAACAAAAGGCAGAGCAATTATAGACAGCGAAAACGGACAAACCAAAAAAGGAAACACAAAACTTTTAGTTAAAAAATTTATTTAAGCAGGTATAATTTTGGATAAAAAGAATTTTATTATTTCAAAAGAAGATATAAATAAAAGATGTGACAAATTTTTAGCAGAACAATTAGAAGACTTTTCCAGAGAAAAAATAAAAAAACTCTTTAAAGACGGAAAAGTCTTTATTAATGAGGAAACTGTAAAACCTTCAAAAAAAATAGAAGAAAATGATAGTATTTCTGTTATACTGCCAGAAATAGAAACTCTTAACGTAGAAGCAGAAAATATTCCAATAAACATCGTTTATGAAGATAACGATGTTGTTATTGTGGATAAACCACAAGGAATGGTCGTTCATCCGGCCAATGGGAATTATACTGGTACACTTGTAAATGCATTAATGTACCATATAAAAGACTTATCCACAATTAACGGAGTTATTAGACCTGGGATAGTTCATAGAATCGATAAAGATACTTCTGGTCTTTTAATAATAGCAAAAAATAACCATGCACATAATCATTTAGCTGCACAATTTAAAGAACATTCCATAAACAGAAGATATAAAACCATATGCCATGGAGTAATAAACGAAAATCAAGGAACAATAGATGCCCCTATTGGAAGAGATAAAATAAAAAGAAAAGAAATGTGTGTAACCCAAACAAATTCCAAAAGAGCAGTAACACATTTTGATGTATTAAAAAGATATGAAGACCATACTTTTTTAGATGTACATCTTGAAACAGGAAGAACACACCAAATAAGAGTACATCTAAAATACATCTCTCATCCTGTTGTTGGAGATAAAGTATATGGATATAATAAAAAAATAGACAAGATGTTTACTGGACAACTATTGCATGCATATAAACTTGGATTTATTCATCCAACCACTGAAAAATACATGGAATTTAACAGCGAACTTCCTGATTATTTCTATAAGTTAATTGATAAATAAAAAAGAATAGTGTTAACTATTCTTTTTTATTATCATTTTTCTTTATTTCCATAAGATGCTTATTTAATACAACATTAATATATTGAGAGAATGATCTATCATCTTGTTCTGCTAACTTTTTTACATCTTTTATCAACTCTTCATCCAAGGTAATACTAACTTTTGCTTTTAATGGCCTCAATTTATTCATCCTCCCATATTACTTAATCATATTTTATTATATAGTATACTACCAAAATTTTACATTATTTTAAAATATGATAAAGTAATATATAATCATATTTTGTCATATTTTGTCAAAATATTTAATTTTATGAATTATTTTGACTGTTTTCAGTATTATTTGTATTTTCCCCATCTTCATTTTTTTCTTCTGTGTCTTGTTTTTCACTATTATTGCTTGTAGCGATTGTTACTTTGGAAATTGCAATATTACATTCTTTATTTACAATATTTTGTATTTGAGCAGCATCTGAAGGTGATAGAGACGCCGCATCTACAATAACATTTGCATAACCTGCATGTATTATTACAATTGCATCATCAAAACCCTTTGCTTTTATGAGATTTTCTACAACAAGTTCAGTTTCAGATAATTTAGAAATACTAACGCTTTCTTCAACAGCTTCTTTTATTATTTCTTTATCTAGAGAAGTATCCTTTGTAATATTCTGAAGAGCTTCTAAATTTTGACTTCTAACTTTATCTCTATTTAATCTATATTCGCTGAAAAACTCAGAGGAAAGTTCAGCATTCCCGCTTAATATGTCTTCTTCCGTAACGTTTGAAACCAACGTAGCATTACTTGGTCCATCTTCTACATTTGATACGCTGGTATCATCATTATAAAATACCGTATAATTTGCAATGCTTATGGCAAGCATACAAGCAACAAGCCCCAATAATACTGCATTTTTTTTCTTTACATTTTTCATATAATCATTCTCCTTATTTTTTATTACTTGGTAAAACTACCACTTTATAACTAGGCAAATCCAATAAAGCCTCTACACTTTTTGTAATATAATACTCTACCGTTTTATCATTTGCCCCTTGTGCCACAACAACAACTCCCACAACAGCAGGATATGTATCTTTTGTTGTAAAAGGTGTCTCACTTGAACCTTCCCTCACCATTACCGCATCTTTTGAAAAAGTAGTATTATCTGATGAATTTGTATCATCATTAGATGAAGTTGAAGATGAATTATTCTCGTTATAAGCGATATTTTTTTCAACCTCACCATCAAGTGTAATTGTTACACTTACATCACCTACCCCGCTTACATCTTTTAAGGTATCTTCAATACTTTTCTCTAAACTTTTCTTATATTCATTTGCCGATATGTCTTCACTGTTTTTTTTAGTATCTTCGGTCGAAGAAGATGAAAAGAAAGAAGAAAAAAATATCAAACATAACCCTATTATTAAAAGTAAAACAAGCAATGATTTGTTATTATCTTTATCTTTAAAAAATTTGTTAAACATATCACAAATCTTCTTATTATCCATTTGATACACTTCCTATCTTTATATTTATATTCTTTATATCAAGCATATATGTTTTATTTATGTAACTTTTTATTTTGTCTTTTTTCTTTATATCTTCCTCGTTTAAAGTAACTGTTACGTTTTTTATATCCCCATAATACGCAGAATTTTCATCTTCATTTATTACTACCAAAACATCAGCATTAACATAATATTGTTTTTTTAGTGTACTTTTAATGTTATTTTCAAGTTTCTTTTTATATTCATCTTTTACAAGGGTGTTAATGTCAATACTTCCATTATTGATATTAGCCTTAAACTCATCCATAATTACATAATTTTTATTTAAAAAAGAAGAAAAGTCTCCCTTTTTTACCACAGATATAATAGGCGATAAAATTGATACCACAAATAGTAATGAAACAAAAAATTTTATGTATTTATCGTATTCTTTAGAAGGAGACAACATTCTTAAAATACTTATAACAAGCATTAAATATATAAAACTTTTTAAATACTCATTCATCCTACCCTCCTATCATTGAGATGATACCAATAAGCATAATAAATAATATAGAAACAACCATAAAGCAAGCAAAAATCAAACTTAAAAATCCTGCCGTATCATTAAGAGCCTTACTTATTCTTGCATCTGTTATTGGCTGCGACAAAAAAGCGGATATTTTAAAAGTTACAACCAAACAAAGCATATTAATAAGCGGAATAATAAGCAAAGATATAAAAATAAGTATACCTACAATTCCTACAGAACTTTTTATAACCTTTATAAATCCAATCACCGTGTCCGTACTATCAGAAATTAAAGAACCAAGAACAGGGACGAGATTACTTACCGCAAACTTTGCTGTCTTTAATGAAAGACTGTCAATAGATGAAAACAAACTTCCTTGAAGACCTAAGATACCTAAAAACAAACATGAAAATATCCCCATTAAAAACAACACCATCTGTTTTATAAAAGATACCAAATAAGAAATATTTATATCTATTAAAATGTTATCTATTATGCTTAATATAAAACCAAAACTTAAAACTGGAATAATAAAATATGTCATAGATGATGCAAAGAAATTTATTATAAATACTAAACTTACGCTTATTATATTTCCGGAAAAAACATTCCCGCTTAAATTAAGTAAAACTATTATTATTGGAAGAAGCACATTCATAAAACCTGTTATTGCTTTAACAAGAGAATAAGCTGTGCTTACAATATCAAAAAAACATTTTACAACAACCATAATAAGAACCAGATACACTCCAAAGAAAGCAACATCGCTTATCTCTTTGTTCATAAATGAAGAATTTAATAAATTAATAAGACTTAAACATATAGAAAGTGCAATAAAAGTTAAAAGTATAGAAGAGCTTTCTTTAAAGGTATAAAAAAACATATCTTTTATGGTATTTATAAACCTGTCATAATCAAAAGAATAATTTCCGCTTAAAACATCTTTTATGAAAGTTTGTATATTATTAAAATTAAAAAGTTCATAGAAACTATTATCGTTAGTATACATATCAAGTTTATAAATTTGTCCTTGCTCATATATTCCATCTATTAAAGAGCTGTAATCTTCACTATTTCCCTCTTCCCCAGCAATAACTATTCCAGGGCAGGCAATAATAAAAAAACATATAAACAAAAAACATATTTTTTTCATAATACTTCCTCAATATAAGAAAACAAACTTATTAATAGCGGAAGAGAAAAATACAATATAAGTATTTTTGTAAAAAAGCTTACCTTTGTTCCAAGCATTTTATTACCACTGTCAATACACAATTCCGACGCAAACTGCCCTATATACGATATACCTATTATTTTAAATATTGCTTTTATGTTAAGCATGTCCAAATTTGCTTTAACGGAATAAGTATTTATTACATCTATAACACCATATAAATATTTAACGGCAAAACCTAATATAATTATTCCTGCAATAACAGAAACAAACAACGCATATTCTTTAAAATCTTTTATAAAAAACAAACTTATGATACTGCCAAGAATTCCAACCATAGCAATTTTTACAATATCCATTTTAATATAATCCAAACATAGTCTTTACCGTAGAGAAGAACTCATTTACCATATTTACAATAAGCATTAAAACCACGATTATTCCCGCTAAAGCGACCATTGTTGCCATATCATCCCTATCGCTTTTTTTCAAAATTATGCTTAAAACAGCAACAATAAAACCTACACCTGCTATTTTAAAAATAATATCTATCTGCATTTATTCTCTCCTTATATAAAAATAATCACTAAAAAACCTCCTACCAAAACTCCAATTTTTTCATATAACGAAACTTTTGTATCTTTATCTTTTCTCGCCTTTTGTATCTGATTTTCAATGGAAGCCTGAAGCAAAGTAAGCTGCTTTATCATTCTGTTTTTATCATTAAAGGAAAGACTTGCACCGATATTTTCAAGAAGTATCTTTTCTTCCAATGTAATATCAAAGTGATAATGCTTCAAACAATCAAACCAAATCTTTGAAAAATTATTTGAAGATTTTTTATCAAGATTATCTTTTACTTCACATAAAAAATCATGGTATTTTGTCTTTGTTCTTTTTATAGCTTCTGAAAGTAAAAAACTAACATCGTAAAGTCCAACATTTATACTTACAATAAAATCATTTAAAATATTATCTATTTCTTCAAGTTCATAAACTCTCTTTTTTATTTTTGATGTAATCTGTTTTGAACAAAACACGCTGGATAAAAACAAAAAAAACATTCCGGTAATTTTAAAAACAATCATACTAACCTCACCAAACTCCTGTTATATATTTCTTTTATTTTTCTTATTCCATTTTTATTTTCAAGAAAAATATATCTATCAAAAATACCTTTTTTAATAATGGAGACAAACTCTTTTCTATTTAATATATCTTGCATACTTTCACCATGAGCAGAAGAAATCACATTAACCCCACTTAAAACGCAATTTTCCAAAGAAGAAATATCCTCAATCTTCCCTACTTCATCTGTTATTATCACTTGTGGTGACATTGCTCTTATAAGCATATTCATTCCATAAGCTTTATCGATTCCTTCCAAAACATCACTCTTCTGCCCTACATTTAACCGGCTTATACCGTTATGTAGTGCTGCAATCTCTTTTCTTTCATCGACAATACATACTCTTTTACCTATATATCCTTTTTTATTCGTGGATATTTCCCTGGAAATATCACGAAGCAATGTCGTTTTCCCTACTTTTGGAGGAGAAACAATAAGAGTATTTAGTATTTTGTCTTTATTTAATATATATGGCATTACAATGTTACCTACTCCAACAATCTCTCTTGCAATCCTAATATTCAAGGAATTAATATTTCTTATAGAAATTATTTTGTCATTTTCTTTTATTACACTTCCGCTAAAGCCTATTCTATGTCCGCCTTTTAATGTAATAAACCCTTTTAATAAACTTTCTTCATTTGCGTAAAAGGAATAATCCGTTGCAAGATTTAATATTCCTTCTATATCGCTTTTTGTAACTTTATATAAAATTAAAAAATCCTCATTTGAACATACTATATGTATATTTTTATCAAGCCTGATTCTTATTTCTTCAACTTGATTTTTTGTTTCAACCTTTTCAATTACTTGAAGCATTTTTTCTGGCAATATATCAGTTACTTCCTTTGGTATTTCATTTAAATTCATATAACTTGTCCTTTAACTTTAATTTAGTATTAATATACTTATTTGTAGTGTCGTTTTTGAGAAAAGAGAGGAATGAACTTTAACTTTTTATAAATAAAATTAAAGTTTAAAAATAATATTAGAACTTTAAAAAGTTTAACTATGTTAAAATAATTTTCTAATAGAAAAAACTAAATATTTGATACTTAAAATAATTAAAACATATATATAATTTGAAATTTTACATTTAAACTAATTAATATTAAAGTAAAAAAACACAAAAAAAACAGCTATAAATTTTATAGCTGTATTATTTTGCCACACTGCACTTCAATGAAATTCTTTTCGCATTCATCGGCTATTTTGGAAACAACTCTATATCCGCTGCAGTGACAAGGCATAATATATTGTATATTATTATTTTTTATATATTCTATTGTTTTATTTACTCTTAAACTATCGGCATTTATAAGATGCATACCGGCAAATAAAGAATATATTTTTTCTCCCTTAAACAATTTCTTTATATATTCTATTGCATTTACTACCCCCATATGAGCACACCCCATAAAAACACAAAGCCCGTTTTTTGTACTAATTACAAAAACCTGCTCGTCTCTCATTGTATCCATTATCATTTTGTCATTCTTTTTTAAATAAAATTTACTTGGTTTATTTTCAAAACTATTAACATAAGGTATATTACTTATTAAATAAAAATTATTAAAGATTTCTTCCTTTTCATCTGTAAAATATAATTTATCATTAAATAAATTCAAATCACTTTCATTTATCCCGTTAAAATAATATTTATTTGTCTTTTTATTTATGCTGTATTTAGGAATAAGAGCATTCTTTGTTATATAAATACTAGGAATATTACTTAAATTTTTAAGATATTTTATTCCTCCTCCATGATCATAATGTCCATGAGATATAATAACTGCGTCTAAATCATTCAAATCTATATTTAAAGCCTGTGCATTTTTTAAAAATACATCACTCTGCCCAACATCCATTAATATTTTTTTATTATCATGCTCGATAAGTACAGAAAGTCCATGTTCGGCTATTATGTTTTTTCTGTAAACCATGTTTTCATTTAGTACTGTAATTTTCATATCACACCTCTTTTTTACTTATAACTCGATTATAACATAAGAATAAAAAAATATTTAAAATCAACTTATAAAATAATTCTGAAAATTCATGAAAGTTATGTAAAAAGTCGATAATTTAAGGATTTTGCTATTGATAAAACAATACAAATAAGGTACAATTAAGTGTCGTGAAAAAGTACTAGGAGGTATTAATGATGGGAAATTTAGTAGTAGTCGGTTCACAATGGGGCGACGAAGGGAAAGGAAAAATAACAGATTATTTTACAGATAGATGCGATATCGTAGTAAGAAGTTCAGGAGGAAACAATGCCGGTCATACGGTTATAGCAAACGGAATTACATATAAATTACACGTTATTCCTTCAGGTGTTATTCAAGACAAACCATCAATTATCGGCGCAGGAATGGTAGTAGACCCTACATGGTTAGTACAAGAAATGAACACATTAAAAGAACAAGGTGTTAAATTTGACAAATTAATTATTGATAAAAGAGCGCAAGTAATTATGCCTTATCACAGAGTACTCGATGAACTTATCGAAAAATCCCTTGGCAAAAATGATATCGGTACTACAAAAAGAGGTATCGGACCTGCTTATACAGATAAAATCAAAAGAAGCGGTATAAGAATTTGTGATTTAATAGATACAAAACTATTTGAAGAAAAATTAAAAATTAATCTTGAAAGCGTAAATAAAGAAATCGTAGAAGTATACGGCGGAGAAGCTTTAAAATTTGAAGATATTTTTGAAGAATACAATAAATGTGCAGATATCATAAGAAAATATGTTGATGATGCAACAGTTATTATCTATGATTACATTAAAAAAGGTAAAAAAGTATTATTTGAAGGTGCTCAAGCAACACTTCTTGATATAGACTTTGGTACATATCCTTATGTTACATCTTCACATCCTACAGCTGCAGGAGCTTGTATCGGTTCAGGTATCGGACCTGCTTATATTGATGACGTATGCGGTATAGCAAAAGCATACACAACAAGAGTAGGAAAAGGACCTTTCCCTACAGAGTTGTTCGATGAAGACGGAAATTTCTTAAGAGAAAAAGGTTACGAATATGGAACAACAACAGGCAGACCAAGAAGATGCGGATGGCTTGATGCTGTAATCTTAAAATATGCAGTAAGAATCAATTCTCTTACAAGCATAGTATTCACAAAACTTGATACATTAACAGGAATGGATAAAATCAAACTTTGTGTAGGATATAAATACAAAGATGAAATTATAACTGACTTCCCAGCAGAACTTAGCGTTCTTTCAGAATGTGAACCTGTTTATGAAGAATTTGAAGGCTGGAATGAAGATATTTCAAAAGTAAGAAAATTTGAAGATCTTCCTGAAAATGCTAAAAAATATGTAAACAGAGTTGAAGAACTTTGCGAAATACCTATCGGAATAGTTTCTGTTGGACCTGACAGAGAAGACACAATAGTAAGAAGACAATATTTTTAATTATGAATGATAAAGTATACATAGTTTCCACCCCAATAGGAAACTTAGAAGATATGACTTTCAGAGCGGTTAAAGTTTTAAAAGAAGTGGATGTAATTCTTTGCGAAGATACAAGGCATTCCATAAAACTTCTTAACCATTTTGAAATAAAAAATAAGTTAATAAGTTACCATAAATTTAATGAAAAGGAAAGAATAGATTATATTCTTTCCTTGATTAATGAAGAAAAGAAAATTGCGCTTATTTCTGACGCAGGAACTCCCCTTATATCAGACCCAGGAAGCATACTCGTAAAAGAGCTTATAGAAAATAATATAAAATTTACGGTTGTTCCGGGAGCAAATGCACTCTTACCCGCTTTGATATTATCGGGATTTAACAGTGAAGAGTTTTTGTTTACAGGATTTCTTCAAAAGAAATATAGTAAAAAAGAGGAAAAACTTAAAACATTAAAAGATTTGGATAAAACGCTTATCTTCTATTCTTCCCCTTATGAATTAAAAGATTTGTTAAAAGCAATAAATAATGTTTTAGGAAACAGAAAGGTTGCCATTTCAAAAGAAATAACAAAAATTCATGAAACAACTTACAGAGACGAAGTTATAAATCTAATTGATATTTTTGAAAATGAAGAAAATATCAAAGGAGAATTTGTTGTTGTTGTTGAAGGCAACAAAGAAGAAAAGAAAAATCTTTCTATGGAAGAAACAAAAGAAATTTTTCAAAAAAGAGTTGAAAGCGGAGAAAATCCCAAAGACATAATAAAAAATCTTGCAAAAGAAAATAATTTAAACAAAAGAGAATTATATAATTTTCTTATGAAAAAATAAAGCCCCAAAGGGCTTTTTTACTTGAAAGGACATAGAATGAAAAAAAACGACCAAACAGTATTAACTAAACCTATAATAATTTGCCTTTTGGCATCAATATGCTGCATCCTTTGGGGAAGCGCATTCCCGGCAATAAAAATCGGATATGCATTATTTAATATAGCAGGAAATGATACTGCAAGCCAAATGCTTTTTGCAGGGCTTAGGTTTACAATGGCTGGAATACTTGCAATAGTTATCGGAAGCATTCTTTCTAAAAAAGTTCTTATACCTAAAAAAAAAGCCTACCCTTCTATTTTAAAATTATCAATGGTACAAACTGCACTGCAATATGTATGTTTTTATGTTGGACTTGCAAACACAACGGGAACAAAAGCATCAATAATAGAAGCATCAAATGTATTTCTTGCAATCCTTATCCCCGCACTTATTTTAAAACATGAAAAACTTACCCCATCAAAAATATTTGGGTGTTTAATAGGCTTTATTGGAGTTGTAATTATAAACTTAAACGGAAGCAGTTTTGACTTTAACATGAAATTAAGTGGAGAAGGTTTAATTTTTCTTTCTGCCGTATTTTATGCATTCTCATCAATCATGATAAAAGAATATTCAAAACATGAAAAACCGGTTATATTAAGCGGTTACCAATTTGTAATTGGCGGTATAATAATGATATTAATCGGTATATTTACAGGCGGAAAAATAAATAATATAACAATAAACGGTATTATTCTATTAATTTATATGGCTTTTATTTCAGCAGTTGCCTATTCATTATGGGCTACACTTCTTAAATATAATCCTGTTGGGAAAGTTGCTGTTTATGGATTTTTAAACCCTGTATGCGGAGTAATTCTTTCTGCGATACTTCTAAAAGAAGGAAGCGTATTTAATATTCTTGGAATTATATCACTGATTTTGGTTTGCATAGGCATATATTTAGTAAACAAAGAAAAAGAATAGTAAATTAGTAGGAAATACTTTCCTTAAATAAAAACTTATGATATACTATCAACGAAATAGAAATAAAATATCTTTTCATATAAAAACGGAGGCAATAAAATGTTAAAACTTGAACATATAAAATGGGATACAGAAGATGGTCAATCTATAATAAAAGATATTAATCTTGATATAGAAGACGGTAAACTTATCGTTGTTACAGGCCCAAACGGAGGCGGTAAAACAAGTCTTGCAAAATTAATTGCAGGAATAAAAAATGTAACAGACGGTAAAATATTCTTAGATAATGAGGATATAACAAACTTAGACATAACAACAAGAGCAAAAAAAGGAATAGCCTATGCTTTCCAACAACCTGTAAAATTTAAAGGATTAACTGTAAGAGATATTCTTAAATTATCTGCAGGAAAAGACCTTGACGAAGGAGAAGCCTGTGCATTACTAAGCAAAGTAGGTTTATGTGCAGAGGAATATATCGACAGAGAACTAAACGATTCTTTATCAGGAGGAGAAAGCAAAAGAATAGAAATTGCAGGAGTTCTTGCAAGAGATGCAAAACTATATATTTTTGACGAACCTGAAGCAGGAATAGACCTTTGGAGTTTTGCAAAACTTGTTGAAACCTTTGAAATTTTAAGAAAACATACAAAAGGAACTCTTCTTATTATTTCTCATCAAGAAAGAATACTTTCAATAGCAGACGAAATAGTAGTAATATCAGACGGAAAAGTAAGAGCTAAAGGAAACAAAAAAGAGATTTTACCAACATTATTTAAGGAAGAAAGAGCAAATATGTGCCCTAAAGAAAAGGAGGCAGCAGTAAATGAATAAAACAACAGAACAACTTTTAAAAGTAGTTTCAGGATTCAGCGGAAAATTTGAAGGTGCTTTTAATATAAGAGAAGACGGCAAATGCGCAGGTAGACAATCAAGCGAAAATATTAAAATAGAATCTAAAAAAGATTCTCCTGGGCTTGAAATTCATATAAAACCAAATACAAAAGGAGAAAATGTATATATTCCAGCCTGTGTAACTCACGGAGACGTAGACGACCTTGTATATAACGACTTTTTTGTTGGTGAAAACGCAGACGTAAAAATCATTGCAGGATGCGGAGTTCATACAGACGACGGACATGACGCAAGACACAACGGAATACATAGATTTTTCCTTGAAGAAAACGCTCATGTAGTATATGAGGAAAAACACGTTGCGACAGGAAAAGGACAAGGAACAAAGAGAATTGATCCTGTTACCGATGTTTACCTTAAGAAAAATTCAGTACTTGAAATGGATACAATACAACTTGAAGGTGTAGACAGCTCAATAAGAAAGACAAGCGGTGTTGTTGAAGAAGGAGCAAAACTTCTTGTAAGAGAAAGAATAATGACAGACGGAGATGAAATTGCCAAAACTGATTTTGATGTAACATTAAAAGGCGAAAACTCATCTGCAGATTTAGTATCACGTTCTGTTGCAAAGGGCAATTCTTATCAAGAATTTACTTCTAAAATGAACGGAGAAGCAAAATGTAATGGGCATTCAGAATGTGATGCAATACTTGTTGGAAACGGAAAAGTTGCCGCAGCTCCAGCCCTTGTAGCTTCTAACTTAGACGCAGAACTTATACACGAAGCAGCTATTGGAAAAATCGCCGGAGACCAAATCTTAAAACTTCAAAGTCTTGGACTTACAAAAGAAGAAGCTGAAGAAAAAATCATATCAGGATTTTTAAAATAAAAAACGAGGTCAAACCTCGTTTTTTTATTTTTCATCAAATATAATTGAAACTATTCCACATAATATTCCACCAATTGGGAAAACGACCCAGCCCGGATGCCATAATCCGAAAATAAAACCAATAAGCAGAAATATTATTGTAGCAATAAGCATTATTATAGCTTGTATTTTATCTGAAAAAATTTCTTTTTTACTTAATTTATAACTTTCATTTTCTTTATTATATTCTTTGTTGTATTCACTTATATTGTACTTTGCTTTTTGCATTCCAAAATAAACAAATATTCCAACGGCAATTGTAACCAAAAGTAAAAATACTGTAATTATAGGAGGATAATCCTCACCTAACTGTAAGACCTCTTCTCCAATTACAACAACAATGATTCCAAGAAGTATTAGAAATACACCAAAGGATATCATGCCTGCAAAAAGTTTATTAAATCTTCTTTTCTCATCTTTTGTATAGAAATCTTCAAAATAAGGATGCTCTTCAGTAAAGTTTCCCCAGCTTATTCCATAATACACAAATAAGAAAACCGAAACTGCAAGAAGAGATAAAAAAACAACAACCGGCAAAGAAGATAAATTGCTAAAAGTAATGCCACCATCAAAGGAAGCCATAAATGTAACCCCAAGAAGAATAAGAACTACTCCAAGAGTAATCATCTTAGTAAACTTATTATACATTTTCTCATATAACTCTCTGCCTTCTTCATTATTTTCAGTATCAAGATTTCCTTTAATAAGCATATCAATATCAATATTAAATAACTCGCTTAACATTATAAGTTTATCCATTTCAGGATAAGAAGAACCATTTTCCCATTTTGAAACAGCCTGCCTTGAAACTTCCAATTTTTCTGCTAATTGCTCTTGGGATAAATTGTGTTTTTTTCTTAAGTTTTGTAAATTCAAACCAAAATTCATTTTGCTTACCTCCTGTTTGCAATAATATTAATAGAGCATTACCGTTTTTTCTACCAACTTTTATTTGCAACTTAAAGTTTTTATGTAAACTTACGGTTGCAACTTTAATATTAATGTAAAAAAGGTATATTTATTGTCATTCCTATTACTCCACATAAGATTCCAAGCCCCATACCGAAAAGAACATCTCTTAAAAAATGGACTCCTCCAACAACTCTTATATACATAAGAAGAACTCCAAGAATTAAAACAAAAATACCATAATAATAGTTAATAAATAAACAAGAGCTGGCTATAAGAAAAGCAGAAAAAACATGCCTGCTTGGAAAAGATTTACCTTTAGTATCCTTATCCAAAACAGGAGTAATATTAAAAACTTCATATGGTCTTTTAAAATTAAATAGTTTTCTAAAAAAACTTAAAAAAACAAAAGGAATAAAAGTAGTAAGAACAAGTCTTAATACAAAATCTTTCCCCATAAGAAATCCTATTATCAAAAAAACAGGAAAAGAAATAAATACAGAATATGTTACTATCTTATCAAGAATATTAAGCCTTCTTTTTTTAGCTAAATCTTTTTTATATGGTTCATAAAGTTTTAAATAAAAATTCTTATCCATTCGCTCTCCCTAATCATTTTTTAGATAATCTTTAACTTTTTTTGCCAAAGCTTCATTCATCCCGTCAACTTTCATAATCTCTGCTAATGAAGCATTCTTTATTTCCTCTAAGTTTTTAAAATGAGTAAGTAAATTTCTACATTTTACTTTTCCTATCCCCTCAATTTCTTCCAATGTAGTTTTTAAGAAACTTTTACTTCTTAAGTTTTTATGATAATCAATAGCATATCTATGAACCTCTTCACTTATATCATTAAGAAGTTTTTTTGCATATTCAAAATCTTTTATGTTTCTTACTTCTTCGTTATCTTTAACAACCTCCTTTAATTTATGTTTGTTGTTTTTTCCAAGCCCTAAAACTTTAATATTAAATCCAAACGTATCTACAACATTTTTTATTGCATTCACATGACCTATTCCACCATCTACAAATATAATATCAGGAAGAGGTAAAAACCTTGCATTTTCATCTTGTTCTTCCATTTCTTTTCTTGCTCTGTTAAGTCTTCTGAATACTACTTCAACCATGCTTCCGTAATCATTTGGACCTTCTACTGATTTTATTCTAAACTTTCTGTAAGCTTTATTATTCCTTTTTGCTCCGTCAAACACTACCATAACACCGACGCTATCAACTCCAGAAGTGTTTGAAATATCATATGCTTCATATCTAAAGTTACCTTCTTTTATTATTCCAGCATAATCATTTATTTCTTCAACAGCTTTCTTTTCCATAAGTATTCTTTGTTTTTCTTTGCCTACAATATTTTCAAGATTTAATTTTGCATTATCAGTAGCAAGTTTTAATAATTTTTTCTTTTCTCCTCTTATAGGAACTTTAATTTGGACTTTTGTAGTTTTTAATTCACTAAGAAGATTTTGTATATTTTCAACATCATCAAACTCCCTTTCTACCAATATAAGAGGAGGAATAAAAGGAGTATTTGTATAAAATTGTTTTACAAAAGCAGACAAAACTTCTCCTGCATCTTTTTCGTTTTGCCCTTTTAAAATATAATTCTCTCTTCCTACAATTTTTTTATCCCTTAAGGCATAAACCTGTACACAAGCCATATCTTCCCCCATTGCAAGACCAAGTATATCCATGTTGTCTGCTGTGGCATTAGAGACATTCTGCTCGCTTTTAAGCCCTTTTATTGCAAAAATCTTATCTCTTACCTTACCGGCATTTTCAAAGTCTAAATTTTCGCTGTAAGCATTCATTTTACTTTCAAGACTTGATATTATTTTACCTGTTTTACCATTTAGAATATCTGTTATTTCTTTTATATATGAATTATATAAGTCTTTATTAACATTTCCCTGACAAACTCCAAGGCATTGTCCGATATGATAATTTAGACATACATTACCCTTTTTAACGCCATACTTTAATTCTTTCTTACACATTGCAATTGGGTACAGTTCATTTATTGTACTTACTGTTTTCTTTGCATATGTTGCATTTGCGTATGGTCCAAAATATTTATTTCCATCATTTACATATTTTCTTGTTATAAATAATTTTGGATATTCATCTTTTGTTGTAAGCTTAATATATGGATATGTTTTATCATCTCGCATTAAAATATTATAATAAGGCCTGTATTTTTTTATTAAGTTACACTCTAAAATCAATGCTTCCATTTCGTTGGAAGTAATAATATATTCAAAATCAGCAATATTCTCAACCATTTTAAGAACTTTAGGTGTATGATTTGAATTTTTTCTAAAATATTGGGTTACCCTATTTTTAAGCACCTTTGCTTTTCCAACGTAAATAATAGTGCCATTCTCATCTTTCATAAGATATACGCCACTATTTTGAGGAAGAAGTTTTATTTTTTTATTTAAATTTTCACTGAAGTTTTCTCTCATAAAAATACCTTTAAATTATTGATTTTTCTACTTGGTTATTATATCATATAATTTAATAAAACATAGGAGTATGACATGAAAAGTAATTTTAATGAATTAAGAGCAAGTAATGACAAGTATGACATATATGTAACAAAAAAAGTTTTTTTAGGATATACTTTAAAAAAATTTTTAAAAGGAACCTTTTATGATTTGGTTCAAAAAATTGATATAAACGAAAATTTAACAAGCGAAGAACTTGATAAAATTGCATACAACATGCTTGACTAAAACAGAGTTATTCTCTGTTTTTTTTATATTTGAAATTTTTTTACATATACTACTATTATGAGTAGCGATAAAAAAGGATATATTGCAACGATAATAATGAGTTTAATAATGGGAATGCAGTATATCTTTATAAAAGATTTAATAAAATTATCCCATAATAATGTTTTTTTAGTTTTAAGCATAAGATTTTTTATTGCATTTATATTTATGCTTTTAATTTTTTATATAAGAAAAATAAAAATTCATCTGTCTTTTAAAAATAAAGATTTATTTAGACTGTCTTTTTATAATCCGGTAATAAATTTTTCTTTTCAAACAATAGGTGTAATGTTATGTCCCGTAACAACCGTAAGTGTTCTTATAGCCCTTATTCCAATTGCAAATGTTATAGTAAGTTATTTTTTATTAAAAGAAAAACCAACCTTAAAAGAAAGTATGTTTATGGGAATATGTGTTTTAGGTACGCTCATTGCAAGTGTTTCATCTTCAAATAGCAATAAAACCGAATTTGCTTTTTTAGGAACCATGCTTATTATTTTATCTATTTTTTCAAGAGCCTACTATCAAGGAAAACTAAAGAAGCTTAAAATTAAAGACATAAATACAGTATCAATTTACCAAATTTTTTATGGATTTATTGCCTTTACAATAATGTTTTTTGTTTTCTTATTTCTAAACCCTACAATAGATATTTTAGAAATAATTTTTCTTAAAGATTTTATCTTTGGAATACTATATCTATCCCTGCTTGCAACAATACTTGTATTTTACTTAAATAATTATGCAGTAAAAAGTATAAGCGTAATAAGTGTTGGGCTTATGAATAATATAACCGTTTTAATATCAACTCTTGCAGGAATAATATTCTTAGGTGAAAAATTCACCATAATTCAAGTTATAGGTTTATTTATGATACTTCTTGGAAGTTTGTTATATTATAAAAACAAAAAAGATGCATAAAGCATCTTTTATCTTTCATCAATAGGAATATACTCTCTTTTTTCTTGAACATTCATATATGCAGGTCTTATAATCTTGCTTGCATTTATAAGTTCTTCAAGTCTATGAGCAGACCAACCGGAAATTCTTGCAATTGCAAATAAAGGAGTAAATAATTCCTTTGGTATACCTAACATTTTATAAACAAATCCACTGTAAAAGTCTATATTAATACAAATGTCTTTATATGTTTTAAATCTTGAAGCTATAATTTCAGGAGCTAATCTTTCTACCAATTCATATAATTCAAATTCTTCTTTAAGCCCCTTTTCTTCTGATAATTTTCCAACAAAATACTTAAATATCAATGCTCTTGGGTCAGAAGAAGAATATATACCATGACCTACACCATAAATTAAACCTTGTTTATCAAAAGCATCTTTATCCAAAATCTTATTTAGATAACGTGAAACCTCTTCTTCGTCTTTCCAGTCTTTAACTGCTCTTTTAAGTTCTTCAAACATATTTACAACTTTCACGTTTGCACCACCGTGTTTTGGACCTTTTAAAGATGCAAGAGAAGCCGCAACGGCAGAATATGTATCCGTACCTGAAGAAGATACTACATGCATTGTAAATGAAGAGTTATTTCCTCCCCCATGTTCTGCATGTAAAACAAGAGCCAGATCAAGAATTCTTGCTTCAAGTTTTGTATATTTGCTGTCCGGACGAAGCATGTGTAAAACATTTTCCGCTGTTGAAAGGTCTGGTTTTGGAGAATGAATGAATAAACTTTCTCCGTTATTATAATGCATACTTGCTTGATATCCGTATACTGCAATCATAGGGAAAATTGATATTAAATGAATACATTGTCTAAGAACATTATCGATTGAAATATCATCAGGATGTTCATCATAAGCATATAGCGTTAATACACTTCTCGCCATAGTGTTCATAACATCAACACTTGGAGATTTCATTATAATATCCCTAACAAAAGAAGGCGGTAAACTTCTATATTTTGCAATTTGAGCCTCAAATGATTTAAGTTCATCTTTTTTAGGCAGCTTTCCAGTAAGAAGCAAATATGTTACTTCTTCAAAACCAAATCTGTTATCTTCAATAAATCCGTCAACCAACGATTCAACAGGAATGCCTCTGTATCTTAAATATCCGTCTATTGATGTTTTTTTACCGTCTACTATTTTACTTCCGCAAACATCAGATATTTCTGTAAGCCCAGTTAAAACACCAACACCGTTTTTATCCCTAAGCCCTCTGTTTACATTATGTATCTTATAAAGTTCTTGATCAATAAAACAGTTATCTTCACATGTCTTACTTAATTTTTTTATTTCAGGCGTAATATCAGAGAAATTTATTTCTGTTCCTTTATGTTTCATTTTAGCCCTCCTTTGTTTGATAAAATTATATTATTTATGTCTTGAATTTAACTTAGCAAATATGTCCTCTATATTTACATCTCTGTCATTTAAAAGTACCAACAAATGATATATAAGGTCGCTTGCTTCCCCTATAATTTCTTCTTTATTATTGTTTTTAGCGGCAACAATAGTTTCCGCACTTTCTTCACCAATTTTTTTACAAATCTTATCTATACCTTCAATTAAAAGATATTGTGTATAAGAACCTTCATATTTTGTAGGCATCTTTTCAAGATTTTTTATTCCTTCTTTTCTTTCATTTATTGTATCTTGAATTGTAAATAAGATTTCTGCACTTTCATCTTTATCAGCTTTTACTATATCATTGAAAAAGCAGCTTTCACTTCCTGTATGACAAGTTGGCCCGTCAGGATTTGCATTTATAAGCAAAGTATCATTATCACAATCACTAGCAATACTTACAACATTTAAATAATTCTTACTGCTTTCTCCTTTTAACCATTGTGTTTTTCTGCTTCTTGAATAAAAATTAACTTTTCCTGTTTTTAATGTATCATTATAAGCCTGTTCGTTCATATAACCAAGCATAAGAACTTTTTTAGTCTTATAATTTTGAACAATAACGGGTAAAAGTCCGCTTTCATCCAATTTAAAATCTTTAAATTCCATTTTATATCCTCATTTCTATATCATTATCTTTTAAATATCTTTTTAAATCCATTATATCTATTTCACCAAAATGGAATACACTGGCAGCAAGAGCCGCATCTGCTCCGCATCTTAAAACTTCCAAGAAATGTTCCATTTTTCCTGCTCCTCCAGATGCAATAATAGGAATAGATAAAACATCATTTAACTTTTCTATTAACTCAAGATCAAACCCGTCTTTTACACCGTCAGTATCAATGGAATTAATACAAATTTCACCGGCTCCAAGGTCTTCACCTTTTTTTGCCCATTCAATTGCATCAATATGAGTATTTTCTCTACCACCTTTTACATAAACATCCCAACTGTTTTTTTCATTTCTCTTTGCGTCAATAGATAAAACAACGCACTGGGAACCAAATTTTTTTGCTCCGTCACTTATTATGCTTGGATTCACAACAGCGCTTGAGTTTACGCTTATCTTATCGGCTCCGGCTAAAAGAACTTTTCTAAAGTCCTCTACCGTTCTTATTCCTCCTCCGATTGTAAAAGGAATAGAAACCTCTTTTGCTATATTTTCAACTGTATGAATAAAGATATCTCTTTCATCGCTTGATGCAGTTATATCATAAAACACAAGCTCATCGGCACCAAGCTTAGAGTAATTTTTCCCAAGTTTAACAGGATCATCAACATCCTTTATATTTGCAAAATTTTTACCCTTAACAACTCTGCCATGATCAACATCAAGACAAGGTATAATTCTTTTTGCTAACATACCAAATCCTCTACTTTAAATTTATTTTCATATAATGCCTTACCTACAATAACAGCATAAGTATCGTTTTCTCTTAATTTATTAATATCCTCAAGAGAAGATATTCCTCCTGAAACGACAATATTATGTTTTGTAGCTTCACTTAATCTTTTGTAAAGCTCAAAGCTTGGACCTGAAAGCATTCCGTCTTTTTTTATGTCCGTAACTACAATGCTTACAAGAGGTAAATCTTTTATTTTTTCAAGGTAATCCCATATTAAAATACCGCTGTTTTCACTCCAGCCTTTTATATATACATATTCATCTTTAACATCTAATGAAAGACTGATTTTATATGGGTATTTATCTGCCATTTCCTTCAAAAAATCAAAATCCTTAACAGCCTTTGTTCCTATGGACACCCTATCAACACCGATATCCACATATTTTTTTATTTGTTCTTCTCCTCTGATTCCTCCGCCTACTTCAACTTTCATGTTTGTATTTTCTATAATGCTTTTTATAACATCATAGTTTTGCATCTGACCAAGTAAAGCAGCATCCAAATCGACTACATGAAGATATTTAACACCTTTTTTTTCAAAATCTTTTGCAACCGACAAAGGGCTGTCAAAGTAAACTGTCTCTTTGTCATAATCTCCTTGTGAAAGTCTTACACATTTACTGTTTCTTATATCTATTGCTGGATAAATTATCATATTTATTCTCCCAAAAAGTTTAAAAGTAATTTTTCTCCTGTCTTATCGCTTTTTTCAGGATGAAATTGCATACCTATAACATTACCATTTCTAACGACTGCAGGAACTTTATAATGATATTCACTGTAAGCAATTAAGTTTTCATCATTCATCTTATCTGCGTGATAAGAATGAACAAAGTAAACATATTCTCCGTTATTTATGCCTTTAACAATGTTATCTTCTCTATTAATAACAAGTTCATTCCATCCCATATGAGGAACTTTATATTCTTTAGGTATATCAAAAGGAACAATTTCTCCTTTTATATAACAAAGACCTTTATGCTCTCCCATTTCATAACTTTTTTCAAATAATAACTGCATTCCAAGACAAATCCCAAGAAGATACTTACCTTCCTCTACCCAGTTATCAATAAAGTCTATCAAGTCATTTTCTACTAAACCTTCCATCCCATCCCCAAAAGCTCCAACGCCTGGAATAATAAGTTTATCGCATTTCGAAAGAACGTCTTTGTCATTTGTAATAACACTGTCAAATCCAAGCCTTAAAAGAGCATTGTATACATTCTTTAAATTTCCTGCACCGTAATCTATAATACCTATCATAATACACCTTTACTTGAAGGAATTTCATCACTTGTAATTGTAACAGCTTCTTTTAAAGCTCTGGCTAAAGCTTTAAAGATAGCTTCACACATATGATGATTATTACCTTTGTCTAATATTTTTATATTAAGATTAAGCCCTCCGTTTATGCAAAATGCATATAAGAAGTCTTCTAATATTTCAGTTTCAAAGTCACCTATTCTTTCAACATTAAAAGGATTTTCATATACAAGATATCCTCTGCCGCTAACATCAACACTTACTCTTGCAAGAACTTCATCCATAGGAACGAAAAAAGTTGAATATCTGTTAATGCCTCTTTTATCTCCTACCGCTTCTTTAAAGCATTTACCTAAAACAATCCCTATATCCTCTACGGTATGATGATTATCAACTTCAAAATCACCTTTTGCCTTAATGTCTATATCAAATTTTGAATGAGATGCAAAAAGAGTAATCATGTGATTAAAAAAACCTACCCCCGTATCAGCATAAACATTACCACTTCCGTCTAAATTCAAATTAATTTCAATGTCGGTTTCTTTTGTTATTCTATGTTCATAACTTGATCTCATTTAGAAAACCTCCTTTATTACTTCAATAAGTTCATCGTTTTCTGCTTTGCTTCCAACTGTTATTCTTACTATATTTTCAAGGCTTTTACCATATGCCCTTATAGATATGCTTTTCTTTTCGCATTCTTCATAAAGTTTATATGCCTTATCACTTCTTATTGTTATAAAGTTTGCGTTTAGTGGAAATATAAATACTCCTTCACACTCTTTTAGTACATCGACTATCCTGTCTCTTTGTTCCTTTATAACTTCTATTTCATCTTCTATGTATTTATGGTTTTCAACCAAAACCTCTCCTGCTGTTTGAGAAGTAACTGATAAATTATATGGAGCTTTTGCGGCATATAAGAAATCAATAACTTCTTTATTTGCAATTATAAACCCAACTCTTAGTCCCGCACCGCTAAATGCTTTGGATAAGGTTCTTAAAATTATTACTCTATTACTGTAATCAAGCAAATCAAGGTTTTCACCTTCTGCAAAATGAATATATGCTTCATCTATTACAACCATAGCACTTGTATTGTCAATAACTTTTTTTATGTCATCCTTTGAATACAAATATCCTGTTGGATTGTTTGGTGTGCATATATAAATTATTTTTGCATTCTCTTCATTTGCTCTTTTTATTAATGTATCAATATCAGGAGTAAAATCTTCTTTATCACTTTCTATTCCAATATATTTACCCTTTGCTAAAATAGCCGCTTGACCATACATTGAAAAAGTAGGATCACAGCTCATTACAACATCATCTTTATCCACAAAGGTAGCACTGATTATAGTAATACCTTCATCTGAGCCTGAAGTTGCAATCAATTTATCCATATCAACATTTATTAAATCTGCATATGCTTTTCTTAATTTTTTTGCATCAGGATCCGGATAACGATTTATATTGATATTTTTCATTTTTTCAATAAAATCATTTTGAAGTTTTGTTCCAAGAAAATTTTCATAATGCTCATTTGCATTTAATATTATTCTGTAATCCTGTCCCGCAGCCTTGTAACATTCATAATCTTTTAAGGCTGGAACAACAAGCTCTCTTATATCCATTATTCAAATCTCCTTTCAACAGCTTTTGCATGGGCCGTAAGCCCCTCTTTGTTTGCAAATGCAATGATTTTATCTTTATGCTTCATAAGTTCTTCTCTTGAATAATAAACTATACTTGTTCTTTTCATAAAATCATAAGTTGATAATGGGGAATAAAACTTTGCTTTACCTGATGTAGGAATTGTATGATTTGAGCCTGCAAAATAATCTCCCACAGGTTCAGGAGTATATTCACCCATGAATACACTTCCTGCATTTTGGACTTTATCTATATAGTCAAAAGGATTTTCAAGAGATATTTCCAAATGTTCCGGTGCTATTTCATTCGCAACATCAAAGGCTTTGTCTATATCTTCAACAAGGAATATCATTCCGTAATTTTCAACAGCTTTTGAAGCTATATCTTCTTTTGTAAGTTCTTTTAATTGTCTGTATACTTCTTTTTCAACTTCTTTTGCCAATTTTTCGCTTGTAGTAACCAAAATACAAGCCGCATTCTCGTCATGTTCTGCTTGAGATAATAAGTCAGCAGCAACATAAACAGGATTTGCATTTTCATCGGCAATCACTAAAACTTCGCTTGGTCCGGCAAGCATATCTATATCTACATCACCATAAACTTTTCTTTTTGCTTCTGCAACAAATAAGTTTCCAGGACCACAAATTTTATATACGGGTTTTATGCTCTCAGTTCCATAAGCAAGAGCCGCTATTGCTCCGGCACCACCTGATAAGTAAATTTCATCAACTCCGCAAACATAAGCCGCAGCAAGAATATTTTGATTTACTTTTCCTTCTTTATCAGGAGGAGTAATAAGGGCAATTTCCTTTACTCCAGCAACTTTTGCAGGTATCGAATTCATAAGAACGGTTGAAGGATAAGGACTTTTCCCTCCTGGAATATATAATCCCACTCTTTCGATAGGAGTAACTTTTTGAGTTAGTCTTTTTGTTCCTTCATCCATATCAAAATGAGAATATTTTTGGTTCTTATGATATTTTTCTATATTTTCTTTACTCTCTTTTAATACTTCAATAAAATATTCATCTGCATTTTCATATGCTTTTTTTATTTCTTCTTTATCAACTCTTAAACTTTTAACTTCAACATGGTCAAAGTCTTTCATCATTCTTTTTAAAGCTTCATCTTTATTTTCTTTTACGTCATTAATTATATTTTCAACAATTTTTTCTACTTCGTTTAACTTATTACCATGTCTTTGTAAAATTTCTTTTAATATATCTAAATAATTTTCTTTATTTTTTAAATCTATTATTTTCATATTTTTACTCCATTCTTTCATTTGCTGCTTTTAAGTTTTCTATAAATGGTTTTAATGAAGAATGTTTCATTTTTAAACTTGCTTTATTTACGATAAAAACAGAATATATATCAAAAATTTCTTCCAATACACAAAGTCCGTTTTCTTTTAAAGTAACCCCGCTTTCAACAATATCAACTATTACATCTGACATTTTAAGAAGGGGTGCAAGCTCAACGGAACCGTTTATTTTTATAATTTTTGCTTTTATTCCAAGTTTGTCAAAATATTCTTTTGCAATATTTACAAATTTTGAAGCAGCAACAATTTGCTTCATATTCTTTACATCTGTGCCTTTAAATCCTGCAACACACATTTTACATTTTCCAATATTTAAAGGGAACAATCTATATACGTCAGGATTATCTTCAAGAAGTATATCCTTACCTACAATACCACAATCACATACTCCGCTTTCTACATATATAGGAGTATCACTTGGTTTTACAAGAACCATTTGTACACTGTTATCATCGCTGTTTAAAATAAGTTTTCTATTCAAATCAAATTCGGAAAAAGTAATACCGAATTCATTAAACAACTTTATGGCTTGTTTTGCTACTCTTCCTTTTGCAACTGCTATTTTTATCATATTACTCTCCTAAAATATCTAATAATTCATTTTCTTTTAAGGTTTTATTATTTTCTTTTGCTACAACCTTAAAGCTCTTATCTGCTACCATTGAAACATTATAGCCTTTTTGTCTTAATTTATTTGAAACTTCAATACCTTTTTTACTATCGCTTTCCAAACAATGAACTATATAATCAACACCAAAGAATTTTGTATCTTCTTTAAGTATTTGAGAAGTTAAATCTAAGTTTTGACTAAACCCACATGCACCTTGTCTACCTGCGAATTTCTTTGCAAGTCTGTCATACCTTCCCCCTGTAATGATTTCTCCTCCGGCATCAATAGAATAAACCTTAAACATTATTCCACTATAATAATGCATTGCGTTTGTAAAACCTAAATCTAAGTAAACAAACTTATCAAGACCATGAATTTTTAAAAGTTCATAAACGCCTTCAATTTTATCAAGAGCATTATTCATTTTATCATTAACGGCTATGTCTCTTGCTTTATTCATTACATCTTCAAAGTCACCAAAAAGCATACATATATCAATAAGTTTATCTAGATATTTTTTATCTATATTTCTTCCGTCCAAAAAGCTTATTAAGTCTGCACTGTTTTTTTGTTCTATGTATTTATGAACAGTTTCTACCTCTTCTTTTTTTATTTCATGTATTTCTTCTATAAGTCCGTAAACAAAATCTGCATGAGATAAATCAAGTCTTATATCTTCAATTCCAAGAGCAAAAACACTATTAAGAGCAAGTGCAATAATGTCACTGTCTACTAAGTCACTTTCTTTTAAGAAACATTCAACTCCTGTTTGGTTAATTTCATCTAAAGTATAATCTTTAAATTTATTTCTAAATACTTTTGATTCGTAAAAATATTTTTCGCTTTCTTTATTTTTCATATTAGCAACAGTTTTTAAAACATGAAAGGTTGCATCAGGTCTTATTACAAGAATATTACCTTCCCCATCAATTAATTTTAATTGTTCATTGCTATGACTGATATCATATTTTTTATATAAATCATAAGGCATAAACATTGGTATTGTTATTTGTTCATAACCATATTTTTTATATAGCATACTTAAAGTATCTTTCATAAACGCATATTTTTTTTGAGTATTGTCTTCTTTTTGTAACATATAAACCTCCCCCAGCTTACAAGTTAAGTATAATTAATTCATTATATCATATTTTATCTATATGGGAAACATGAATAAGTAAAAATTCAGAAAATTTAATCTATTTATATTTATAAAATCAATTTAAATAGTTATATCCTTATAAATCCAAAAAAAAGCTAACAAAACAAATAATTTTTATAAAATTTTATTTATATTTATACATTTATTATTTTACTTTATTAATCTTAAATTATCCTTAAATTTATATGATTATATTTAGATTTTTCATAAAAAAAGAACGATTTCTCGTTCTTTTTACATCTCTTTATTTTCTTGTTGTCTTTTTAGAGCTTCAATATCAAATTCACCTTTTTCAAGACTTGTATCAATATCAATATTATTATTTTTATCTACATCCACTATATTATCTTCAGTTGTTTTGTTTTCAGCAACATTGGTTTCATAGTATACACTATCTTGATTATTTTCATTATAAACATTTGTATCGTTTGTATAATTATTATATTGATTACCATAATTAAAATTGTTATTAGAGTAACTGCCATATTGTTCGTATTTTAAGTATATTTCTTTTTCAATAAATTTCTTACATAATAAAGCAAAAGACATTTCACTCCATACAAAAAATACAAATGCACCAAAGAATAAAGCTAAAATCAGAATAATACCTACAGGCCATAACATATAAGCAATAAAACCTACTATCATATAAAATATGAAGTACAAGATAACAAGCCCAAGTCCCAAAACAAAATAAAACAATAACATTAATATATAATCTTTTATATTACTTAAACCTATTTTAAAAGCATTTGAGAATAAGTTATTTAAAAGTCGTTTATCATCTTTTGCAGCAATTGCATATCCACTTAAAGGAACAACATTTAAAAAAGAAAAGATTATTCCTAATACAATTATAAAAAGGAACATTGTAGGCATCATTGATGCAAGAACATTGTATAACATGTTATCAGATACATATGGATAAGCATACATTAATGAATAAATATCCCCTGCTAGAAATATCATAGCAAAAATAACATATAATATAACACAAAACAATACAAAAATAAGCTCAATTAATGCAGGAATCAAGCATTCTTTAAATCTTGTAAAATATGAGAAAAGATTAGTAATATTAAATTCTTTTCCATCATCTAATTCAAAAATAAGCTTAAACAAACCTATTGTAAATGCTGCAGAAACATATAAATTTATAATAGAAATTACAATACTTAAAAAAAAAGACTCGTCTGCAATGAACCCACCTATGACAGAAAATGCTAATTGAACCAAATAAACAAGGAAAAAAGAACCTACAATATACCAAAATTTTCCTTTAAGTAATTCCTTGGCTCTATCTCTTATTGTTGCACGATTTATAAAATTATTCATAAGATCTCCCCTTTAATAAATAAAATTATTTAAAAAATAAAACCCAAACTGCTAGAGCTGCAACAATCAAACCTTCAACTATAACCATTGCTTTTTTCGCGTTCATATATATCCTCCCAAACAAAAAATAATTTGATATAATTATAACACAAAACTATCTAATTACAAGTTATATACTGCTTTCAAAATCCTTAGCATTTACTATCTTTTCATACTTAATCATCTGTCCATATTTCACAAAAGCTCCGGGTTGAGACTTATATAAATCTAAAAGATCCATCTTTTCCTCAACCTGTTCTTGAGTTAAAGGAGAAAGATAATTATCTACTTTAAAAAGCTCTCCTTTATCATAATATTTTGTAAAGTAAAATAATGTATCTTTATTTATATATTTATTGTATAGTTCAGTAGTAATATTATTAACGTATATATGATGAATATGACCATATTCACCTTCAGGATTATGCGTTACAATCTTATTCCAATTTTTGTATAACATAACAGATTCAATATCCTTTGTTATATAATCCATCATACCGGCTTCTTTCCAATCAACTCTTCTAAATTTATATGCGTCAGGATAAGAAAGTACTATACATTTATCATTTGTTTTTTTCATTACATCATTTAGTTCATTATATCTGATATTCCCTGTTTCTTTACCATTTGTAATGCATAATACCAAATAATCTTCATTAATAAGTTCCATTGCTGACCACAAAGCTTCATCGTCAGGATGAGCTATTATCATTAAATTTTCTACATTTGATAAATCCATTTTATCCAAATCATCTTTTTTTAAAAAAGGTGATTTTATATGTGCATCATAATTATTATGTAAAACCAATTTTTCATAATCAAGTCCGGCAAACAAAGATTTAACGGAGTATCGTATTGTCGGATTATATTTTATATTACCGCCAAGCAAAAGAACAAAAACAAACATCATGAAAATATAAAATAGAATTAAAAATAATATTCTTCTCTTTTTTTCCCTCTCCATATTAACAATCTCCAAATGGTACGCCTGAGAGGAGTCGAACCCCCACTAAGCGGGCCGAAGCCGCTTGCTCTATCCATTAAGCTACAGGCGCACGATAATATAATTTATAATTCTATCATTTATGACTTTCTTCATCAATATTATACACAATTATTAATAAAAATTTAACATTTAAAAAAATATATATTTTTTATAAATTTATTGTATAAATATATTGAAAAAATACAAATAAAACATTAAAATGCTATTTAGAAATATAAAGTTTTATAAAAAAAATTTGTTATTAATTCTAATGCATGACAAATGTAACAGTATCGAACTTTTTTAAAAAAACATAATTTTATTGTTTAAATTATTTATATTTATGTTATAATAGTGTTGTGCAAAAGTAACGTGAAAGGATAATTATGATTACTATACTTGTTATATGTGGAAGTGGTGTCGCAACATCAACTTTAGCAGCAGAAAAGCTTAAATCAATTTGCAAAGAAGAAAATATTGATATTGAAACTTATCAATGTAAAGTCAGCGATGCCAAAGCAAGAGCAAAAATGATTGATCCAGATATAATCGTTACAACCGCTGAATTAAACCAAGAATTTAATATACCTGTCATAAACGGAAAATCATTAATTACAGAAAATGGGATCTCAGAATTTAAAAAAGAATTGTTTTCCGTTATTGTCAAGCTGTTAAGTTCAAATTCAAATTAAGTACAAAACGGAATAACCGTTTGTAATAAAAGTTGCTTTAAATAAATCTTTTTAAAAGTACATATTTTGGTAAATAATAGGATTTTATTATTTATTTAATTAATGGAGGATTTTATTATATGAAAACTATTTTAGTTGCATGTGGAACAGGTATTGCTACATCTACAGTAGCTGCAAAAAAATGTGAAGGAATTTGTAAAGAAGCTGGTATTCAAGTAAAAACAGTTCAATGTAAAGCTGCTGAAGCTGCTTCAAAAGTAAAAGTTATTAAACCAGACGTAATCGTTGGTACAACAGATATTCCTGGAGATATCGGTGATACAGTTCTTTTAAACGGTAGATGCCTACTTACAGGTGTTGGTTTAAATCAATTCAAAGAAGATTTAATTAACGCTGTTAAATAATTAATTTAATTACAATTTATTTTTAAGTATTTATTGTTAAAAGATTTATCTTAAAGAACGAAACACAATTCTATTAGACCGAATGAAATAGTACTTTACATAAAGAACAGATTTTTATCTGTTCTTTTTTGTTTAAAGAGAATTACCATTTAGGATTTTTTACAAAAGATAATTATGTTTATTGACACTTTCATTTATAATGTGATATCATATAATAAAGATTATATTGTTTTAATAGAATTTAAAACAAAAATAAATGCAAATAAAAAAGGAGAATTAAAATGTTAACAAACAAAGTTGCAATAGTGACAGGCGCTGGAACAGGCATTGGAAAAGAAGTTGCAAAATTATTTGGCAAAAACCATGCATCTGTTGTAATAAATTACAGATCAAGCGAAAAAGAAGCCAATGAAGTAAAAAAAGAAATTGAACAAATGGGTTCAAAAGCAATAACTGTAAAAGCAGATATTTCTAATTACGATGATTGCAAAAAAATCATAAAAGAATCTCTTGATGCTTTTGGACATATTGACGTTTTAGTTAATAACTCAGGAATGGGACTTTCAAAAGGTAATATCCTTGATATAACTGATGAAGAATATCATAAAGTAATGAAAACCAATATAGATGGTACATATTATATGACAACACTTACTTTAAAACAAATGGAAGAACAAGGAACAGGAGGAAGTATTGTTAGCATATCATCCTCTGCGGTTGCTCAGCCAAGCAGCGGAAACGGTCCATATGCAATGAGTAAAGCTGCGGTAGAACTGTTAATGCGTTCAATTGCACAAAATCATGGAGTAAACGGCATAAGATGTAATATAGTTGCTCCAGGACCTACAGAAACAAACATGGTAAAAGAATTCTTTGATGAAGAAAAAAGAAATAGAGTAACAAAAGAAATACCACTAAGACGTTTTGGGGATCCTAAAGAAACAGCTCAAGCTGTACTATTTTTCGCAAGTGATATGTCAAGTTATGTAACAGGTCAAAAAATCCACGTAGATGGTGGAAGAACAATAAGATAAAATTATAAAATTATGGAGAAGAATAAAATGGAAGAAAAACTTTTAGGAAAAGTCGCTTTAATTACAGGAGCAGCAAGAGGCATAGGAAGAGAATATGCTCTTAGACTTGCCAGACTTGGTGCAGATGTTGTTATTACAGATTTAGATGTAAAGGCTACAAAATTTAAAGAAAAAGATGTACTTGCACCAACAGTGAAAGAAGAAATTGAAGTTCTCGGAAGAAAATCAATGGCTTTTGAAGGTGATGCAACCGATGATAAATTTGGTAAAATGGTTGTAGACGAAGTAATAAAAAAATTTGGACATATTGATATTTTAATTAATAATGTTGGTGGAACAGGAGGAGCTGGTCCTGCCCTTGCTACTGAAATGGACACTGATAAATTTGTTCATGCTCTACATATAAATTTACTTTCAACATTTATTTTCTGCAAATATGTTGGAAAACAAATGAAAAAACAAAAAAGTGGTAAAATAATTAATATTTCTTCCGTTGGAGGCTCTGTACCTCTATTCATTACGCAAGCACATTACTCTGCAGGTAAAGCAGGCGTTGACGCATTAACAAGAACATTTGCATTAGAACTTGCTCCATATGGAGTAAATGTAAATGCAGTTGCTCCAGGATATATCCACACAGTAAAATGGGATGCTCATTTTGAAGAACAATTTAGTGAACTTACAGAAAAAGTTCCTATGGGAAGACTTGGAAATACAGAAGACTGTGCAAAAGTTATTGAATTTTTAGCAACTGATTTGTCAGATTATCTTACAGGACAAACAATTTATATTGACGGTGGATTAAAGACACTAAATCCTTCTTCTTCAAAACTTAACTTATACTAATTTACATAAGAATACTTGCATTCATTTGTAATATAAATTATAATATTGTAAGTAACAAGAAAAGGAGAATGAGCATGAAAATTATTATTGCAGCAAGTATGAAAGATGCTAAATTTGCTAAATTTGAAGATTTAATTCACACTAACTGTGGAAAAGACGTTGAAGTTGTAAAATGTAATGTTATTACAGATAAGATTGAAGACTTAATGGCTTCAGAAGCTCCTGATGCTATCGTTAAAGTTGGTGTAAAAGTTCCTGATACAGATATTCCTGTAATCGATGGTTTAGCACTAAACTATCCTCAAATGGGTGCAAAAAAACTTTATGATGCAATTAACAAATTAAAATAATTAAAAAAAGAGAAGTTTTACTTCTCTTTTTTTATTACCCTAAAATATATAAAATATGTTCAAAAAAAGCGGTATTTTATACCGCTTTTTATTTTAATAATTTGGAACTCCATAACCCATAATGCTCCAAGAACCTATAGAATAGCCTCTTCTTGCACACATATTAGACGTATTACCTTCAATTGTATGTACAGTTCCTCCACTTACATATTCAACTATACCTACATGATTTCCTACTCCATTACCATCCCAATCAAAGAATATAATATCACCTGGAGATGGTTTATAACTTCTGCCTTTCCATCTTCCTCTTGCCTTAAACCAATTAGCTCCATTATCAACATATGAGAATTTTGGAATTACGCCGGCTTTAATATAACCTGCCTCATTTGCACACCATGAAACAAAGCATGCACACCATGAAACTCTATAATTAAATCCATACCAACTCCAGAATTTTTCTCCATTGTAATTTCCTATTTGAGCTTTTGCAGCATTTACAACAGCTGTACGGCCTCTACCGTAATATGCATTACCATTTGAGTAATTACCATTTTTTATATTTTCTTCATAAAGTTTATCATTTAACTCAATAGCTTCTTTTTCTAGTATATCAAGTTGTTCTTCAATAGCTTCGATACTTTCATTTGCGTCAGTTAACTGATACTTTTTAGCTTCAGTCAAAACATTAAGATCTTCTTTATCTGCTTCTAATCCTGCAATTATAGTATCAAGTTCTTTTTTATCATCTTCTATTTTTTTTGTCTGCGTTGCAATCTCTGCTTCAGCTTGTTGTAAATTATTTATTATACTTTGATCATATGTAACTAACTCTTTATAATTAGATATATTGCTTATTAAATCTGATAATCCAGAAGAAGAAAAGATTACATCTAAATATCCGCTACTTCCATACATATACATAACTTCCATTCTTTCAGCAAATATTTCTTCATATTTTTCTTTCTTCTCTTTTGCTTCATCTAATTTCTTTTGAGCTTCTTCAAGTTGCTTTTCAACTTTATCTCTCTTAGACTCCTGAGTTTTTATTTTTTTGTTTAATTCAGAAATCTTACTTTCATAATCATCTATTTCGCTTTGAAGTTGATCAGCTTCACTTGATGCATCTTTTAAATCAGATTCTTTATTTTCTATTTGTTGTTTTTTCTCTTCTAACTGCTGCTCAGTAGATTTTTTTGCACTAACAGTGGCAAATGGAAAATCCAAAAAAGCAGTAACACAAAAAAGCAGTAAAATAATCGCAATAATTTTTTTCTTCATAGTTTCTCCAAAGTTTACTTATAGTTTTAGTCATTATAATGTTATAATATTTTTCATATTTTGTCAAATATTTACTATATTTTTCATATTTCTTTAAATTATTTTATAATTTATTTACTTCTATAAATAACAACTTTTAATAAAAAAAACACCTCAAGGGTGTTTAATGTCGAATGGCGCGCCCTGGAAGATTCGAACCCCCGGCCTTTTGATCCGTAGTCAAACGCTCTATCCAGCTGAGCTAAGGGCGCATATATTATATAAAAATGAAAAAACAATACATATGTATTACTTACCTATTATACCATAAGTTTTATTTTTTGCAATAATATTTTAATAATAAAAAAGGGTTCTCAATTGAGAACCCTTTGGGTGTGACCAGATTAAATTATTTTACTAAAATTTAATTAATATTTAAATTAAACTAATAATGCTTTAGCAATCATGAATGGGAACCAAGTAATCCATTGAGCACCTAAAGCGATGTTTGAAAGTTGTGTTGCACCTTCAGGAATTGTTAAGTTTGCAGCACCTGCTAAAGATGTCATAACGTCTGCAGCATATGTAGAGAACCATAAGTAAATAGCACACATAATGATTACTTCGATTAAACCTCTGAATAAGTTACCTTTGTTTGGTAATACAGCACAGATTACGTAGAATGGTAAAGCAGCTAAGTCAGCTAATGGTAGTAAAGAGTTGTATGGAAGAACAACAGCTTCTACTAAGATAATAGGAATAGCTAATAGACCTAAAGAAATTACGAATGGATGTCCTGTTGCTACAGCAGCATCAAGACCAATGTAAAGTTCTCTACCAGGGAATTTCTTTTCAAGGAAAGTTTGAGTCATTTCAGAGATTGGCATTAAACCTTCCATAAGTAATGCAACCATTCTAGGGATAAGTACTAATACAGCAGCGATGTTCATACCAACGATAAGAATTTGTTGGATAGCTGCACCTACATTAACTTGTGGAGCTGTAAATTGAGCTAAAGCTGATAAGAATCCACCGATAATGAATCCCATCATCATAGGTTCACCTAATAAACCAAGTTTTTCAGCGATACCTTCACTTGTCCAGCTAATGTCTTTGATTCCAGGGATCATACCTAATAATTTATCTAATGGGTATGTAATAATACAGTTACACATAGATTGGATATGAGGTAATGAAATACCTTCAAGACCAAAGATTTCAGCACAGTCAGCTTGTGTCCAGTCAGCAACGATAAAGATAATACCCATCATTAATACTGCTTGACCGATAGCGAAAGCCCAAGAAAGAGCAGAGTTACCACAGATTAATAGGATAGCTGAAGCTGTAAATAATACATGCCAGTAGTTCCAGATATCAACGTCCATTGTTTTTGTCCAGCCTAACATAATCATAACGATGTTTGTTAAGATTACAGCTAAGAATACGAATGGAACAGCTTCTGTTGACCAAGCGATAGCTGAACCAGCAGCCCAACCAACGTCAACAGCTGTTAATTTGAAGTTTAAGTTTTCAACTAATGCGTTAGCAACTGGTGTAACTGTGCTAGACATAATACCGATAACAGCATTAAGTCCGATGAAACCAACACCGAAAGTCATACCAGCTCTTAAAGCTTCACCAAATTTAGCGCCCATTACAAGACCTAAAATTGTAAAGATAATAGGCATCATTACTGATGCACCCATGTCAATTATATAACTAAATATATTTGTTACGACTTGCATTGTTTTTCTCCTTTAAAATTAAAATTGTTTGTTTTCTATGTTAAATATTCCCGCCTACGTAAATGTTCTTATAATACCTAATGAATTTAACTTTTTAATGTTTCCAATAATTCATCAATACAATCTTGTAACTTAATACCTGTTAAAAAAGCCCTTCCGTTAATTTTTTTGCAAGGGAATGTTCCAGGTAAATCACAAGTTCCTATTACCAAATCAGGTAATATTTCATTTGCTTTAGAAGCAGCATCGGCAGCTTTACACTGAACCGTTTTTACTTCAATATTATTTTGTTCGCAAAGTCTTTTTACTTTTTTTGCAACGACTGTAGAAGTAGCAATTGCTGTTCCACAAGCCACCAAAATTGTTTTCATATCTAATCACCCCCGATTAAATCTGTAAGCGAAAAATATTCTAACCTAATTAATCATTTAATATTAAATTGTCAAGCATCTCGATAATCTATCGAAAGGTTTTCATCATTGTTACAATAAAACAACAATGAAACTTTGTTACAATAATAGTATAATACTTTAACTTTAATTTGTCAATAAAATATAAAAGTAAAACAACAAATTAAATTACATTAATATATATTACTTTAAATTAATAATATTACTATTTACATAAAAATAGGGAGAAAAATCTCCCTATTTTATATAAAGCAATAAAAACATCAATAAAATAGCAACTACACTTACATAAAATGAAAATCGTGCCATAGATAGAGCCTGATCAACCTTTTTTTCTAACATGGCTATTCTTCTTTCCATTAAATCATAAATATCCAATGTTTGATTTTTAGCTTTTTCAGCTTCTTCTTCTTTTAAAAGGTCTATGGGATTAATACCAACGTTACCACCTATTAAAGGAGCAAAAGCTCTTTTTCTTAAACTTTTCTTATAGCTGGCAAGTATTTTTCTTCTATCTTCCCCACTCGTCGCATCTAAATGAAACTCTTTATCTTCGTCTTTATTCTCTTCGTTCAAATGATCTTTTTCTTTAATATCTATATCTTTATTTGTATCCATATTATACACTTAAGCTTCTTCCGCCGTCAGCAATAATAACTTCACCATGGATGAATGAAGGTGTATTTAAGAAGTAAACTATATCAGCAACTTCTGTAACATCCATAAATCTTCCTAGAGGAACTGAATCTTTTCTCTTTTGTAAAGCTTCTGGATCATCTTTGAATCTTTCAGCCATAAGTGGTGTCATAATTAATGTTGGAGCAACTGCATTGATTCTTAAACCTGTATCACCAAAGAATCTTGCAAAACTTCTTGTCATAGAAACTACAGCACCTTTACTTGCAGCGTATACAACGCTTCCGCCACCACCAGTAAATGCAGCTGTTGAAGCAACGTTAACTACTGAAGGAACTTGATCTTGTTCTTTAGCTTTAAGTAATAAGTCAAGTAAAGAAACAATCATATGGAAAGGACCATTTACGTTAATTCCCATTGTTCTTTGGAATAAAACTGGGTCTAAGCTGATTTCTTTTGGATCTCCACTAGGACCGATTGCAGCATTGTTAACTAATGTTGTTAAATAACCGTATTCTTTTTCAACTAATTCAGCAACTTTTTTGCAATCATCTAAATTAGAGATATCGCATTTTATAGCATAAACTGTAGCGCCTTTTTCTTGTAATTCTTTTTGAGTTTCAAGCATACCAGCTTCATCATAGTCTACGATAATAACTTCGTAACCTTCTTTAATAAATTTTTCACAAATAGCTTTACCAATACCTTTGGCTCCGCCTGTAATAACTACATTTTTCTTAGCCATTATTATTTCACTCTCCTAAACATTGTATTTTGTTGTCATTATTATATAACATATGAACATTAATGTCAATTACTATTGTAATTTTTATATTTATCTAATGACAATTGTAACAATTTAAACTTTTTTCATTATTTTGACCACATATAAAAAAAAGGTGCTTAAAGCACCTTTTTTTAACTATTTCATTTCTGGGTCAAATAAAACTTTGAAACCTGTTACGTTAGCAGCTTTGTTGAAAGCTTCTTCCCAATCTTCAAGTTTCATAACGTCAGATACTAAAGGTTTAATATTGATTTTGCCTGCAGCAACTAAATCAATAGCTCTTCTCCAAGCTGTTGGTTTTTGAGAAAGTGTACCTTGGATTCTGATTTCTTTTTCTTGAATTCTACCTAAGTCTAAGTAGTCTGGAGATGGACCATGGAATACGCCCATTTGAGAAATTGTACCAGTTTTCTTAACGATGTCAAGACATGTATTTAATGATGGATAAGCACCTGAAGCTTCAACAACAACATCAGCACCATAGCCATCTGTTAAATCCATAACAAGAGCTTTTAAGTCTTCTTCTTGTTGGTTTACACAGTAATCAATACCTAATGTTTTAGCGATTTCTAATCTGTGTTTATCTTGGTTGATACCTGTTAATACAACTGTTGAGTTGTTTGCTTTAGCAGCTAAAGCAGCAAGTGTACCGATTGGTCCAGGACCACAAACTACAACAACTTCGTCAGCATGTGTAGTAGTTGTTTCTCTAACAGCATGGATACCACAAGCTAATACTTCGATTAAAGCACCTTCTTCAAAGCTCATGTTATCTGGCATTGGGATACAGCTTGTTGAAGGAACTTCTACGTATTCAGCAAAACATCCATTCTTTTTAGAACCGATACCTAATCTTTCGATACATACGTTTGTGTTACCTACTGCACAGTTTTTACATTTACCACATACTTTATATGTAGTCATAACAACAACTCTGTCACCAACTTTAACATCAGTAACATCTTCACCTAATTTATCAACAACACCACAACCTTCATGTCCGATAATTACAGGAAGTTCACCTAATCTATCAGAACCGAATTTCCAGTAAGCTAAGTCTGTAGCACAGATACCGCCTCTTTTTACTTTAACTCTTACATATCCTCTTTTAGGTTCTGGAACAGGGAACTCTCTGAGTTCAAGTTGTCTGTCTTCATTTAGGCATAAGCCTCTCATTGTTTCACTCATTTGAATTGTACCTCTTTCTTTTATTTTACTGAGTCTTTCATTTTTTGAATAAACTCTTTATAATCAGCATCATCACCTTTAAAGATAGATGATGTTCCTGCCACTAAAACATCTGCGCCTGCTTTTACGCAGTTTGGAATTGTATTTTCATTAATATTTCCATCAACGGCTATCATTAAATCCGGATTTCTGTCATTTGCCATTTTTCTTATATTTTCAATTTTACCAAGAGTTTGTTTGATAAATTTTTGACCGGCAAATCCAGGAGAAACCGTCATTGCAAGAACAATGTCGATATCGTCGATTAAATATTCAAGTGCATCTTCATTTGTTGCAGGATTTAATGCAACACCTGCTTTTACACCCATTCTTTTAATATCTCTTAATACTCTGTGTATATGTATAGTACTTTCAGGATGAACGTGAATAAAGTCATTTTCATCTAAAATACTACATAATTTTTCAATATGTTTTTCAGGATGGAACATTGCAAGATGAACATCAAAAGGAATTTTTGTTTTCTTTTTCATATGTTCAAGCATATATATACCCATAGCTATATTTTCAACATAATGTCCGTCCATCATGTCAAAATGAATCATGTCTGCACCGGCTTTTTCAAGCTTTTCAAGTTCCCATCCAAACTTCATAGGGTTACCACACATAATTGACGCTGATACTTTTAAATCATTCATCTTATTTGTCCTCCCCTACTGCTTTATGTATTATATCTTTCATTTCTTTTGTTAAAGGTTTATATAAGTTTCTATCCCCTTTAAAAATAGCACTTGTTCCACAAACATAAACATCAGCACCTGCTTTTGCACATCCAGGGATTGTTTCAGGTCCAATATTACCGTCTACTTCAATCAACAAGTCAGGATTATATTTTTCTTTCATTGCTTTTAGATCAGCAATTTTTTTGTATTGGTTTGGAATGAATTTTTCTCCTGATCCACCAGGATTAACAGTCATAAGACAAACCAAATCAATATCTTTTATAACTTCTTTTAAAACATTTAAGTTAGTAGATGGATTTAAAACAACACCTGCTTTAGAGCCAGCTGCTTTAATAGCCATGATACTTCTGTGTAAATGTTTTACCGCTTCAGCATGAATACAAATATATTCCGCTCCTGTTTTTGCGATTCTTTCATAATATACATCAGGCTCAACAACCATTAAATGAACATCAAATACCATATCAGTATATTCTTTCATTGCTTCAAGCATATAAAGCCCCATGCCTAAGTTATTTACGAACTCGCCATCCATTACATCAAAGTGGATCATATCCACGCCTGCTTCTTTAAGTGCATCTAATTCTTCACCATATTCTAAAGCATTTCCGCACATAATTGAAGCTGCAATTTTATCCATAAATGTTATATCCTTTCATAAAATTTATGCCCTAATTTTCTTACATTATTATATTTTTTTAATATTAGGGTCAATGATAAAAACAAAATCCTAAAGAAAAGGCAATATGTCTTCCTTAGGATTATTGTCTTAAACTAAATTTATTTTGTACGATATTTTGCTTCCATTTCAGCCATTACACCAAGTCTTTCAGTAAATCTTGGTTCTTTTGAATATTCTGTTTCAATCCAAACTTTAGCTATTTCAGCCATCATTCTTGGAGCAATAACTCTAGCGCCCATAGTTAAAATATTTAGTTTTGTATCACTTTTAGCAAATTTAGCTGTAAATAATTCGTTACATACAGCAGCTCTTGCACCTGGAACTTTATTTGCAGCAACAGACATTCCAACTCCGTTACCACACATTAAAATACCACCTGTTTCGCCTGTTTTGTCGTTTACAACTTCAAGAGCAACTTTTTCTGCTATTAAAGAGAATTGAACAGGAGGTTTTGGAGCATCAGGCCCCATATCGATAACCTTGATCCCCCAAGATTCTAATTCTTTTATAAGTAATTTTCTTTCTTCGATTGCTGCATGATCAGAACCAATTGCAATAGTTTTAAATTGACCTTCCATTATTTTTCTACTCCTTCTGGGAAGAACATAATCTTACCAAATAATGTTTTTCTTTCAAAATTAGCTTTAAATACTTCTTCAATATCATCAAGTGGATATCTATGTGTAATGATAGGACTATAATCAATTAATCCTTTTTCAAGTGCCGCTACAGTAGAAGTCCAAGGTTTTCCTGGGAATCCTTGTTGAATAGCATTCCAAGAACCATATACAGTAAGTTCGCTTCTGCCGATTTTTTCAAAGTATTCTCTTGGGATATTAACATCTCCGTAAGGAATACCTAAGTATAATACTTTAGCACCTTTACATCCAAGACCAAGTACTTGAGCAGATGTGATTGGAGTTCCGCCTGATTCAATAACAACATCAGCACCTCTTCCGTTTGTCACTTCAAGTACACCGTTTCTTGCTGAATTATAATCATCTATTTTAGATAATACTACATCTGTAGCACCACATTGTTTAGCCCATTCAAGTTTTTCTTCCATAATATCAATTGCAATAATTCTTTTAGCACCGAATACTTTTGCAACTAAGATTGAAAGTAATCCGATAGGACCACAACCCATAACAGCTACATCATCTCCAGGTTGCATTTGAGTTTTATATAAACCATGATATACAACAGCTGTAGGTTCGATAACAGCAGCTTGTTCATATGTTACATTGTCAGGAATTGGAACAACGTTAACTTCTGGCATTGTAATATATTCAGCATAAGCACCATCTCTTACAGCACCTATAACTTCAAGAGTCATACATCTTGCATATTCGCCTTTTTTACAATATTCACATTCAAAGCAAGGAAGAGCAGGACAAGCAGTTACTCTATCTCCAGCTTTAAATTTAGTAACGCCTTCACCAACAGCTTCGATTTGTCCACTGAATTCATGACCAAAAGTAAAGATTCCTTTTTCTGGGAATTTTGGTCCGTGGCTACGATATCTTGATAAGTCTGAACCGCAAATACCAACAGCTTTAACTTTAATTAAAACTTCACCAGGTTTTGTTTCAGGTTTTGGAACATCTTCTAATCTTAAGTCTTGAACTCCATATAGTCTTGCAGCTTTCATTTTATTTCATCTCCTTATTAATTAAATAACATTATTTGTCAGCAGCTTCTCTTAAAGCTTGTAAATTCTTTTCAACGTCTCCTGTAAATGCAAAAGAACCAGCAACAATTACGTTCGCACCAGCATCTACAAACTCTTTAACATTTTCAGTATTTATACCACCATCGATTTCGATGTCAATATCTCTATCTCCAATCATTTCTTTAAGTTCTCTAACTTTTTCAACCATACCCATGATGCATTTTCCACCGCCGCCACCTGGGTTAACAGTCATTAATAGAACCATATCAATATCATCTAAAACATATTTAAGTACATCAAGTGGAGTTGCAGGATTTAAAACAACACCACATTTAACACCAAAAGATTTAATAAGCATTAAACTTCTGTGTAAATGAGTTGTAGCTTCTGCATGAACAGTAATCATTTGAGCTCCTGCTTTAACAATTCTTTCAATATATCTATCTGGTTCTCTAACCATCATATGTACATCAAAGAATAAGTCTGTATTTGGTCTTAACATAGCGATTTGATCTGGACCAAATGCGATATTTGGAACATAGTTCCCATCCATTACATCAATATGTAACATTTCTACTTTACAGTCTTCAACAGCTTTAATTTGTTCGTTTAATCTACCGAAATCAGCTCCGAAAATTGAAGGTGATAATTTTACCATTTTTCTTTTCTCCTTTATTATTTCTATTTGTTTCTTATCTACAATATATTATAAGCATTAATGTAAAATTTTCAAGCACTTTTCATTATTTTCCAAAAGAAACAAAAAAAAATATTTTTACATTTTCTCTTTATTGAAAAATAGTATTTTACCCTTAGAAAATGACAATTTATATAAAAAATTTAAAGTTTTATTTACATAATCTTTCATATTGTAAATAAAATTTTTTAATGATATTATATTTTTATGAAAGAAAAAAATAATAAAAAATGGGGAGAAAAGCCTTATTTCTCCCTTGATTACATGTTAAAAGAAAAATTTAATAAAAAAGTTTATAAGGTATCAATTAATGCTGGAATGACATGTCCAAACAGAGATGGAAAAATAGATACAAGAGGATGTATATTTTGCAGCAGAGGAGGAAGCGGAGATTTTGCAGGGAAAAGTAAAGAAGATATACAAACTCAAATTAATAATCAAATAGAAATAATGAAAAACAAATCAACTGTATCTGACTTCATAGCATACTTTCAAGCCTACACAAATACTTATGCTCCAATAGATTACCTGGAAAAAGTGTACACAGAAGCAATATTCCACCCCAATATTATTGCACTTTCTATAGCAACAAGACCGGACTGTTTAGATGACGAGATTATCGAGCTTATAAGCAAATTAAACAAAATAAAACCTGTTTGGATAGAACTTGGTCTTCAAACAATACATGAAAAAACTGCAAAATATATAAGAAGAGGATATGATCTCAATTGTTTTGAAAATGCGGTAAACAAATTAAGAAAAGAAAATATAGATGTTATTGTTCATGCTATTTTAGGACTTCCCGGAGAAGATAGGAAAGATATAATAGAAACAATAGAATACTTAAACAAAAGGGATATACAAGGAATAAAACTCCAACTTCTTCATGTTCTAAAAGACACGGATCTTGCAAAAGATTATATAGAAAATAAATTTAAAGTTTATACAATGGAAGAATACATTGATACTGTAATTGACTGTATTGAACATTTAAGAGAAGATATCGTAATTCATAGAATAACAGGAGACGGCCCCAAGAAAATACTTATTGCTCCCATATGGAGCGGAAACAAAAAGAAAGTATTAAATACCCTGCACCATGAATTCAAAATCAGAGAAGCATATCAAGGTAAAAAGTACAATAAAAATTAATTAAGTATTAGGAAAATTTAAAATACTTATTATGTTTTATATAAATATATAGTGAATAATATATACATAATAAATAAAAAAACACACTACTTTTTGTAGTGTGTTTTTTCATTATATTAATTATTTTTCAAATTCTTCTTTTAATTTTTCACCCCAAGCGCCACCTTGATGATAGAAAAGAACTTGCTCTCTTGTAACGCCTCTGATTTCTTCACTTACCATAGCAAGAGCATCACCCATTGCTAAAGTATTTGTTGTTGAAGTTGTCGCATTTACACCGGTTGGACAAGCTTCTTTTTCTACTCCTATATATAATGCAACGTCACATTGTTTTGCAAGTGTAGATTCGGTATTCCCTGTTAAACAAATCGCTTTTGCACCAATTGTTTTTGCTGAAGGAATAACTAATTCTTTTAAAATATTTGTTTCCCCACTATTTGAAATCGCAATAATAAGGTCATTTGGCTGAATAGCACCAATATCTCCGTTTTCACAGTTGTAAGCACTTAAGAAAAATGCAGGTTTACCTGTACAACAAAGAGTTGCAGCAATTTTTCTACTAATTAAACCTGATTTTCCTGTTCCTGTTAAAATTATTTTACCTTTACAATCAGTTATCATTTCTACGGCTTTAACAAAGTTATCATCAAGAGAATCCATCAATCTTCCAAGTTCATATCTCTCCATTTCAATAACTTTTTTACCTTTTGATATTATTTCGTTTTTTTCCATGATAAACCATTCCTTTTCTGTATTTATATAAATACATTATATCAATTTAAATGTTTTTTTCAATATCTTTCGATTAGTTTCAAAACGAAACTAGAAAATATTACCACTTTATAAAAGTTTTATTAAAATCTTATACTTTTTATATTACGAAAGATAAAAGTAATAATTTTAACAATAATATATTTTCGTTAATTTCATTTAACAGAAACTAAAGGAGAGATTCATTGAATAGAAATAATTATTTTGATAATTTTAACTCAAGAGGTGCAGGATGGAATTAAATAATAAATGTTTTGAAATTTTAAAATTACTTTATGAAAAAGATAACTTCATTTCCATTAAAGATTTAAGTAATTAACTTGGATACATTGAAAGAACAATAAGATACAACATAGAAAAAATAGAAGACATTTGTTTACGAAAAAAATATTTTTTTCTAAAAAAAGACTATAAAAAAGGTATTTGCCTAATAAAAAACGAACAATCGAAAAATTTTTTTAATGAATATGTTAAAAACACACCTGCTTACACATATAAATACACAAAATAAGAAAGATTAATTTTTATAGGCGCTTTTTTGTTAAAAAGCAACGTCTATGTTTCAATGGAACATTTATCAAACAAACTATCAACATCTATAAGTACTATAACAAAAGATTTATTAGAAATAGAAAAATGGTTTAAAAACAGAAATGTATCTCTAATAAAAAAAGCAGGAAAAGGAATAAAATAAATATAGATGAAATAACAAGAAGAGCACTATACAAAGAACTCATGGAAAGCACAATCACTCCGTCAAATCTTGTAAATTACATAAGCAATATTTCCACTCCAAATAAAATAACATCAAAATTGCTTGATGACCTTTTCTTAGATATTGATAAAGAATGCATAATTGAACAAATTCAATATATAGAAAATCAACTTGGAGAAATTTTTTCAGATGAAACATTCTCCTCTCTACTTATTTATCTAACTATGATTGTTCATAGAGTTAAAAACAAGTGCTCATTAAATGCAAATAATGGAGAAACAACATTAAACAATACAATTGAATATACTCTCACTTTGCAAATAATCGAAAACATAAATGAACACTTTAAAATTAATATTCCAAAAGAAGAAATATATTATTTTACAGTCCATCTTTTAGGTGCAAAAGTTATAACAAAAGACACAAAATACGCATTTGAAGAAAATGAAACAAAAGAAATAAAAGAAATAGCCATAAAAATGATTGATGAAATAAGCGAGCTTTATTCAGTAAATTTTGCAATAAAAAAAGATGAAGTGATTGATGGATTAGTAACTCATCTTATACCAACAATATACAGAATTAAATATCAAAAAAAAATTATCAATCCTATTTATGAACAAATGGGAAAAAAAATATTCAAATTTATTAAAAAATACTCAAATCGTATGCAGGCACTTAAACGAATATTTGAAAGAAGAAATAAATGAACAGGAAATATCATATATTGCAATGCATTTTCTTGCTGCTATAAATATAAAAGACAAAAAAGAAACAAACGTTCCTCAAATAATAATTGTATGTGGTTCAGGATATGGAACAGCCCAAGTAATAGCAATGCAAATATCATCTTTATTCAATGTAGAAATAAAAGCCGTTTTATCACAAAGAGAAATCCTTAAAAATTTAAAAATAAAAAATGAATGTGATTACATCATAAGTACTGTGACAATAGCAAATCTAAATAATGTTGAATATATAAAAATAAGTCCCATGTTTAACCACAAAGACTTTTTAAAGATAAATAAATACTTATCGGCAAAATTTATTAAAAGCAAAATAAACTATAGCCAAATGCAAACAGCCGAAAATATTTCAAATGTTGTTATGAAATACAAACCCAAAACAAATAAAAGACAACTCCAATATGAAATATTAATGGAACTTATAAAAGAAAATAACAATATTACAAATTATCCAATATCAGAAGATCTAAATTTAAGCGACATAATACCCCCATCATTTATAAGAATGAATGAGTACTGCAAAACATGGCAAGAAGCAATAGAAAAAGGAACCATGATTCTTGAAGATAAAAAATATATAACTGCCGATTATAAAAAAGCAATAATAAAAATTATTGAGGAAATGGGACCACAGATGCTAATTGTTCCAGGAATAGTATTAGCTCACTTAGCTCCTGGAGAATATTGTAAAAAGCTTGGATTTTCAATAACTACATTAAAAAGAGGTGTAATATTCGGCTATCCAAAACATGATCCTGTAAAAATAATAATAACCTTATCTCTAATTGATGAAAATAAATATAAAAAGCCATTATTACAACTATTTAATTTACTTCAAAACCAACAAAGCAGAAATGTTCTAATAAATGCAAAAACAAAAAATGAAATTTTGGACATAATAAAACATTATTCAAAATAAAAAATAAAGGAGGAGAAAATGAAAGCAGCAATATTTTATGGACGTGGCGATATAAGAATAGAAGAAAGGCCCATGCCTAAATGTCCAAAAGGTGGACTAATAATGAAAGTTTGTTATGTCACTACTTGCGGAACAGACGTAAAAAAAATACAAACGTCCCTATGCAATTGATAGAGGAGAAGGTGAAAACCCTATATTTGGTCATGAAGCAAGTGGTATTGTTTACGAAATCGATGATGAATGCAACGATTTTAAGATAGGAGACAGAATAGTTGCTCATGACGCAACAGCATGTAAAACATGTTACTGGTGTAAAAAGGGCATGAGTAATATTTGCCCAAATATGACAAGGCTTGGAGGAACATGGACAGAATACATAGCAATAGAAAAAGAAATCCTATCAACAAACACATTTAAAGTACCTGAAAATGTACCTTTAAAACTTGCTCCGGCAGTTGAGCCTATGGCATGCGCAATGCACTGTGCAGAAGCAGCTAATGTAAGACTTGGAGATTACGTTGTAGTAAATGGCGCAGGACCATTGGGACTTGGAATAATAAGATATGTTTCAGCAATGGGAGCACAAGTTATCGCTTGCGATATGAGTGAATACAGACTTGAAATGGCTAAAAAAATGGGAGCAAAATGGACTGTTCATGTAACAGAAGATATTGACCAAATTGCAGAAGTTAGAAAACTTACTCCTGACGAAAGAGGTTGTGACGTTGCTATAGAAGCAGTAGGTCTTCCTAAAACATGGGAACTTACAATACCTATGGCAAGAAAAGGCGGATTAGTGTTAGAATTTGCAAGATGTGCTCCAGGAACATCGATCACTGTTGATACAGCATTACTTCACTATTCAGAACTAACAATAAAAGGACTGTTCCATACAACCATCCAACAAATACAAATGGCATTTGATTCAATTGTAAATGGATTAATTCCGGAAGATGTAATGATAACAGGAAACTATACTTTAGATAATTGTGTACAAGCATTAAAAGATCATTCAAATCAAATTGGTATTAAAAATTTAATTAAAATTTCTGATGAAACATTATAAAGAAAGGAGAAAAAAAATGAAAACATTAAAAGTATTAGTAGCATGTGGGAGCGGAATTGCAACATCATCTTATGCTGAAGCAGCAGTAAAAGATATTGCAAAAAATGCAGGCGTAAAAATTGATGTATCAAAAAGTACTATCCAAGAATCAGAAACAAAATCTTACGCTTTTGACGTTGTATTATTTACATCAATTAACTGGTCAAATTTTATTTCTCAGGATAATTTAAACTGTCCTGCTATGTCAGTTGCTCCACTTATCACAGGTTTTGGCGATGAAGAAGTAAAAGAAGAACTAACAAAATTATTTCAAAAATTAAGTAGTGAATAAAAAATTTTAATAGGAGGTAAACAATGAATATTATTTTAAACGTAGTCCAATTTTTATTAGATATGGGTGGAAGTATAATTTTACCTTTCTTTGTAACAATTCTAGGATTAATTTTCGGATTAAAGTTCGTAGATTCTTTTAAAAATGGATTAATGATAGGAGTCGGCTTCGCAGGAATTAATCTAATGCTTAGTTTACTTGTATCAACCGTAGAACCTGCAACAGAATATTATACAAAGCTTGGAACAGGTTTCACAACAGTAAACTTAGGCTGGGATAGTATTGCATCAATGGCTTGGTCTACTAGCTTTGCTTTATGGCTTATCCCTCTTGGATTTATTTTAAACTTTATCTTGGTAAGAACAAAATTTGTAAGAACATTAAACGTAGATATATGGAACTATTACAATGCAATATTAACCTCTGCAGTTACATATTATGTTGCTATTTCTCTTAGCGCATCTGTTCTTCTTGCAAACATACTTGGAATTATCATAGGTTTATTCTTAACTGTTGTTGCTTGTAAAATCGGGGATAAGTTGGCAACTTCTTGGCAGGGATATTTCAATATGCCAAAAGGAGTTACATGTTCAACCCTTGACACTCAGTTAACCCATTATCCTGTTTCATGGATTGGTGCAAAAATATATGACTTAATACCAGGATTAAACAAACTATATTTCGATATCAACAATGTAAACGATAAATATACAGCATAGACAGCTCCTTCAATTGTAGGATTCTTCGTTGGGGCATTGCTTGGAATAATTACAAAACAAGACTTCGGAACAATATTATCAATGGCAATAGGCGTAGCAAGTGTTATAGTTCTTATGCCTAAAATGGTTTCATTATTAATGGACGGATTAGTTCCTTTATCAAATGCAGCAAGAACATTTATGAAGAAAAAACTTGGTAATGATGAAGAAATCCTTATTGGTATGGACGTTTCAATAGGTCTTGGAGACAAAACAGGTATGATCGTAACAATGTTTTTAATGCCAATAACAATCCTACTTGCATTTATTCTACCTAACATTACATTCTTCCCTATAGGATTATTTGGTGGAATGATATGGTCAGGACATGCAGCGGCTTTCGTAGCAAAAGGCAATTTACCTAAAGCAATTTTTGCAGGAACATTCTTACTTGCTTGGACAATATTGTGCTTAAACTTTATGGCTCCTATAGCAACGCAGTTAGCATATGACGTTGGAGTTATCGATTCAATGACACCTCTTATAACTGGTGGTGGATTCCAACAAACACAAGTGGTTATTATTGGTCTTTTAGGAAAATTATTTAGTGGATTTTAATAATTTAATTTAAACGAGGTAATAAAATGAACAAAACAAGAACTTATAAGAATTTCAAAATTATTAGAACAAAAAGGTTTTACAAATGCTTTTCAAGGAAATATATCAATCATAGACAGAGATTTAGGGAAACTATACATAACACCTTCAGGAACAAGAAAACTTACTTTAACAGAAGAAGAATTAGCAGTTTTAGATTTAGATGGAAAACAACTTGAAGGATGCGTAAAGAAATCATCAGAACATAAAATGCATCTTGTAGCTTTAAGATATAGACCTGCTTGCAGTGCAGTAATCCATTGTCACAGTGTTTATTTAACTGCATTTTCAATGTTTGGTAAAACAGTTGATCCAAAATGTCACGAAGAATTTTTACTAACAAGAGGAATCCCTTGCCTTCCTTGGGGTAAAGGAGGAACAGAAGATATTTATAAAGACATGGAAAATGAAATCAAAGAACACGACCTTGTGCTTCTTGGAAATCATGGTGCATTATGCGTAGGCTCTGATTTAGAAAAATGTTTTAAAGTATTGGAAGCTGTTGATAATACTCTAAAAGCATGGGTCCTTGCAATGCAAATTGGAAATGGAAAAGTAGTAGACATACCAATATGGGATGAACTTGTAAAACAAAAAGAAAAAGCAATTCATAACCTTTAAAACTTTATTATATAGGATGTCACCATGCTTAACGACGTAATTGTAATAGATGGAAGCGCTAAAGATTGGAAAGAAGCGATTAAACTAACCTCTAAACAGCTTTATGAACAAGGCTACGTTAAAGAATCTTTTTTTGACGCATGCATCGAAAGAGAAGAAAAATTTCCTACTGGGCTTAATAGTTTTATCCCGGTTGCAATCCCACATACGGATGCTATTCATGTTAATAAACAAGCAATATGCGTTTTAAGATTGAAAGAACCAGTATCTTTTTACAGTTTGGAAGATGCAACCAAAACAGTTGAAGCTGAGTTTATATTTAATATTGCTTTAAAAAGAAATGAAGATCAGTTAAAACTATTAACTGCAATAATAAAAATAGTACAAGACAAAGAATTTCTTTTAAAAGCTAAAAAATTAAAACTTGATGAAATAAAAAAAATGTTTCATCAAAAATGGATAACAGAAGTAAAATAAAAAAACAAAAGGAGAAAACTAATGAAGGCAACGATAAGAAAACCAAACAAAGAGGAATTAGAGTTCATGAGAACATGTGAAACATGGGAACATGAAGCAGGTGTTTTTGATTGGGATTACAAAGAAAAACAAGAAGCATGCCTTATCATCAAAGGTGAAGGACTTGTAAGGGATAAAGAAACAAACGAAATATCTTCTTTTAAAGAAGGTGATCTTGTAATATTTCCTACAAATTGGAACTGTGAATGGGAAATAAAAAAAGATATAAAAAAATACCTTGTCTTTGACCACGACTTCAAGTAATTGTTTTTAATAATATATCCTTTAAAATTAAAAGAAAAAAGAGAGGTTAACCTCTCTTTTTTCTTTTGTATTTATACTACTAACTTATTTTTCTTTTTTTGATAAAAAGAGTAATTATAATAATACCAACTATTGAAATTACTCCTAAACCAATATACCTTCCCATATTATTTCTATCAGAAGTATCTACTCCGCTGTCATTAGTATCATCAGTTATAACAACATTTCTATAATTTGTTATAGTATAACCTTCATAACTTACTTCATATCCATTAGGAACGTAAACTTCTTTTAATGTATAAACAATTCTCTTGTTTAATGAATTATATTCAGGTAAATTTTCAAATACATATTCCCATGTATTTCCTTTTCCTTTTAATGTTGTTTCATCAACATTTACATTATCAGCATAAAGTTCAACCTTAATATTCTTAGGACGAACTTTATCATAATTATCCTTATCATCCCAAACCTTTTTAATAGGAATATTTATTGTATCATTTAATGTATTTGTAATATTATATCCGTCATAAGTTACGGCATATTCATCAGGAACAACCTCTTCAACTTCATAAGTGTACTCTCTTCCACTGTCATCAGTCACAAGAAGCCCTTCAAATTTATATTCCCACTCATCGCCATCTTTACTTATCCATACAGGCTTAATGTCAAGTTTAACTTTATCTTTTCCGTCTATACTTCTAAAGATATTAATTTGTATATCTTCAGGTCTTGTATCATAAACATTTGAACTGTCAAGCCATGTTTTGTTGCCGGATATTTCTTTTTTACCTATATTGGTTATTGTTGTTTTACCATTCTCATCATTATTTAATATGCGATAATCATAATTTTCTATACTTATTCCATCTATTGATAACTCTCTTGCATAGTAAATATATTCATTACCATTTTCATCATATTTAGGAAGAGAATTAAAGGTTGCTTTTATGTTAGTCTTTGTAAGAAGTACCGTCATTTGATTTAAAGTACCACTTTGCATTACAGGTTCACTGTTAGCGTCTCCTATTTCTCCTATCGTCCTATAAAGCCCTACTCTTACAATACCTTGTTTTGCTACATCAACCCCATACCAAATTTTTTCAACACTGTAAGAAGTTGATTCAACATTTGCAAATTCAAACTGAGTATAATTACCTATAGAACTTTCTCTTGTACTTTCTTGAACATATCCACTTGGAACTGTTTCAAAAACTTTATACTGCGTATGTCCGTCAGCATCAAGCTTACTTCCACTTACAACAAGAGGTAAATCATTCCATACTGCTTTCCATTCTTCATATTCGTAATAAGGTTTTGTAGGATTACTTACAGGATTACCTGTTAAAGTTACCTTTGCTTGAGTATTGAAAGATCTCCAAGTTCCATTTGAAGCAAGGTATTTTACTTCCAATGTTACATTAGTTTTTCTTGAAGATGGATTCCACTTCTTCAAAGCATAAACTTTTGTGGAATCAAGAGTATTTGTTACTTGAGTATTACTATCATAAGTTGTTGTATAAGTAATGTTATAAGTATTGTTTCCTCCATTTCCAACAATATCTTCATCTTTTACATGACCATCTATTAAAGTATAATCGCTGCCAAGTTCTCTTACCCTATATTCATATTCATTTCCGTTTACATCAGATTTTAAAAGTCCGCTTACAGTTGTTGTAACACGATTATCTTCTTCTTTATCAGTACCATATATTGTAATAACCATATCTTTACTTGTTTGATTATTTGCATGTATTTCAACATTTTCCCAGTCAGATGAAGCTGTTCTTCTTTGAACTATGAAGTTTGCTTGCCATGTATATCCACTTTGAGAGCTTTTAGGTCTTTGAGAATAAATATTATTATTATCGCCTTCCCAAATCTTCGTAAAATCAAAACTTGTTGTTTCTAATCTGTTATACATAGCCCTTGTAGTATTGTTGTTATATGTTGTTGAAGTGTCATTATAAGTCTGATCTCCCGTAGGAGTTCCTCTTCCATTTGCCCAATATGCAGGAGTAAACATTCCTCCGTTTACAAACTCATATGTATATGAGCTATCATTTCTTTCAATAACATTTATTGTTGTTGGACTTGATATACTGTCACTACCGTAGTGAATTGCTGTTTCTACAATTCGGTATTGAAGTCTCGTAACTTCATTATTTTGAGCATCTTTCTTAACAATAATTCTTGGAAGATTTGCATAACTTTTACTTACTCCCCATATTGTAATATCATTTATTCTTCCGGTTAAACTTCTGTTAAATTTATAACCGTTAAATATAATATTATAATCCACTTCAGTTAAATTATCTTTAAAATATTCTTCCGCAGATTTATAAGTTTTATCTGTACTGTCTATTTCACTTACTTGAAGTTCAAAATCCACTGTAAGATCAAATCCCAAATAATCATTTTCTATTATATTTCCGTCATTATCTACCCAGTTTTTACTATATGGAATACTTGTTGTTATATTATTTGACAAATTGTTCATTATTATATCATTATTGTCCTTTTCTCTTCTATCTTCCGTTACTTTTCCTAAGTAACTATTACCACCTGAAGGAGAAACGATATAATTTAAATCAGCAGAAAGAGTTTCTTTCACAACATATTTCCAAACCATACCATTTGGAGCATATTTTTCAAGCTCACCCATAGCATCACCTGTAATTTCATATGTCCAATTATTTTCACCTTTTTGAGTCCAAGTTATTTTATATAGACTCTCATCAACTTTTTCTTCCGGAATTGAATTTCCTTGTCCTGGTTGTTCATTTGCATATTTATAAAGGGTAAGCTCAATATCATCAGGTCTAAATCCAAATATATCTTTATAGTCATTCCAAACTTTCGTACCTGTAATATTTACCGTATCCCTATTTGTATCAGGGGCATTTATAAATGTTGTCATAGGTGTCGGATCAAATATTGAGTTCACAGGATATAAATTTTGTGCCACATTTCCTAAGTATGTGTCGTTTTTTATACTTGAAATATTTTCAACTTCAAGATCACTGTTAACTACCCATGTATTAAATCCACCAAGATAATCTTTTCTTTCTTCAACAGAGTAAACGTACTTTGATCCATTTGGAGCATATATATCCAAATCTTCAAACACAATTTCTTTTTCAAGAGGGTCAGTTTCCGTACCCGCATCAGAATTTAGTCCAAGCATATGTTTTAAATTATATGCATTTTCAACTTCACTTGATGTCCATACTTTATAAGAAACTTCTTCTTTTTCTGATGTAGTACCATCATTTTTTGTATAAGTTCTATATAAAGTAAATCTTACTCCTGGGAAAGCTTCAGGATCACCATTTTCATCCATTGAAAGTTCTAAAAATTTCTTTATTGAAATTTTCCCTTTTTCGCTATTATATATATTATCAATCAAATACGTATTTTCTATCGGATCATCAAATACATCTCTTTTATCCGGATTTGCACCATTAGACCAATGAATTTCAGTTTCTTTTAATTCGTAAGAGTAAAGCTGCCCTTTATCATTATATTTAGGTATTTTTTTTGCTTCACCATTTCCACCATAAGACACAGAACCATCTTCATCAATAATGTTCTCACCTAAATATAATACCTGGAACAAATAAGAACCTTTAGAATAAATATCAACCCAGTCTTTAACGGTTATAGTAGATACAGGAGTTCCTTCACCACTGTCTCCTGATACTTTTTGATACAAGGTAAACGTTATGCTAGGTAAATCTTCATTTGGATAAGAAGAAGGTACTGCAGACCATATTTTCTGACCTTGAATTGTTAAATTAGAATATATTGTATTTTCAAAGATACCACCTTCAATTAAAGCATAGTTTGCATAATCAGATATGTTTGGCTTATCTTGAACATTTGATAAATCAAGTACATAATCTTCATAAGCACTATCTACTTCATCTCTTGTTCCTAAGTATATAGGTTGATTTCCTGTATCTTCATCAACAACATAATAATTTCCTACTTGATAATCAAATTTTCTAAAATCAATATTTGTTCTTTCAACGGCATAGTACATAATTTCATATCCCAACTCATCATATTTTGGAACATTATTAAAAAGTACTTTCCATTGATTAACAGGATCACTTCCTTCAATATCACTATAAATCCATCTATAGTTTGAAACATATAATGAAGTTTTTTCGGTTATATTTCCATTATCATCTTTTTCATGAGTTACTTGGTAAATATCAAGATATAAATCCATTCTATTTCCGTTTTCATATGCATATTCATCTTTCCATAATTTTTCCCATGTTAATGTTTTAGTACCTGTTAAAGAATTTGTAACATTTATATCTTGATTATCACTCGCAAAATGATCCCCTACAACATAATCGCCATATACAATAGAAGTAGAGTATTGACTATATAAATCATATAATTCTGGATATTTATTTTTTATAGTTGACGAAGCTACTTCATTTCCGTTTTTATCAACCCATACTTCACTTATTTTATAATTTGCTACAGAACCTGATCTATCATATTTTGGAAGGTTAAAGAAATAGCATTTATCCTTTTCACCATCTGCCCATAGAATTTTTTGTGTAGAAGAAACGTTATTTCCTTTATCATCTTCTATAGCAACCTTATTATCAGAATTACCAATAGTTACGGTATCAGTTTCATCAACACCATTCCTTGAAATATCATAATATGATGGAATATCTCCTTCTTCAAAATCCAACTTTAATACTAAAGATAATGATACATTATATTCAGTCTCTATATTTTTTAATTCCTTTTGAATTTCATCTCGAAAAGAACCATCTCCATCAGTCCATGTTTTTTCTACAGTTAAATTAACATTTCCAAGTCTTCTGTTAACAGCTTTATATATCTTTTCTCCGCCTATTTCTTCACTTGTATATTTAACATCATATTTATGATACTTTGTTTGATATTGAATTGATGTATAATTACTATCACCTTCACCTTCATATTCATTAGGAGGTATTGGATTATCATAGTTAGGATTATCTCCTTGATCCATAAAATATGTATCTAAAGGAATATCTGTATCCCCTACTTTTGTTTCTAAAATATACACATCATCTTCATCTAAATTACCTATACCAACATATTTAAACCAAACCCCATCCCCTAAAGTAACTTCATTTATTTTTTCATTAGTTTTTCTGTTGTATACTGAAATTGTAACATTTTCTCTATGAGCAATATCACTATCATCTATCCAGCCTTTTGTAACTAAAATATGATTTCCAGGACCAGGTGCATTAATAATCGTAGACTCATATCCTTCAAGAGTTCTTATTGTTTCCATATTAGGTAGATATGTATTTTTTGCTTCCATAAGTACATATTCATACTGCATCCCCTGTTCATTAAATTCTCTTAAAGGAGTAACTCTAACCATCCAAGGAGAAATTTCTTGTGCATAAATGCCAAGCTCTTTATTTACCAATGTTTTTTCATCATCTACAACACCGTCCATATCAAACGTTGCAATTGGATCTTTATATGTATATTCATTATTTAACATTTGATATATTTTAAAAGAAACTGTTGTACCTTCAGGAGGCTCTGCCTTTTCTCCCTCTGCATTAACCCATTGTTTTATTACATCATATTTAATTGTATTTGCAATTGTATTTGTAATAATTGTATTTTGAGAATTATCTTCATCAATAGAAGGTGTAGAAATAAAGTCAATATCTCTTCCATCCAAATTTAATGTAAAAGAACCCGTTCCATCAGTGTTAGGTTTATAAATGTTTTCTCGATTATCTACAAATACACCACTCTCAACCCATCTATACTCAAGTTCTCTACCTAAATTATCATACTTAGACATTTTCTTTGTTTTAGTATCGGTTAAGTTTTCTGCATAAAAGTCACTCATTACCAGAGTTTGTGATGTATTAGTCCATGTTTCTTGACCTTTTACACGTTTTTGTAATGTAAATTCAACGCTCACATTATCAAAGCCTGACTGGAATGAAGAAGCTTCCCAAATTTTTGTAACCTGAGTTGTAATACTGCCTTTTATTCTATTTGTAATTACACCACCATTATATATAAAATCATTATTACCTACTCTATCTGAAGTATTAGTAGTATCTTTTATTTCTCCATTTATATCGACTCTGTCTGTAATATTTCCACTTTGATCAACACGTCCAAATACTTGCTCATAATTTCCGGCATTATCTCCTTCAAGATACTCTCTTAAAACATAAAAATATTCATATCCTTCAGAATCATATTTTGGAAGTTCACGGCTTCCATTCAATTCAAATATTAAAGTTTGTTCATCAGTATTATTATTTAACTCAATTTCAACCATTGATCCATCATTATTTCTTACAACAGAAGCTGTTGAAAAAGATGTACCTTCACGATATCTCCATAATTGGAAAATACCACTTGGTCGATTTTTCTTCGTTTCAGCAGAACCGTCATCAAGCCAAATTTTTGTTGCTTCATATGTTTTTTTACCAGTTAAAGTTAATATTACGGTTCCTTCACTATAAAGTTTATCTATTTTTAATCCATAATTTGGAGAAGAAGAATTATCATAACTTACATCTAAATAATCTCCTTCCTCAAAAACCTCTTCAACATATACTTTATTATCTACATTACCTGAACTGTCAGGAATTTCTTCTATATAGTAAGTAATCAACGAGCCATCAATATTATATTTCCATGCATCGTCAATAGCTAAAGTCATACTATCAGAATCCGGATGTTCCGTAAAATATGTGTTTTTAAATTCAGAAAGAACATATTCTTGAGTGAATCTACCATTTCCAATATCTATCACAAGTTGAAAATCATTTAAAAGAGTATTACTAACTTCTTCCCAACGTTTATTCTCACCCATCCTTACAACGCATGTAAAACGAATATCTCTTTGCAAAATATAATACCATCCAATATTATTTACAGAAGGATATTGGTCATTATTTTCATCTGTTAAATTAACAACAGAATATCCGTCTATATCTTTTGGTGTTATTTCCCAGCTTACATTATAAGAAGTCTTATTCCCATAAATATTTTCATATGTAACTTTTGATGGTAAAGTCTTATTTCCAGTATAAATAGTATATACACCAACACCAGTGCTATCAACAGATAACTTTGGATAGGTTTGTAAACCTATTTCATTCATATTTTCCGCTGTTAATTCTTTATAATTAACACCATCCAAAGAAAATTTTAATGTTGGTTGCAAATATGAAGATGTACTTGGTCTTATTGAAGACTCATTATTGTTATCCACCCAAAAAATTTCTTTAGAAAAATTTGTTAAATAGCTATTTATTGTAACACTGTCTTCTATAGCTTTGTTTTCTAAACTTTCTGTTTCTTTTAAAGCTTTATTTTCTTTAATATCATTATTTAAATCTTCTTTTTGTTCTTCTTTGGTTATTGTAATTTTATTCGTATTTTTTTCTACATTAACACCATCAATTGCCTCACTGCTTTGTCCCATTGCATTTACTACAATATCATTTTCATCAACGTCAATTGTAAAAGGAAGCGTTAAACTACTTGGCACATTAAATTTATATTGATAAGATAAAGAAGAATTTTCCTTATCAAGTCCAATCACCAAATGAACACTTTTATCTTCTTCCATTTTAGGAAGTATATTATTTCCTAAAGAGTCAAGTCCATTTTCGCTATTTTCTACTTCACTTTTAAAAGCATCTTCATTTAATTTCAATCCATCTTCTGATAATATACCTAAAGCAATTGCTTCATCATTTGTCAAAACAATATCAACACTTACAGAATTAATATCTTTGACATTATCAGTATTAAGCTTAGCTTCAATGTTAAGTATCCCTTCTTGCGAAGAAGTAATTTCACTGTTTTCAAATTCCCAATCTACATATACGTCATTAGTGTCAACTTCTTCAATTATGTTAGAATCTTTTTGTCCATTTGTATCAAAAACATCATCTTGAACTTTTGCAAAAATACTCGAGGGCAATGATGTAAAAATAATTAATAAAGACAAAAAAACACAAAACAACCTATCTTTTAATGTTCTTTTTCGCATAACACTCCTCCATTCCCTATTTTTTCACTGATAAAACAAACTAAAATATATAATTATTAAATAAGTTTAAAATAAATAATTTTGGAACAATAATCATGTATAAATCATATGCACTTTAAACTCAAAAAATACAATAAATATTGTTACAAAGTGTATAAATTAAATTTGTCAAAAAACGTATACAAATTGTAACAGATAGATAATAATACATTTATAATTAACAAAGTATTATTATTTATTTTTTTGTCTTTTTTATTTAAAGTAAATTCTTTTATGTAATATATTTTATTTGCTACATTTTATATATATATTTTATCATAAGTTTAAACGTTTAACTATAATACTTTTATGTAAAAAAATGTACTAGCAGCTAATAATATATATAATTTAAAAAATTATTATGTCTTAATCTATAAAGAAAATTTGAAATAAAAAATTTAAACAAAAAACATATGAATACTGTATGATGATAAAATATTAAAGAAATAAAATTAAAAGTAAACATTATTATGGTGATAACACCATTAAAATTATTTTTTGTTTTTAATATACATTAAAAATATAATATTTGATAATTAAAATGATTTTTAAAAATAATAAAGGGGAAATATTTTTATATTTCCCCTTATTTACTTAATTTAAACAAAGCAGCTTAGACACATTTATATAATAGTGTATATCAGAAGTATCTGCTTTTATATATTTAATTTTTCTCAGATGCCATCTCTTCTTTTTTATTATTCTTAAACATAGTTACTATGGATTGTCTGTTTATTTTTAAGTCTTCTTCTAAAGCTTGAACTGTTGGTTTAACAATCCACCAGCCTTTTTTAGAAGGAATTCTGTATTTACTTGGTAAATTAGGAACATGTTCAACCCATTTATCATAAATTTGCTTTGATAAATCATCAATACTTATAGATGAATTAGTTTTAAGTATTTTTGAACTTTCAATAAATACAAAATCATTAAAATCTTTTGGTATCCATTTTTTCGCACAAACAGCACCATAAAACAGAACACAACCATATAAAAAGCCTATACATCCAATAATATATGTATGCTCAACTATCCATTCATAAATAAAATATAGATGTTCGCCAAAAGACATTCGCATCAGAAAATCTACTATTATTAAATACATTATACGTCTAACTCCTTCTTAGAGAAAATATTCTCTTATAACTTATTATGCTTCTTCTACTTGTTTAGCTAATTCGTCTTGAACGATTTTCATTATTAACTCTTTATCTTTAGATTCATAAATTGATTTTAATTTATCTTCTTGTTGAATTAGAGAAATAACTGTTTGTAACATAGCTAATTGTTGATGTGGTTCTTTTAATGCAAGCATGAATAAAATTGAAACTTCACATTTTTCACCAGCACCAGCCATTACTTCAAAAGTAACAGGTTTTTTAAGTGTAGCAACACAAATACTTTGTTTGTTTACATGTTCAACATCTGTATGAGGAACTGCTACTGCAAAATCTTCTACAGGTAGACCTGTTGCGAATACTTTTTCTCTTTCTTTTACAGCTTCGATATAGCTTTCTTTTACATAACCAAGATCAAATAATTTATGTGCAACTTGATCTAATGCATCTAAATTGCTATCAGCCTCCACATCGAAAAATATTAGATCTTTGTTAAATTCTAAATCTGCCATTGGTATCTCCTCCTTAAACTATCTAAATATAAATAGCTCTTTATATAATTATTTTAATTAATTATAAAAAAAAAAATTTTAAATGTCAATAAGTAAACAGTATACCCTTTTGAACATCATCTTTTAAAGTGCATATATAAACGGTTTTAAAGGTTTAAAAATACAAAAAAATAACATTTTTATATTAAAGTCGATATATTTAGTGTAACAAATGTAATGGTAAAAAAAATTTTGAACAAAAGTACTTTACAATTAAAAACAAATGTTATATAATAACGTTAAATTAATAAGAAACATATCCAGGAGGAAAAAATGAGTCAAGATATTCAAAAATTAAGAGAAGCGATTTGTGATGTAGGACGTAAAATGTACGATAGACAACTTTGTTCTACAAATGATGGAAACATCTCAATTAGATTAGAAGATGGTAACTTCCTAATCACACCAACAGGTGTATCAAAAGGTTTCATGACACCTGACATGATGTGTATCGTTGACAAAGACGGTAACTTAGTAGAAGAAAATGGTCCATGGAAAGGAACAAGCGAATTTAAACTTCACTACAAAATTTACCAATTAAGACCAGACGTAAACGCAGTAGTTCATGCTCATCCATTATATGGTACAGTATTTGCAGCTGCAAACATGCCTTTAGATAAACCAATTTGTACAGAAGCTGCACTTAACTTAGGTGAAATTCCTGTAATCAAATATGGTTTACCAGGAACATTCGATATCTGTGGAGACATCGAAGACTACATCGAATACCATGATGCAGTACTTATGAGATACCATGGTGCTGTTACATACGGTCCTGATGTACTTACTGCTTACTACAGAATGGAAAGCTTAGAATTCATTGCTCAACAAGAATTTGCAGCAAGAGCTATGGGAATCGTTGAAAAAGCTACAATTCCTCAAGATGTTATTGATGAATTATATCAATTAAGAAGAGAAAAATATTCAGCTCCAGATTCAATGGGTCCTCACCACATTGCAAATAAAAAATAATTAATTTTGAATTAAAAGAAAGGCTTTTGCCTTTCTTTTTTTATTATTTAAAATTTTATGTTAAAATATCTATAATAAAAGTATAGAGGTTAATTATGTACAAATTAATACAGGTTGGAAAAAACACTTACTATATAAAAAGTGAAAACAACGTAGGAATTTATAAAATAAGTGATAATGAAATATTTTTAATAGACTGTGCAATGAATGGTATACAAGCAAATAAAATCCTTGAAATTATTAATAAAAATAACTGGGTATTAAAGGGGATAATAAATACTCATGCTCATGCAGACCATATAGGGAACAATAAAATTTTACAAGATAAAACAGGTTGTAAAATATATTCAAGTGAATTTGAAAGCCATTTTATAAAATATACAGTACTTGAACCAGCTTTTATTTATGGAGCATATCCACCAAAGAGAATACAAAAAAAATTTTTAATGGCTACCCCTACTGAAAATTTATCATATAACCTAAAGGAAATCCCAAAGGGAATGGAAATAATTAATCTTCCCGGACATAGTTATGACATGATAGGAATAAAAACCGATGATGATATTTATTTTATTGCAGACAGTCTCTTCCCTATAGAAGCTTTAAATACTTACCATATCCCAACAATATATAACATAGAAGAATTTCTATATACTCTTGAATATTTAAAAACACTAAAAGGAAAACTTTTCATTCCAACCCATGAACAAGCATTAACAGACATAACTGAGCTTATACAAATTAATGAAAATAAAATAAAAGAAGAACTTGACTTAATATGTAAGTTTTTAAAAGTTCCTTTAAGCCTTAATATGATAACCAAAAAGATGTTTGATTATTATAATATTGAAATCAACTTTGTTGAATATAATCTTGTTGAGGGAACAATAAAAGCAATGTTATCTTATTTGATAGATAAAAAGAAAATAGATATAACGTTTAAGGATAATTTTTTATTATATAAATTGAGGAAATAAAATGAAAATAAACAATGAATTTTTAATAACAACAAAAAAAGAAATGGAAGAAAGAGGAATATCCGAGCTTGATTTTATTATAGTCACAGGAGATGCCTATATAGATCACCCATCTTTTGGAACTGCAATAATAGGCAGACATCTTGAAAGCATTGGATTTTCCATAGGTGTTATACCTCAACCAAACTGGAAAGAAAAAGAATCCTTTATGGTGCTTGGCAGACCTAAATATGCTTTCCTTGTAAACAGCGGGAATATAGACAGTATGGTAAATCATTATACGGCATCAAAGAAAAAAAGAAACGATGATGTATATACAGAAGGCGGAGTCGCAGGAAAACGTCCTGACAGAGCCGTAATAGTATATTGCAATATGATAAGAATGGCATACAAAAAAGTTAATATAATAATCGGAGGAATAGAAGCAAGCCTTAGAAGATTTGCACATTATGATTATTGGGACAACAAAGTAAGACACTCCATACTTACAGACTCCACAGCCGATATGCTAACATACGGAAGCGGTGAAAAAATACTGGGAGAAATTGCAACAAGACTAAAAAACGGTGAAAACTTAAAAGATATTACTGATGTTAAAGGCTCTTGTTATATGACCAGTGATATAAGTAACATTAAAGATGCAATTATTATCCCTTCTTATAAAGAAGTATGCGAAGATAAAGAAAAATATAATAAAGCTTTTAAAGTACAATATCAAAACCAAGACCCGATAACAGGCAAAACAATAATACAATTTATGGATAAAACTTATCTTGTCCAAAACTCTCCAATGATGCCCCTAAACAGAGAAGAACTGGATAAAGTATACGGACTGTCTTATGCAAGAAAACCTCACCCTATGTACAAAAAAGAAATTCCAGCAATAAAAGAAATAGAATTTTCTGTAACATCAAATAGAGGTTGCTTTGGTAACTGCTCTTTTTGCGCTCTAACATTTCATCAAGGAAGAATGGTACAGTCAAGAAGTAAAAAAAGCATAATCGACGAAGTAAAATTGCTTACAAAAATAGACGGTTTTAAAGGATATATTCATGATATAGGAGGACCAACAGCAAACTTTAAAAATCCTTCATGTCAAAAACAAATGAAATACGGAACATGTGTTGGGATAAACAAAACTTGCCTATCTCCTTCTCCTTGCAAAAATTTAGAAGTTGATCACAGCGAATTTTTAGATGTGTTAAGAGCGGCAAGAAATGTAAAAAATGTAAAAAAGGTTTTTGTTAGAAGCGGCATAAGATATGATTATCTTCTTTTAGAAAAAGACCCTACGGTTTTAAAGGAACTTGTAAAACATCATATAAGCGGACAACTTAAAATAGCTCCAGAGCATATAAACAATAAAACATTAAAACAAATGGGGAAACCGGGAAGAGAAGTTTACGAAAAATTTGTAGATAAATACAACAAAGTAAACAAAGAACTTGGCATGAAACAATACTTAGTTCCATATTTTATTTCATCACATCCGGGATGTACCATACAAGGAGCATTGGAGCTTGCACTGTATATGAAAAAACATAATATACGACCAAGACAGGTACAGGATTTTTATCCAACACCGGGAACTTTATCAACTTGCATGTTTTATACAGGAAAAAATCCTCTGACAAATGAAAAAGTATTCGTTCCAAAAACATATGAAGAAAAACAAACGCAGAGAGCTTTTATGCAATATTACAAACCTGAAAACAAAGAAAGAATAAGAAAAGCTCTTATAAAAATAGGCAGAACAGATTTAATAGGTCCTTATGAAAACTGTTTGATATTTGAAAAGAGAGAATTTAAAAATAATAAAAACAATAAAAGAAAAACATCTTCTAAAAAATTAACAAACAAAAGCGGCAAAGGAAAACCAAACAGCAGAAAAAGAAGATATAAATAAAAAACATTTTGTGTTTTCACAAAATGTTTTTATTTATTCATAAAAGAATTTATTTCATTTGAAAGTTTCGCAAATTGCTCTATTGTTATGTTTTCAGCTCTTACTTTTTCATCTAATCCAGAATTTATCAAAGCTTGTTTTAACAAATCTTTATTTAAAGATAATCCGTTAGCAAGAGAGTTAAAAACCATTTTTCTTCTGTTTAAAAAGGCAGCTTTAACGACTTTAAAAAATACTTTTTCATCATCAAGTTCAATACCTTCTTTTTTTCTCGGTGTAATTCTAAGCACCGTAGAATCAACCTTTGGCATTGGAACAAATACAGTTTTAGGAACATTAAACAATCTTTCAACATCTGCATAATAATCAACAGCAACCGTAAAAGATGAATAATCCTTTGAATTTACTTTTGCGTTAAGCCTTGTTGCAACTTCTTTTTGAAGCATTACAACAATATTATTAAACTCAACTTCATCTTCCAATACTTTCATAAGAATTGGAGATGTGATGTAATAAGGAAGATTTGAAATAAATTTTATTTTTCTTCCTTCTTTTATTTCTTCAGCTAAAATATCTTTTAAATTAGTTTTTAATATATCTTTATTAATAATTTGTATATTTTCATATTCACTTAAAGTTTCTTCAAGCATCTCAACAGCTCTTGAATCTATTTCAACAGCATACACTTTATATGCTCTATCTGCTAACTTTTGAGTAAGACTGCCCATACCGGGACCAACTTCAAGAACAACTTCGTCATTCTTTAATTCTAAGGCATCTACGATTTTTAGCACTATATTTTCATCTGTTAAAAAGTTTTGCCCTAAATCCTTTTTAAATCTAAAATCATATTTTGATGTTATTTCGTTAATTGTATTTTTATTTGTTGCTTTCATATTTTATTTCCCTATAACACTTCTTACTTCTTTTATGTTAAGCACTTTAGTAAAATATATTAATGCAAAGTAAACAATAATTGCAACAATTATAACAATAACCGTTAAAATACTGTTACTCAAAAATCCTGCAAGGAATGTTTTTAATGCGAAACATATAATCCCCATTACAGCAGCACAGAAAAGATTTTTTATAAAAGCCATACCAAGCCCCTTATATGTTGAGCCCAGGAATTTTTTTATAGCCCTATAATCAAGACTTGCTACAACAAAGTCGGCGCCTAACGTTCCAAGAATTGCACCATATATATTTAATGCTGGAATTTGTATTAATATTACATTTAAAATAAGTTTTATAACACAACCCACAGCCAAGTTTTTAACAGGAACTTTCAATAGTCCAACCCCTTGTAATATCCCCTGCATTGTAGTTGATATCATGGTAAACACTATACCTATAGATAACAATCTAAGCATATTTGCTCCGTTCGCATCACCAAATAATAATGTTGTAACTTCACTTGCCATAACAATAAGACCGGCAATACATGGAAGAGCAAGCATTAAAACTACTTTAAAAGTTAAAAATGTTTTTTGTCTTATCTGCTCTGTATCTTTTCTTACAAAAGATTCAGAAATTGTCGGAACCAAGCTGGCAGCAAGAGATGAAGATAATATAAGAGGTATACTTATAATTGTCTGAGCTCTTTGTGATAATTGTCCCCATAAAATTGTTGCTTCTTCAACACTAAAGCCTGCTTTTTGTAAAAATGCAGAAACAGTAAAAGAGTTAATTAAATTCATTGAAGAAGTAACAAGGGAAGCAATCGTAATAGGAATTGCAATTGCAGCTAAAATCTTAAGTATAGTTTTTACATCTTCAGTAGACTTTGTTTTTTGATTTTTTATTTGTCTTTTTATTCTCGGTCTTATCTTTAAAAAACATAAGAATAAGAATAAACTGGCAACCAAAGCACCGGCAGTAGCACCAAAAGTCGCACCGGCAGCCCCAAATGCAACACCAAATTTTTTATATAAAAATACAGCAAGACCAAGTCCAACAACAACCCTTGTTATTGATTCAACTATTTGTGAAATACTTGGAGGTGTCATATTTTGCATACCTTGGAAGAAACCTTTAAATGATGACAAAATACAAACACAAAGAGGTGCAAATGCCAAACCAAGTATTGAATAATACGTATCTGGATGCCACTTAAATACGGATATGAAAAAATGTGCTCCAAATATCATTATTGCAGTACAAACTGCACCTATTAATGCAAGTGTCGTAATTGCAACTTTAAATACTCTATACGCGCCATCGTATTTTCCTAAACTTATTCTTTCAGAAACCATTTTTGAAATAGCAACCGGAAGTCCTATAACAGAAATAGCAAGTAAAAATGTATATACAGGGTATGCGTTTCCGTATAGCCCCATACCAAAATCGCCAAGAATTCTTACCAAAGGAAGTTTTAAAAACATCCCAAGGAATTTAGCAACTATTCCACCAAAAGCAAGAATAGCAGCTCCTTTTAAATAATTTTTCTTTTTACTAGCACTCAAATTACTTTCCTCCTGAAAATAGTACTTCTTCTATTATAAACCCGAATTACTAAAATTCAACCATTTTAACTCTTTTTTAATTTTCCCATCACAAAAACAACATCTTCGGGAAGTTCAGCTTTGAATTCTACCATCTTTTTACTTCTTGGATGAACAAAAGATATTGATTTTGCATGAAGAGCTTGATGAGAAATTAATTCGCTTTTATTTTCGTTATATAGTGTATCTCCCAAAATAGGATGACCTATATGAGCGAAATGAACTCTTAATTGATGAGTTCTTCCGGTTATAAGTTTCGCTTCAACTAAAGAGTGTCCATTAAATTCCTCAATTACTTTATACTTGGTTATGGATTCTTTTCCATCTTCACTAACTATTCTTTTTAAAGCATGCCCCTCTTCTCTTTTTATTGGAGCTGATATGTATCCTTCTTTTTTATCAAGTATTCCTTCAGCTATAAGAAGATATCTTTTATCTATTTCATTTCTTATACTTTGATTTTGTATAAAATGATGAACATACTTATTTTTGGCAATAACAACAAGCCCAGAAGTATCCATATCAAGTCTGTTAACAAACCTTGTTTTAAAATGTTTGCCTTCTTTATCCCACTTATAATAAATGGCATTTTGAAGAGTATCGAGAGGATGTGAACGGGTAACATGAACAACCATACCGCTTTCTTTGTTTATAACCACTATATCATCATCTTCATATATAATATTAATATCGATATTACTTGATGGAGCATCTGCTTTTTCAATAGGAAAAAATATTTTTATATTATCATTTTCTTTTAAAACATCAACAAACAAAGCTTCTTTGTCATTAACAAGAAGCTTTCCCTCTCTTATTATATATCTAAAGGTTCTGGAAGAATAATCATATTCATTTTCCAAAAATGAATATATATTCTCCCCCTCGTATTTTTTCCCTACCGTATATTCGTATACTGTGCTGAATTTATTAGTATTTATCACTTTCAAAATATTCCTCTAAAGTTAAATTATTATCATGCATTATTTTTGCTAAGTCTTTTCCGACGTATCTTATATGCCAAGGTTCATAGCTATAACCTGTTATTTTTTCCTTATTTTCAGGGAATCTTATTATAAAACCATATTTATAACAATTTTCTTCAAGCCATTTCCCCGCAGGAGTATCTCCCAAACTTTCCACAAGCTGGTAATTTACTTCTTTTGTACTTAAATCCATAGAAAGCCCCAATTGATGTTCGCTCTCTCCCGGTTTGGCAGAGTAAAAATTGGCATCTTCTTCATTACCATACTGGGCAATATTATCTTTATAAACATCAACTTGTAAACTATATGACCTAAATCCACTTACACCATAAAACTTATAACCAGAGCTTTGAGCATCTTTACAAAGTTCTTCAAGTGCTTTTGCAGCATCTTTTCTAAGATACATTACAGATTCATTGGACTGCATAAAATCAATATTGGGCTTTACTAAATCCGAAGGCTTGTAACTTGATGACAAGTGCCTTTGTTTATTAACAACAGCATCATATTCGTTAGGGTTAGTTATAATCATATTATTATCAATTTCCTCACTTAAGTTATCTTTTACAATATAACTATATGATTTACTTAATTTTTTATAACTAACAACCATATGTAAGACACTGCCACTTGTAACACTATCATCAATATTAATTACATTTTTATTTACACTAACTTTATTTTTTAAATTTTCACTTGTCACATTAATTGTAATTAAGTTTTTATCTACATTATCAATTACTTTATTATTAAAATGGTCTTCTATGACATTTTGAACATTAAATGCATAATTGGTACCGGTTTTTATAGTATTAGTATCTACACCTATAATTTGAGTCTTATATGTTAAATCACCTCTTAATGTAACATCTCCTACTGCCATAGTTTTAAAAGGCTTGTAATATACAATAAAACTAAAAAGAAAAACAGCTATAAAAACAAAAGCTATAAAAAATATACGTTTTAATTTTACAATAGTACGTCTTCGTCGTCTTGCAATCCTTCTTCTTGTATCAACTGTCGAAGTACGATAACTACCATAAGAAGATCTTCTTTCGTAAGGCTCAACTCTTTTAACCGGTCTTCTTACAGCATTAGAATTTTTACTAATATGTCTTGTATCTTTGTTAGAAGATATATTTTCTCTTCCGGCTATCCTTTGTAAAAAAGTACCTATATTATATTTAACTTGTTTTTTTATTCTTTTTAACTGTCTGCTAAGCCCATCGTTTCTTTTACGAACGCAAACTTTTCTCCTTTTATTAGAATTAATTTGCTCATATCGAAAAGAAGCAGAGCTTAAAGATCTACTTTTATTTTCTAAAGTATCTCTCTTTTTCCCATTAAAAATATCTTTTAATGCTTTTCTTTTCTTTTTATTCATCCCATTTGTTTAAAACTTCTTTTATTATTTTTGGTGCTAAAGCACACTTTTCTTCTCCAACAGCACAAAGAGCAAATCTAAGTCCCGTTTGAAGAGGAATTACAAAAACATTTTCCTCCATTAATAAATCTGCCGCTTTTACCGGATCTTTACAAGGAATACAAACAAAGAAACCATCTTTGTAAGGATACAATTTAAGACCTACTTCCTCACTTTTTTGTAAAAATACATCTGCTCTTCTTCTAAGCATTTTTACATAGTGGTCTCTTTCCTTAATAAAATTATTGCCAAGATTTTCATCATTTATAATATCAGTAAGAACTCTCATGGCTCCTTTTGTTCCGTTTGACCAAGTTCCTCTGTTTGAATGTAAATTTGTATAGAAAAATTCTTTTGCAATTTCTTCTTTTGATGTTACACATAATAAAGCTCCATTTCTAAGTCCATACATTGTATAACCTTTTGAAGCAGAGAACGCAAATAAAATAAGAATATTTTCATCAAGACCCGCAAATTTTTCCATAAATTTACGTCTATTAAATTTTTCATCGCAAAAATCAATATATGCAATATCAACAAGAACAATTATCTTATTGTCTTTATCCTTTGCAGCTTCTTTTAATACTACTAAAATTTCATCCCACTCTTCATCTGAAACAGAATATCCTGTTGGATTATGCGCAGGTGTATTAAATATTGTTAAAAGTCTTTTTTGTTTAGTTAAATAATAATTAAACTTTTCTCTAAAGGCATCAATATCAAGCCCGCCATTTTCTTTAAACATATTATATGTATCAAGTTTTCTTCCGCTTTCAAGACAAATTGTATTATATGGATCCCAATATAAACTTGATGTTATAACTGTATCTCCAATATTTGTATAATTAAATACGCTGTGATGTATTGCTCCTGAACCTCCCGGTGTCGCAACAGCTTCTATATAAGCATTTGGCATATGATCTTTAAAACATGCTTTTTTTACGGCCTTTAAAAAATCTTTATCTCCTTCTATGCTTGCATAAGCAGCAATTTTAGGTGCATCCAAGCTTTCCAAATAATCATAAACACTTTTAAATGCCACAAAATCTCCATTATCTTCCAAAAGCACGCCCATTGAAGAATTTATTACCTTGTCAGGACCGTATTTTTTTACGGCTTCGCTTGCCTTTGCTGAAATTGTAAAAATAGTATCATTTTCTACGGGTCTTATAGCATGATCCGCAACCATATTTTTCGACATATCTTATCCTCCCACTCCATTTAATACCATGATTATATCAAATTTTTTTTTTAAATAGTAGTAATTTAAAAAATTTAAAGTATAATATAATAAAAGGAGTGATTTAATATGAGAATTAACGCAAACAACAGCTATAAACTAGTTAAAGAAGAAGTTAACAACACATACGAAGTATTAAAAGACGGACTTTCTATGGAAGAAATTACAGACATATTACTTCATGATCCCAAAAAACCCGTTATGGGAATGTATAAATTATTCATGACAATTGCAATAGCAAACCTAGAAGCCAGAAATGATATAATGGAAGACAGGGTTTTAACTAAAGCAGCTATTTATATGGATTATTTTGCCAATGGCGGAAAACAAGACGAATTTTTTATGACAAAACAAGATTTATTATATGACGATCTTGAATTCATAAGAAACAAATATTTAAAATAATCTTATAATTTAATATATAAATAATACCCTGCAAGTATACAAAACTATATTTGTGGGTTTTTTATTAATAAAAACAGGTAAATAAAATGATAAAATCAATTTCAGCTAAAACAATTCTTTCTGGATATAATCAATCAGGTTGGTTTTGTTCAAATTATAATATGAATTTATATAGAGGATGTGTGCATGGCTGTATATACTGTGACAGTAGAAGCAACTGCTACAATATCGAAAATTTTGATGAAGTATCATATAAAGAAAATGCTATAAATATACTGCAAAATGAGCTACGAAGTAAAAAGAAAAAAGGCGTTATAATGACAGGAGCAATGAGCGACCCCTATAACCCTTTTGAAAAGGAATTAAATTTAACAAGAAAATCATTAGAGCTTATTAACAGATATGGTTTTGGTGTAAGTATAATAACAAAATCAGATTTAATCACAAGAGATATCCAAATACTAAAAGATATAGCGAAACACTCAATAGTCTGTGTAAATATTACCATAACAACTGCATCAGATAACTTAGCAAAAAAAATAGAACCAAATGCACCATCAAGCACAAAACGCTTTGAAGCAGTAAAAAAGCTTAGGGGCAATAATATTACAACCGGAGTGTTAATGACTCCAATATTACCATTTATAAATGACACAAAAGAAAATATAATCAATATGGTAAAACTTGCAAAAATATATAATGCAAGCTATATTTACGCATATAAAGATTTTTGTGTTTCATTAAGAAATAATCAAAGAATGTATTATTATTCGAAACTTGATGAACTTTTTCCAAAAGTAAAAGACAAATATATTAACACCTTTCAAGATAAATACTGGTGCTGTTCCACAAACAGAGAAAAGCTTTGGGATATATTTGTAAATGAATGCATAAAAAACAATATTGAATATGACCATAAAAAAATAGATGAAATAATTAAAAAAGGCTATAATAAAATACAAATGAGTCTATTCTAAAAATAAAGGAAACATAAATGAGCAATATAGATTTAAATTTACATGACTTTACTCAAATAAACGATATACAAAATATAGTAAATGAAGCAAGAGAAAATGATACTGATATTGAAGAAAAAATCATAAAAAATCAAAACCTTGATAATTATGATTTTTCTAACATAAATTTTAGTGATACTATATTTGAACATTGCAGATTTTTAAATTGTGATTTTGAAAAAGGTGGCTTTGTAAACGTGATTTTCAAAAACTGCGATTTTTCAAACAGCAATTTTAGTGAAGGTTATTTTTCAAAAATACATTTTGAAAGTTCAAAATTTCTGGGCGGAGATTTTAACAAAGCAATTATAAAAGATACAGAAATTATAAACTCAAATTTGCAATATACAGTATTCATGCAGACTTCTTTTAATCATGTAAATTTTAATTTTTCTGATTTTACAAACGCAACTATAAGCGATAGTACTATGAAAAAAATTAAAATAAAAGAATGTAAATTCATTTTAACAAACTTTTTTAATACAAAACTTGCAGGAATTGATTTTTCAACAAGCAATATTGAAGGTATAATTTTATCTAATAATTTTAAAGAATTAAAAGGTATCAAAGTAAATGAAATACAAGCTATAGAGCTTGCAAAACTCCTTGGAATAAAAATAGTTTAAAAAGAGGGAAAATATGAAAATACAAAAAGTAAATTTAAAGAAAGAACAATATCTAGATCTTTTATATTTAGGAGATGAGAATTACGATTTAATTAAAAAATATATTAGTAAAAGTGATATGTATATTGTAAAAGAAAATGAAGATATAATAGGTCAAATATGTATAAAAAGGATATCCGGCAAAATATTTGAAATAAAAAATATTTCCATTTTATCTAAATACCAGCATAAAGGATATGGAGCAAAGCTGATTAAATTTATTTTTGAAATGTATAAGAAAAAAACAAGTATAATGATTGTAGGAACAGGAGAAACGAAAAAGTCACTTGATTTTTATCAAAGCCTTGGATTTAAACCTGTTAAAAGAGTAAAAAATTATTTTTTTAATAATTATGACCATGAAATATACGAAGATAACAAAAAACTTAAAGATATGATTTATCTAAAAAAAATCTTATAAGGAGAAAACCATGAAAATAAATAAAATAACAGCTATGTACTTTAGTGCAACTGATACAACAAAGAAAATATGTGAATATATTGTAGATAAATTAAGTAAAAATTTAGAGGTAGAAACCAATATAATAAACTTTGCAAACAAAAACGAAAGAGAAAAAAATTTTGAATTTGATGGTGATGAACTTGTTATTTTTGGAATACCTACTTATGCAGGAAGAATTCCAAACATACTGCTTCCATTTATAACAAATAATATTAAAGGGAACAATGCTTTATGCGTTCCGATAGTTTTATTTGGAAATAGAAATTATGATGATTCATTAATTGAACTTAGAAACATTTTGGAATTTAACAACTTTCATTCTATTGCAGCTGGAGCATTTGTAGGAGAGCATTCTTTTTCATATACGCTTGCAAAAGGAAGACCCGATAGTGAAGATTTTAAAGAAGTAGATAAATTATGTGATTTAATTTTAAAAAGAATAGAAAAAGAAAAAATAACCGATATTTCACCTGTAAATGTAAAAGGAGAAAACCCTATACGTACATACTACAAACCAAGAGACAGAAAAGGGAATTTTATAGATATAAGAAAAGTACTTCCAAAAGTAAATCATAAATGTGATAATTGTAAGTTATGCGTAGAAGTCTGCCCTATGGGTTCAATAGATAAAGACAACGTAGCAAAGTATAATAATATATGCATAAAATGCGGTGCATGTATAAAAAAATGCCCTATGGATGCAAGGTATTATGATGATGAAGGATATTTATATCATAAATGCGAACTTGAAGAGATGTATCAAAGAAGAGCAGAAAACGAAATATTTTAAAAGCTGTGGAAATCCACAGCTTTTTTAAAGCAAGTCTTCTCTTCTTTTTTTCGTTTCTTTAAATGCTTCTTCATTCATATATTCTTCTATTTTTTTATGATGTCCGCTAAGTAAAACAGGTGGAACTTTAAGCCCCATAAACTCTTCTGGTCTTGTATACTGACTTGCCTCAAGCATTCCATTTTCAAAACTCTCGTTTTTATAACTTTCACTGTTTCCAAGAACTCCGTCAACATATCGGCTTACTGTATCCATAAATACCATTGCCGCAATATGCCCTCCTGTTAAAATATAATCCCCTATACATATTTCTTCGTCTACACAAAGGTCTATGGCTCTCTGGTCAATTCCTTCATAATGTCCGCATAAAAGTATAACTTCATCAAGTTTTGCATATTCTTTCGCAAGAGCACTGTTAAAAACTTTTCCTCTTGGAGAAAAATATATGACGGGAACATTTCTTTGTTTTTTTATGTCAGTTACACAGTCATAAACAGGTTCTGCTTTCATAAGCATTCCTGCTCCTCCCCCGTAAATTTCATCATCTACTCTTCTGTGTTTATCCTTTGAATAATCTCTTATATTTATCGCATTTATTTCAAGTTTGTTGTTTTTTACCCCTCTTCCTATAATGCCCACATCTTTATATGCTTCTATCATTTCAGGATAAAGCGTAAGTACGTTATAAATCATGTTTTCTCCCTAATAAACCAAATTTTTTCTATTTATTTTAATGTATTCATCTTCAACTATTTCAAGTATATTTTCTTCTAAGGCAGGTAACATTTGTTCCTTTCCGTCTATTTTAAATACATATATATCAACTGCGGCAGGAGTTAAAACATCAACCATTACTCCTATTTCTTCCCCGTTTTCATCAAGAACTTTAAGCCCTTTTAAATCTTCAATAAAATATTCACCTTCATCTAAATCTACACTGTCTTCTCTTAATACTTCTATAAAATTATTTTTTAACTTTTCAGCAATATTTCTATCGTCAATTTCTTTAAGCTTTAAAATAATATGATTTTTGTTTATTCTTGCAGATACCGCATTATATTCTTTTCCTTTTATAAAACATCTTTCAAGCTTTTTAAATCTATTCATATCATCAGTTAAAGGAAGAACTTTTAACTCTCCTTTTATACCATGCACATTAAAAATCTTTCCAATTACTATATTTTCTTTCATAATTATCCATTCCTTGTATTTTTTGTATTATTATATTTTATCAAAAATAAAATTTCTTTTCCATATCTATAATAAATATTAATAAAATATGGTAAAATATTATATAACAATATTGCATATGGAGGCATAACAATTATGGACAAAAGAATAGAACAATTAGCACATAATTTAGTCACTTTTTCAACTAACATTCAAAAAGGTGAAAAAGTTTTAATAAATGCAGGCGGAATAGAAGATACAAGAGATCTTGTAAAAGCACTTGTAAGGGAAGTTTACAAAGCAGGAGGTTTCCCTTATCTTAAACTTACTGACTCAAGTGTAAACAGAGAAATATTAATGGGAGTAAGCAAAGAACAATTAGAATTCCAAAATGATTATGAATTATATCAAATGAAAGGAATGGATGCTTATATAGGCGTAGGCTGCAGCGCAAACGCAAGTGAATTAAGCGATGTCCCAAGTGAAAATATTTCTCTTCAATCATCTGTATTAAGACCTGTTTTAAGAGAAAGAGTAGACAACTCAAAATGGGTTATTTTAAGATATCCAAACAATTCAATGGCTCAAAGTGCAAAAATGAGCAAAGAAGCTTTTGAAGATTATTTCTTTGATGTTTGCTGTCTTGATTATTCTAAAATGGCAAAAGCAGTAGAACCATTAAAAGAACTTATGGAAAAAACAGATAAAGTAAGAATAGTAGGACCAGGAACAGATCTTACATTCTCAATAAAAGGAATGCCTGCTGTTCCATGCTGTGGAAATATGAATATTCCTGACGGAGAAATTTATACAGCACCTATAAAAGACAGCGTAAACGGTACTATTTCTTATAACACAAAAAGCGACCATTTAGGTTTTATATATGATAATATTAAACTAACATTTAAAGACGGAAAAATTATTGAAGCAACTTCAAACAATAACGAAAGAATCAATCAAGTTCTTGATATTGACGAAGGGGCAAGATATGTAGGTGAATTTGCTATTGGAATTAACCCATATATAAGCGAACCAATGCTTGATACATTATTCGATGAAAAAATATCAGGAAGTATTCACTTTACACCTGGTTGTTGTTATGAAGATGCCGATAACGGAAATAAATCGTCACTTCACTGGGACCTTGTTTTAATCCAAACAGAAGAAAAAGGTGGCGGAGAAATTTATTTTGACGATGTACTAATCAGAAAAAACGGTTTATTTATACCGGAAGAATTACAAGGACTAAACCCTGAAAATCTAAAATAACCTTTTATATAGGGGGAAATTATTATGAAAAAAATCTTATCAACAATTTTATCAATTTTACTTTTAATAAGTATATATGGATGCAGTTTTACACAAGGCGAAGAAGTAGACATGACTAAATACAGCTCAAACATCGAAAAATCCGATAGAATTGATGTAATGAAAAATGAGGAAAGGTTAGATTTAATTTCGGGACACAATAATATTGAAGATTTTATAACAAGTCTAAAAATAGAAGAATGGAGAATGAAAGATTTACCTAAAGACTCAAAGGTAGATTTAGAATTTATTTTATATTCAACAAAGAATCAAGACGAAGAAGAAAGTGCGGATTATGAATTTGAAGAAAAAGGCCGTATCTTAACTTATGAAGATTCAAGATATTTAACATTCGAAATTAATAAAACGAAGTTCAATTTTAAAGTTCCAAAAGAAGTTATTGAATACTTAAATACATTTAAAAACTAAAAAAGACGAGATAAAATCTTGTCTTTTTTATGTTGGATAAAAATTAGTCGTCACATCCGCAACTATTGCATGAGCCACTTGTTGGGAAAAAGTCCCCAAATGCTGAAATATCTTCATTAAGAAAAGTTTCACAGAAGTTTGGAGCACATTCTTCTTCTCTGCATTCGTCAGGAAGTTCACAGTAACCAAATGTTGGAACTTTAAGACTTACTTTAGATATTGCATTAACTACAATAACAAAACCAAGAGTCATTGAAATTTGATTACCACAAGTTTTATTTACACAATTTGCTTCAACAAAACATTCACTTACTAGAGAGAATCTTCCTTGTCTTACGAATTTTCTGTTTAAATCAAATATTGTGCTTACAGGTATTCTAATTTTATTATCTGATTGAACGGTATTTCCGCACATTGGTTTTGCAGGTACCGTAATAGTACAACAATCACGTTTTCTTCTAAGTACCGCATAAATAGGGATAGCAACAACACATTTTAATCTTGCATGACATTCATCCATTTCTGTAAAGAACGGTTCGCATTCATAATGTTCTATTTCAGAAGCACCAAACTGAGCATAAAGGAACGTATAATCAGATAAATCACCATTTAATTCAAGTTCAAAAGGCATATTTTGCATACATTCTTTTTTTGAACATCCGTCATACACCTTATCAACAATTAGACATTCCACGCCTCTTGTATTTCTTTCTTCCACTTTTTATTCCTCCTAAATTTATGTTCTTATTTGTTTTACACTTTATAATATGAAGATTATCATTTTGTGTTACTTGTAAACGTGATATAATAAATTTTATGATGGGAAATATTAATTTAGTAACACAAATTGAAGATAAAAAACTTGATGAAGCACAAATAGAGTGCGTAAATTCCAAAGAAAGAAATATACTTGCAATTGCGGGAGCAGGATGCGGAAAAACTACAACAATTCTTGCAAGAATAAAATATTTGATTCAGGAAGAAAAAATTCCGCCTGAGCAAATACTCGTACTGAGTTTTACAAATTCTTCAACTGATGAACTTATTGATAGAATTTCAAAAATAACAAAAGAAAAAATAAATGTATGCACTTTCCATAAACTTGGTAAAGATATTATAGATAATGTACACAGTGGCGATATAAGTATATATAAAGATACAATTGCAAAATTCGTAAACGAATATATAGATACAAAATTAAAAACAAACGAATATTTTGAAATGTACGATTTTATAATCAACTATTATCAGGAATATATAGACTTTATACAGTTTGAAAATAAAAAAGACGAACAAGATTACCTTTTTAACAAAGGAATTATAAGCCTTGATAATGAATATAAAACGACATTTGAAGAAAATGTCATTGCAAATTATCTATACTTAAACAAAATTGAATATGAATATTTTAATACAAATATATATGGAAATGAATTTAAAAAACTATGCTCTGGATTTTATCTTACAAAATATGATAAATTCATATTTAATATAAATATAAATTCAAAAGGTGAAAAACCTTTATGGGGATATCCTAAAATACCTAAAATAGCATATAAAAATTACGATGCATACATCGAGTTTTTACATAATTACCCTATATTTAAAAATAAGGCAATATTTACATATTCTTATGATTTTGAAAAAGGAATTTTTAAAGAAGAACTAGAGAAAAAACTTAAAGAAAATAATATAGATATTAAGCTGTCATACTCAAATGTAGGTAAAGAAGTACATAAATTATTTAGATATAACATAAATTTTATAAAAAAATTAACTGCCAATTTTATTACCCTTATGAAAACTACCGCAAGGGATGAAAATGACATTCTTAATATAAATAATTACAGTTCAAAGCAGGAAGAACAAAGAGCAAAGGCATTTTTTAAAGTAGTTCTCCCAATATATAAGGCATATCAGAAAATGCTTAAAGACACAAAACAAATGGATTTTAACGATATGATTTTAACTGCTACGGAATATGTAAAAACATCTTTATATAAAAAAGGATATAAGCATATTTTAATAGATGAATTTCAAGATATATCTTATTCCAGAATGTCACTTATAAACGAAATTTATAAAAAACACAACTCACATATATTTGCAGTAGGAGATGATTATCAAAGTATATTCCGCTTTACGGGAAGTGATATTAATATTTTTTATGACTTTGAAAAAGAATATAATGCAAAAAAATATTTTATAGAAAAAAATTACAGGTTTGATAGAACCATTGCAAATGTAACAAACAAATTTATATTAAAGAATCCATATCAAATTAAAAAAACTCTTAAAAGCAGCAAAATAAACATTCTTCCAATTAATTTTGTTACAGCAAGGAAAAAAAGTGAATTATACAGAGTATTTTTAAAAGAAATATATAAACTGCCTAAAAACAGCGAAGTTATGCTTCTTGGCAGATACAAAAAAGATATAATTCCTTATGCTCAAACAAACGAAGTAAATATAATACTTCATGAAAATAACGAAATATCGGTAATACTTGAAAAAAGAAAAGATTTAAAAATTAAATTTCTAACTGTACATAAAGCGAAAGGTCTGGAATGTGATTATGTATTTATCCTTAATACATTTAACAGCTTAATGGGTTTCCCATGTAATATAACCGATGATAAATTAATAAAAATGCTACTTAAAAATAAGGAAGATTTTCCATATAGCGAAGAAAGAAGATTATTTTACGTAGCACTTACAAGAGCAAAAAAGAAAATATTTTTAATGGTAAATCAAAGCAGTATGTCTGGTTTTGTTAAAGAAATTATGGAATACAAAAAAGATTCAAACATATTCCTATAAAATAGTGATATAATAAATAAAAAAGGAGGAAGAACATGATTTCAAAAGAAGCATTTGAATTATTAGATAATCAGCTACCAAAAGGAGCTTTTCTTACAGTAAGAAATAATGATGAAGTTAATACAATGGTAATAGGCTGGGCAACAGTCGGCAAAGTATGGGGCAAAGACGTAATGACAGTAATGGTAAGATATTCAAGATGTACATATGATTTAATTAAAAATGCAAAAGACTTTACGGTAAGCGTTCCAGCTCTTGATACAATGAAAGAAGAAATTGCTTTTATGGGAACAAAATCAGGTAGAAATTTTGATAAATACAAAGAAACAAATTTACATTTAAAAGACGCAAAGAAAGTTGCATCTCCAATTATTGAAGAAGCAAAATTACATTTTGAATGTAAGATAATTTACAAACAAGCTATGGATCCTATGGGCATTATTGACAAAGAAGGAATAGAAGACAGATTCTATGAAGGAAATAATGATTACCATGTTATTTTCTATGCAAATATAGAAGACTGCTATGAAAACTAAAAGAGCTTACTTTTGTAAGTTCTTTTTATTATTCTACTTATAGTCAAATAATGCTTTATTAAAGCTTTTTATTTAATATATTTTTACAATTTTTATTATAAAAAACAAAAATTTAGTTGAATAAATTTTTCTTATATGATATACTTTTTAGGCTATGAGCTTAAATAGCTTTTTTATTATGGGTGTTCCTCTGCTTAAAGATGTAAGTAAGAATGCTTGAAGATGAAGGGAGGCACAAACAATGGATTTAATTAAATTAGTAGAAAACGAAAACCTTAAATCTGATATCCCTGAATTTAACATTGGTGATACTGTAAAAGTTCACGTTAAAGTAGTAGAAGGAAAAAGAGAAAGAATCCAGGTTTTTGAAGGTATTGTGCTTAAAGAACAACACGGTGGAGTTCAAAAAACATTTACTGTAAGAAAAATTTCTTATGGCGTTGGTGTAGAAAGAACTTTCCCAATACACTCACCTAGAATTGACAAAATTGAAGTTACAAGAAGAGGTAGTGTAAGAAGAGCTAAACTTAACTATCTTAGAGATAGAGTTGGTAAAGCTGCTAAAGTTAAAGAAAAAAGAAACTAAAAAAAGTCCTATAAGGACTTTTTTTGTTGCTCTTTTTTATTTTTCTTTTTTAAAAAATGCTATACCCACACAGTGAGGACCTGCATGAGTTCCCACTACAGCACCAATATTGCTGGCAGGCAAAATATCAATATCTTTAAGTTCATCAAAATTATCCAACATATATTTTTCAAAATGAGAATAAGCTTCATCATCATCTATATGTCCCATAAAAAATGCTTTATCTTTATCTATTCCGTATTCTCTTGCTTTATCTATAATAAATTGATATCCTTTTTTTCTTCCTCTTACTTTCTTTATTGGAACAACTTCTCCACCTGTTATTTCTATTACAGGCATTATATTTAAAGTATTACCAATAAATGCTGCACTCTTTGAAAGCCTTCCGCCAAGAACAAGATACTTATAGTCTTCAATTAATGCAAGTAAAGTACTGTTTCCTTTAATCCTGTTTATTTCATCTTTTATTTCTTGTCCGTTAAGCCCCTTATCTCTTAACTTAGCCGCTTCTAAAACTAAATTACAAAGACTTAAAGTAACACATGTTGAATCAATAACATGAACTCTATTTTTTCTGTCATTATCAAGAGAATCTCTTACAACGACTGCAGAATTATAAGAACCACTTAATTTAGAAGATAAAGTTATTACTACAACTTCTTCTCCGTTTTCAGTAAATTGCAAGAATAAATCTCTTAATTTCCCTACAGGAATTTGACTTGTTGTAGGAAGTTCTTTACATGTTGCAAGTTTATCAAAAAACTCTCGATGATTAATTGTTACGCCATCAATATATTCCTCTTCGCCAAAATAAATATTAAGAGGATACACGTTAATATCGTGCTCTTTCATTTGTTCCTTTGTTAAATCGGCAGTAGAATCCGTTAAAATATTTACTTTCATTACATATTCTCCATATAAGGTATTAATATAAAATATACTATTTTAAACTTTTATTGTCAATAATTATAATTATGTTTTAAAAATATTGTTAATAACGAATTTCAATTCCCATTATTTAAAAATTATAATATAAAACCGCCATCTACACTTATAACTTCTCCGGTAATAAAAGAAGCCTTTTTATCACAAAGAAACAAAACTGCATTTGCAACATCTTCAGGGGTTCCAATTCTGTTTATAGGAGTTTCTTCAATTAAAGACTCCATATCTTCTTTCGACAAATGATTATTCATTTTCGTATCTATAACTCCGGGAGCAACAACATTAACATTTATTCCGCTAGGTCCAACCTCTTTTGCAAGAGCCTTACTCATTCCTATAAGAGCAGCTTTTGAAGCAGAATAACATACTTCCATGCTTGCTCCGCTTATTCCCCACATGGAAGATATGTTTATTATATTTCCGCTTTTTTTATTAATCATATCAGGTAAAAAGGCTTTTGTAAGCATAAAAGCACTTTTTACATTAACATCAAAAACGTTATCCCATTCCTCACAGGTAGTCTCATCAAAAAACTTAACAAGACTTATTCCTGCATTGTTTACTATTATATCAACACTGTTAAAAGAAGAATACACCTCTTCTTTTATCTTTAATACATCGCTTTCTTTCGATAAATCTCCCTTAAGCATCAATACTCTTTTATCGTTTAAAGAAAATTCATCTTCTAAAACCTTTTTATTTCTGTTATATAGCAAAACTATATTATAACCTTCATTATAAAAAACTTTTGAAATTGCAATCCCAATTCCTCCGCTTGCTCCGCTTATAACTACTGTTTTGTTATTCATTACGATAATCTTTCTTCAATAAGCTTTGCAAGAGATGTTGCATCTTCTTTAATTTCATTTTGGTTTTCACCTTCAATCATAACTCTTACCAAAGGTTCTGTACCACTTGTTCTTATTAATACTCTTCCGTTTCCTGCATATTTATCTTCAATTGCTTTTATAGCTTCTAAAATCACACTGTCTTTTTGATAATCATGTTTTTTATCATTATCAACAGTTGCATTTATTAATACTTGAGGATAAATAGAAACATCTTTTGCAAGTTCATCAATATTTTTACCACATTCTTTTACAACTTTACATACAAATAAAGCAGTAGCGATTCCGTCTCCTGTAGAATTAATATCTGAAAGAATAACGTGTCCTGATTGTTCTCCACCTATGTTATATCCTTCATTAAGCATTCTTTCTACAACATATCTGTCCCCTACACCTGTTTCGCTTATTTTAATACCTTTCTTTTCAAGTGCCTTTTTAACTCCAAGGTTACTCATAACAGTTAAAACAAGAGTATCTTTGTTTAGTTTTCCTTTTTCTTTCATATAACAACTTAAAAGATACATTATCTTATCTCCGTCAAAAGCTTGTCCCTTGCTGTCAACCATTATAACTCTATCTCCATCACCATCAAAAGCAATACCAAAATCAGCATTCTTTTCTAAAACAGTTCTTGATAAATTAGCAATATGAGTTGAACCGCATTTATCGTTTATATTAATTCCATTTGGATCATTTGCGATAACTTTAATATTTGCTCCAAGTTTTTCAAATACTTCTTCACCGACTTTATATGTAGCACCATTTGCTAAATCTAGAACAATATTAAGTCCGCTTAAAGATTTTACTCCTATTTTTGATAAAAGATATTTAATGTAAATTTCTCCAGGATAAGCAATTTTTGTTTCCCTACCTATTCTTTCTCCTGAAATGCTTCTATCTCTTACCTTTTCAAAGATATATCTTTCTATTTCATCTTCAACTTCATCAGGAAGTTTATGTCCTGTTTTACTAAAGAATTTTATTCCATTATATTCATATGGATTGTGTGATGCAGAAATAACAATACCACTATCAGCATTAAATTCTTTAACCAATACAGCAACAGCAGGTGTTGGAATAACTTCCGCATTAAGTACGTTTCCTCCTGCAGACATAATCCCACTTACAAGACCTGCATAAATCATATCTCCAGATATTCTTGTATCCATACCTACCACAAATGTAGGAGGATTTCCATTATCCTTTGTAAGTTTCATTGTTGCCGCATATCCTATTTTATGAGCAAGTTTTGATGTAAGCTGAGTATTAGCAACTCCTCTTACTCCGTCTGTTCCAAATAATCTTCCCATATTAACCCCCTTAGTTTTCGTTTATTGCTTGAGCCGCTTTTATGCCGTCGACAGCACTGGAAAGTATACCGCCTGCGTATCCCGCTCCTTCTCCTACAGGATAAAGCCCTTTTATATTTTCACTTTCTAAAGTTATTTTATCTCTTAAAATTCTTATAGGAGATGAAGTTCTTGTTTCAACTCCGGTTATTATACCATTATAGAAGGTGTTAAAAAATCCATGGAAATAACCAAAAGAATCTTTTATTGATGATATTAAATTATCAGGTAGCAGTTCATTTAAGTCACATTCCTTTACTCCTGGTAAATAACTTGGTTTAACATCAACACTGCCTTTTATATTTAAAAAATCAGTTATCTTCATATAAGGCGCTTTATAATCTTTTCCACCCATTTCAAAAGCTTTTCTTTCAAGTTTTTCTTGAAATTCAACTCCGGCAAAAAGTCCTCTTCCATAGTCATTTTCATTTACGTTTACTACTATTGCGGAGTTTGTATTTATCATATTTCTGCTTCGAAAACTCATTCCGTTTGTAACAACTTGCCCCTTTGAACTTGCACCTGCAATTACTACACCGCCAGGACAGTTACAAAATGAATATATTCCTTTTTTTGTATTTTCATCATGGAAGGTAAGATTGTAACTTCCTGCTCCAAGTTCACTATGACCGGCATAAGAAGAATAACAACACTTATCTATATCTTCTCTTAAATGCTCTACTCTAAAACCTACGGCAAAAGGTTTATTTTCAATATTTACTTTATGTTTTTCAAGCATTTTAAAAGTATCTCTTGCCCCATTTCCTATACCAAGAACAACCGTATTTGACAAGTACTCATCTTTATCGTTTATTATAACGCCTTTTACTTCATTTTGCTCTATAATTAAATCCGTAACAGTTGAATTAAAATAAAATTTCCCACCATAGTACTCTATCAAAGCCTTTAAATCATCTACTATTATTCTTAATTTATCTGTACCAAGATGAGGCTTATTAAGATATCTTATGTCTTTAGGCGCACCACATTTTATAAAAGTATCCAAAACTTCATATTTTAAGTTGCCTTTTATTCTAGAGTTAATTTTGCCATCTGAAAAAGTTCCAGCCCCTCCAAGCCCAAATTGAACATTGGAATTTTCATTTAATACTCCATTATCAAAGAAATTTTTTACAGTTTTAACTCTGTTTTTTATATCCTCTCCCCTTTCAAAAACAAGAGGTTCATATCCCATTTTTGCAAGGTATAAAGCGGCAAAAAGACCACTGGGACCACTACCTACAACTATAGGATTAATATTTTTTTTCTTTGTTAAATCTAGTTTAGGAATACTTTTTTCTTTATAAATACTTACTTTATACCCTACATTATGAGGTTTTATTGGATAATCTAATGTAACGCTGTAAACATAATATATTCCATCACTATTTCTTTTTCTTGCATCTAAAGACTTTCTTAAAATTTTAAAGTTTTTTACCTTTTGTTCTGTTAATCTAAGTCTATTTATGATCGCTTCTCTTTCGCCAACTCCCGATAAATTTTCTATGTTTATTTTTATATTTTCAATTAAATATTTTCTCACTTTAATACTATCCCTTTGTTATTTTTACCAAAACACTATTTTGACTTACACTTTTTATACTTACACCTTCAGGTAAACCTTGTGTACTAATCTTTATACCAACATTATATTCGCCTTCTTTTAATCCTGACAAATCAACTACCCCGGTAAGATTTTTTTCCGTTATAGAACCTAAATATTTTTCTTCTCCTGATAATAAAACACTAATGTCGTCATCTAAAACTTCAGCAGAAAGACCACTTCCTAAATTTTCAAATGTAAATGAATTTATATATACTGTTTTTTGATTTTGCTTGTCTATAAATACACTTACATCAATATTATCTCTTGCGTTTACAATATTAACTCCCTGAGGAACAGCTAATTTAACATTTTTATTAAAGGATTCACTGGAATCGTCTAAATAAACACTTTCAGTATTTATTGCATTAATAGTATTCAAAATATCATCTGTTGCAGAAATAGTTACTGTTGATATACTTGGCTTAATAGAAGTAACTTTATACCCATCCATAACACTACCTGATGTTTTTACCTTTATGGGAACATTCTTTACCTTACCTATTGCAACATCTACTTTTGTTGTTGCAGGTGATAAAGTTACATCTGGTATTTTTTTATTGTTTGCATCAACAGCATAAAGTGTAGCTGACGATGAAAAATCAACGCTTTTATTTGTTACATCAACATTTCCCATTATAGCTTCAACCTTTTCAACGCTATCAGACGGACCACTTATATTAACATCTTCTACTTCTGAAGAAAGTGATAACACGCTATACCCTTCCTTTACTTGTCCGGTTGGTTTTATAACAGGTACACTTAAACTTTTATTTCCTATTTTATCAACTGTAACCTTTATTGTATTTGGATTTTGATCAACTATAGTAACATCATTGGGAACACCTTTTATGCTAATATTCAGAGTATAAGTTCCTTCACTGGAAATATCTTTTAAATCCACACTTGCTTGTATATTCTTATTATCAAGGCTTTTTACCAAAGAACCTTTTCCATAAACTTTCATACTGTCTATCTTATCAGTTGAAACTGAAATAATAAAATCATTTTGCTCCAATACAGAAGTATTTGTAAGAACAATAGGTATATCTTCTATCTTGCTGTATACCATGTTGTCGCTATCATTATTTGCATATACCCATAAAAGAAGAGCCAGCAAAAAAGATATCAATAACGTTACCATTTTATTATTCTTTCCCATTGCTACATTTTCTCCTTAAAATTTTTGATTTAGAATTTTTATGAGCAGGTTCTTCCACTAGAATTTCAGTAAGAATTCTTCTAATACCTCTCTCACCCACGAACCTTGATAGTTTCCCATTAATAGCATAAGAAATAACACCTGTTTCTTCGGATACCATTAATGAAACACAGTCTGAATGTTCACTTATTCCAATTCCTGCACGATGTCTTGTTCCTATACTTGTTGAAAGTTGTTTATTTTGAGAAAGAGGAAGCAGACATGCTGCAGCCCTTATTCTTAAAGTTTCTCTATTTATTATTACAGCACCATCATGAAGAGGTGTAGCATATTGAAAAATATTATTGATAAGCTCTGTACTTAATAAACTATCAAGTTTTACCCCAGTTTCTACAACATCATCAAGAGGAACCTGTCTTTCTATAACAACAAGAAGTCCTGTTTTTGTCTTTGATAAATCACTTATGCTTTGAACAATTTGATCCACCGCAACAGAAGGAGAATCTAAATCTTTGTCAACAAAAATATCTTTTATGTTTTTTACATTTGTTTTACCGATTGTTTCAAGCATTTTTCTAAGCTCTGGCTGAAACATAATAAGCAAAGCTAAAAATCCTACGGTTATTATATTTTTAAAAACAAAGTTTACGGTTACAAGCCCTAACCAATCACTGACCTGAGTAATAACCAAAATTATAATTATCCCCTTTGCAACCTGTTCTGCCTGAGTTCCTTTTATAAGTCTTATAATTGCATATATAATAAATGTCATTATAAGAATATCAACGGCAGATAATATGCTAAAGGACACAAAAATTTGAGTAAACAACGATGTTATCTGAGACATTATCATTACCTTCCCTAAGTAAATTTATTTTTTATATTATTGACTTTTATTATTTTTTTAATATTTTCAATAGTGAAAACACAATAATATTATACATTATTTTATTAAAATTGTTTAAATTTAATGAAATATTAATATATAAATTAATTCATATAAAATTTTTTTAAGTACGTTAAACTAAATTTTAAATTAATATTATAATTATGTACTTATAAAAATCAATATAAAAAAGGCACATTAAGTGCCTTTTATTATTTTAATGCAAATAAATTTAATATATTGTCTGTTATATTATCAAGCCCTTGTTTTATTGCATTACTTAAAGAGTTATAGTGTTCCACTTTATCAGAAAAATAAACATTTTTTACTTGAGGATATTTTTCTTTAATTAAAGTGCTAATTTTACCCTTTTTTTCATTTGATAAACTTGAAGAACCTGTTTTTGTCTTTACTGCACAGTATGCTTTTTCACCTATTAATGCAATTTTCACATCTTCAATTCCGGAAATTTTCTTTACTGATGTATAAACGCCGTCCCCTTCTTGTTTATATTTATATGACTCTGAGGATTCATAATATCCGGAATCATTGTTTGTATATTCTCTATACATGCCGTTATAATCAAATTGATAAGGGTTTATGCCATTATTATTTTTCACACTTTCAGAAGAATTATTTCCTGTTAAATCTTCCGTTAAATTTTCAGCACCGTTTTTTACATCATTTCCAATATTTTCTGCGCTATCCTTAACATCATTTGCAGCATTATTCATTTGATTTTTTACAGCATTATCTGTATTTGAATTTCCACATCCTACAAAAGAAGTTAACATAAAAGCAGAAATAATCATAACCATTAAAGTTTTTTTATTCATTAAAATCCTCCTTTCTGTATTAGTATTTAGAAAGAAGAATTTTATATGCTGGTAATAAATTGCTTAAAAAGTATTATTTTCTATCAAAGCAGACAAATTTTTCCCGTACTTACACTTATGTACATAAGCCAGTATCCAAAGCCGTCATAAACCGTTGGTTCATAATAAATAAATCCCGTTGAGCCCATAAAAGGCTGTGTATTATCTTTTTTTGAACCAAGTACACCGTAAATATAATATTTAACTTCTTCATCTTTAAAAAACTTTCCAAAAATCCAGCTTGGAAGAATTGCATTTTCTAAATTTTTATTTTTAAATCCCATATAAGGATAAAGTATTGGCATAACAAAACCATTATAAATAATATTAATATCATTTATATTTTCTTCATATTCATCCATTATGTAGAATTTGTAATTATTATTCAAATCAGAAAAATTTTCTAAAGAAAAATCTTTTAAAACATCATCTATTAATATATTATTTGCATTTATTATTTTTTTTATTTTATTTTTATCTTCTTTGTCCTCTTGTTCTTTAAATTCAAATTCTTGATTTATTTCTTCTTCATCATTCATCTCTTTATTATTTACTTCATCATTTTTATTTGAAAATATATTAAATAAATCTTCTAGAATTTCAAGCTGATCTTTTTTTTCTAAAATAGAATTTTTATCTTCCTTATAATCTTTCTCTTCCTTTTCATCTTCCAATTTTATTTGATTATTTAAATTCAAATCCATTAATTCATTTTCTTCTTTTATAATATTTATATCTTCTTTTAAAATATTCTTTTCCGATTCTTTTCTTTTTTCATCAAAAAAAGGTATATCAAGTTCTTTTTCATTTTCATAATCAAATAAGATTTCACCTGAATATATATCAACTATTTCAATCTTATTAAAACTCTCTACTTTATTTTTTTCTATATTTATTATTTTTTGTAAATTTTTCTCTTTTTCTGTTTTAAATATAGCCGCAGTATATTCTCTATTTCCCATAATAAAAACAATAGCATATTCACTTATTGGAAGATAAGTTATTTTCAAAGTAATAGAAAGAAAATCTTCATTTTCTTTTATATCAAAATGCATTTTTGCATTATCGTTTTTTAAATTAACAAATTCTTCATTATTAATATTTAGCATATTTTCCCTCCTAACTTATTATATTTATATTCCGAGAATTTTAATTTATGATAACTTAACATATTGTATTTATTTTTAAAGTATTATATATTAGACAAAAGAAGGTGAATAAAATGTCAAAAATATGTGCACATAGAGGAATGCTTAATATAAAACCAGAAAATACAATTAGTTCTTTTAAAGAAGCATTAAAATATGATATTGATGGAATTGAACTTGATGTTCATCTTACAAAAGATGAAAAGATAGTTGTATTTCACGATTTCGATTTAAAAAGAATGTGTAATAATGACGCTTATATAAAAAATTTAACTTATGAAGAACTAAAAGAAATAAAAGTAAATGGTATTGAACCTATTCCTCAGCTGTTTGAAGTATTAGAACTTATAAAAAACAAAAATATTATTTTAAATATAGAATTAAAAGCATCAAGTGAAATTTATAGTGGAATAGAAGAAAAGGTTTTAAATTTAATAAACGATTATAACATAAAAGACAAAATCATAATTTCTTCCTTTGACCATAGAGCGTTAAAAATAGTAAAAGATATAGACAAAGAAATAAAAGTCGGAGCATTATATCAAGGATTTTTTGATAATATAGTTAAATATGCAGTAGATAATAAATTTGATGCAATACATCCTCATTTTTTAAATATAGATAAAAAAATAGTCAAGGAAGCAAAAGAAAATAACATAAAAATAAATTGTTATACTATTAACAATATGCTTGCATATAATTATATAAAACATTTGGATGTGGATATGATAATAACAAATATCGCAGACAAAATTTTAAAAAGAGGAAATAAATGAAAAAAAAATGTTTTATAATTTTATTATTTATCTGCCTAATTATTTTTACAGGATGCGGGAATAAAAAAGACTATGTTACAACTTTAAATCTCAATAAAACGGCAATAAAACTTGAAAATTTAACCTATGAAAAAAACGGGAAAAATCTTCCCATATTTTATAATATGACAGTGCCAAGTGATAAAGAAATAAAAAACATATATAAGTTAAATAAAGAAGATTTCAATGAAATTATAATAAAACAATCCGCACTATCTTCTAAGAGCTCTTTATTTATAATTGCAAACGTAAAAGAAGAAAATAAAGAAAAAGTAAAAGAAGCATTAGATAAATACATGATAAATTATGAAAAAATATGGAAAGAACAAGATAAGACAGAATACAATCTTGTCTTAAACAGAACATTCTACGAAAACGGAAATTATTTTATATATGTAATTTCTTATGATAACAATGAGGTAATGGATACAATTTTATCTCTTTTTGAAGAGAAAGAGAAATAATAAAAAAAGACCCTTAAGGGTCTTTTTTATTTTAATATATCTTTACTTCTGTCAACATATGTTGTATGTAAAATTTCATGAGCTTTATGAGAATTTGGCTCACCTAAATATTCTTCATAAACTTTTTTAACCGCTGGATTATCATGAGATTTTCTTGTTGGTCTAACGTTCTTATCTTGGTTATATAATACTTTTGCTCTTTCTTTTGCAAGAGATAAACCTGCATTAATAAGTTGGCTGTTTACGATTGGTTGTCCACCACCGTTTACACATCCACCAGGACATGCCATACATTCGATAAAGTCATAATCAGTTTCACCTTTTTTAACTTTATCCATAAGTTTTCTTATGTTTGCACCACCGTGAACAACAGCAACTTTTATTTCTTTATCACCAGCTTTGATTACAGCTTCTTTAAGTCCTTCAAGACCTCTTACTTCTTCATAATCAATTTTTTCAGATACTTCACCAGTAATAGCTTCAACTGCAGTTCTTGCAGCAGCTTCCATAACCCCACCTGTTGCACCGAATATTACACCGGCACCTGAACTTTCACCATAAATTGGATCAAATTCTTCATCTTCAAGATTTTTAAAGTCAATACCTGCTTCTTTAATCATTCTTGCAAGTTCTCTTGTTGTGATACATACATCGCTGTCATAGTTGTCGCCTTCCATTAATTGTTCTCTTCCAACTTCAAATTTCTTAGCAACACAAGGCATAACACTTACAACATAAATATCATCAGGATTAATATTATTAGTTTCAGCATAATGTGTTTTTATTAAAGCACCTGCCATAGCTTGAGGTGATTTACAAGAAGAAAGGTTTGGAATAAGTTCTGGGAATTCTTGTTCACAGAATTTAACCCATGAAGGACAACAGCTTGTAAGCATTGGAAGAGTTCCTCCGTTTGTAACTCTGTCTACAAGTTCATGAGCTTCTTCCATAATTGTCATATCAGCACCAAAGTCTGTATCAAAAACTTTATCAAAGCCAAGTCTTCTTAGAGCAGCAACCATTTTACCTGTTACATCTGTGCCGATTTCATATCCGAATTCTTCTCCAAGAGCAGCTCTTATTGCAGGAGCAGGTTGAACAACAACATGTTTGTTTTCATCACATAATGCTTCCCATACTTCATCTACATTTACTTTTTCAGTTAAGGCACCTACAGGACAGTTAATAACACATTGTCCACAGTTGATGCAGTTTGTATCAGCTAAATAATCACCTTTAACAGGTCTTGCTTTTGAATCAAATCCGTTATCTTTACCGATTAAAGCACCGATACCTTGAATTTTACTACATGTGTTTATACATCTTTTACAGAAAATACATTTAGATTCATCTCTTACGATTGAAACAGATTTATCATCATATGCATCTGATGAAAAATCTCCGCTGAAAGGAACTGTGCTTACTCCTAAATCATTTGCAAGAGTTTGAAGTTCACAGTTTCCGCTTCTTATACAAGTTGTACAATCTCTGTTATGGTCAGAAAGTGTAAGTTCCATTGTATTTTTTCTTGATTCTCTTACTTTAGGAGAGTTTGTAAATACTTCCATTCCTTCTTTTACAGGGAAGTTACAAGCACTTCTTAAAACATCAGAACCTTTAATTTCAACTACACACATTCTACAAGCACCAATTTTGTTATGTTCTAAAAAACATAATGTAGGAATATTAATTCCGATTTGTCTTGCAGCTTCAAGAACCGTTGTTTTATCTTCAACGCAAACATCAACATTATTTATCTTTAAATTTACCATCTTTTCATTTACTCCTTGACTACTCTTTTATAAAATCAGAACTGAAATTTTCAAGTGCACTTAAAATAGGAGCTGCACCCTTTTGTCCTATAGGGCAAAGAGTTCCAATACTCATATTTTTTGCAATTGCTTTTACTTTGCTGTAATCATCTTTTTCTGAAATATCAGAAACGATTTTCTTAACCATTTCATCCATTCTTTTTACCCCAACCTTACAAGGGAAACATTTACCGCAAGATTGAATTAATAAGAATTGTAAGTAATCTGATATTTCTTTTGCCATATCCGTTATTTCATCGATAACAACAACAAGAGCAGTACCTCTTATTATTCCATTCATCATTAAAGCCATAAAGTTTACAGGTTTAGAAACCTCAGAAGCTGGTAAATATTCACCATAAGGAGCTCCTACTTTGATAGATTTAACATTTCCTGTTGCACCGCCTGCAAGTTCAATAAGTTGTTCATATGTAACGCCGTTTTCAACATTGTAAATTCCAGGATTTTTTACTTTACCACCGATTGCAACACCTTTAAATCCTTTTTCAGGAAGTGTTTTATAGCTATCTTGAACAATCACAAGTAAGTTAGCTAAAATTTCTGCATTTACGTTTAAGCCTTCTTTGCTTTCTTTTACAACACTTATTTCTTTATCTAATAAACCGTAAGCTTTTGCATCGTTAACAGCTTTTGATACTCTTCTAAATGCAAGGTCATCTTTTGCTACGATATAACCTTCTTTTGCACCACTTACTTCCATAACAATAAGCATTGATTCAACAATTACGTGAGGAGCTTCGATTAAAACTTTATTGTCTGCAGCAGCTAAAGCATCTAGTGTTTCACAAACAACAACCTCAGCACCTTTCCAATTATCACAGCAAAGTTCGTCTTGTTTTCTTCTATCAACAAGTAAAGCGTCACTTGCAAGTTTAATTACATCAACTTCGCCTTTTAAAACTTTTTCTTTTGCTTTGTAACCATCAAATGCTATATAATCATCGATACATTCAGGATTTGTTGCACCACAATATTTAATAGCATTTTTCTTTTGATTAACCAAAACTTTTGGATCAACTTTTTCCATAACTTCTTTTATTTACCTCCAAATAGTTTATATATAAGACTTTAAACGAAAAATCTTATTATTCCTTTTTATTACACATTCACAGTTATAATATCAAAATATGTCTAATTTTTCAACTTAATTTAAAATAGAAAAATAAAAAAACTCACTTGTTTTAAGTGAGATTTTCATTATCTTTTATATCTTCATCATTTTTTTCATCTTTAGGAAGATAATACATACATTTTTCGTTTAGTGATGAAATATAAAAAGGTACCGTATTTAATGTACACACTCCTTTTTCTTGAAATTTACAATCTAGGGTACAAATAATATTAATCATGAATCCTCTCCAAATATAAGTAATTACTATGAGTATTGACGTTTTTGTGCTAAAATATAAAAAAATATCTTTTTATTATGAAGGAAAAACATGGAAGAAGGAAAATTAACCAATCATACATTACAAAAAATTTTATTCGATAAAATTAATATAAAAAACAAAGAAGTTTTAATAGGTGCAGGAATAGGAAAAGACACAGCTCTTTTAAATTTTGAAGAAGATTTATTTTCAATATCCACAGACCCTATAACAGGAAGTAAAAACGGTATAGGCCGACTATGCGTAAATATTTCATGCAACGATATTGCAACATCAATGGCAACACCTGTTGCAATGATGGTAACAATACTTATTCCAACCTATGCCAATATAGAAGATGTAGAAGAAATAATAGATGAAATACTTCTAACCTGCGAAGAAAATAATGTTGATTTAATCGGAGGGCATACAGAAGTTACTTCAAGTGTAAATAAATTTATCTTAAGCGGAGTATGTATCGGAAGAAAAGAAAATATTTCTCATCCTACTCCAAAAGCTAATGATAAAATAGTAATGAGTAAATATGCAGGGCTTGAAGGAAGTGCTATTATAAGCCTTGATTTAAAAGAAGAGGTAGAAAAGTTTTTGACAAAAGAAGAAATATCAAAAACATCAAAGCTAATAAAAGATACGTCCGTAATAAAAGAAGGACTAATAGCAAAAAATCTTAATGTGAGTCTTCTTCATGATGCAACAGAAGGCGGAATTTTAGGCGGAGTTTGGGAAATGGCAGAAAATTCAGGACTTGGAGCCATTATAGATATTAATAAAATATTAATTATGGATGAAACAAAAAAAATTGCAAAACATTTTAACATAAACCCATATAAGCTTATATCCAGCGGAGTAATGCTATTCATTACTGATGATGATGAAAAATTAAAAAAAGAGTTAGATAAACAAAACATTCCTTCATCTACAATAGGATATTTAACAAAGGAAAAAGAAATTTATACTTTAAAAAACGGAGTAAAAGAAATATTATCTCCACCATCACAAGATGAATTATATAAAGTAATATAAAAACAAGCATTTAGCTTGTTTTTTTAATACTCACTTATTGCATTTACAGGACAGCTTTCTATTGCTTCCCTTGCAAGTGTTATTTCAGAATCACTCCCAGGATGTCTTATTACTCCTGATTTACCGTCTGATTCTATTTCAAATATATCTTCACAAAGAGAAACACATAATCCACAGGAAATACAACTATCTTTATTTATTCTAAGTTTCATTTTAATCCTCCTTAAATTTAACAATTAATATTATTTACCAGTAATGTTTTTTTATTCTTTATTTTCTTATAAAATAAAAAATTAATAAAAATACAATATAAAGAGAATTACTACCTATAAAAAAAAGAGGCATAAGCCTCTTTTTGTATTATGATAATTCCAAAGCACCGGTATATAGTCTGTAATATGTACCGTGTTTTTTGATAAGTTCTTCATGGTTACCTCTTTCGATTATTGTACCATGTTCCAAAACTATAATTGCGTCTGAATTTCTTATTGTAGAAAGTCTATGAGCAATAACAAATACGGTTCTTCCTTCCATTAATTTATCCATACCGTCTTGAACTATTTTTTCTGTTCTGGTATCAATACTTGATGTTGCTTCATCAAGGATAAGTACAGGAGGGTTATTAAGGGCTGCTCTTGCTATACTAAGTAGCTGTCTTTGTCCTTGAGATAATTCTTCACCTGTACCTGAAATAACTGTATCATATCCTTCAGGTAACATCTTAATAAAGTGGTCGGCATTTACTAGTTTTGCAGCAGCATATACTTCTTCATCTGTTGCATCCAGTTTACCGTATCTAATATTTTCTTTTATTGTTCCTGTAAACAAGTTCGTATCTTGTAAAACTATTCCAAGAGATCTTCTTAAATCTTCTTTCTTTATTTTGTTTACGTTAATTCCATCATATCTGATTTTGCCTTCAGTAACGTCATAGAATCTGTTTATTAAGTTCGTTATTGTTGTTTTACCGGCCCCCGTTGAACCTACAAAAGCTATTTTTTGACCAGGTTTTGCATAAATATTTAATTTATGTAGAACTATTTTTTCAGGATTATACCCAAACGTCATGTCAATAAATCTAACATCACCATTTAACTGAGTATAAGTTACGTTTCCGTCTCCATGAGGATGTTTCCAAGCCCATCTTCCTGTTCTCTTTTCACTTTCGGTAATATTACCATCTTCATCAATATTTGCATTAACTAAAGTAACATATCCGTCATCTTGTTCACCTTCTTCATCCATCATATCAAATATTCTCTCAGCTCCTGCAAGAGCCATGATTATAGGGTTTAACTGACCTGAAATTTGACTGAATGGAAAGTTAAAGTTTCTTGTAAGTTGAAGGAATGAAGCAATACCACCAAGAGTAAGTCCTCCAACGCCTGAAATGGCAAGTGCACCACCTAAAATAGCTGTTAAAACGTATTGTATATATCCAATATTCGCTATTACGGGAATAATAATGTTAGCATATTTATTTGCCTTTGCAGAACTTTCATAAAGCTGATCATTTATTTTATCAAAGTCCACCTTACTTTGTTCTTCGTGACAGAATACTTTTACTACTTTTTGTCCACTTATCATTTCTTCCACATAACCATCTAGGATACCTATGTTTCTTTGTTGCTTTGCAAAGTATTCACCACTTTTTCCACCAATTATTTTGGTTGCAAGTGTCATAATTGCAATCATGCAAATTGCAAGAAGAGATAAAGGAATGCTAATATAAATCATTGCACAGAATACCGCAACAACTGTTACTATTGCAGAAAATACTTGAGGTAAACTTTGACAAATCATCTGTCTTAAAGTATCGGTATCATTTGTGTAAAGACTCATAAGTTCTCCGTGAGGATGAGTATCAAAGTATCTTATTGATAAAGTCTGCATATGTTCAAACATATCATCTCTTACTTTTTTAAGAACACCTTGACCGATATTTACCATTAATCTCATATAAATGAATGTACAAGCTACACCAACATAGTATATACAAGCAAATGTTAAAATCGCTCGTACAACAATTGTAAAATCAGGAGCAACACTATTTATTAAAGGTGTAATACAATCATCTATCAAGTACATCAAAAATACAGAACTTGCCATACTTGCAATAGAACTTATAATAATAGAAACAAATACGAATATAAATTGTATTTTATAACTTTTTAGTGCATATTTTAAAAGTCTAGCAGCTGTTTTCAAATAATGAGGCTTTTTATTTGTTCTTTTATCCATTATTCTTGGCCTCCCTTCATTTGAGAATTATATACATCTTGATATATTGCATTTGTCTTTAGAAGTTCTTCATGAGTACCGATTTGATCTATTCTACCATTATCAAGAACAATTATCTTGTCGGCATCTTCAACTGAAGAAATTCTTTGGGCAATAATAATTTTTGTAGTTCCCGGTATTTTTTCTCTAAAAGCTTGTCTGATTAGAGCATCTGTTTTTGTATCTACAGCACTTGTAGAGTCGTCTAAGATAAGTATCTTAGGTTTTTTAAGAAGTGCTCTTGCAATACATAAACGTTGTTTTTGTCCACCTGAAACATTTGTACCGCCTTGCTCTATTTTTGTATTGTATTTATCTGGGAATTCACTGACAAAACTGTCTGCTTGCGCAAGCATTGATGCTTGAATAATTTCTGCATCTGTTGCATCAGGATCTCCCCATCTTAAGTTTTCTTTTATTGTTCCAGAGAATAGTGTATTTTTTTGAAGAACCATTGCAACTTGGTTTCTTAAAGTTTCCAAATCATAATCCCTTACATCTATACCTCCGACTTTAACCTGACCTTTAGTAACATCGTAAAGTCTTGGAATAAGCTGAACAAGAGAAGATTTTGAACTACCTGTACTACCTATAACTCCGACAGTCTCACCTGAATCAATATGTAAATTTATATCTTTTAGAGGAAAATTGTTTCCGTTTCCTTCATCTTTTCCATATGTAAAATCTACATTTATAAAGTCAATAGAACCGTCTTTAACATCCATAACAGGATTTTCTTTATTTTTCAAAGTACTTTCTTCAACTAATACTTCCACAATTCTTTCTGCTGAAGTTTGTGCCATTAAAACCATAACAAATACCATTGATAAAACCATTAAACTTGATAATATCTGGCTTGCGTATACAACAAGACTTGTTAACTCTCCTGTTGTCATTGTTCCCACAACAATAAACCTTGCAGAAAAATATGAAATAAGAAGAATACATGTATATATTGTAAATTGCATTACCGGAGCATTAAGAGAAACTATTTTTTCGGCTTTTGTAAAGAATTTATAAATAAGTTTAGAAATACCATCAAATTTTTCAATTTCATGATCTTCTCTTACATATGCCTTAACAACTCTTATACCCGTTACGTTTTCTTGAACCACACTGTTTAATCTGTCATATGTATTAAATACTCTTTCAAAATATGGATGAGCTTTAATAGCTATTAAGAAAAGCAATAATGCAAGCACTGGAATTGCTATAAAAAATATAAAAGAAATTTGTAAATTTATTTTTATAGTGAAAAACAATGCAAATATCAACATGATTGGTGCTCTTATAAGAAGTCTTACTATCATTTGATAAACCATTTGAACATTTGTAACATCAGTTGTAAGCCTTGTAACCAAACTTGCAGTAGAAAATTTATCTATGTTTGCAAATGAAAAATCTTGAATTTTATAAAACATATCTTTTCTTAAATTTCTGGCAAATCCCGCAGAAGCTTTTGCGGCATATTTCCCTGCCAAAGTACCTGTTATTAGAGAAATAATTGCTAAAAAGAATAAAAACAACCCTAATTTTATTATGTAATTAAGATTTCCGTTTGCAATACCGATATCAATAATATCAGCCATATAAAAAGGTATTAATACTTCCATTAATACTTCAATAATTACATAAAAAGGTGCAAGAAAAGAATCTTTTTTAAATTCTCTAATGGAACCCATTAATGTTTTTAACATACATATACATCCCAACAAAATTAATTTCATAATAAGAAAATAGTAACTATTTGAAATTATTTAAAATTTTTTCTGTTATCGCAAAAAAAGCATCAATTTCATCTTTAGAAAGCCCGTTTTTTAATGTTCTTTCCATATTTTTTATATCTTGTTCTATTTGTGATTTTATACACAAACCTTTCTTTGTAACAACAATTTTTTTAAGCCTTGCATCATAATCAACGCTTACTCTTTCAATAAGTCCGTTTTCTTCCATGGTATTCAATATTCCTGTAACGGTAGAACGTCTATAAAACAAACATGCTTCAATGTCTTTTTGAAAGACATCTCCTTCTTTTTGCGTAACAAAACGTATTATTCTTCCTTGAACACCTGTGATGCCATAAGCTGCAGATTTTTTATTCATTTCTTTGCTGATTTCATTTGATAATCGTTTTATTATCATTCCAACTTCTTTTTTTGCTTTCATAATTTACCCTCTTATTATGTTAGTTACCTAACTATCATGTTAGCTACCTAACTATTATATAAATATTTTTTTAATTGTCAATAAGAAAATTTTATTTTTCATTTTGTTTTCACAAATTGTTTTCATAAAAAAAAAGATAACCTAAGTTATCTTTTTATTTGCATTTAAAAAATATTTAAATGATATATAAAAAATTAAAACACCTATAATGGTCATAAGTAAACTATAACTCATAATATCCGATAAAATCGGAAGTGAAAAAAGATGATTGCAAATATTAAAGCTTATATGAAAAACACATGACATAACAAGACTTTGTGATTTTTCATAAATATATCCAATTATTATTCCCGCAATAACCGCATATGTACTTTGAATTATATTCATATGCATAAAACCGAAAATCAAAGCCTGTAAAATTATTGCAGTTTTAAAATTAACATATCTTTTTAAATTATTATATACTATTCCCCTTAACATAAATTCTTCGCTTATGGGGGTAATAATGCCAACAGAAATAATATTAATTAATACCCCTCCTGAGGAAAGCAAAGCCATTGTTTCCGTATAACTGGATGAATATTTTGTAAGATCAAAAATATTAATTATCCCCATTGAAAACATAAAAAACGATATTCCAAGCAAAATAATGCTTAGAAAATATTTAATATTTTTTTGATTTTCATATAAATTAAAATGCAATGTCTTATTTCTTAATAAAATAAATCCGAAAAATATAATATTAATCAAAGAAGATATTAATAAAATAAGAACCGTATTTTCATTTATAAATGTTGTTAAATCCACTATGTCATAATTGCCGCTTTTCAGCATTGTTAGAGCATAATAAAACTGAAAAGCAATACTTACACCTATTTGAGAAATTATCCAAAAAATAACAGGATATATACATAATAATATTTTTTTTATTATATTATCTTTCTTCATTAAATCTCCTATATGTATTTATGTGCTAGTTTATAATTTCCCTTTTCATCTATTTCCATTATTCCGTAACTTCTCTTCCCAAAACCCCTCATACTTAATGTTCCGGGATTAAATAAATGCACACCACTCATATTTATATTTAACTTTTCATGAGTATGCCCAAATAAGACAATGTCAGCACCTATTTCACAAGCTTTATAAAATATTGAGCTATATGAATTTTTTACTCCATATAAATGCCCATGAGTCATGAAAATCTTTTTACAGTTAAGTTCAAAAAAGATTTCTTCTGTTTCTTTCATAAAGTCGCAGTTGCCTCTGACTTTTTTTATTTCTACATTTGATAAATCTGCTTTAACATCGTCAATATCGCTGTGATGATCACCAATATGAAAAAGATATGAAATATTTTTTTCTTTTTGTATTACTTTTTCAAGTGTTTCTATATCTCCGTGAGTGTCGCTTACTATAAGTATCTTATCCATATTCTACCTCGATTTATTTCAATTTTTTATCAAGTATTTCCTTAGCTTTTGTAAAAGCTCTTCTTCTATGGCTAACTGAATTTTTTTCATCAAAAGTAAGTTCAGCATAAGTTTTATCAAGACTTTCTATATAAAACAAAGGGTCATATCCAAATCCTCCGTCTCCTACTTCCTTAAAACCTATCTCACCTTCAACTTCACCTCTTACTGTTTCAACACTTCCGTCTTCATAACATATTCCTACACAACATACGAATTTAGCTTTTCTGTCTTCTTTTTTTACACCTTCCAAAGCTTTTAATAATTTTTTATTATTCTTATCATCATCTTTTTCTTCTCCTGCATATCTTGCAGAATATATTCCGGGCTCTCCGTTTAAATAATCTACCATAAGTCCCGAATCATCACCTAAAACAAGCTTACCAGTTTTTTTATTGATGGCTTTAGCTTTTATAAGTGCATTTTCTTCAAAGCTTTTTCCATCTTCAACAATATCATCAACAAAGCCTGCTTCTTCCATACTTATTACTTTATAATCTGTTAATATACTTTTTATCTCTTCTAATTTATGTTTATTTGCAGATGCTATTATTACTTCTTTCATTTTAACCTCTATTTACTAAGACCTAAAACTTCTCTTTGAATGTCTATTAATTCTTTTATTCCTTTTTTTGCAAGAGAAATAAGTTTTGTAAGTTCTTCTTCTTTTACAGGTCTTTCTTCTCCTGTAACACCAAGTTCAATGAATTCACCATATTCGTTCATTACAACATTCATATCCGCAATTGCACTTGAATCTTCTACATAGCATAAATCAAGAAGAGGTTCATTATCTACAATACCAACGCTTATTGCTGCAACAAAAGATGTAAGAGGAAGTCTTTCAATATCTCCCTTTTCAACCATTTTATTTAAAGCATCATATAAAGCAACAAATGCTCCAGTAATACTTGCAACTCTTGTACCTCCGTCAGCTTGGATAACATCGCAGTCTATCATTATTGTCTTTTCTCCAAGAATTGATAAATCAACAACACTTCTTAAACTTCTGCCTATAAGTCTTTGTATTTCTGCACTTCTTCCATCTAATTTAAGTCTGTTTATATCTCTTTTCTTTCTTGTTTGTGTTGAAGAAGGTAACATTGAATATTCACATGTTATCCATCCTGTTCCCTCTCCTCTTAAAAACGGAGGAACTTTATTTTCTATAAAAGCAGAACATATAACTTTTGTGTTCCCAACCTCTATTAAAACGCATCCATCAGGATACATTGTATAATTTCTTGTGATTTTTACTGGTCTTTTTTCATCATAATTTCTTTTATCAATTCTTTCCATCAACTCACTCCTTTATTGTCTTTCTTCGTTTGAATAGTCATTTACAAGTTCAGTTTCAATTATACCATCTTTATTATCATTTTGGTCTATCACAAATCGAACTTTTTTTATATCATCAGAATTTTCTTTTACAGTAAGCGCAACGCTGTTTTTATATAAATTCAGCATTGCCTTGTCCATTAAAGAAAATTCTTTGCTTAAATGTATATATACACTCTCTCCTTTTACTATTACATCTTCTATATTTGCAGTTGTCGCAAATACCATTGAAGAATATTTCTTCATGTTACACATAGTAAAATGGATTATAAGTATATCTTTTAAGCTTAAATCTGATTTATCTGTATACACACTATACGGTATATAATTATATACGTTTTCACATTTTTTAGCAATATACATGGTATGTTTTGATTTTGAATTTTTACTTTTCTCAATTTCATTTATATTTTCACGATAATATAATTTATTCATTTCACTGCCATATGTAAGAGTTTCTTTATCTCCCATTTCGAAACTTACACTATCAACATTTTCAAATTCCGTAAGGACATACACAATGGAAATAATAAATGCTTTTTCATCTTGCTCATCGGCAAATTGAGCCTTTTCACTTAACTCTACCTTTGCTGTATTATCTTCTAATTTTACACTTTTAATACTTCCGGCAATTACAGTTGGAAAAAGTCCATTTTTACTTGCAACTTTTCCATTTTCTTCATTGTCAGTCATAAGGTTTATTACGTTATCAAATTTCGCTTCTTCACTCGAAACTATTCTTGTAAGAGGCACAACATATGAATCTGCCGTTTTATAATAAACGGTTATTTTACTTTTATTAGATTCCACTTCATTTTTTATTGAACCCGCTATTTTATCCTGCATTCTTGAAATCATTGTAGGATTTTTTATTGTTATGTAAGAAAGCCCTATAATAGATAAAAGCAATAAGAATTTAATTAATTTTCTCATAATAAAACCTCTGTTTATAAATTTTTATACTAAAAATACATTTATTTTAATTTCTTAAATTTCCTTTTAAAAACATGTCCATATAAGTTCATTATAACTTTATGAAATAAATAATATGGGGAAATTTCAAAAACGAAATATTTTATATATTCTCTTTTATGTAGCACATTTTTTATAAGCTCATATTATACGTTGAGGAGGAATCTTATGAAAAAAAATAAAAAAGCAGTAATAATACTATGTATTTGTTTTTTAATTTGTATCTGCTCTGTGGGAATAATTAGTGCAAATAGTGAATTTAAGGGTATTGACGTAAGCGTTTGGCAAGGAGATATTAATTTTAAAGAAGTAAAAAAAGATGGCATAGAAGCTGTTTATATAAGGGCAGGACAAGGAAACAATTATACAGACACTAAATTTGAAAGAAACTATAAAGAAGCTAAAAAAGAAGATTTAAAAATTGGATTTTATCATTACGTAACCGCAAGAAATACAAGACAGGCTAGAGAACAGGCTCATTTCTTTTATTCTCTTATAAAAAATAAAGACCAACAACTAAGACCTGCCATGGATTTTGAACAACTTGACGGATTAAGCAAAAAAGAATGTAATGACATTGCTAAAGTATATATGGAAACTTTGGAAAAACTTTTAGGATACAAACCCGCCTTTTACTCAAATGCTTATGACGTAGAAACCGTATGGAAAAAAGATCTTAACAAATACCTTTTATGGATTGCCGATTACGGTGTAAAAAGCCCATATACAACAGGGCATTGGTCAAAATGGTCAGGCTTTCAATATTCCAGCAGAGGTAGTGTAAAAGGAATAAGCGGACATGTTGATATGGATAGATTCAAAGAAGAAATTTTAATAAATAAAGAAGAAAAAAACAAAGAATATATAACTTATACCGTAAAAGATGGTGACACTTTAAAAGAAATTGCAGAAAAATATAATACAACAGAAGAAGTCTTAATTAAATTAAATCACCTTGAATTAATTCATCCGGGAGAAAAGCTTTTAATAAAAAAATAAAAAGGAGCTTATGCTCCTTTTTTGTAAAATTAAAATATATATGATATTTAATATAAAACAAAAAAACCGATTGTAAAACAATCGGTTTAATTTCAAACTGGTGCGGATGAAGGGAGTCGAACCCCCACACCGAAGTACTAGATCCTAAGTCTAGCGCGTCTGCCAATTCCGCCACATCCGCAGATTCATAAAGCTTTATTATTATATATAAAAAAATAAAATCTGTCAATATCTTTTTGAAATTTTTTTATTTATAATTTAAAAAATTTATAATTTTTTCTTAAGAAGTTCATAATATATATGTATTAATATAAAAAATATAATATAATACTTTTAAGGTGGTTTAAAGAAATGACAAGAGAAGAAAAAAGAATTTTCTTTAATGAAATAAAAGAAATAATTTCCCATAAAGAAGTACAAAAAATGCAAGGATATAGACAGCATGGAGGAACAACAACATATGCGCACTCTCTAAATGTTGCTTTATACAGTTATATTTTATCAAAAAAATTCAATTTAAAAATACAGGAAAAACAACTTTTAAGAGGTGCAATGCTACATGATTTCTATCTTTATGACTGGCATGATAAAACAGTAGAAAGAAAAGGAATGCATGGATTTAATCATCCTAAAGCAGCACTTGAAAATGCAAAAAAACATTTTGATTTAACAAAAAAGGAAGAAAATATTATACATTCTCACATGTGGCCCCTAACCTTTAGAGCTATTCCTAAAAGTAAAGAAGCCGTTATAATATGTTTGGTTGATAAGTGGTGTGCAATAATTGAATCAAAAGAACACTACATGGAAAAAATTAAAAGCAAAAAATTAAAAAATATCAATTCATACAAATAAAAGAAGATATATTCTTCTTTTATTTTTTTGTGATATAATTATAAAATGGGAGAGTTAAAATGATATTCATAATAATAACAGCTTTAATTGGATTACTTATAATACTTATTTTGGCATTGCTTTTATATTTAACAATAAATGAATATAAACCTGAAGAAATAGAAGATGCACTTCTTATAAGAAAAGGCGAAGAAAAAGAACTTCATATTAACGATTCTTTAAGTGTTCTTACATATAATATAGGATACTGTAACGACAGTGCCGACAGTGATTTTTTCATGGACGGAGGGAAAAGAACCAGAATCGAATCAAAAAAAATGGTAATAAGAAACCTTAAAGGGATTGAAGAAAATATAAGGGAAACAGGTTCTGACATAATTTTTATACAAGAAATAGACACAAAGTCAAAAAGAGGATATAATACAAACCAAGTAAGATACTTATCAAAAGTATTTAAAAAGACATCTTATTTTGCTAAAAATTTTTCATGTAAATATATCCCATACCCAATAAAAGACACCATTGGAAAAGTTGAAAGCGGAATATTAACTCTAAACCCTTATGAAACAATTTCGGCAAAAAGATATTCTCTTCCTGTTTCTTTTAAATATCCATTAAGATTATGTCAATTAAAACGATGTCTTCTTGTTGAAAGAGTTAAGATAAAAAACTCTAAAAAAGAACTTATTCTGGTAAATCTACATTTAGAAGCATATGATAATGGAGAAGGAAAAGTAAAACAAACAAAGATACTTACGGATATTTTAAAAACAGAGTACGAAAAAGGAAATTACTGTATAGCAGGCGGAGATTTTAATCAAATTTTTCCAAACACTAACATAAATAAATATCCTCTTATAAAAGATGAACACTTTAAACCGGGGAAACTTGATATAGAGGAATTTTTAAAAGGATGGAACATAGTTACCGATGACAAGACTCCTACATCAAGATTATTAAATGAAGAATTTGATGAAAAAAGCCCAAACACGCAGTATCATGTAATTGACGGTTTTATACTTTCTCCAAACATAAAACTTAACAACATAGAAACAATAGATACAAAGTTTAATTTTGCAGACCATAACCCAGTTAAAATAGATATAACACTTAAGGAGTAAAAAATGAGTATTATCGCAACAATAATAGGAATATTTTTAGGAATGTTTTGTTTTTCTTTATGGACAAAATATATGAATAAAACAGTAAATAAAAAGACAGAAACAATAAATAATAAAGACTATTTCATAATGAAAAAACCAAAATCAAAAGTAGTATTTCACACAGTAATATTAATTTTGGTTGTAGCCGGATTTGCATTATACAAACAAGGTCTTATATTTCATGATTCTATAATATGGGATGTACTGTTTATATTTGTAATAATAATGAATCTTTTTTCAGTTCAAAAAGCCATAAACAGAAAAGTAATAGTAGAAGACGAAAGAATAACGGATTCAAAGGGAAACACTTTTTATTTTTATCAATTCACTTCATGCAGAATTATCAACATGGCAACAATTTTATTTATTGATAATAATCCTGTATTAAAAATAGAAAATGATGATATAGGCTACAATATATTTTTAGAAAAATTAAAAAACTACAATATTCAAATAATAGATATGAGAAAAAAGAACATTTAAAATGCTCTTTTTTATAAGTAATTTATATTGAATTCTTTATTTGTTATAAACAAAACTTCAACATCTTCATCTTTACTTCCGTGAAAAGCCTTGCTTCCCTCTTTAAACCAAACAAAACTTCCCGCTTCAAAATCTCCTAAGTTTGTGTATAATGTTCCTTTTATTACATACATGCCATGAGCGCAGTCATGCGTATGCCAAGGTGTAAAAACTCCTTTTGGGTATATCATTATTTTTACCATCATTTTTGTATCTTCATCATCTACAAGATGCATTTCATAAGTGACATTACCCGTATTCTTGCTTACTCTTCTGTGTTCCATCAAATTAATGTCTTCATTTTTAAATACAATATCGCTCATTTTTTCTACCTTCCTTTTATTAGAAAATATAATACTTATATTAATTATACATCCATAAATAAATATTTTAAAACTTTTTTTTAAAGTAGGCTTATACCAGTAAATTAATAATCATTAGGTAAAATACATATTAAATTTTTCTAAATAATAATTAAGAATTAACAAAAGACATATTAAAAAAAAATTTTATGGTACAATAAAACAAAAAGGGAAAATTAAAATGAATATTAAAGAACTACATATTTCCGGAACACTTCCACTAAAAGGAACACAAAACACAAGAGACCTTGGTGGTTATATTACAAAAGATAAAAAAATAACAAAATATAAAGAATTTATACGTTCTTCATCGTTAAGCATTATAACAAATGAAGATATTGATTTTCTGATTAAATACGGTATAAAAACAGTACTAGATTTAAGAAGTGAAGAAGAAGTTAAAGAAAAACCAAGTAAACTAAAAAATATAGACGGCATAAAATATTATAATGTGCCACTAAGTGTAAAAGATATGCAGGCAGACATAACAAAAGAAGATGGCTATTTTGATATGATACAAGGATATATAAAAAGACTGTCTAATAAAAAAGCAATCAAAGAAATATTTGATATAATATCAGAGAACTTAGATGGAGGCCTTATCTTTAACTGTACCGCAGGAAAAGACAGAACTGGAATTGTTTCAATGCTCCTTCTTGGCATTGCAAACGTAAGCTTAAAAGACATAGTTGCAAACTATCAAGTTTCACATACATATATGGGAGAAGATCCTGATTTTGTAAGAGAATATAACATAACAAAATCAAGAGTATTTCTATCAAAACCCGAATTTATAGATGCAACAATAGAATATATAATGGATGAATATTCTTCTTTTGAGAATTATTTATTATCATGTGACGTTACAAATAAACAAATAAACGATATAAGAAACAGATTTCTTGAAGATATAATTTTTTAGGTGAAAAAGTGAAAGATAAAAACAAAGAAAAAATAGCACCTATTATAATTGGAATACTTATTTGTGTTCTTCTTATAATATATATATTATCAATAATATTTTTAAATATTTCTTTAATTTTTAAAGTAATTATAACTTTAATATTGATATTTTTAATAAAAACAATGATTAATGTTGTAATTGAAAGATTAAAGGAAATAGAGGAGGGAGAAGAAGATGATCTTAGTAACTACTGAAAAAATCGAAGGCAGAGAATTTGAAACACTTGGACTTGTAAAAGGTTCATGTATTCAAACAAAAAACTTAGGTAAAGACATTTCTCAAACATTTAAAAATCTTGTTGGAGGAGAACTTAAGTCTTATACCCAAATGATGGACGAATCAAGAGCTATGGCAACAAAAAGAATGATTATGGAAGCAACAAATATGGGAGCAGATGCAATAGTTGCCGTAAGATATGCTTCATCTGCGATAATGCAAGGAGCTGCAGAAGTATTCGCTTATGGAACAGCTGTAAAATTCAAATAAAAAAGAGCATTAATGCTCTTTTTTTATTCGCCATAACCCCAAACTTCTTTTGGTATGCTGTCAAGATGAGTAAGTGTTCTTCTGCCATATACCAAGAAACATAAAAATACAAAATGTATTCCTATTTGAATATAATCGATTGAAAGTATTGCAATAAGAAAATCTATTAGATAGAAGAATATAAGTACCGAATAAGATACTCTCACATTCTTATAACAAAAATATGCACAAGCACCAATTATCAATACACAAATTGCAACTGCACCATAAAACATAACCGATAAAACAATATTATCAACCCCAGCAAAAATGCGGGCATTTGAAAATAATTGATCTACCAAAACAAAGTTAAACCATGTTGCAGCAGTATTTACTTGAACAATCAAAAGTACAATTTGAAATATCATAGCCAAAAATATAAATATAGGAAAAACTGATAATATTTTGGCTCTTCTTTCCAGTTTATCTTTTATAACTTTAAAATCAGCATAATTCATAATATACCTCCTAAGAATCTTTACCTATGATTCTTACTTCTTCTTCAAGCATTACGTTATATTTATTGTATACTTCCTTTTTCACATAATCAATAACTTCAAGAATATCTCTGCTTTTAGCTTTATTTTTGTTAACAATAAAACCTGCGTGTTTTTCGCTTACGTAAGCATCACCTACATGAAAACCCTTAAGTCCTGCATCATCAATAAGTTTTGCTGCAATATATCCTTCAGGGCGTTTAAAGGTACTCCCCGCTGAGGGTTCCATTGGCTGAGCATTTACTCTATACTCTTTATTTTCTGCCATTTTATTTTTAATCTTTTCTGTATCGCCTTTTCCAAGTTTTATTCTTGCAGAAAGAACAACATATCCTTTTTCTTCAACATTACTGTGTCTATAACTCAAATCAAGCTCATCAGGTAAAAGCACTTTTATATCTTTTCCATCAAAAACAGTAACATCAACCAATACATCTTTTAATTCTCCTCCATGAGCACCGGCATTCATAAAAACGCCTCCCCCAAGACTTCCGGGGATACAGCTTGCAAACTCAAAACCTTCAAGTTCGTTTTTTAAAGCCTCGTTTGCAATTAAAGCAAGAGAAACTCCAGCATCTGCTTCTATTATATTATCTTTAACAGATAAATTTTTCATCATAGAAGTACTTATAACAACTGAATCTATTCCTCCATCTTTAACAAGAACATTACTTCCTCTTCCAAGAACAATATATTCTATATTATGTTCTTTAAGATATTTAATAAGTTCAACTAAATTTTCACTGCTTAAAACATTTATGTATAATTCAGCTTCTCCACCACTTCTAAATGTTGTGTGCTTTTTCATCGGCTCGTTTAATAAAACATTTTTTTCACCGACTATTTTTTTTATGTCTTCAATAAAAATTGTATTTATCATAATTCTCCTTTAACATTACTCTTTTAAAGTTTTTTTCTTTAAAAATTCAAATTTTGTTTCCGCTAAAATTAAAGCTGTAAATATTATAACAGCACCTACAAGCATTTGCATAGAAAAAACTTCATTAAGGAAAATAATACCTAATATAGTTCCAAATACACTTTCCATACTCATAAGTATTCCTGCATGTGTAGGAGAAGTATATTTTTGAGCAACATTTTGAATAAGGAAAGTAACAGCCGAAGCAATTACACCTAAATAAAGTAAAGTAGGAATAGTATTTCCTGTTATGTTAAATGTTGATATTTCACCGTTAAAAAGTAAAAGTACAAATGCAAATACTCCCGCAAAAAACATCTGCATCATACAAAGTATAATAGGATCCTCTCCTTTTGAAAAATGCCCAACAAAGAACACATGGAAAGCCCAAAATATAGAACCTATAAGAGTAATGCCGTCATAATAATTTATACTAAATCCTTCTTTTGGATTCATAGTAAGGAAGAATATTCCTATTATCATAAGAAAAGCCGCTAAGAAATTATGTTTTTCAGGTTTATTATCACCTATAAACATAGCTATAAACGGAACTATTGCAACATATACAGCAGTTAAAAATGCACTTTTTCCCGCTGATGTTTCCACAAGTCCATAAGTTTGGAATGCAAATCCAAGAAAAAGAACAAATCCTATAATTATACTTTTATATATTGTAGATTTTTTTATCAAATTAAGTTTTTTAATGTTAAAAATAAAAAGCGTTACAAATGCTATTAAAAATCTAATAAATATTAGTTGAATTCCTGTTAATGAATCCAATGTATTTTTAGTAAATATAAATCCACTTCCCCATATTAATGCCATAATTAAAAGTGAAAAATCGGCAAGCATTGATTTATTTTTTATTTCCATATTTTTACCCCTTTAATAAATAATATCCGCTTAATTATAGCATAAAACTTTAGTTCTAAAAAGTTTATATTTAATTATTTGCTTGTATATTTTAAAGTTTCATTTTTCTTTCATAATTCTATTAAATATATAAATCATTTTATATAAATTTCTTTTATATTTATAAATAACAACTTTTTTATGTGATTAAGTCACCGAAATAATTTTTTTTTCGTATATAATAAATTTATAAAATCAAAGGAGAATATAATCATGAAAAATATTGTTATTATAGGAGGAGTTGCGGGAGGAGCAACTTTAGCTGCAAGATTAAGAAGAAAAGAAGAAAATGCAAATATCATCATATTTGAAAGAGGAGATTATATATCTTTTGCAAACTGTGGACTTCCTTATTATATAGGGGATGTAATAAATCAAAGAGCAAATTTACTTTTGGAAACACCAGAAGCAATGAAAAACAAATTTAACATAGACGTAAAAATTAAAAACGAAGTAATTAAAATAGATAAAGATAACAAACAAGTCAAAGTAAAAGACTTAGTAACAAATGAAGAGTATTATCAAAAATACGATAAACTAATTATTTCAACTGGTTCAAGTCCGCTAAGACCTCCTATTGAGGGAATAGATAATGAAAAAATATTTACTTTATGGAACATAAACGATACTGACAAAATAAAATCTTTTATTACTAACAATAAACCTAAAAAAGCAAGTGTTATAGGCGGAGGTTTTATTGGACTTGAAATGGCAGAGAATCTTGCAAAACAAGGAATTGAAGTTTCAATAATAGAAATGCAAGATCAGGTTATGGCACCTCTTGACATTGAAATGGCAAATCTTCTCCATGAAGAAATAATATCAAAAGGCATAAATTTAATTTTAAAAGATGGAGTAAAAGCTTTTAAGGAAGAAAAAGAGCAATTAAATATTTTACTTCAAAGCGGTAAAACAGTACAAAGTGACATGGTAATACTTTCAATAGGAGTAAAACCTAACAACATTCTTGCAAAAGATGCAGGATTAGAACTTAATCAAAGAGGCGGTATTGTTGTTAATGAACATATGAAAACATCAAAAGAAGATATTTATGCTCTTGGAGATGTTATTGAAGTTACTAATTTTATAACAAAAGATAAAACAATGATTCCTCTTGCAGGACCTGCAAACAAACAAGCAAGAATCCTTGCGGATTATCTAACAGGTGAAGATAAAGAATATAGCGGCAGCATGGGAACTTCCATTGCTCAAATATTCGGTTTAAATGCAGCCGCAACAGGTCTTAACGAAAAACAACTCAAATTAATGGGAAAAGAAAAAAATAAAGATTATCATACAATAATAATCAACCAAAAATCTCATGCAGGATATTATCCAAATGCAACCTTTATTACTTTAAAAATGATTTTTGATAAAAAAGGTAAAATATTCGGAGTACAAATAGTTGGAAAAGAAGGTGTAGACAAGAGAATTGATGTTATGGCTACGGCAATGAAATTAAATGCAACAATTTATGATTTACAAAATCTTGAACTTGCATATGCTCCTCCATTCTCATCAGCAAAAGATCCTGTAAATATGCTTGGATATGTAGCAGAAAATGTTCTAAACAATATGGTAGATTTTATAGAATACGATGAACTTGATGAAATGATTAAAGAAAATAAAGATGATTTTATCATTTTAGATGTTACAGAGGATTTCGAAAAAGAAATGTATAGAATCGAACCTTCTTATCATATACCTCTTGGACAACTAAGAAAAAGATTTTCAGAACTTGATAAAAATAAAACTATAATAACTTATTGTAAAATAGGTGTACGTTCATATAATGCAATGAGAATACTTAAAGCAAAGGGTTTTAAAAACGTAAAAGTATTATCGGCAGGTACTGATTTTTATAAATCAATGCATTATTAATACCACCTACAATTCATGTAAAATATAAATTTGTTTTATAAATTAAAATATCAGAACAATAAAAAACGAAAGTAAAATTTACTTTCGTTTTTTTATATTTAAACTAATAAAAGGAAGAAAATAAATTTTCATTACTCATTTTGTAAAAATTTTGTAAAGGTATATAATAGAATTATAAATAATAAACCAAAGGAGGAACAATGAATAATACAGCAAACTTTGGCGAAGGAAGTGTGTCAAAACATATACTAAAACTTGCAATACCAATGACAATGGCACAATTTATAAACCTTCTTTACAACATGATAGACAGAATTTACATAGGAAGAATACCACAAACAGGAACACTTGCCCTTACTGGACTTGGGCTTTGTTTTCCGATAATCATGATTGTAACGGCATTTACAAACTTATTCAGCATCGGTGGAACTCCTTTGTTTTCTATGGAAAGAGGCAGAGGGAACGATGAAGAAGCAGGTAATATAATGGGAAATGCTTTTGTAATGATGATTATCGTTGCTTTATTTCTTACAGTAATAGGAATCACTTTTCATAAACCTATATTATATTTATTTGGCGCAAGTGACGAAACATATCCCTTTGCAAGTGCATATATAATTATATATCTGCTTGGAAATATTTTCGTAATGACTAGCCTTGGAATGAACAGTTTTATTAATGCACAAGGTTTCGCAAAAATAGGAATGTTAACATCTCTTTTTGGTGCAGGAGTAAATATAATACTTGATCCTTTCTTTATTTTTTATCTAAACATGGGTGTAAAAGGTGCCGCAACTGCAACTATTATATCTCAGTTTTTTTCTAGCATATGGGTACTCCATTTTTTAACAAGCAAAAAAGCTCTCATAAAACTTACAAAAGAAACAATGAAATTAAAATTAAACAGAATAAAAAAAATTATAGGTCTTGGAATGTCGGGATTTATTATGGCCATTACTAACAGCACCGTACAAGTAGTATGCAATGCTACCATACAAGTATACGGAGGAGATTTATATGTTGGAGTAATGACCATACTAAATTCCATCAGAGAAATATTTTCTATGCCCGTTACAGGACTTACCGACGGAGCAGGACCTATATTAAGCTATAACTACGGAGCAAAAAAATACGACCGTTTAAAAAAAGCAATAAAATTCATGTGTATAACATGTATTTTATATACTTTCATAGCATGGTTTGTGGTAATAGAATTTCCGGATATATTTATAAAAATATTCAATCATGACCCAAATTTAATTTCAAAAAGCATACCTGCTATTGAAATTTACTTCTTTGGATTTTTCATGATGGCTCTTCAATTTGCAGGACAAAAAGTCTTTGTATCCCTAGGAAAATCAAAACATGCGGTATTCTTTTCGATATTTAGAAAAGTTATCATTGTTGTACCTTTAACTATTATTTTACCAAAATTCTTTTCTTACCATGTAAACGGAGTATTTTGGGCTGAACCAATATCGAATTTTATCGGAGGAGCGGCCTGTTTCATAACAATGCTTCTAACGATACTGCCTGAAATCAAGAAAAATGAAATAAAAGATATAAATTAAAAAGCAGAGTCAACCTCTGCTTTTTTTATTCAAATAAAACAAATAACAACATAAAATTATAAATATATAAATTTTCAATATTTTATTTATATACCATATTTAATATATAAATATTATTCTTCCCTTTCCCCTTGACTTAACCTTTTAAAAAATTTATAATTAATTAGCCACACTAAGTGGGGAGTTAGCGGTGCCCTGTACTTGCAATCCGCTATAGCAAGACTGAATTCCCGCTTTGAGGCTGATACAATTAAGGTTAGCACTCCTTTATGGATGTTGAGAATTGGGCTTCGTGCAATTATACCTTACAAACTCCATCAGGTGCGAGAGCAAGCAGTGGTAAGTAAGTGCTATGATGTGCCCCGAAATCACCTGATTTGAGTCCATACTCGAGTAAGCACTTGATTCTATCATGTCGATGGTGGGTGTGTGGCTTAAAATTTAATAAGAGTTTAGGCAATGAATAATAGTAAAAAATTTTATATCATATTAATTCTTTCTGTTCTTTTTGCAAATACGGCAGTAATCTTTACAAGAAATGCATTAAGTTATGGAGGTATGCCTATAATAATCGGGTTCTATAGATTGAGCTTTTCTGCTCTTATTATGGTTCCTTTTGTTTTTTATAGACAAAGAAATCATTCTTTAAACCTAAAATGGCATACCCTAAAATACTGCTTGCTTGGCGGTATTTTTATGGCTCTTCATTTTTTTTGTTATTTTTCTTCACTTATGTATACAAATGGTTTTATATCAACTATCACAGGTGCACTACAACCTATAACAATAGCCGTTGCATCATATTTTCTTTTTAAGGAAAAAATAAATAAAAAAGGCATAAATGCAATGATTATTGCTATTTTAGGTCTTGTTTTCATAGGAATATTTACATTACTTAGTTCAAAAGAAGGCGGTTCTTTTATTGGATTTGTCATCTCTTTATTTACTGCATTGTTTTTTTGTGCATATCTTTTATGTTCCAAGAAAGCACTTAAAGATATAGAGGAATATACTTTCCTTTTTATTTTGTTTAGTGTTTGCAGCATAGTATTAGGTTTAATTGCCATAATTACCAAAACTCCTTTTACAGGTTATCCAAAAGAAATGTATTTAAACTGTTTTGGTTTATGTATTTTCTGCACAATGCTTGGACATGCAATATTCAATATTGCTGTTAAATATGTTTCAGCAACAACCGTAAGCGTAATAAATCTTTTAGGACCTATCTTTGCAGCCTTTTATGATTATATTATATTTTCACAAAAAATATTTTATTATCAAATTATCGGAGGAATAATAATTTTCATAGGTGTTTATATATTTTTAAAAAGCAAAGCAGTAAACAGCCAAACACAATCAGAATAAATTAATATTCAATTACAATTAAACGTTTTACATAATTTATCTATACGAGCAAAATTATTGTAAACGATGAAAATATATTAAACTATATTATATTTTATTACTTTTTATTCCATAAACTCATAAATTTTGATATAATTGATTTATAATATATTAAAAAAAGGAGTTGATAATTACATGACAAAAGAAAGTTTATTTAAAAGATATCTTGTTTTCATTATCGGAGTTATTATAAATTCCTTTGGTATTGCTTTTATTACAAAAGCAGCACTTGGAACATCACCTATTTCCAGTCTTCCTTGTGTATTAAGCCTTAAATTTACTCCTACTCTTGGAGAATTTACATTTATAATGAATATGTTATTTATTATCATACAAATTATTCTTCTTCGTAAAAATTTTCAAATCATACAACTTTTACAAATAGTGGTTAATATAGTATTTAGTTTATTTATTGATATAAGTATGAATATGCTTTATTTTTTAAATCCACAAACTTTTATAACAAAAGGAATATTTTTAATTTTAGGATGTGCAATTCTTGCTTTCGGAATTACTCTTGAAGTTTTACCTAAAGTTATTATGGTTCCGGGAGAAGGAATAGTAAGCGCAATATCAACCGTAACTAAAAAAGAATTTGGAACAATTAAAGTAATATTTGATGTAACATTAATGTCAAGTGCTACAATTTTATCTTTTCTATTCTTTAGAGGAATGAACGGTATAGGAATTGGAACTATAATATCAGCTGTATTAGTAGGACTAATCGTTAAATTTTATCATAGATACTTACCTTTCCTAAATAACATCTTCCCTTCTTTAAATTAACTTTACAATTCATACAATTTTAATTTTTTCTAAATATTATCCTAAAAACTTTTTGTTATATTACTAGCAAAAGGAAGGATAATATTATGAAGAAATTATCATTATGGAATATTCTATTATTTTTATTAATAATTTTTTATGTTTATTTTTTATTTTCTCAAATTTTATTTAAGTATGTAACCCCTGTTGAGCTTTTTTCTTATAATAGATATTTTTCAAGAAGCATTAATTTAATACCCTTTAATGACTTGTTTAATGGAATGGTAAACAGACTAGACTTAACGGGAAACATTATTTTATTTTTTCCATTTGGTATTTTATACAATATAAAAAGAAAAAAATCTTATTTTAATAACATTGTTGTATTTTTAATATCGAGCTTTAGTTTTGAGATACTACAATACACCTTAGGAATTGGGGCAAGTGATATTACTGATATTATACTAAATATACTAGGAGGATTACTTGGTGTAGTATTTTATAATATATTTACAAAAATATTAAAAAAAGAAACAGCAGATAAAATAATAATAGTCCTTGCTACCATTTTAATGGTTTTTGTAAGTTCCATTTTATTATTACTTAAATTATATAATTAAAAGCCAAACTAAATAGTTTGGCTTTTAATTATTCAAAACAATTTCTTTCTTTATTATATTCAAATCCTACACTTGAAAGTTTGTTTATTATTTCAGTTTCTTCTACTGATAAATCCATACAAAGCTCATGCAAATTTGGATAAAAATCTCTTAATTTTGTATTTATAAAACTTAAAAGTATTATTGGGTCTTTTGGTAAATCCATTTTATTTCTCCTTTAACATTATTTTATTATTGTTATATAAAAACATTATTATTGATGCAATACATATTATTACATATCCAACTACACTTAACATATCCGGAATTTGTCCTAAAAAAACAAAGGACAAGAACGTAGCAAAAATAATTTGTGAGTAGTCATATATTGAGATTTCTCCCGCAGGTGCATAAGTATATGCTGCCGTTATAAAAAACTGCCCTCCTGAGGCTGCAAGCCCTGTCAATAGTAAAATAAATATTTGATACATACTCATTGGAGTAAATTCAAATATTAAATAAGGAAGAGATACAATGCATGAAAAAGCAGAGAAGAAGAACACTATAAAAGGTCCTTTAACACCTTGAGTTCCAAGCTTTCTTACATATGTATAAGCAATACCTGCACACATTCCTCCCATTGTACCTATTAAAGCAGGGAAAATAGGCATTCCCGTAAATCCGGGTTTAATTACAAAAAGAGCCCCCGCAAATGCAATTAATACACATAAAGCTTGAAATGGCTTTATTCTTTCGTTTAAAATAAAATAAGAAAATATTATTACAAAGAAAGGTGAAAGTTTATTAAGCATTGAAGCATCACTTACAAGCATATGGTCTATTGCATAATAATTGCAAAAAATTCCTATGGTTCCAAATGTTGCTCTTAAGACTAAATCTAACCTAGACCCTTTAGGCATTTCAAATTTTATTCCGTTTTTGCGAAGTAAAAATAATGCTATAAAAAACGCTATAAAATTTCTAAAAAAACTTTTTTGAATGAAAGGAAGATCTCCTGCCATTCTTACAAAAACGTTCATTGCCGCAAAGCAAAAGGAAGATAAAATAATAAACATAACTCCTTTGTTTTTATTAGATAATTTTGATAATATATTCATTAAATATGTCCTTTCCATTAAATACATTTATATCCAATTTGTTATTATAGCATTTATAACAAAAGATAACCATAAATAATTGAAAGGATTTATATATTTACGATTAAATGAGGTAAAAATATGATATACGTTACAGGAGACACCCATATTCCCCTTGATATAAAAAAACTGGAAGAAAAGTATTTCCCAGAACAAAGAAATATGACAAAAAATGATTATTTAATAATATGCGGAGACTTTGGGGGAATTTGGGGAAACGGAAGAGGAGATAATTTTTATCTTAACAAACTTGAAAATAAAAATTTTACTACACTATGGGTAGACGGAAATCATGAAAATTTTGATTTACTGAAAAGATATAAAGTTACAAAATGGATGGGAGGCAATGTTCAATTTATAAAGCCAAGTATAATCCATTTAATGAGAGGACAAGTTTATACAATAGAAGAAAAAAAATTCTTTACTTTTGGAGGAGGAAACTCCATAGATAAATCAATGAGAGAAAGCGGAAGAACCTGGTGGGCTGAAGAAATGCCAAATAAAAAAGAATATGAAGAAGGTTTTAAGAATTTAAAGTTACATGATTATAAAATAGACTACATAATAAGCCATACCGCACCTTACTCTATAAATAAAAATATCTTTAAGAAAGGGTTAAAAGGAGAATATAAATTAAATAAATACCTTGAAAAAATTGAAAAAAACTGTGAATATAAAAAACATTATTTTGGTCATTTTCATGAAGATATGGATATTGATGATAAACGCATTGCTTTATATAAAAGAATTTTACCGATTTTATAATTAACTTTATTATAATAAAAAAGCTCGGCATATGCCGAGCTTTTTACATTTTTAGGTTTTATTTATCATGAACAGGTTTTTTTAGTATAGCAAGTAAAGCCATTCCTACAAAAGACCCTATTGCTAACGCAAGTATATAATATAAAGGATTCCCAATTATAGCAATTACCCAGAATCCACCGTGAGGAGCACGAAGTGTACAGTTAAATAACATTGATAAACCGCCTGCAACACCAGCACCAATAGCACATGATGGAATTACTCTAAGTGGGTCCGCAGCTGCAAATGGTATAGCACCTTCAGTAATAAATGAAAGTCCCATTACATAGTTTGTAAGAGCAGAACTTCTCTGTTCTTTAGGGAATCTATTTTTAAAGAAAGTTGCACAAAGAGCTATTGCAAGAGGAGGTACCATACCACCAATCATAACTGCTGCCATAATATCATAACTTCCTGTTGTAAGAGATGCTGTACCGAATACATATGCAGCCTTATTGAAAGGACCACCCATATCGATTGACATCATTGCACCAAGAATTACACCTAAAATTACTTTTGAAGATTCACCCATTGCATTTAATCCGTTTGTCATTGCTGTATTTAGTAAAGATACAGGAGGATTTACTACAAAAGTAATGATAGCACCGATTAATAATACTCCAAGTAGTGGATAAATAAGTACAGGTTTCATTCCTTCTAAACTATGAGGAAGTTTTGAGAATACTTTTTTAAGGAATATCATTAAATATCCTGCAATAAATCCGGCAAGTAAAGCTCCAAGGAAGCCTGAACCACCAGCATTTGCAAGAGCACCACCAACAAAACCTGTAACAAGTCCAGGTCTATCTGCAATACTCATAGCGATGAAACCTGCTAATATAGGAAGCATGAATCCAAATGCTGTATCACCTATTGTTTTTAAAAATGCTGCAAATGGAGTGTTTGTTCCGAATGTATCAGCACCAAGACTTGCATCATCAAATAAGAATGCAAGAGCAATTAGAATACCACCACCAATAACGAAAGGAAGCATATGAGATACACCATTCATAAGGTGTTTATAAATTTGTCTACCGATACTTTCTTTTTCTTCACTTTCAACTTTTACTTCTCCGCTATGTTCATAAACAGAAGCATTTCCGTTCATAGCATTTGTTAAAAGTTCTTCTGCCTTATTAATTCCGTTTGCAACTTTTGTTTGAATAACTTTTTTACCGTTAAATCTTGCCATTTCAACTTGTTTGTCGGCAGCAACGATAATACATTTTGCATGTTTTATTTCTTCACTTGTAAGTTTATGTTTAACTCCGCCTGAGCCGTTAGTTTCAACTTTTACTTTAATACCCATTTTTTCAGCTTGTTTTTCAAGTGCTTCAGCAGCCATGTAAGTATGAGCAATACCTGTTGGACAAGCTGTTACTGCTAATACATCATAGTAACCATCGTTACTTTGAGCTTCTTCTTCAGCTTCTTCTTTGAATTTTTCTTTTTCAGCTTTATCAATCATTGCTAAGAATTCATCTTTATCTTTTGCATTAATTAAACTTTGTCTGAAATTTTCATCCATTAATAACGTAGAAAGTCTGCTTAATACTTCCAAATGAACGTTAGCATCTGTATCAGGTGCTGCAATCATAAAGAATAAATAAGCATCTTGTCCGTCTAAAGACTCAAAGTTTAAGCCGTCTTTTATTACCATTGCACTTAAGCCTGCTTGTTTTACGGCTCTATTTTTTGAGTGAGGAATTGCTACCCCTTCCCCGATTCCTGTTGTTCCTTGCGCTTCTCTTGCAAGAACACCTTTTTTGTATTCTTCTTTGTCTGATATATTGCCTGTTTTATCCATTAAATCAACAAGAAAATCTATTGCTTCTTGTTTATCTTTAACTTCAGGGTTAAGGGCAATACCTTCTTTTTTTAATAAATCAATAATCTTCATTTTCCCTCTAAAGCTCCTTTAATAATTCTTCTACTTTTTCTTTTGTAGCTATTGATTCTGAAAATGCACTTGCACTTCCTGCTGCACTTCCAAATCTTAAAGCTTCCTTATAATCTTTATTTTTTAAATACCCATAAATAAATCCTGCAACCATGGAATCTCCAGCCCCTACGGAATTTACTACCTTTCCTTTTGGAGTATTTGTTTTGATAACTTCATTTTCCTTGGTAACAAGGATTGCGCCGTCTGCTGCCATTGATACAAGCACATTTTCGGCACCCATTTCTTGAAGTTTCTTTGCATATTCCACAATTTCTTCATCAGAATTTATATTAACATCAAAGAATTCTGCCAATTCATGATGATTAGGTTTAATTAGAAACGGTTTATATTTTAGTACATTTTTAAGTAAATCCTTTGTTGCATCTACAACTACATGAACATTCTTTTCACTTAGTCTTTTCATAATTTGTTCATATATATCATCATCTATAGATGAAGGAATACTTCCAGCCAAAACCAAGATATCGTCATCTTTTAACGTATCTATTTGATTTAAAAGTTTTTGTAAATCCTCTTTATCAATATTAGGACCTTTTGCGTTTATTTCACTTTCAATATTGCCTTTTATTTTTACGTTTATTCTTGTTAACCCTTCTTTTAACTCTATGAAGTTTGTTTTAATATTTCTTTCATTTAATTTATTTACAAGTTCCCTGCCTGTAAATCCTGCAATAAAACCAAGGGCAACATTTTCTTCACCAAGTTCACTTAACATGGTAGAAACATTTATACCTTTTCCCCCAGGATTTAAAAATTCATTTTCACATCTGTTTACATTACCGCTTTTGAATTCGTCTATAATCATTACATAATCAAGCGCAGGATTAAATGTAACTGTATATATCATTATTTTGCCTCCATTATTTTTGTTTTTTCCATAAATAATTCATCAACGGAATTAGAAGTAATAATTGTTGCTTTATCTAAACTTGAAAAAGTAATTGGAGCAATTTTATTAAATTTTGAACTGTCTGTTAAAATAAATGCATCCTTACATTTTTTTATTGCAGCTTCTTTTATAAGCCCTTCACTTTCTTTATATGTTGTATATCCCGCATTTAAGTCAATACCGTTTGTTCCAAAAAAGCCTTTTGTAAAGTTGTATTTTTGTATGCTTTTTACAGCTTCACTCCCAACTACAGAACCTGTCATTTCTCTTGTTTCGCCTGCCAAGATAAAAACTTTGTAACCAAGCTTTGATAAATTTAAAGCATGATAAAGACCGTTTGTAACAAACGTAACGTTTTTTGCACTTATATGCTTAATCATTTCTCCTGTTGAAGTTCCGGCATCAATATATACAAAATCATTTTCTTCAATTAAAGATGCGGCAAATTTACCAACAGTGTCTTTTTCTTCCTTGTTTATGTTTTCCTTTTGACTTATAGGTTCTTCTTCAATAACAAATCTGCTACTTGTTATTTTTGTTGCACCACCATGAACTTTTTTAAGTTTCCCCATTTTATCTAAAGCATTAAAATCTCTTCTTGTTGTTGCATCAGAAGAATTTAATCTTTCAGTAATTTCTTTTACTGTAACAATGCCTTTTTCTTCTAAAATTTCTAAAATTTTTTCATATCTTTTTTCTGTCAGCATATTATCACTTCCTTTTTATAAGCGTATAATATCACCACTTTGGTTTATTGTCAATCATTTTTAATCATTTTTAATCATTTTTAATCAAACATAATCAGCAAAATTTTACTTATATTGATAAATATGGTTTTATATTTTATTTTTTGTTTAGCTACAATATTTATTCATTCAAATATAATTAAATTTTTATAAATAAAAAAATATTTATTTATAAAACCATAAATATATACACCACATAATATAGTGGTGGCATATTTTACATACCTCTAAAGTTCTTTAAAATTTGACAAAAAGCTACAATTAATGTATATTTGATATACAAAAAATCTTTAGAAGGATTGATTACATATGAGTAAATTTAAAAATAATTTTTTGGAAAAGTTTGATAAAATTAAACAACCAAAAAACAAAGTTAAATTGAAAAAAAATAAAATTAAAAATGAGTCTTCCTTAGATAACAAATTGACATTAACGTTAGATGATTTAAACTCTGAAAATAACTACAAAGAAAATATAGACCTTGAAAAAGATGTAAATTTAGCTTTAGAAGATTTTAACGAAGAAGAATTTATTAATGAAGTTTCAAACACATCTTCAAACTTGAAAAATACAAAAGAATATACTTTTAATGAAGAAATCTCTATTTTAGAAGATAATCTTCAAACAAAAGAAGAAAACTTTGAAACGGAAGAATTTAATCTTCAAGATTTAAAAAGTACAATTACATCAAATGATAATATTGTTAGTAAAGTTACAAAGGAAGATAAAACTGAAGAAGTATTAAATGAAGATAAAGAAGAACTTAATTTAATACAAGAAAGTAACAAAGACGATAAAAAACAAATTAACTTAATACAAGAAAATAGTAATGAAGCCGATAAAAATGATTCTACAATAAATTCTGAAGAAACTAAATTAACACAATATGCTCTTCAAGAAATAGACGATGACACACTAAAAGCAAAGAAATTAATTGAAGAAGAAAATATGGATGTCATCGAAGCTTTAGATCATTTAGACAAACTTGATGAACAAAGAGATTTTGTTAAAGAAAGTAAGCACAAAAGAAAAATCAAGGCTTACCTAAACAAGAAACTTATCCCTTTATGTATATGTTTCTTTATTACAGCAATGATGGCTGTAAGTGCAATTCTTATTAGTATGTCTACAATGACTGTTAGTATAATAGTCGATGATGACGATCCCGTTACTGTTAAACAAATTGGATCTCTTACAACTGCAGATGCTTTAAGCATTGCAAAAATAACACCATCAAGTACTGATACAATTTCTAAATCTCTTGATGCTAATTTGAAAGACAATGATGTAATTAAAATTACAACAGCATCAAAAGTTCTCGTAACAGACGGAAGTGAAATTGTTAAAGTCGATACAGGACTTACAAATAAAAATGAAATTGTTGAACAAGCTGGATTTGAAGTTACAGAGGGAAAAAGCATTTCAAGTATTGAACATGATAACACTTCTGTATACGCAGTTTTAGATGAAAATCAAAAACTTGTTAATAAAACAGAAAAAGTTAAATATAAAACAATATATAAAGAAGTAGATACTTTGGATGGCGAAGATGAAAAAGTTGTTCAAAAAGGTCAAAATGGTAAAATCAATTACATAAGTGTTGTTACAACAAATGCTAAAGGAGAAGTTGTAAAAACAAAAAATTTAACTAAAACAGTTGAAACAAAAGTTCAAAATAAAATTGTAGAAGTTGCAAAAGATTCCGATGACATGATACTTATATCAGAAAACGGTGGAAGTGCTCCGGTAAAATACAATCAGAAATTGACAGTTGAAGTTACAGCTTACTGTTCATGTGCAAAATGCTGTGGTGTTTCTACAGGAATTACAGCAAGTGGTACACGTGCAACTGCAGGAAGAACAATTGCTGCTTGGAGTGGATTACCATTTGGAACAAAAGTATATTTCCCTGCACTTTCAGGCAACTCTAACGGAGGAGTATACGTAGTTGAAGACAGAGGTGGAGCAATTAATTCAGGAAGAATTGATATTTATTTCGACTCCCATTCAGCTGCTTTAGCTTTTGGAAGAAGAACAATGGAAGCATACATACTTAAATAAATAAAAAAAGACCTTAAAGGTCTTTTTTTATTCTACTTCAAATTCTTTATAAATTTGTTTTAAAGCTTCTTTTGCTTTATCTTTTTCTATTACACAAGAAATTTTTACTTCACTTGTAGAAATCATTTGAATATTTACGCCTTTTTCATATAAAGCTTTAAAAACTCTGCTGGCTACTTGAGTACTTGCAACCATACCAGAACCTATTACTGATAATTTTGCAACCCCTTTATCATAAAGTACTTTTGTAGCACCAACTTCAATTGCGAAATCACTTGTTATTTTAAATGCTTTTTCAAATTCATCTGTTGGTACAGTAAAAGTAATATCATTTACTTGGCTTCTGTTTACATTTTGAGTAATACTTTCAATTTTAATTCCTTCATTTGCAATATTACTAAATAAATTAAATGCAATACCCGGTTTATCAGGAACTTCCATTACAGAAATTTTTGCAATATCTTCATCAACTGTAATTGCTTTTATAATGCTATCATCTTTTCTCATATTTAATCTCCTCCTATAATATATCATCAATTATTCTAGCATAGAATACATCTTCAGTAACATGAGATAATCTATCACATAACGTACTCATAAATTCTCCTGTTATTTCTTCTGTAACTAAGAATATTTTTCCGTCTTCATAAGATAGATTAATGTTGTTTATATTTCTATAAACTATATCAATAGCTCTTGAAAATTCTGTTTCATTTTCTACTGAAACTCTTAAATAGAATTTATTTTTATATCTTTCTATACCACAGCTATTATATTTATTTTCAAATTTTAGATGTGTATAATCATGAACAGATTTTGTAAGAACTTTTATTACATCAGCAACAACGGCATTAGCAGTTGCTTCTTTACCGGCACCTCTTCCAAGGAAAGAAAGTTGTCCGATTATATTACCGTTTATATTTATAACGTTATATTCATCATTAACATTGCTCGTAACAGAATTCTTACCAATTAATACAGGAGTTACGGTTGCTCCGAATGTATTATCATCATATAATTCACTTTCAGCCATGTATTTAAAAACATATCCTAGTTCATCTGCAGTTTTTATATCTGATAAACTTATATTTCTTACACTTCTTGTACATACATCCTCATTATCTATATATGTACCGTAACATAAAGATGAAAGAATAGTAAGTTTTCTTGAAATATCAAAACCGTCAACATCAGCTGTTGGATCAGCTTCTGCAAATCCCATATCTTGAGCAATTTTTAATACTTCATCAAAGTCCATTTCATCTTTTGTCATTTTAGATAAAATAAAGTTTGTTGTTCCGTTTAATATACCTTGAACTTTATTTATTTTGTTTATTTTAATTGTATCTATTATAGATTCAATAATCGGAATTCCTCCGCCTACACTGGCTTCAAAAAGCAATGTAACACCATTTTCTTTTGCAAGATTTAGAAGCTCTTCCATGTGTTTTGATATAATTTCTTTATTTGCGGTAACAACATCTTTTTTCTTCATTAAAGCTTTTTTAATGGCAGGGTATTCTTGTTCGTAACTACCCATAACCGCTATAATTAATGATATTTCATCATCTTCTAAAATATCATCCGGATTACTTGTCAAAAGCTCACTTGGAATACCTTCTCTTTCTTTAGATGTATCTCTGACTAAAATCTTTTTTATTGTATAGTCGTCTTGTTCGAAGAAGTTCCCTTTTTTTTCATTGATTATTTCATATACACCGGTTCCAACGGTTCCGCATCCTAACAATCCTATTTTAGACATTACTTTTCTCCTCTTCTTAACTGCTTTTATATATGTACTAAAATCTACGACTTAAAAAGCCGTAGATTTTAATTATTTTTTATATTGTATCATTGTTATCTAAATCAAAATCTGAAGTACTCTAAGCATCTAGATTGTCATCTTCATCAATGCTATGAATTGTTAATTCTTCACCGTCAATTGTAGTCAAGTCATTATCAGAATCTTCATTTAATTCATTTAAGATATCTTTTAACAAATCATCATCGTCGTCTTTATTTTTAACAAGTTCAAGATCATATTTTTTAATACCTGTACCGGCAGGGATCAATTTACCAAGGATAATGTTTTCTTTAAGTCCAAGTAATGGATCCACTTTTCCTTGAATAGCTGCATCTGTAAGAACTTTTGTTGTTTCTTGGAATGATGCTGCAGATAAGAATGATGAAGTAGAAAGTGACGCTTTTGTAATACCAAGAAGTTTTCTTCTTCCTGTTGCTTCTTGTTTTCCTTCTTCTCTTGCTTTTTCATTTGCAGAGTCAAATTCAAATAAGTCAACACTTGTTCCAGGAAGCAAGTCTGTTTCTCCAGCATCTTCAACTTCATATTTTCTAAGCATTTGTCTTATTATGATTTCAACGTGCTTATCTGAAATATGAACCCCTTGATATCTATATACTTTTTGTACTTCTGTTAAAATGTATTTTTGTACTCCGTCAATGCCTTTAATTCTTAATAAGTCTTCAGGATAAATACTACCTTCAGTAATTTCATCACCGGCTTCAATTTTATCCCCTTGTCTTACTTTAACTCTTGCACCGTATGGAATATCATATTCGAAAACTTCTCCGTTATCGTTATTCATAACGATAACTTTGCTGTGTCCGTCTTCTTCGGTAATTTCGATAACACCGTCAATATCAGAAATGATAGCTTGACCTTTTGGTCTTCTTGCTTCAAATAATTCTTCAATTCTTGGAAGACCTTGAGTAATATCTTCAGCTGAAGCAACCCCACCTGTATGGAATGTACGCATTGTAAGCTGTGTACCAGGTTCACCGATAGATTGAGCTGCGATTGTACCAACAGCTTCACCTATACTTACAGGTTTCATGCTTGTTAGGTCAACCCCATAACATTTAGCACAAATACCGATTTTACTTCTACAGTTAAATACCGCTCTGATATTTACTTTTTCAATACCACAATCAACGATTTCTTTTGCTTTTGCTGCTGTAATAAGTTCATTCTTAGCAACAATAACTTCTCCTGTTTTTGGATTTACAACATCGTCGAAAGCGTATCTTCCTGTAATTCTTTCTTCTAATTCTTCAATTATATCATTACCTACTTTAATAGCAGTAACTTCATAACCATGTTTTGTTCCACAGTCTTCTTCTTTAATTATTTGATCTTGACTTACATCAACAAGTCTTCTTGTCAAATAACCAGAGTCGGCTGTTCTAAGAGCCGTATCCGCAAGACCTTTTCTCGCACCATGAGAAGAGATAAAGAATTCAAGTACATCAAGACCTTCACGGAAGTTTGAACGTATAGGAAGTTCAATGATATCACCGTTAGGAGATGCCATAAGACCTCTCATTCCGGCAAGCTGTCTAATTTGGTTTCTACTACCTCTGGCACCTGAATCAGCCATCATGTTTATTGGGTTGAATGGGTCAAGGTTATCAAGTAACGCATTTGTTACAAGGTTTGTAGTTTCATTCCAAATATCAATAACTTCTCTTTTTCTTTCGGCTTCGGTAATCATACCTCTCTTATATTGTTTAAGAACTTTTTCTACTTTTTCATCAGCTTGTTCAAGAAGTTCATGTTTAACTTCAGGAACTTCCATATCAGAAATACTTACTGTTACGGCAGCTTTTGTAGAATAAGTGAAACCTATTTTCTTAATGTCATCAAGAACCATTGATGTTTTTGCGGCACCATGTCTTGTAAAACATTTATATACTATTTCAGATAAAACTTTTTTATCTACTACTTTATCAATTTCAAGTTTAAACATATCTGCTGGAGTTTGTCTTGTAACAAATCCCAAATCTTGAGGAATGATTTGGTTAAACAAGAATCTACCAACAGTTGATTCAACTAATTTAACATGTTCTTTCCCGTCAATTACTTTTTTCATTCTTACTTTAACAGGAGCATGAATTTCAACTTCCTTGTTATAGTAAGCCATTTCAAGTTCTGCAATTGAAGCAAAAGCTTTTCCTTCACCTTTTTGGTTATCTTGAGGAATTGTTAAATAATATGAACCAAGAATCATATCCTGTGTAGGAGAAACAACAGGAGAACCATCTTGAGGTTTTAAGATGTTGTAAGCAGCAAGCATTAAGAATCTTGCTTCAGCTTGAGCTTCAACACTTAAAGGAACGTGAACAGCCATTTGGTCACCATCGAAGTCAGCATTGAAAGCTGTACATACAAGAGGATGAAGCTTTATGGCTCTTCCTTCAACTAAAATTGGTTCAAATGCTTGAATACCAAGTCTATGAAGTGTAGGGGCACGGTTTAGTAAAACCGGATGGTCCTTAATTACATCATCAAGAACATCCCAAACTTCAGGGCTTTGTCTTTCAACCATTCTCTTAGCTGATTTAATATTTAAAGAATGTTTTCTCTTTACAAGTTCCCTCATTATAAATGGTTTGAATAATTCAATTGCCATTTCTTTAGGAAGACCACATTGATACATCTTAAGTTCAGGTCCTACTACGATAACAGAACGTCCTGAGTAGTCAACCCTCTTACCAAGTAAGTTTTGTCTAAATCTACCTTGTTTACCCTTAAGCATATCAGAAAGAGAACGAAGTGGTCTGTTTCCAGGACCAGTTACAGGTCTACCTCTTCTGCCGTTATCGATTAATGCATCAACAGCTTCTTGAAGCATTCTCTTTTCATTTTGAACGATAATATCAGGAGCATTAAGTTCAAGAAGTCTTTTAAGTCTGTTATTTCTGTTTATAACTCTTCTGTATAAGTCATTTAAGTCACTTGTAGCATATCTTCCGCCGTCAAGCATAACCATAGGTCTAAGTTCAGGAGGAATAACAGGAATAACTTCAAGTACCATATCTCTAGGATCGTTGTCTGAATTTTTGAAGTCTTCAACGATTTTTAATTTCTTAATCGCTTTGCTTCTTTTTTGTCTTGTTGTTTCTGTTGCGATTATTTGTTTTAATTCTTTACTTTCTTTTTCAAGATCCACTTGTCCTAGCAAATCTTGAATTGCTTCTGCACCAATTTTTGCAGTAAATTCATTTCCGTATATTTCTCTGTATTCTTTATATTCAGTTTCAGTTAAAACTGTTTTTTCATCTAAAGGAGTATTACCCGGATCTGTTACTACATAAGCAGCAAAATAAATAATTCTTTCAAGTTCTTTTGGTGACATTTCAAGAAGTAAACCAATTCTACTTGGAATACCTTTGAAATACCAAATGTGAGTTACAGGGGCAGCTAATGCTATATGCCCCATTCTTTCTCTTCTTACTTTTGATTTTGTAAGTTCAACACCACATCTGTCACAAATAACGCCTTTATATCTTATTTGTTTATATTTACCACAATAACATTCATAATCTTTTGTAGGTCCGAAAATCTTTTCGCAGAAAAGTCCGTCTTTTTCAGGTTTTGATGTTCTGTAGTTGATAGTTTCAGGTTTTTTTACTTCACCATATGACCATTCAAGAATTTTTTCTTTTGATGCTAAACCAATTTGAATTGATTTAAAATCAATTTCACCCATATTTGTATTTTCTTTTTTATCTATATTTACATCATTAAATTCTTTCAAGGAATGTACCTCCATTTATATTTTCCTAAAGTAACCTTAAATTTTATAGAAATTCTTCATCTTCGGCATCATCACCGTCAGAACTTAAAATATTACTTTCAAGGAAATCCAAATCTTCACTTCTTATATCAGAACTATCTGAAAGAAGATCATCACCTTCGTCATCATCAAATACAATTTCATCATCTAAAACTTCCATATCATCAAGTTCGCTTACAGGTTTATCTGCATTTTCTTCTACTTGATCTAAATCTTCAACAACATCACTGTTTGCATCATCTCTGATGTCAATGATTTCGTTTCTTTCTCCAAGAACATTTACATCTAAGCACAAGCTTTGGAACTCTTTGATAAGAACTTTAAATGATTCAGGAACACCTGCTCTTGGGATGTTTTCACCCTTGATAATAGCTTCATAAGTTTTAACTCTACCTGAAACGTCATCACTCTTAACAGTTAAGATTTCTTGTAATGTATGAGCAGCACCGTAAGCTTCAAGTGCCCAAACTTCCATTTCACCAAATCTTTGTCCACCCATTTGAGCTTTACCGCCAAGTGGTTGTTGTGTTACAAGTGAGTAAGGACCTGTTGCTCTGGCGTGCATCTTTTCATCAACGATATGATGTAGTCTTAACATATACATGTAACCAACGGTTACTTTGTTGTCAAAAGGTTCCCCTGTTCTTCCGTCATAAAGTTGAACTTTTCCGTCAGGAGAACATCCAACTTGTTCAAGAAGTTCCATAATGTCTTCTTCTTTTGCACCGTCAAATACAGGAGTTGCAATATCCCATCCAAGCTCTTTACAAGCTCTTCCAAGATGAACTTCAAGTACCTGTCCAATGTTCATACGAGAAGGTACCCCCATTGGAGATAGAAGTATTTCAAGTGGTGTACCGTCTGGTAAGAATGGCATATCTTCTTCAGGAACAACCCTACTGATTACCCCTTTATTACCATGACGTCCGGCCATTTTATCCCCTACTTGGATTTTTCTCTTAATTGCAATATAAACTCTTACAAGTTTATTTACGTTAGGTTTAAGTTCATCACCGTTTTCTTTTGTATAAACTTTAACGTCGATTACTACACCTTTTTCCCCGTGAGGAACTTTTAGTGAAGTATCTCTTACTTCTCTGGCTTTTTCACCAAAGATTGCACGAAGAAGTTTTTCTTCTGCTGTTGGGTCGCTTTCTCCTTTTGGAGTAACTTTACCAACTAAAATATCATCTGATTTAACTTCGGCACCGATTCTTATAACCCCTCTTTCATCAAGGTTTTTAAGAGCTTCTTCGCCTACATTTGGAATATCTCTTGTTATTTCTTCACTTCCAAGTTTTGTTTCTTTTGCTTCACAGTCAAATTCTTCAATATGGATTGAAGTAAGAGCATCTTCCTTAACAAGTTTTTCATTTATTATGATAGCATCTTCATAGTTATAACCTTCCCATGTCATGAATCCAATAAGAATGTTTCTACCAAGAGCTAAATCCCCATTTTCAGTTGCAGGTCCATCAGCAATGATTTCTCCTTTTTCAACTCTGTCCCCAAGTTTTACAATTGGGATTTGATTTATACAGCTGTTTTGGTTTGTTCTTTTATATTTAAGTAATCTATATTTTACGTTTTGTTTTGTTTCATCATCTGTAATGATGATTTCTGTAGCAGTAACTCTTTTTACAACACCGCTAACTTCACTTACTACACATACCCCGCTGTCTTTTGCGGCTCTGTGTTCCATACCTGTTCCAACCATTGGAGCTTGAGGTTTTAATAGAGGCACAGCCTGACGTTGCATGTTGGCACCCATTAAGGCTCTGTTGGCATCGTCATTTTCAAGGAAAGGAATCATACTTGTAGCAACAGAAACGATTTGTTTTGGAGAAATATCCATATAATCAACTTTTTCTTTTTCTACTGTTACGAAATCCCTTTCAACGCCTGCTCTACCTGTTACTTTCTTATGTTCAAAAGTACCATCTTCAAGTAAAGGTTCGTTGGCTTGAGCTATTGTGTATTTACCTTCTTCATCAGCTGGAATATATTCAATATCACCAACAACTCTACCATTTATAACTTTTCTGTATGGAGTTTCGATAAATCCATATTTATTAACTCTTGAATATGTTGCAAGAGAACCGATAAGACCGATGTTTGGACCTTCAGGAGTTTCAATAGGACAAACTCTTCCGTAGTGAGAATGATGAACGTCCCTAACTTCGAATCCGGCTCTATCTCTTGATAAACCGCCAGGACCAAGCGCAGAATATCTTCTCTTATGAGTAAGTTCTCCAAGAGGGTTTGTTTGGTCCATAAATTGTGAAAGCTGAGAAGAACCAAAGAATTCTTTTAACGCAGCATTTACTGGTTTTACGTTAACAAGACTTGATGGTGTTACTTCTTCAGGGTCAAAAGAAATCATTCTTTCTTTAACTGTTCTTTCAAGTCTTGATAAACCAATTCTAAATTGGTTTTGTAATAATTCACCTACTGAACGAATTCTTCTGTTACCTAAGTGGTCAATATCGTCTAATGTCCCAATTCCATGGTCAAGACCTAAGTTATAACTGATTGAAGCATAAATATCTTCAACAGTGATATGTTTTGGTAAAAGTTCATTCTTTCTAAGTTTAATTTGTTCTTTCTTTTCTTCGTTTGAAATATCTTGTTCAAGTATTTCATTTAAGACTTTTAAGTTTACTCTTTCGTCAATACCTAAATCGCTTACGTCAAAAGGTAAACCATATTTATTTATGTCAACAGTACCGTTACCGATAATTTTGAATCCTTTATCATCGCTAACTTTTACTTCAACTGTGTTAATACCGCAGTTTTGGATATCCCATGCAGTTTGTTCGTCTATAATTTCATCTTTGTTTACAAGTATTTCACCTGTCATAGGATTAACTATGTCTTTGAATGCGTATTGTCCAGTAATTCTTGTGGCAAGTGCTAATTTTTTATTTAGCTTAAATCTACCAACCATCATTAAGTCGTATCTTCTTTGATCAAAGAACATCGGAATGAACAGACCTTTTGCTGAGTCTACACTTTCAGGTTCTCCAGGTCTTAATTTTTTGTATATTTCAATAAGACCTTCTTCCACATTTGTAGAAGTATCCTTTTCAAATGTAGTCATAAGTCTTTTTTCTTCACCGAAATAATTTATTATTTCTTCATTGCTTCCAAGTCCAAGAGCTCTAATAAGAACAGTGATAGGAACTTTCTTTGTTCTGTCTACTCTTGCATATAAGCAATCACTTGCATCTGTTTCATACTCTAACCAAGCACCTCTGTTAGGTATAATTTGACCATTATATAATTCTTTACCATACTTATCTCTTTCAATTGAGAAATATGCTCCAGGGGAACGAATAAGTTGGCTTACGATAACTCTTTCGGCACCATTTATAATAAATGTACCTGTTTTTGTCATAAGAGGGAAATCTGCCATGAATACATGCTGTTCTCTTACGTCTTTAATTTCACCGTCTTCTTTAACAACTAATCTTACTTTAACTTTCAAAGAAGCAGAGTAATTTGTTTTTCTTTCTTTACATTCTTCAACATCATATTTTGGATCGTCATCTAAAATATAATCTACAAACTCAAGTATTAAGTTTTCACTTGGATCTGTAATTGGAAAGACATCTAAAAATGCTTCTCTTAAACCTTCTTCTATAAACCATTTATAAGAATCGGTTTGAATAGAAATAAGGTTTGGCATTTCCATTACATCTTTGATTTTAGAAAAACTCATTCTTTCTCTTCTACCAATTTTCTCTGGATGAATCACTGTACCACTCTCCTTATTTTTAAACATGAAAAACACAGCAAAATTATCTTATTTTCAAATAAAAGATTTAATCAATTTGCTGTTATTTCCTCCGTCCTAAACTGCATAAAATCAACACAAATTTTAGGCTTGTTTTGTATTTTCAGTAATTTAATATTTTAGCAAAAGAGTATATATAAGTCAAGGGCAAGTACAAAAAATTATTAAATATTTGCCAATTTTTGCCCTTTTTTATAGCTCTTTTTTGCCAAATTATCTTTTTTTCATTTTATCACAAATAACACTCTTTTTTTACTATAAATTTTATTTTTTAAATATAATATTTTAGTAAACAAATATTTATGAAAACTTAAAGCCATTATGGTATAATTTTATACAAATATTTAAGCAAAGAGGATAGAAATTTGGCTAAAGATAAAAAAATTTTTGTATGTAGCGAATGTGGATACGAAAGTGCTAAATATTGGGGGAAATGCCCTGACTGCGGATCATGGAACACATTCAGCGAATTTTCAAAAAAAGAACTTGAAATAGTAAACCATAAACAAAATATATTTACACCGAAAATCAAAAACTTAAATGATATTGACACAAATGAAGAAATACGTTTTTCTACAAAAATATCAGAACTGGATAGAGTACTTGGAGGAGGAATAGTTCCTTCAAGCATAGTTCTTGTAGGAGGGCAACCCGGAATAGGAAAGTCTACTCTTCTTATGCAGACCGCATATAATGTATCCCTTGAAGACAAAAAAGTTCTTTATGCTTCAAGCGAAGAAAGCTTAACCCAGTTAAAATTAAGACTTGACAGACTCGGACTAAAAGGAGGGAAAATTCTTGTTCTTTCCAATACGAATATAGAGCAGATAATTGAAAGCGCAAAAGAAAACAAAATAGACTTGCTTATAATAGATTCCATACAGACAGTAAAAAGCGAAAACATACCAAGTGCACCGGGAACAATAACACAAGTTAGAGAATGTACAAACACATTAATGAATTTTGCAAAAGCTACAAACACAAGCATATTTCTTGTAGGACATATTACAAAACAAGGAACAATAGCAGGGCCTAAGACAATAGAACATATGGTAGATACTGTAATGTATTTTGAAAATGAAGCAAATAGTGACCTTAGAATATTAAGACTTAGTAAAAACAGATTTGGCTCAAGCGAGGAAATAGGCGTATTTGAGATGACAAATAAAGGTCTTGAATGTATAAATAACCCTTCAAAATTATTATTAAGTCAGATGGAAAGCAGAAGTTACGGAAGTGTGATTTGTGCATTAATGGAAGGAAACAGAAGTATGTTAGTAGAAATACAAGCACTTGCAATGCAGTCTTCTTTTCAAGTTCCAAGAAGAGTTTCAACCGGTTTTGATTACAGTAGGTTTGTACTTATTTTAGCAGTAATAGAAAAAATGACAAACGTAAAACTTTTTCAAACAGATGTTTACTTAAATGTCGTAGGAGGCATAAAAGTAAAGGAAACCGCAAGTGACTTAGCTGTTGCATGCGCAGTAATATCATCAATATTAAAAAAAGAAATTCCAAAAGATACAATAATAATCGGAGAAGTTGGACTTTGTGGAGAAATAAGAAACGTAAATAATATTTATAAAAGAATAAAGGATGCAAAATCCATGGGCTTTACAAAGGCAATTATTCCTAAATACACTTCAGAAAATGAACAAATAGATACTTTAGGAATGAAAATAATAAAAGTAAGCAGTTTAAAACAAACTATTTTCCATTTATTCAATAAATAGAAGAAAGTGTCAACCTATATACAAATATTAGTTGACACTTTCTTTTTTTGTATATTATTATAATTTTGCCTTCATAAATAAGGCATAAATAATATTAGCAAAAGGAGAATATACTATTATGAAGACAAAAGATTTGGTTTTGGCAGCATTATGCTCTGTATTTATTGCAATTTCAGCTTGGATATCAATACCAACGTCCATACCTTTTACCATGCAGACATTTGCCATATATTTTATACTTTTTATTCTTGGAGCAAAAATGTGCATAGTCGCAGTAGGAGTATACATAATGCTTGGAATTATAGGAATTCCTGTTTTTTCAGGGTTTACTGCGGGTATAGGAATATTAATGGGAAACACAGGAGGATATATAATTGGATTTCTTCTTATTCCTATTTTTATGATGTTAACCGAAAAATTACATAATAAAAATACAATGCTATTAATATTATTTTCATTTATCTCTTTAATAATATGTTATGCTCTTGGAACATTATGGTTTTATTTCTTGTACACATCCAGTACAGGAGCAATAACCATACCTGCTATACTTGCAATGTGCGTTGTCCCCTTTGTTATTCCAGATATTATTAAGATTTTTCTTGCTTATGTTGTCAGTAAAATTATTAAACCGAGGATAAAAAATGATTAATTTACGTCCCCACCATTTACTTTGTATCCTTTTCTTTGAAGGAAAAGGATACAATAAAGAGTTTACTCTAAACATGCAAAATATAATTAATAATTTATCTAATAATACTAAAATCAAACTAACACTCTGCACTGATGAAATTTGCAAAAAATGTCCAAACAACAAAAATAATATTTGCTTAGATAACAAAAAAGTTTCAATTTTCGACAAAAAAGTAATATCCTTATGTGAGATAAATAATATAGAATATGAATTTGATTATAAAGATTTAACAAATAAAGTACTTGATAAAATAATATTTCCCGGGAAAAGAAAAGATATATGTGGTTTATGCGTATGGAATGAAATCTGTGAAAACAAATATTACATAAAAAATACATAAATATTACTCTTTTATTTGTTTTTTTTTATATAAACTTTCTTTTACTTACAAAATCACATTTTTTTTATATTTTTAAGATAACTTTAAGAAAATTCATATTTACTTTTACATATATTTCTTATACAATTATATTAAGGTATTGTACCTTGTGATATTTTAAAATTTAATAAGGAGGTGACAACAAATGAAAAAAGCATTATACGCCATTATTTTTATCCTTGGTGCCATTGTAGGTTCACAACTTGCTAACTGGATTATCAACGGCGGACATTTGTATCAAAAGCTTGGAATTAACATAACCTCTGCATTTGGGAAAGGTATGATTTATGTTTTTGCAGCTATTTTATTCGGTTTTATATTTATTATTTTTATTCCTTTTTTCGCAAAACTATTTAAACGTATCTTTGACCAAGTAAGCATAGAACTTAACAATACTACACTTACACAAATAGGTATGTTAATCGGTTCTTTAATTTTGGCCCTTATTCTTGCCGCACTTTTATCTCTTCCATTTCAAAACATGGATCTTCCGGGATGGATTGCAAGCCTTATAACTATAATTATATATGCGATATGTATATATGTATTTATTTCAATAGCTACATACAAAGCTCCGGATGTAGAGAAATTCTTTAAAGGACTTAATCCTTTCTTGAATGAAAATTTGCGTACAAAACAAAGTAAAAAACATCCTAAAATTCCAATAGGAGTAGCCAAAATTTTAGATACAAGCGTAATAATTGACGGAAGAATTTTAGATATTCTAAAAACAGGCTTTATAGACGGTCCTATAATACTTCCAAACTTTGTATTGTATGAACTACAGCAAATTGCCGATTCAGCAGACAGCGTAAAAAGAAGCAGAGGAAGAAGAGGGCTTGATATTCTTAATCAGATACAAAAAGAACTTCCAATAGAAGTCGTAAATCTTGATAAAGATTACCCAGATATAAGCGAAGTTGATACAAAGTTATTAAAACTTGCAATCGACATAGATGCAAAAGTAGTAACAAATGATTACAACTTAAATAAAATCGCAGAATTCCAAGGTGTTGAAGTTTTAAACACCAATGAACTTTCAAATGCAGTAAAAACTGTCGTTTTACCTGGAGAAGAACTTTATGTAAGAGTAATTAAAGAAGGAAAAGAAAATTCTCAAGGCATTGCTTATTTGGAAGACGGAACAATGATAGTGGTAGAAGAAGGAAGAAACAGAATAGGTGAAGAAATTCATACTGTTGTAACAAGTGTACTTCAAACAGCCGCAGGAAGAATGATTTTCGTAAAACCCATATAGGGAGGCATAATGAACAAGACACCTAAAGATTTATACCTTTTAATAAAAGAAATATTAAAAGAGTATAATGTATCTGAAGAAAAAAAGATTGCTTATGGAATACAATTTAGAATAAACGAAAATATTATAAGAATATATTCCAGTAAAAAAAAGGGAATCACTTTAGATACATCTCAAAGCAAAAATGAACAATTAAATATTACACTTAACAATATATACGAGCAATTTAAGGGGAACAATATCAGTTCCCCTAATTTTAATGTGGGAAATATAAAAACTCCATATCCAATACTTGCTCCACCTTTAACAGGAAGCGACGAAGTTGGGAAAGGAGATTTCTATGCACCAATTATTGTAGGAAGCATTTACTTAAATAAAAATCAATACAATATTTTAAAAGAATGTGGAGTAAAAGACTCAAAAGATTTAAGTGATATTCAAATAACAAAACTGGCGAAAGAAATAAAACAAGTTACAAGCAATTATTCCATTTTAAGAATTAAACAAAATAAATATAACGAGTTATATTCAAAAATAGGAAATATAAATGCCATACTTGCATGGGCACATGTAACAAACATAAAAAATGTATATAAAAAACATCCTTTTGAAAAACTTTTAGTTGATAAATTCGGAAGAGAAGAGCAAATAAAAGCAGGACTAAAAGAACTTAATTTGAAAGAAATGATTTTCAAACCAAAAGCAGAGCAGAATATTGCCGTTGCGGCTGCCAGTATCTTAGCAAGAGACGCATTAATAAAAAGCACTGAAAATATGAATAAGCACTATAATTTTGAATTCCCTCTTGGTGCTAATAAAATAGTCATACAAAAAGGAAAAGATTTTGTAAATAAATATGGCAGTGATGAATTAAAGAATGTATGCAAACTTCATTTCAAAACAACAAATGATATTTTATCTTAATATGGGGAAAATAATGAAAAATAATTCTAGCGAATACGAAAAAATGATTAGAGGAGAAGAATATATAGAAGATTCATCTCTTTTTGAAATGTTACTTGAAAATAAAAAACTTATGGATGAATATAATAGATGCGACATAGCTAAAATTGATAAAAGAAAAGAAATATTAAAAAAACTTTTTGGAGAAATAGACAAAAGCGTTGATATACTTCCTCCTTTCACTTGTGATTATGGCAACCATATAAAAATCGGAAAACATTCCTTTATAAACCATAACTGCACAATTCTGGCACAGGCAAAAGTAAATATAGGAAATTATGTAAGAATTGCTCCAAATGTTTCCATATATACCGTAGGTCATAACGAGCATCCTGAAAAAAGAAAAGCTGGATATTGCTATGCAAAGGAAGTGAACATAAAAGATAATGTATGGATAGGAGGAAATGCTATAATTCTTCCTGGTGTAACAATTGGAGAAAATTCTATAATTGGAGCAGGAAGCGTTGTCAATAAAGATATCCCAAGTGATGTTATTGCCGGTGGCAATCCTTGTAAAATAATTAGAGAAATAAAAAAATAAAAGCGGTTATATACCGCTTTTTTTATACTTGTAATATAGTCTGCTGAGCTTTAAAACTTCTTAATATATTTTCTGGAATATTTCTTTCATCAATTTTATTCCAGTTACAGCATACAAAATTTTTTATATCCATATCTTCATAGTAAATATCAGGGTTAGTTTCAAACCATGTTTTTGTAACGATGCATAAATAATACACATTATTTTCTTTGTCTTTAGTCCAAATCATATCTCCAGCATTGATTTTACTTAATATTTTTAATGAATTAAATGGTTTATTTGTATATTTAGAATTGTCACATACTTCTTTCAAAATTGTTTCATCTTTATAATTTTTATGTACCTTTATATCTTCCCAACCGACTCCTATTATACCTTTCTCTTTACAAAATTTTATAACATCATCTTGTCTAAGCTTACAATTAAAGTCTGGATTTAAATGCATTCTATACACTTTGGTTTTATTATTCATATTTTTCCTCCCATTTTTTAACTACGCTTTATTTGATTAACTTAAATGTATATTGTTCTCCATTCATTTCAAGATGCAAGTAAGTTTCTCCATTTTCATTATATATTCTATAATCATATACTACCCCATTTTCTACGTTTTGAACCACATAGTCTCCAAGATAAAGAGCAAACGGCTCAATAACTAAATTACCTTGATTTTCGGATGCTCCGTTGCAATTATATGATGATTCAAAATTATACCTTTTATCTATCAATCCATATTGATAATCAATTTCCGTCAAGCTCATTTCCCACTTTACCTTTTTATCATCAAATTCAAATGTTTCTACCACATCACCTATAACAGTCATTTCCGAATTTTCATATTGTCTCTGCCATACACCTTCCAATTCCCTATATTTATTTGACTGATTTATATACATAAATGACAAAATGAATAAAGAAATTAATGCTGCTGCAATTATAATTCTTTTATTTATTTTAAATTTGTCCTTTTCATTATTATTTTGTACCTGTTGATCTTCTTGTATATTTTCAAATACTTCTACTTTTTCTCCACATTCACTGCATACCAAGCTATCATCATCTATTCTACTTCCACAATGAGTACAATACATATCTAATTCCCCCTTCATTCCTTAATTTAAAAATCCGTATTTAATCTTATATCCAAATATAACTTTTATATTAAATTCCTTGCATGATTCAATAACTAATGGTATATCTACTTGGGAACAATTAAAAATAATTTAATTTCTATATATTGTTAAGATATGTTTACCTTTAAGTTATGCTTATATTATCGACAATTGCACTTCCACATTTATTGCAATATTTCATTTTAAAATTTTCCCTTCAATTTTAATATCCACTACCAACCCATGTATAACTTACACCGTTAATATTAATCATATTATCCCCTGTAAGCCCCATATCAATCGTTACATGAGATGAATAACTATTTATACCTTCAAAACCTGCAAGGTCATATTCTATAATCCTTCCGCCTTCCTGTATACTTTTTATTGTTATTTCAGCAGAACTTTCATAACCTTTTTGATAATACTTTGAACCCTCTTTTACATACAGTATCATTGCATCACCTGTAACACCTGTTTCACTATACATACTCGCATATTCTGTTGGAAGCCATAATCCGAGTAAAGTCTGCATTACATCATCAACACTTATTTCTTCTTTAACAATAAAAGTTACTTCTTTTTTATTTTTATTTCCATTACTATCTGTTACCGATAAAGTTAATGTATATTCACCTTCTTCTTTTGTATTTACATTTCCATTTTCTATATTCAAATTCTTTATATCAATATCCCCATCAAGATTATCCTTTATAGAAACAAATTTTGATATATCAAAATCTGATCCCTTTTTTATTGTTAAATCTTTGCTTGTATTAATTTCGGGAGCAGTTGTATCAACTACATTAAACGTACAATCAACTTCTTTTTCTTCTCCATTATTATCTGTAACTATATATGGAATTGAAATTTCTCCAAGTGTTTTAAAATTATACTTATCTTGTTTTGGCTTTATAGAATAATTATCTTTATATTTATCTTTTATTTCTACAAAATCATTTACCGATATATTTTCTCCTGCCTCAATATTTTCCTTGGTAACCTCAATAAAATTTGAAGGAGATTGTAATTTAAACATTATAAAAAATAAAATTCCCGAAATAATTAAAAGAGCTCCTATTAACACCCCAATCAGCTTCTTTTTCCTTAAAATAAATTCTTTAAAATTCTTTTTAGGAAATTTGTTTTTTTCAATATCATCTTTAAAACTTTTATTATTATTTTTTTCAGAAGTTTTTTTATCACATAAACATTTACAGCCACAATTCATACAAAAAATATCATTCTCACTTATTTCCTGCCCACAGTTTCGACAAAACTTTATTTTTTTGTTTACTTCTTTATTTATATCTTTGTCTTCTTCTTTTTTTAACTCATCATATATTTCTTTTTGATTTTCTGACATATTTACAATTCCCCTATCTTATATTGATATATATATTATTTATATAAATTATAGATATTATATCTATAATAGTCAAGAAATATTGATATCATCTATAAAAAATATATATTATATATTATTTGGGAGAAAAGATGTTAAAAATTAAAGAAATTAGGCAAAAAAGAAATATGAGCCAAATAGAACTTTCTACAAAAATAGAAATAAGTCAGGAAACAATCTCAGCATACGAAAATGGAAAAGCATTTCCAAGTATAAAAACACTTATAAAGATTGCAAAGGCTTTAAATACATCTACAGACTATTTACTAGGCTTATCTAAATTTGACATACCCTCATATTATGCATATACAAATAACGAAATTGAAGAATCAATATTTTTAAATATATATTCTAAACTAACTTACGAAGAAAAAATAAAAGTTCGTGGATATATGGAAGGACTATTATATGAACATAAAAAATAAAAGCGGTTATATACCGCTTTTTTACTTTTATATAATACAATTATTTTTGTTGAAATTTATGATATAGATTATCATCGATTTCATAAATTCCTTGATAAGGCTGCTCAATATAATATTTCTTTTTATTCTCATATGCAAATAATGTGCTTGTGTTACCACTATATTTAATATCAATTTTTATATACTCATCAACTTTAGGCTCATCTTGAACACTCTCCTTACGAGTTGCTTTTGCATGTTTAATTCCTGAAACAACATCATTTATCCATGATTTATCAGTATGATGTATTTTATTTCCTTCAAAGGATATATCAATAGAACTTATTTTTTTTAAATTTGGCAACCTTATTGGTGAAGCGGTTTGTACACATCCTGCTAAAATAAAAATACAAATTAAACATAATATAGTATATTTTCTTTTCATGATTCAAGCTCCTTTTTATGATATTCCTTCATTATATTTATCTACATAATTTCTTGCATTTGTACTGTCGGAAATATAAAATACCTCCTCTCCTTTTATCTTTTGTCTATTTTCAGCTCCCTTACCAAGAATTGATATAACGACATTATCGTCAAGACTATCTTTAATAGCCTCTTCAATAGCCATTGTTCTGTCTTCTATTATCTTAACCTTTGATTTATCTTCTACATATTTTAGAATATCCAAACAGATATCATTAAAGTCTTCATTAGAAGAATCATCAGTAGTCAAAATAAGTTCATCACAATTCATTTCACAAATTTGCCCAATATCTTTTCTCCTGTTTATTGCTTTATCCCCCGTAGAACCTATTACGCAAATATGTTTTCTTCCCGAATATTCTTCGTGTATAAACTCAAAATATTTACTAAGGCTAAGTCCGTTATGAGCATAATCTACAACTATAATTTTTTTACCATCTTTTGTTTTATATATTTCCCCTCTCCCTTTTACTTTTACATTCAATATTCCTTTATATATATACTTATATTCCATTCCCAAAGTATCACATACGGCAATACATGCTACTGCATTTTCTATGTTATATCCGCCTTTTAATTTAATACTGTAATCATATATCTTTCCACCATATTTCACTTTAAAGGCATTACCCATATTATTTGAATTTGAAGATATTATCTGATAATCAGCATTACTGCTTTTTCCATAAGTTATAATCTTATTTTTATCCTTATGTTTTAATGCATTTTGAACCTTATCAAAAGACATCAATTCTTCATTTATAACTATATATTCACTATTTTCTATTAATTTTAATTTTGATGAAAAATAGTCATCGAAGTTTTTATGCTCAACATCTGAAATATGATCATAACCTATATTCAAAAATACTCCTACATCAAAATTAATACCATACACTCTATTATATTTATAAGCAATGGAAGAAACTTCACAAACAAAATATTCCATACCTAAACTGGAAGCATTACTTAAAGTCTTATATACTTCCAAAGATTCGGGAGTTGTTAAAACGGCATCTCTTGTAATGCTGCCATCAAAAGTTTTAATAGATGATATAATGCCGCAAGGAATATCACTTTTACCCAGCAAATACGTATCCAAAACATTTTTTATAAAAAAGGAAGTAGTACTTTTCCCTTTTATTCCGGTAACACCAATCTTTTTTAATTTTTCAACTTCTTTACCATAAAATATTTTAGATAAAACAGCAAGAGCCTTTCTTGCATCAGAAACTATTATGTAAGGAAAATCTTCAAAATGCACTTTTTCACTCACATATATAACAGCGCCTTTTTTTATCGCATCCTTTAGATACAACCTATTAAAATTAAATCCCTTGCATACAAAAATCTTATTTTCGCAGTCCATTGTAGAATTATAACTTATACCATGGATTGCCTCCTTTATATTCAAATTTTTATAACTTACAAGAATTCCTTCCCGCGACAACTCCATTAAAATATCTTTGATGAATTTTTGCATGATTATTTTTCCATAAAAATACGTAATACTTTGTAATCTTTTATATAATATATCATTAAATAATTACAAATTCCTTTTATAAAACCTTAACAATTTATAAACATTATTTTGTATAAAAAAAAAAACGGCAAAATGCCGTTTTAAATTATCTTACTTACCCAATCTTCAATTAAATCATAACTCACATTCAAATCTCCCCTGCCTGTAAGAATCTTTATGTCAGGTTTAGGTGAGCCATGATAGTCACTTCCTCCACTTTTATAAATATTATGTTTATTTGCATAATCGATTAAAAATTCTCTGTCTTTTATAGAATGTTTTGCATGTAAAACTTCTACTCCGTCTAACCCAAAACTTCTTGCATAGTCAAGCATTTTTTCCACGCTATCATGTTCCATATGATGAATACAAGGATGAGCAAAAAATGCCATTCCGTCTGCTTCGTGAATAATATCTATTGTCTGCTTTATTGTTTTAAAAAATCTTGATTCATCAACATAAAAACTACTTTTTTTATTTGCACAATTATCCCAAAAAAACGCTGACGGATTCATAAGAGATGGATATTTTTTTATATTTTCTTCATGTCCTAATGCACTTATAATAGTTCTTTTATATCCCTCATTTTTTTCTCCGTCCTCTATTTTTAAACCATCATCAACTATAATTCCATTTTTCCTAAATACATCAATATACTCTGTTAATAATTCTTTTTCTCTTTTAATATCCTCTTCTTTGGATTCAAGACTTTTTAAAATTTTTCTCATTTTCTCTATATCTATATTATATCCGAGTATATCCCTCATTTCACTTTCATAAGCACAGGAAAGCTCAACTGCAGGAATAATTTTTATTCCCATAGTATCAATGTCTTTTAAATCATCATATGCATTAACGGTATCGTGATCTGTAATAGAGATTAAACTTATATCTAAATCTTTTGCTTTTTGTATAATCTCTTTTGTACTGTCATCACCGTCAGAATTATTAGTATGTAAATGCAAATCTATATTCATAAAAACACCTTCTTTATTTTAATATTATTTTATCTACTTTATCTACCCAATCTTTAATCATATTATATGAAACTATTAAATCGCCTTTTCCTTTAACCATACTTATATCAGGTTTTGTTCCTCCGTGAAAATCACTTCCACCACTTTTATAAAGTTTATACTTTCTTGCAACTTCAGCAAGGAATAACTTATCATCAAAAGTATGCTGAGAATGCAATACTTCTATACCATCAACTCCACATTCCATTGCATGGTTTATAAGTAAAAGAGTTTTTAATTTTCCTATTCTATACATACATGGGTGAGCTAAAAAGGCAAGCCCTCCTGCTTTATGTATAAGGTCTATACCTTCCCTAATCGTAGGATATTCCTTTGATTCATCAACAAAAAACTTACTATCGCTATTTGAACAATAATTCCAAAAAAACATAGTAATTTTAGATATGAAAGGATATTTTTCTACATTTTCAGGATATTTTATAAGACTGTTATACATAACCATAAAAGCTTCACTTTTATTTCCTCTATTTACTTCAAGCCCATCATCAAATACTATACCGTTTTCTCTAAATACTCTTTTATATTCATTTAAAAGTCTTTTTTGTTTTTCAAGTTTTGCTTCTGGAGAATATCTTTCACTTACAAATTCATCTATAACCTTAGTATCAATCCCATATCCAAGGACATCTCTTATAACACCATCAAAAGAGCATCCTAGTTCAGTTGCGGGAATTATAGTTATAGGTTTATTTAAGTCAAATTTAGCATTTCTGATATCTTCATAAGCCTTTATATTATCATGATCCGTTATTGAAGCATAATCCACACCAAGATCGTTCATCATTTTTATCATATCAACAGGAGTAACTGTTCCGTCAGAATAGCTGCTGTGCATATGTAAATCTACTATTTTTTCCATAACAAACCTCATTTAAAATTTCTAAAATTATTATATATCAATATATTTCACTTTTCAATTAAGCAAAATAAATTAATATGCTATAATTATTTTATCACAATATACAATGTTTGGTATTTACAATGTAAAAAAGGAACAAATGTGAGAACACACAAAATTTATCCCAAAAAACAGGAGAAAGAAGATGAAAGAATATATTTGCGAGAGCGAAGACATAAAAATCAGAAAATTACAAGATACCGATGAAGAACTTACAATGCTTGGGAAGTGGAGAGATGACGAAAGAGTAAGCAGATTTTACGGAGGTAGAGACAAAGATAACTCACTTGAAGGACTAAAGAAAAAATATCTTCCACGAATTCATGGTGAGGAAAATATGCAGTGCTGTATAATAGAATATAAAGGACAAGACAGCGGATATATACAGTTCTTCCCTTTAAAAAAGGAAGCATACAAAGAACATAAACTTGAAAATTATAAAAATGCCTATGGAATAGATATATTTATAGCAGGTCACATGGGCCATAGCAAAGGGCTTGGTTCAAAATCTTTAAAAACATTATATACATACCTTTTTAACGAAAAAAATGCCGACATTGTAGAAATATGCCCAAGAACCGTAAATGAAAGAGCCGTTGCCGCATACAAAAAAGCAGGTTTTACTCCTCATTCAAAACTTGAAAAAGGAGAATTCTTTGAAGGTAAATGGTACGAAGAAACAGTAATGATAATCACAAAATAAAAAAGACTTCATAAGAAGTCTTTTTCTATTACATTATAATTATTTTCTATTGTCTTTTTAACATCTATTCTTCTTTGATTTGAACTGCCAACAAAGGTTTTATTATATGTCTTGTTTTCAATTTCAAATTTTCCATCCATAATATAATCATTAAGTTCAATAAGTTTAAGTATATATGGATTTTTTTTATTCATTTCAAGCAGCTCTTCAAATCTAAATCCTGTATATGTTATTAAAGATAAACCTTTTTCCTTAATTTTCTTTCCTAAAAAATATAAACTTTCTGCCTGCATAAAAGGCTCTCCTCCGGAGAATGTAACTCCGCTTAAAAGAGGATTTTGCCCAATTGCATTTAGCACTTTTTCATGAGAAACAATTTGCCCGCCATTAAAATCATGAGTTTGAGGATTATGACATTCAGGACAGTTATGAGGACAGCCTTGAACAAAAAGCGTAAATCTTATTCCGGGACCATCCACAATTGATTCTCTTACTATTCCCGCAATTCTTATTTCTTTTTCTTGATCCATTATAAAGTTTCCATTTCAGAGTTAAGTGAATGTTTTACCCTGTCTGATTCTTCTGCTCTTTTTGCATTGTTAAATCTATCAAGAGTTCCAACAAGGTAACCTGTTATTCTTCTTATTCTATCGAAAGGAATAGGTTTTACTTTTGCACTTCTTCCAATAAAACCATCTTCATCTGCATATAAATTAAGTTCAACAACTTCGCTGTTTTTTTGTTTTTCAACATCTTTAATATATGCTTTAATTTCTTCTTTTGTTAAATCTTTTATTTCTCCGTATACATATACGTTTGTTTCACCTATTTTTGTTTCATATGTTAGTTCTTTTTCTGTATTCATTGTTTGCCTCCTATAAACTTTCCATTTCAGAATTTAATGAATGTTTTACTCTATCTGCTTCTTCTGCTCTTTTACCATTATTAAATCTGTCTAAAGTTCCTACTAAATAACCTGTTATTCTTCTTATTCTTTCAAAAGGAACATCAGTATCATTTTCTTTTCTATGACAACATGGACATTCATCATATATTACACCGTTATATCCACAAACAGGGTCTCTATCAACAGGATGGTTAATAGCACCGTAACCAAGTCCCATTTCTTTCATGCATCTTACTATTTTTTCAAATGCTTCAAGGTTCTTTGTTGTATCCCCGTCAAGCTCAACATATGTAATATGTCCACCATTTGTAAGTGCATGGAAAGGAGCTTCTTTCTTAATTTTTTCAAATGCACTTATTTCATATCCTACAGGAACATGGAATGAGTTTGTGTAATAATCTTTATCTGTTACACCAGGAATAATTCCATATCTCTTCTTATCCATTTTAACAAATCTTCCTGACAAACCTTCCGCAGGAGTTGCTATTAAAGAGAAATTTAAGTGAGTTTTATTTGTAACATCATCAAGTCTTTCTCTCATATGTTTAACAATTTCAAGACCAAGTTTTTCACTTTCTTCGCTTTCTCCGTGATGTTTACCAACTAAAGCTGTAAGTGTTTCTGCAAGTCCGATAAAACCAACTGTTAATGTACCATGTTTTAATACTTCACCTACAGTATCATCCGGTTTAAGGTTTTCTGAATCAAGCCATACACCTTCGCCCATTAAGAAAGGAGAATTTCTTACTGTCTTTGAACATTGTATTTTAAATCTATGTAAAAGTTGATCTACACATAAATCAATTTTTTCATCTAATGTTTGATAGAATTTATCAATGTCTCCCTTTGCATCAATAGCAAGTCTTGGTAAGTTAATTGATGTAAAACTCAAGTTACCTCTTCCTGTAACGATTTCTTTTGTCTTATCAACATTGGCCATAACCCTTGTTCTACATCCCATATATGCAATCTCAGTATCAGGATCTCCTTCTTTATAATATTGAAGATTGAATGGAGAATCTATAAATGAGAAGTTAGGGAATAATCTTTCGCTAGATACTTCCATTGCAAGTTTAAATAAATCATAGTTAGGATCTCCAGGATTATAATTTATTCCTTCTTTTACTTTAAAGATTTGAACAGGGAATATAGGAGTTTCTCCGTTCCCAAGTCCCGCTTTTGTTGCAAGAAGAATATTTTTTATAATCATTCTACCTTCACTTGAAGTATCTGTTCCATAATTAATAGAACTGAAAGGAACTTGCGCACCGGCTCTTGAATGCATTGTATTTAAGTTATGTACCAATGCTTCCATTGCTTGATATGTTGCTTTATCTGTTTCTTTTAGAGAGCTTTTCTTTGTAAATGAAATCAATGTATCAATATCTTTATGATCCAATTTATCTAAAGCTTCTCTTTCAAGCTTCATGAACTCTTCATTATCATCTAATTTTGGATAAAGTCCGCTTTTTTCTTCTATTTCTTTATATAATTCTTTTGCAACTTCTTCGCCGTTTTCCATGCCTGCAAGAAGTTCCAATGCTTTACCCATATTAGTTACATATATTTTCTTATAAGTTTTTTCAACCCCTGCTGCTAAATCATAATCAAATTTTGGAATACTTTGTCCACCATGTTGGTCATTTTGATTTGATTGAATAGCTATACAAGCAAGAGCAGAATAAGTTCTTATATCTTTTGGCTCTCTTATATATCCGTTACCTGTTGAAAATCCGCCTTTAAATAATTTTGTTAAATCGATTTGACAACAAGTTGTAGTTAAAGTATAAAAGTCTAAATCGTGAATATGAATATCACCTTTTGAATGAGCTGCAGCATGTTTTTCATCTAAAATAAACATACCATAGAAGTTTTTTGCACCTTCAGAACCATATTTAAGCATAGTTCCCATTGCAGTATCACCGTTAATATTGGCATTTTCTCTTTTAACATCATTTTCTATTGAGCTTTTGAAAGTTAAATCTTCATAAATTTTCATAAGAGTTGTATTCATTTCTCTTACTTTATTTCTTTCGGCTCTATATAAAATATAATTTTTTGCAGTTTTAGCATGTCCACTTTCAATTAGTGTCTTTTCTACTATATCTTGTATTTGTTCAACAGTTGGAATAATGTCAACATATCTTTCATTTAATATTTTATCAACTTGATCAGAAAGTTCTCTGGCTATTTGATAATCTTGTCCGCCAACAGCTTCCGCAGCCTTATAAATGGCATCTGTTATTTTCCTTTTTTCGTATTTGCTTGTTCTTCCGTCTCTTTTTAAAATCTCCGTTACCATATTTTTTTCTCCAATTATATATTAATAAAATTATATTTCGCTTTGATCGTATTCAATTATATATTGTGTATATAACTTTGTCAAGAAGAAAAAAAACACAAGATATAGTGTTTAGCATAATTCCTAACACAATTCGACATTTTCATGTAATAAAATATTTTTACTGTTATGTTTACTCTTATTTTATACTCAAATTTAATGTTATTTTTATTTTTTAATATCTTTTATCCAATAAAAAAAGACTAATGATTGTACATTAGTCTTTATACAATTTCTTCCATTTTATTTTGTCTTGAATAAGCTATCTGCCATGGGGCATACATAAGTACCCAAACAAATAATACAAGTGACAAAGCTGCAGGAATATAAAAATTTCCAAACACATTATATAGTATCTCAAGAGGAGAGCCTGGTGCAGGAGCACTTAAAAACATAAAATTTGTTCCCCATGCTTTATTCATAAAATATACGGGAACGGCAATTATACCAACTAACAATGCTGTCTTTGGCAAAACTTTATAATTAGGTTTTAGTCTTCCACTATATAAAAGCATAAATACAAATACAACAAGCCATGTATGAATGGTAAAAGAATTTATGCATGAAAAATGAAGCATTGGGTATTCTGTCCAATCAGGGAATAATAATGCTGCCATTGCTCCTGGAAGAGAAAGTGCATATAAATATTCACCGCAAATTTTCCCAGGCTTAAAAGCATACCAAAAAGTAAAAAATATTGATATACCGCACAAATGAAATGGTAAATGCCCAAGATTAAAAGTTCCTGCATAAATATGAATAATATCTTTAATGATTTCTTGCATAACTATAACTATTGCAAAAATTTTTAATATTTTATTTTGTTTTTCATAATCTGCTTTTTTAAACATACGACACATACAAACGATAAATAAAGTTATAGCTAAAAGCCAAGTTAAATGCTCAACTCCATATGTATTCCATGTTAAATTTAAAGGTATGTCTTCTGGTCTTGAAAAAAAATATTTTAATGTCATTTATTCTTGTCCTTATTTTTTATTGTTACAAATACATTATAATACATTTTATTTTAATATTACAAAATTTATCTAATTTTTACATAAAAAAAGAACTTCAAAAGAAGTTCTTTATATCATTTTTTCGAAATCATCTTCAGAAATTATTTTTATTCCAAGAGTCTTTGCTTTTTCTTCTTTACTTCCTGCATTTTCACCAGCAAGAACATAAGTAGTTTTTTTACTTACAGAAGAAGAAACTTTACCTCCGTAGCTTTCAATTATCTTCTTCACATCATTTCTCTTGTATTTGGATAATGTTCCCGTTAAAACGAAAGTCATACCTTCAAACTTCAAATCTTCATTTTCTTCGTTAATATATTCCATATTAACCCCTAAAGATTTCAACTTACTAATCAAAGATATTTTCTTTTCATTACTAAAAAACATTATAATTTCATTTGCCATCTTATCTCCTATTTCATTAATAGATATAAGATCATCATATGTGGCGTTCATTAAATTATCCATACTTTTAAATTCTTTTGCAAGAAGTTTTGCTCCCTGCTTTCCAACTAAATTTATGGACAGCGCAAAAATCAAATCTTCAAGAGAATTTTCTTTTGATTTTTCTATTGCTTCAATCATGTTTAAAACGGATTTTTCACCCATTTTTTCCATTTGTTCTATTTGTTCTTTTTTATCTTTTAATCTGTAAATATCGCTTACATCTTGAATTAAGTCCGCTTCAATTAAGTTTTCCAAAACTCTCTCTCCCAAAGTATCAATATTCATCGCATCCCTTGAAGCAAAATGAATTATTTCTCTGGAAATTTTAGCCGGACAGTCTATATTTACGCATTTTATTGCGCTTATGCCTTCTTCCCTTACAACTTCATGACCACATACAGGACAAGTCTTTGGCATTTCAAAGATTATTTCTTCACCATTTCTTTCTTCTTTTACGGAACTTACAACCTGAGGAATTATTTCTCCTGCTTTTTTTACTATAACTTTATCCCCTATTCTTATGTCATTGTCTTTTATATAATCTTCGTTGTGAAGAGTGGCACGACTTACAAAAGAACCGTCTATATTTACGCCTTCTAAAATTGCAACAGGGGTCAATGTTCCAGTTCTTCCTACATTTACAATAATATCCTTTAGTAAGGTTTTTACTTTTGTTTCACTAAATTTATAAGCAATTGCCCACCTTGGATTTTTATTTGTAGAACCTAAAACTTCTCTATCTCTTAAATTATCAAGTTTTATTACAGCTCCATCTGTTTCATATGGAAGTTTTTTTCTCTCCTCTTCTTTTTCATTTAAAGCCTTAAATATTTCATTTATATTACTAAACTTTTTATATTCACTTACTTTAAATCCAAGAGTTTTTAAATAATCAAGACTTTCACTATGAGAAGAAAGTTCCACCTCGTCTATATGCTCTAAATTAAATATAAAACAATCCAAATCCCTCTTTGCCGCAACTTTTGAATCAAGTTGTCTTATTGAACCTGCTGCCATATTTCTAGGATTTGCAAAAAGACTTTCTCCATCTTTTTCTCTTTGCTTATTAATCTTTTCAAAGTTATCTTTATATATTAAAACTTCGCCCCTTACGGTCAAATTAACATCTTTGTTTAATTTAAGAGGAATTGTTTTTATGGTTTTAACATTTAAAGTAACATCTTCACCAACTTCACCATCGCCTCTTGTTGCTCCTGTTTTTAATATACCATTTTCATAAGTAAGAACTATAGTTAGTCCGTCAAATTTATTTTCCAATGTATATACAGGATTTTCTATTTCTTTTTTAACTCTATTATCAAATTCCAAAAGTTCGTCAAAAGAAAAAGCATTAGCCAAGCTAAGCTGCTTATACTCATGCTTTACTTTTTCAAACCCATCAAGAGCCTTTCCCCCTACCCTGTCGGTAGGGGAATATTCTTTTTTGTACTCAGGATATTCTTCTTCAAGCTTCATAAGCTTTCTAAGAAGCATATCATATTCATAATCAGAAATACTTGGATTATCTTCCTCATAATATTTTCTGTTATGTTCCAATAATTCTTCTGTTAATTGTTCTATTTCTTTTTTTGCATCTATCATATTTTACCTTCTAAAATATATGAAGTTTATTACATTTCTTTCTTGGCTCATTTCCTTTTATATAATACCTAATTTCTTTATTTGCACTGTCACATTTCTCATCATTAAATAAAAGTCCGCTGTCACTATCTACAGTAACCTGAGTAACAATTCTGTTTTTATATTTGTCTACTTCATCTTGTGGAATAGAGATAGTTTCAACTTCGAGTCTTGTAAAGTACTCTCTATCTGTCACATCAATATTATCTTTTACAACTAATAAGCTAGTGTAATTTACTTCTTCGGTATCTGACGAAGAATTTTCACTTACATTTGCAATCTTACCAAAATCATCTATTTCATCTGTGTTATTTACATATCTTGAATAGAAAGATGCAACCCCAGATGAAGAAATACCGTATATAACATCATTTTCAGGTGTTCCAACCCAAATACTTGTTGCTAAATTACCTGTTACGCCACAGAACCAGAAATCTTTATCATCATTTGTAGTACCTGTCTTACCAAATGTTTCATATTGAGTCTGAGACAATGTACCTGTACCCGATGTTACAACACCTTTCATACATTCCACTATTGATTCGTTTGCTTCACTTGTTCTTATACGTTCTGCTTTTGCTTCTTCTCTTTCATAAAGAACGTCACCGTCTTTTGTTGTTATCTTTTCAACAAAATAATAAGGATATTTTTCTCCGTCATTTGCAAATGTTGAATAAGCACTTGCAAGTTCTAAAGGTTTTAAACCATAAGTAAGACCTCCAAGAGCAAATGCATAGTTATTATCATTATAAACAGCATTATCCTCAACATCTACAAGAGTAGTAAATCCAAAATCTTTTACGGCTTCATATCCTACCAAATTACCGTTTTCGTCAGTACCCAGTTCCTCAAAAAGTCTTAAACAAGCAGTATTTAATGAGTTTGTAATAGCCTGTTTAATTGTTACCCTTCCATAATATCTATTTCCAGCATTCTTAGGAGAATATCCATAAAGGTTTATTGGCCCGTCTTGAACTGTTGTATATATAGATTTATCAGGAAGTTCTAAATATTTAGATACATATAAAGGTTTTATTGTACTTCCCGGTTGACGAGGAGTATTGGCCATATCAATGGATGATTCTCCTCCATAATAAGCGAGAACCTTTCCGTTGGAACCATCTACCGTAACAAAAGCCATATCGGCTGTATCAGTAAGACCATATGCAGACATAAATTCTTTTACACTTTTTATACCTGAAGTTTGTAAACTCATATTCATACTGCAATAAATCTTAAGCCCGTCCTGATTAATCATTTGTTCAACTTTGGCTTTAGCAGTTTCTTCACTCATTTGGTCTTTTTCAGTAAAACTTTTTACCAATACATCTTGAGCTTCATCCAAAACTTGTTGAGAATAAGCGCCGCAGCCTTCTCTTGTTCTTCCATTAAATCCTTTTTCAGAATCTCCTTCTTTTATAGAAATCTTTACTGCTTTTGCTTCTTCACATTCTTCTTCAGTTATATATCTGCTTTCTACCATTGCATCCAAAACTTCTTCTTTTCTTATTTTGGATTGTTCATAACCTGAATCAGTAGTTGGGTTGTAAACGGTAGGAGCCTGTGGAATACCTGCAAGCAAAGCACATTCTTCTAAAGTTAAATCCTGTACATGCTTACCAAAAAATCTCTTTGAAGCTTCTTCAACACCATATGTTCCTTGTCCCATAAATACATCGTTAAGATAAATTTCCAAAATTTCTTCTTTTGTAAATTCCTGTTCAAATTTTACTGCAAGTAAAATTTCTTTTATCTTTCTTGTATATGTTCTTTCGTCTGATAAGAATAATCTTCTTACAACCTGCTGCGTTAGTGTTGAAGCACCTTCATGAATACCGTCTCCTTTTAGGTTAACCACTATAGCTCTCAATATTCCCTTTATATCAAATCCATGATGTTGGTAAAATCTTCTATCTTCAACGGCAACGACCGCATTAACAAGATCATCAGGCATATCGTCAATGGAAACAAGGGTTCTGTTTTCATCATAAACTTCACCAACCAATTGATTATCCTCTGTTAAAATTTGAGTTTTAAGTTTAGGAGAATAAGTATATCCCGAAATATCAGGTAAGCTAAGGGAAACAGAAACAAATAAAGTTGCTCCTGCCAAAATAATACCAATTATAAAAATACCAATGATTTTTGTTAATGTTTTTCTCAATTTAGTACCCTTTCATTAAACAAATTATATTTATAATTTAATTATTTATCATTATTAAAAATTACAAAAAAATTATTTTTTTTAATTTATAATAATAATAATATAAAAAATGTAAAAAAAGAGGCTTTTAATGAATTATTCACAAAATTTTAATAAATTTCACATAATTATTTTATTCACCTTGATAACTTTATTAATATTACCACTTTTTATGCCTTTAGTAAATGGAAAGAATGAAAAAAAACTCACTAAAATAATGGGTGAAAACTGCGAGTGTAGCGCAAATCAAATGTATACATATCTAATAAAAAACAACGATAAAAAAGGCAATAATCCCATTACTAAAAAGTATGCTCAAAATTTCGTCAAAACAACCATTAAAGAAGCAAAAAAAGAAGGTGTAAGAGCAGATATAGCATTTGCATTAATGATGCATGAAACAGGATATTTAAATTTTAATGGAGATGTAAAAAAAGAACAAAATAATTTTGCAGGACTTGGAACTACAGGAGGAGGAGTAAAAGGTGCAAGTTTTAAAACAATGGAAATAGGAATAAGAGCCGTTATTCAGCATTTAAAGTGTTATGCATCAAAAGAACCTTTAAATGGCAAATGCGTAGATCCAAGATGGGATGAGTCTCTTAGAGGAAAAGCCATATATGTGGAATATCTTGGATACTCGGATAATCCTTACAAAAAAGGCTGGGCTTATCCGGGCAAAGGATACGGAAATAAAGTCTTATCTCATTTAAACAAAATAAAAAACATAAATAAAACAGAAGAAATGACAGAGGAAAATATTGTTTTACAAAGAAAAGAAGCAATAAACAAAACACTAAGCATATTATTAAACCTATTACTCATATACTTTCTATTCTTATTATTCCGTAAAATTAACAAAAAGGAAAAAACAAACACCAAAAGAAAATATTATCGATACTAAAAATATAAAAATTATATTTCAATTTTAATTTAAATCCTTAAAAAATTATAAATAATATATCTAATTATCCAATTATAAACATTAATAACAATCTAAATACAATTGAAAAAACTACTTTGCTATTATAAAATAATATATAAAGAAAAGAGGAATAATTATGAAATATAACACTGTAATATTTGATTTTGACGGAGTAATAGTAGACTCATGGCTTGGAATAGCAAAAGGATTTGTAAAGGCACTTGGAGCATATGGAATAACGGAAACAATAGAAAACGTAAAAAAAATGATTGGACCTCCTTTTGCAAAACTAATAATTGAAAAGTACGGATTTGACCAAGAAGAAGGCAAAAAAGCCATTATGATACATAGAAAATACGTACAAGAACATGGATGTTTTGAAGCAACGTTGTATGATGGAGTTTATGAAATGCTACAAACTCTTGATAACATGGGAGTACAAATAGCAATAGCCTCAAATAAACCAATAGAAAATGTAAAACTTCAAATAGAATATTTTAAAATAGAACATTTCTTTAAAGAAGTAATTGCACAAGACACTATGCAAACAAGAGGAGAAAAATCAGATTTGGTTAAAGAAGCCATGGATAAATTAAACATTAAAGAGCCTAAAAAGGTTCTAATGATAGGAGATAAACCTACCGATATAATAGGAGGCAAAAAAAATGGCACTGATGCAGTTATGGCAGATTATGGCTATGGCAGTGAAGAAGAAAAAGAAACTTGCAATGCCAATTACCATATAAAGACACCTCTTGAGCTTATAAACATCGTAAAGGGTGAATAAAATGGTAAAGTTGCTTATTTTAGATCTGGATAAAACCTTACTAAGAGATGATGGCACAATTTCAAAAGAAGATAAAAATGCAATACAATTATGTAAAGAAAAAGGAATTAAAATAAGTATTATATCCGGCAGGAACGAAGAATCTATGACAGATATAGTAAGGGAACTTGATTTATTTGAAAATGTGCATATTGGAGTAAATGGTGCAATACTTATAGATTATAAAAAAGGAATAAAAGAACTTGCTACAATAGACAATGATATATATGCATTTTTGGTAAACCAATTTAATAAAGAAAACAGGGCTTTTATGCCACTTAATAAAGATGGATACTTTTATGATAAAAAGGGACCTTTATATGATGATGTAACAACTTGGATAAAAGAAGAAAGTTTAAAAAAAGGAAATTTATACAACCTAAAAAATTGTTATAGGATTTCCGTACGTTTTGAAGACAAAAAAGACCTTGAACATTTAAAAAGTTATTTACCTGACTTAATGTATGGAACGGTTGACAGAAACGTATACGATATAAGGCCTACAAAAGTAAATAAGTTTATGGGTCTTATGGAACTGATGAAATATTATGATGTTACAAAAGACGAAATTGCTACAATAGGAGATCAAGGGAGCGATATAGAACTACTAAAAAATACAAAATATTCTTTTGCGGTAAAGAACGCATCTAAAGATGCAAAAGAAGCTGCTAAATTTATTCTTAATAGGACAAATAACGAAAATGCAGTAAGCGAAATGATAAATATGTTAATAAAACCCCCGACTTAATAAGTCGGGGTTATATTTCTTCTATATTTTCTAAATTCACATTATTAATATTAATGAGTTTCTTATATAAAAAATTACATACTGGAGAAGCAATAAGCATATTTAAGAAAAATGCCATACAGAAGTTCCTAGGCCATATATTAAAGTAATTATTTAATATATCAATAAAGTTTTCTCTTCCTATTATTCCTCCTATTATTGTCATTATCATAGACATAAATATAACTATAAATATAGAATTAAATAACATAAAAGCAAGACTGCTTTTTTCTGTATTTAAAAATGTTTTTATAACATAGTCTTTAGCTTTTCCCACCACTAAATTTTGAATAATATATGCTGCTATAAATACAAAAATAAATGTATTAAAACTCTCAATAAAAACATTAATATTTAATGCGCCTAAATGCAGAGCTGTTTCAAATAAATTCATGCCAAATACCATTATAAAACACATTATAATTCCTCTTACAAATTCTATTTTACGTCTTTCCATATTTACCTCCAAAAAAAATAACGCGCAGTCATAAACTGGATTTACGCCATTTTATGACCACGCGTTTTAATATATTTTATCATATTTTTTTATTTTAAGTAAGAATAAATTTTAATTATTCATCATAAGAACCATATTCAAATTCAAAATCATCATCGTAATTAATTTCTTTTTTTATTGGAACTTCTTTTCTGTTTTTCACACTTTTAATTGATTTTGAAATAACATTACCTGCTTTTTTCTTTGGAGCAGAAACTGCTGTACTTTTTCTTACAGGTTTTTTAAGAGTTGGTTCCGGATAATCCTCATCAACACTTGCTTTAATTTGCTGTGTTAAAGACATATCTGCTTTTTCAAAATGAAGGGCTTCGCCTTCTTCATCTTCTATATCAAGAAAAGATAGATTATCTTCATTAATCATATTATCTTTTAAATAATCGTAACTATTTGCTTTTGAATCATTTGTATAATCTTTTGAAAGATTTAATTCTTCTCTTAATTCTCTTATTGGAGAAGTATCTTCTTCTTCATAATATATCTCTTCTTCAACCAAATCTTTATTATATTTTGTAAAGAAGAAAAGTCCTGCAAAAACAATAACAGCAACCAAAAGAATAAATGCATTTCCTAAAATAAATAAAACTCCCGCAACAAGCATTGTTACCGCTAAAGGTATCAATACCCTAACAATAAAATCTTTTTCAAAAATATCTCTCATTTTAAAATTCATCTCCTATCCTAAATTCTCATCACTATAAGCCTCTGAGCTTGTAGGGTCATCTTCTATTGTAATAAATTTAGTATATTCACCTCTAAATTTAAGTTTTACAGTACCAACACTACCATTTCTATGTTTTGCAATAATTACTTCTGTGGAATCATCTTCGCTTTCAGGATTATAATATTTATCTCTGTAAAGAAGCATTACAAGATCGGCATCCTGTTCTATGGCTCCAGATTCTCTTAAATCCGAAAGCATTGGCCTTTTATTTGTCCTTGCTTCAGGACCACGAGAAAGCTGACTTAATGCAATGATAGGACAATCAAGTTCTTTTGCAATTGATTTTAATGTTCTTGAAATGGTTGAAATTTCTTGTTGTCTGCTTTCGCTTCTTTCATTTATTGTCATAAGCTGCAAATAGTCGATAATTATTAAATCAAGACCTTCTGTTGCTTTTAATTTTCTACATTTTCTTCTAAGTTCCCCTACGGAAATACCCGAAGTATCATTTATAAATAATTTTACTTTTTTCTCTCTTATTTCCCTTACAGTATCATATAAACTTGACCATTCACTTGGGAAAATATTGGCTATTCTAAGTCTTGAAGAATCTACTTCAGCTTCTCCCGACATAATTCTGTTTGCAAGTTGTCTTGTTGGCATTTCAAGAGAAAAAATGGCAACTGATTTTTTATATCTTATAGCGGCATTTTGAGCAATATTTACAGCAAGAGCAGTTTTACCCATACTTGGCCTTGCAGCTATTAAAACCATATCTCCTTTTTGGAAGCCTGATGTTATATCATCAATGGCAGCAAAACCTGAAGGAACGCCGATTACTTTTTCATCCAGCTTTTGTATTCTGTTTAGTTCGTTAACAGCATCACTTACAGCTGATGAAAGAGACGTAAAGTCCGTTGTACTATTATCCATAGATATGTTATAAACGGCTCTTTGAGCAGCTTCTATTATATCAAAAGATTCTATAGAATCTCCATAGCACTGATCAATAACACTTCCAAGCTCTCTTATAAGCCTTCTTCTTATTGACTTTTCTTTAATAATTGTACAATAATCATCAACATGATTTGTGGATAAAACACTGTCTCCTATTTTTATTAAAAACTCATATCCGCCTATTTTGTCAAATACATTATTTTCTTTCAATTCGTTTGAAAGAGTCAATGTGTCTACCGCTTTTCCTCTATCAGCAAGAGAAACAATGGCTTTATATACCCACTTATGTTCTTCGTCGTAAAAGTCGTCTTCACTCAAGACTTCTTTTACAATGTTTATAGTTTCACTGTCTATAAGCATACAACCAAGAACACATCTTTCTGTTTCACTGCTATGCGGCATGACCTTTAAACTTAATTTATCTGCCAATTTTCGCTCCTTGTATTAATTACTTATATTAATATTATTCACTTACAACATTAATTTTTACACTTGCAACAACATTTTCAAATAATTTAACTTTAACTTCGTATTCACCTTGTTTTTTTATGTTATCCATAACAACTTTTCTTTTGTCGATTTTTAATCCGCTTGCTTTTTCTATTGCATCACTTACATCCATTGAAGTAACAGAACCGTAAAGTTTACCGTCAGGACCTGATTTAGCTTTTAAATCAACTTTAATTTTTTCAAGTTGTTCTTTCTTTTCTTTTGCTTCAGCAACATTTTTTGCATGATTTTCTTTTTCAAGTCTTATTTCTTCTTCCATTTTTTCTATATTGGCTTTTGTCGCTTCAACAGCTTTGCCTTGTTTAAATAAAAAGTTATTTGCATAACCTGTTTTTACGTTTTTAATTTCTCTTCTTTTTCCGATACCTTTTATATCTTCAAGTAATATTACCTTCACGCGCTATCCTCCTATTATATTTAATTATTCCTATTATAGCACAAGTTATTAAAATAATAATAAAAAATTATTAGAAGATCATTAATATATTACATTAATGAGTATTGTTTCTTGACTATTGTTTACAAAAAAAGTAAAATAAATTAATAGTTAAATTATGTTTACGAGGAGATTATTATGAAAGTAACAAAAGATGATGTATTATATACTGCTTCACTTGCAAAATTAAAAATAAGCGAAGAAGAAGCAGAAAAATATACAGATACACTTGAAAAACAGCTTGATTATGCAAAAGCACTTGATAATATAGATACAGATGGAATAAAACCTTTAGCCCATGTTTTAAATCTTGAAAATGTAGTAAGAGAAGATGAAGTAAAAGAGGGATTAACAATAGAAGAAGCATTACAAAATGCTCCAAGTAAAGACGAAAGATGTATAAACGTTCCTAAAATGTTATAAACCGAAGGTATAAGATGAATAAAATACAAATAAAAATACCGGCTAAGGTAAATTTAGGACTTGATATTGTAGGAAAGAGAGAAGACAATTATCACAATATCAAAACCGTAATGCATTCCATAAATATTTATGATTATTTAACATTTGAAAAATCCGATAAAATTGTTATTACATGCAATAATACCGAAGTACCAAAGGATGAAAGTAATATAGTTTATAAATGCATAAAAGAAATAAGTAAACTAAATAAAGAAAATAAATTACTGTCTGTTCATATAGAAAAGAAAATTCCAGTTTGTGCGGGACTTGGTGGAGGAAGTGCAAACGGAGCAGCTGCACTAATTGCATATAACAAAATCTATGAACTTAATCTTTCAAGAGATGAGCTTTGTTCAATAGGTGAAAAAATAGGTGCAGATATTCCTTTCTTAATTCATAGCGGCGCAGGCATGTGTGAAGGAATCGGAGAAAAAATCAGACCAATTTATCCATATATTCCTTGCTATGTAGTTTTATGTAAACCTGATTTTGGAGTAAGTACAAAATTTGCATATGACCTTATAGACAATGCAACGGACCTTATAAGACCTGATTTTACAGCTTTAATGACAGGACTTTTAGAAGCAGATAAGAAAAAACTTGAAAAGGGATTAATTAATGTATTTGAACCTTTTGTTTTAGAAAAATATCCTGAAATAAAGTATATAAAAGATAAATTCAAAAAACTTGATGCAATAGGGGTTCAAATGAGCGGATCAGGACCAAGTGTATTTGCCCTTTATGATAGCTTATCAAAGGCACAAAGAGCATATGAAGAATTTATAAAAGAATATGATACAGTATTTTTAACAAATTTTACGGAAAGCGAAAATGCACTTCTTACATATGAATTAAGATAAAGCGACCGAAAAGGTCGTTTTTTTATACAAATTTCACTTATCAAAATATTTAATAATTATTTTATTATAGTATATTCTACCCGCTGATTTATCAAAATTTATTTATAAGATATTAAAATTTACATAGATAAAACAAACGTAAAATTCTTTTCTGTATAGTAATTAAAATTATTTTAAAATTTAGTATTTATCATTATTATTTTAATAAGAAAAAAACGAATTCCAAAAGGAATTCGTTTTTATTTTGAAACCATTGTAAAACCAAAAGTTCCTCTTCCAAGATGAGCGCCTACAGTTGGTCCAATATTATACATATATTTTTCATCCACATCAATATCCATTGCTTTTAATTTCTTTACAAGTTCTTCACAGTTTGATTTCTCGTTTGAATATGTGAAATATACAGGATAGTTCGTATCAATATCAAAACTTTTAAATAATTTAATAATTTTTTTGTACGCTCTTGTTTTGCCCAGTGATTTATCTTTCATATATAATTTACCAAGCTCATCTATACTTATAATAGGTTTCATATTTACAGCTTCTCCTAAAGTCGCTTGAGCTTTTGTGAGTCTTCCGCCTTTATGAAGATATTCAAGTGTATCTACCATAACAACAGAACGAAGTTTTGTTGTTAACACCAATATTTCATTATATATTTCTTTTCCGCTTTTACCTTCATCTCTAAGTTTTATTGCACTATCAACGAGCATTCTTACTCCCGTAACTGCATGCACACTGTCAATGATAAAAATATTATCATATTCACACATATCTTTTGCAATATTTGCACTTTGAACTGTTCCGCTAAGTCCGCTTGAAAGAAGTATTACAACAAGTTCATCGTTATTTTCTTTTGCCTTGTTAAAATACTCTAAAAATTCATTAGGGGTTGGCTGTGCTGTTTTAGGAAATTCAGAAGAGCTTTCTAGTTTTTTATAGAAAGTATCTTTATCCAAATCAACTCCGTCAAGATAATGTTCTTCTCCAAATGATACTGCAATTGGAACAACCTCTATATTTTTTTCTTTAATTTCATAAACTTCATAATCAGAAGATGAATCCGTTAATATTTTTACTGACATGTTTCCCTCCCGTTAAATATTTCTACATTATTTGCTATTAATTCAAAAATATCTGTGGCTGCTTTTGCTTTTTCTTCTCCGATTTTCTTTACAAGTTCATTTACAAGCTTAATGATTCTAGCATACTCATTTTTATATACTTTTTCTCCGTATTCACTTAAACTTACTAAAACCAATCTTTTATCTTTTAGACTTTTATTTCTTCTTATTATGTTTTTACCTTCAAGCTGTTTTATAAGTTTATTTATCTGAGATTTTAAAATATGAGTTTTTGAGCAGATATCTTTAAGCGCGACACCTTTTTCACTGCCTGTTAATGATTCTTTGTAAAGAAGATGACATATTATACCTTCATTAAATGATAAATTAATCATATATCTTTTATTTCTAAGTATAACTGATAGCTTTAGCCATGCATCTAAGAACTCTTCACTGATTTTTCCCATATTAACTCCTAAATTAGTTCACAAAGTAAACAATTTTTTCTATTGTATTAAACAAGAAAGAATTTGTCAATAAAAAACAAGAATATTTCTATTCTTGTTTAAATTGGAAAATTTTTTATTTCTTTTCTCTTTTTTTCCATTTCCTCACTTGTAACACCCCAAAGAACCATACCGATTTTATTTACAGCTCTTTTTCTTACCCTACTGCTATACTCTCTGGAGTATCCAAGTTCATCACTTATTTCCGACATTCTTAACATTTTAAAATATCTCATTATAACAATTTGACGCTCAAGCTCTGTTAAACACTCCAAAGCTTTTTCAATTTCAAAAACTATGTTTTCTTTTTCTTTTAATTCCTGTTGAAGTAATATTCTAAAATCGGAAATATTTGATGCTTCCGCTGCTATAAAATCTTCAAAGCGACTTTGATCAGTGGATAATAAGTAAGTATGACATCCTTTTAAAGATTTCATTTCAAGTTCTTCAAGACGCTTTTTAATCATCTCAATTCTTTTTACCAAAAAAGGATAATCATATAATCTTCTTTCTGTTTGTTTGTATAATTCGCTTTTCATATCCTACCTCCTAAAACGCACAATACCTAAATCGAACATTTTTTCTACAAGAATAGATTATCACACAATACGTGTGATTGTCAAGAAAAAGTAAACAAAATGTGTGTTTTTATTGATATTTCCACTGATAAACGTGAATTTTTATTGAAAAAACCAACATAATGTGATATTCTTTAAATAAGAAATAGTCTTGGAGAAATAAAAATGGAAACAATTGGAGATAGATTAAAAAATTTAAGGAAAGAAAATAAACTTACTCAAAAAGATATGGCTGAAAAACTTGGAATTCATCCAAATACAATAAGTATGTACGAAAAAGGAAACAGAAATATTCCATCAACAATGATAAAAAAAATAAGCGATACTTTTAATGTAAGTACTGATTATCTTTTAAGAGGAGAAGAAAAGAAGGAAAAACAAGAATTTTCTTCTTTGGACGAAACTCTTTTAAACGATGAAAACTATCTAAATTTAACATTAAAAAATATGCTTAAAGATTCTCAAATGGTAGCTTTTCAAGACTATAAAAGCTGGAGCGTTGAAGATAAAAAAGAACTTTTGCTTATTTTATTAAATAAAAAATAAACAAAATAAAAAAAGTACAACCTAGTTGTACTTTTTTAAATTTCATTTCTTCCAATAATTGCGTTTGCCAAAGTTGCACCATCGGTATATTCAAGATCTGCACCTTGAGGAAGTCCTTTTGCAATTCTTGTTACTTTTATATCATCAAAAGGTTTTAACAATTTCTTTATAACCATTGCAGTTGTCTCTCCTTCAACATTAAAACCAGTTGCCAAAATAACTTCCTTAACTTCATCACTTGTTCCGATTCTGCTTATAAGTTCTTTAATTCTTATATCTTCAACCATTATTCCTTCCATTGGAGAAATAACTCCACCAAGAACATGATAAAGACCTTTGTATTCTTTTGTTTTTTCTATGGCAATTAAATCTTTCGATTCACTTACCACAAGTATTGTAGATCTGTCTCTTTTTGAACTTGTGCATATATCACAAGGATCCTTATCTGTTATATTGTAACAAACAGAACAAAATTTAAGTTCTTTTTTTGCGGCTTTTATTGCATCGGATAAACTATCAACATCAGCTTTATCCATATTAACTATATAATAAGCAAGTCTGCTTGCCGTTTTTCTTCCTACTCCCGGAAGTTTTGAAAGTTCATTTATTAAATTTAATATAGGTTTTGAATAAACGCTCATTTTATAGTCCCGGAATATTTAATCCGCCAAGTCCTCCCGCAATAGAACCCATTTTATTATTTGCATCTTCACTTGCTTTATTAATTGCTTCGTTTACTGCAGCAACAACCATATCACATATGATATCAGCATCTTCTTCTTTTAACATATCTGGATCAATTTCAATAGATTCAACAAGTTTTTCCCCTGTTACAACTGCTTTAACAGCGCCGCCGCCACTTGTTGCCTCATAAGTTGATTCTTCAAGTTCCTTTTGCATTTTTTGCATATCAGCTTGCATTTTTTGCATTTGTTTCATCATTCCTGACATTCCTGCGCCACCGCCGAAACCGTTCATTCTTCCTTTTGCCATAATTTTATACCTCCGTTATTCTTCTTTCGCACCGAATATTTCCATGATTGATGCGTCATAATCTTCTCCTAAATCCATAATATCGTCATCATCCAATACTATTTCATTATCTATCGCAGCTAGTTCTTCATCGGAAACAAATTCCTCATCAGCTCCTGAAATAATTTCATTAATGTCATAATCAGGCATTGTACTTTCTAAAGACGCATTGTTGTCATTATTCAAAGAAGTGTCTATAATTTCTTCTTTTTGTTCTTTATAAATTTCATCTGTATTAATTTTTGCTTCTTCTTTGATGTCTTCTTTTGCATCTTCTTTTATTTCCGCTTTAAAATCAGTCTTAAAATCTTTTTTCATATTCAAATCTTTTTTAAGACTTTTTAAACTGTTTTTACTGCTATCATTTTTATATCTTAATTTTATCTTTTTGTCAATATAAGTTACATCTAATTTTTTGCCGGCTTTAAGACTTAGAGCCTCTTTGAATATTTTATCTCCATCGTTATCAAAGAAGAAATCCAGCATATTTAAAGCTTTATCGGGATATATTGTAATAGAATTAAATCCTACTTCAACTACCTTAAATTTATTTACACTCATACCTACAAGAGGATCTTTATTGCTGTTTATAATATAACGCTGAGTAAGAGACAAAACTTTCTCTGCCCAAGCAATCTCTTTTTTATCAACAATATATTCATCTTTTTCAGGTGAAACTTTCTTTGGTTTTTCTTTTAAATGTATAACTTCTTTTTTAGGAGCACTTACACCGTAAAAATCCATATTTTTTATATTTTCAACATCTTCTTTAAGAGCATATAATTTTTTTATTTCTCTTTCCAAAGATTCTATTCTATCGTTTAAAAGCTCAATTTCTTCGCTGTCAGGCATACTATTAATATTTTGAGCATTATCTTTTTCTATAGAAACAAAACTTTCACCATCACCTTCACATAGATTAATTATCTTTGCCGTAAATAAAAATTCCGGCTCAGAGAAAAATCTCATATCATTTTTTAGTTTTGAAAGAGAATATAAAATATCGCTTATTCTCTTACTATCTTCCTTTGAGTTAAACTTTTCTAATAAAGAATCTATATAAGGCTTACTTTTATTTATTATGTTTTCAGGATTTTTTACGTTTATGGCTATTATTTTATTTGAATAATATTCCATAAGCTGAGTTATTATACTTCCTACTTCTCTGCCTTTTTCTAAATATTCATGTACGGAAGAGATACTCTTTTCCACGTCCCCTTCTAAAATGCCGTTTGCAAGATTATATACTTCTTCATCGCTTATAAGCCCCAATATGTCATCAACAATTTCTTTTGTGACCTTATTGTCCGTTAAAACCGAAATAGCTTTATCAAGTAAACTTAAAGCATCTCTCATAGCACCTTCAGTGTTTAAGGCTATTAAAGAAAGCGCTTCTTTTTCATACTCAATTCCTTTTTTATCAAGAATATCAGCCAAGTGTCCTACAACGACATCGCTGTCTATTCTAGAAAAATCAAAGCGTTGACATCTTGAAAGAATTGTAGGTAAAATTTTATTTGGTTCTGTTGTTGCAAATATAAATACTATATGACTTGGTGGTTCTTCTAATGTTTTAAGTAAAGCATTAAAAGCTTCCTGAGTAAGCATATGAACTTCATCTATAATATAAACTTTATATCTTCCGAAGTTTGGCATATAGCTTACCTTTTCCTTAAGGTCTCTTATTTCGTCTATACCTCTGTTTGAAGCTGCATCAATTTCTATAATATCGGCACTGTCCCCCATATTTATATCTTTACATGATGCACATTCATTGCAGGCTTCTCCGTCTTTATTGTTAAGACAACATATGCTTTTTGCAAAAACTTTTGCGGTAGATGTTTTACCTGTTCCTCTTATTCCACTAAAAAGATAGGCATGAGAAATAGAATCATTTTTTATCTGATTCTTAAGAATGTTTATTATATTATCCTGACCGATTATTTCTTCAAAATTTTTAGGTCTGAATTCTCTGTATAAAACGGTATAACTCATTATTCTACCTCTTTAAGTTTGTATTCAAACACCTTGTCCATAAGGAAATCTATTCTTTCTATATCAGAAAGCATATATAAATACCCAAACACACATTCAAGAGCTGTCGCCAAACGATATGTTGCAATACTTACGCTTTTTGATGCGTGTTTTATCTTAGTATTTCTCCCTCTTTTTGCAACTTTTAACTCTTCTTCTGTTAAAAATTCTTTTAAGTAAGAAAAAATATCGGCTTGATACAAAGCCGAAACGTAATTCATACTCATTTTATTAAGATCCTTTACGCCTCTTATACCAAGCCTTATTAGTCTTTTTCTTATATTTACTTCGTAAACACTGTCCCCAAGATACGCAAGCTCTTTGCTTCCTATGGCAAGAATGTCTTTTTTATCTATTTTACTTTCTCCCACTTTACACCTTCTCTTGTATCTTTAAGAACAATTCCTCTTTTTAAAAGATCATCTCTTATTTTATCTGCTAAAGCAAAATCTTTATCTTTTCTTGCTTGTTGTCTTTGTTCGATTAATGCTAAAATTTCATCTTCTAGAATTTCTTCTTCTTTTTCTTTTTGAAGAAGACCTAAAACTGTGTTTAATTCCATATACATATCATATGCAGCTTTAATCATTTCTTTAGATGAATTTTCGTTTACGTTTGAATTGATATCTTTGCTTAGTTCATATATTGTACTTACCGCATTTGCAGTATTGATATCATCTTCCATTGCATCTTTAAATTCTTGTCTATATTTTGGAAGAGAAGAAACAAATTCTTTTTCATCTTCCTTTAACTCTTCTGATTTAGCATTTTTAAGCATATATTCTAAATTTTCTTTAGTATTATATAGTCTTTTTAATCCGCTTTCTGTTTGTTTTAATATATCAAACGAGAAGTTTACAGGTGTTTTATAATGAGCAGATAACATGAAAAGTCTTACAACTTCAAGATCAAAATCCTTTGCGATATCTCTTACCATAAAGAAGTTACCCTTTGATTTTGACATCTTTTCATTATTTATATTAATATATCCGTTATGAACGAAATAGTGAACGAACTCTTTACCGTTTGCTCCTTCTGATTGAGCAATTTCATTTTCATGATGAGGGAATATTAAATCCTCCCCGCCCCCATGTATATCAATAGTATCTCCAAGATATTTTCTGCTCATTGCAGAACATTCTATATGCCATCCCGGTCTACCTTTACCCCATGGAGAATCAAAAGCAATTTCACTTTCTTCTTTTTGTTTTTTCCATAATGCGAAATCAAGAGGTGATTCTTTTTCATCACTTATATCAACTCTTGCTCCCGACATGAGTTCATCTATAGGTTTTTTTGATAATTTTCCGTAATCTTTAAATTTACTTACTCTGTAATAAACATTGCCATCTACGTTATAAGCAAAACCATTTTTTTCAAGATCTTTGATTAAACCTATAATATCATCTATACATTCACTTACTCTTGGATGAACAGTTGCTTTTTTTATTCCAAGTCCTTTTGCATCCTTAAAGTATTCTTCAATGTATTTATCAGATACGGCTTTTGCCGTAGAATGTTCTTCTTTTGCCTTGTTTATTATTTTATCGTCTATATCCGTAAAGTTTTGTACGTAATTAACCTTATATCCAATATATTCAAGGTATCTTCTTAAAGTATCAAATATAATAAAAGGTCTTGCGTTTCCTATATGAAAGAAATTATAAACAGTAGGACCGCAAACGTACATATTTACTTCATTTTCATGTATAGGTACAAATTCTTCTTTCTTACCTGATAAAGTATTAAATAATTTCATCTATTCTTTCTCCTCAAGCAAGCATACACAGTAAGCTTTGATTCCCTCTTTTCTTCCGCTGAAACCAAGCTTTTCTTCCGTGGTTGCTTTTATACTTATATTTTCTATAGGAGTATTCATAATAAAAGAAATATTTTCTCGCATTTTAGGTATATACGGAGCGATTTTTGGTGCTTGCATAACAAGAGTCATATCAGCATTGACAAGCTTATATCCATTTTTATCTATCATCCTGCATACGTCTTTAAGTAAAAGCATACTGCTTATGCCTTTGTATTTATCATCCGTATCCGGGAAATGATTTCCTATATCACCAAGAGCCAAAGCTCCAAGAAGTGCATCCATTAAAGCATGAACTAAAACATCCGCATCAGAGTGCCCTATAAGCCCTTCAGAACAGTCTATTTTTTCGCCCGCTAAAATAAGATCCTTGTTTTTACCAAGTTTATGGACATCATATCCAAATCCTATACGCATTTTTCTACCTCTTCTAATTTAATTTTTATGATTTGAACACAAGAAATTTTGTAAAAAATTTTGAAAAGCCACGTTCTTTCTTTATTCTTGGGGCAGGTCTGTTTAACATGATTTCATTATCGCATTGAAGACATGTTAGTTTAACTATTTCCCCATCTTTATAAAGAGCTCTATGCATCGTATCTTCCAAACAATTTTCACAAAATAAATATGTTTCAACAACAAATTCTTTTGACATACGAATTACCCCATTTCTTATAGTTTATCATATTATGAATTAAAAATAAATTTATTTTTCCCATTAAAGCAATAATTCATCATTTACTATAACAAGCTTTGAAGAAAAGGTTTTGCTTAATTTGTTTTTTGTATCAAAAATGTTATATACGTTCTCTTTTTCATATACATTTTCTTTTTTAAATATAATGTACCTATCTTCAAGAAAGCCCATAAACATAAAGGAACTTAATAAATCATTCTTTTGCCATGAAAAAATTTTATTTATCTTCTCATCATAAATTATTTCATTATCGTAGTTGTTTGTAGCCTTGAAATATATTTTATTTCCACAAAAAATATTATTTAAAAATATATCTTCGCTCTTATATTTTTTTGTTATTTCCATCTTAATTACATCATAAAATAATATTTCATTTTTTAAAAAAGGCTTTGATAAAAACAAAACAACAACATTATTTAATCTATTTAATATAGTTATATAATTCAAACCTTTATTTGACCTTAAAATATCATATAAAAATATTTTTTTATGTATTATAGAGTAAATAAATTCATCAAATGAAATTACATAAATGTTATTCCTGAAATTATTCTCATCTGCAATATCAAAAGATGTAAAAAAGTTTTTTATATAAAATTCTTCAATAACAACCATATGTTTATTTTCAAAGGAAAAAAGAAGAGGAGCGTTTAAAAGATTTTTCAAAACCAAATCTTCAACCAAAATGAACCTACCGTTACAATCATACATATATAAAACCAGTTCATTAAAATCCACTGACCTTAAATAAAAAAACACATACCCTTTTAAGACAAAAAAATCTATTACTTTATCATAAGTTTTTAATTTAAAATTAAAAATATTTACAATTACATTTTTTCTTATTTTATAGCAGGCAAGTTTACTGCCTACTACCCCTAAAACATAAATACTGTTATCATAATCATCCATCTTATAATCAAAATAATTTTCAAAAAGAAGAATATCCCTTGCAGTACTTTTTTCTTTATCATATTTAACAAGAGAATATATACAAGATAGGGGATCTTCACAAAATAAATAATACTCATTTTCAAAATGAGTAATGTATCTATAAGTTTTTCTGTTATTAAAATGCAGACACTGTAACTTCACATCATTCTCCTTAAAAAAGTCTTTACTTAAATGTATTCAAAATGATGTTCTTTTATTAATAAAAAAATAACCTTTATTCAAGGCTATTTTTCTACATTTCATTATATGCTCTTTCAATTAAAGGTTTTGCTTTCTCAAAATCATTATTGTTTTTTATGGTAATTTGTAAATCTCCAGTTCCATAATGACCAACATTTCTCATATCTCTTGTAAATCCATTTTCTAATATAACTGTATCGGGATTAAGTTTTAAATATATTATAATTTGCTTATTATAAACCTCAATACATGCCATGTTTTGAACTTTTTTATATGCTAAATAAAGTTTTAATTGATTAGAAACAATATCGTCCCCTAAAGATTCAATATAATCACAAATTGAATCATATAAAATATGTAAATCTTTTGATAAATTATTTAATTTTTCTAAATGAGTTTTTTGTGATGCATTTTTCTTTTCTTCATTTACTGTACTATCTACACTATTTTTTATAATAGGTGCATTTAAGTGTTCAAATAAAATAAGTTCATCATTATATTTTTTATATTTTACTAACTTTATGTTTCTTTGCATTTGATTAACTGCATGTACATCATATTTTGTAAAATCATTTGCAACACAAATTACACAAGGAGCGGACCAGTCTATTAATTCTGCAGCATCACTTCCTAATTTCTCCATAACAAGAAGTTTAAAGTTCGCTTTATGATCAAGCAACCAATCTAAATAAAACAATCCTTGATTAATAACATTTTCATTACTGCTTCGTTTATATTCAAAAATTACCGGACAGTTATTTTCATCAATCCCAATACTATCCATTCTCCCACTTGGTATACTATATTCGCTATATAAAAAACGAACACCAAAAAACTGTTCCATATTATTTTCAATTAAATTCTGAAGTTCTTTTTCAAGTAAAACTTGTGTAGGAACCAATCGTTCACCTTCATTGTTTATTTTAAATAATTTTATTTCGGACATTTTTTTCTCCTAATTTCCATTTAGCAAATTATATTAATATAATTATATAAAATAAATTTTTTATGTTCAATATAAAAAAAGAAAGCATTAATGCTTTCTCTTTTTTCTTCTTTCAAGGAATTCTTCAAAAACATCATTGTATTTTTGAAATTTAACTTTTGGATGGAATTTAAAATATTCATAATATCTGAATTTCATCAAATGATTTTCGATAATATCCTTTTTCTCATCTTTAAGCTCTTTTATAGCAAGCTTCTCAAGATACATATCTTCTTTTAATTTTTCACCTTTATCCATAAATTCAAGGGTTTCATCTGAAAGTTTCTTACCAATATTATCAGATAACTCCGTAAGCTTTTCTCCAATTTGACTTAGTCTTTCTAATTTTGCCTTGAATTTTAATATTGTATTAACAGTTAAAATACAATCAACGAGCATTATCAATAAAATAAAAGTAATTAAAATAATTCCTGCATTATATGGAATAACATCAACGAACAAGTTTATAAGAGGGTGGATAATATTCACAACGAACACACAAGCAAAAGCCCAAATTAACGAAAAAGATAAACATATATATCCGTTTAAATTAAACTTGTTATTTGAATAGTCCCACCATCTTATTGCAAATAATTTTTCGAGCACGAAACCTGTACATAGTTCAAGTAGTGTAGTAAAAACCAAAGAACCAAAAAACAAAATAACAAAATTTGATTTTAAAGGCTCTAAAAAATATATTACCAATAAAACACCAAAACCGTAAATCGGACAAACAGGTCCATGCAAAAATCCTCTGTTTATAAAACGACCTTCTTTAAAGGTTTGATATATAACCTCAACGCACCAACCTAAAAAAGAATATATTATAAAAAAACTTAAATAATCGTATATTGTCATGTATTCCAAATGTCTTCTCCCTTATATGTAATAAAACATATTATAACAACATAATAAGAGAATGTAAATAAAACTACCTTATAATAAGAGGATAACCGTCTTCTATATCGCTTTCATTTTCAATATCATTCATATCTAAAATATCATCTGCTTTTATAAAGTTTTTCTTTCCTATATCCCATAAACTCTCGTTTCTTTCTTTGTAATATATCTTTACTTTTATATCTTTTTGTTTTTCTTCTACATTTTCTATCTGTTCAACTCCATATAAATTCATAACATTCATACTTCCAAGTACATAAACACATATATTTATATCACCATCAATGCTTATTGTTTGGTTTAAGCTGTTTATGACTAAATTATTTATATCAATATTTATAAATAAGTCATCTCCGCCTGAAAAATCTACTTCTTCTTTCATTTCAAAAGGAAGATTTATGGTATCAACGTAATATTTACTGTCGTTATCTATATATGTAACCATATTTACTTCTATTTCGCCTTTTATGTTTAATATGTTTTCATCTATGGAATACTCGTACCTAATATTTTCACTGTCCCCTATAACAGAACCTATCATATCCATATCCATTAAGGTTTTTGAATTACTTACTTTTATATTTTTTTCCGTTTCACTTTTTAGGGATATTATATTTTGTTCTTTTAAAACCGCCTTTATGGATTTATCCGTACTATAGGCGTCAAGAACAACGTCTATTTCTTTATTTTCACTAAACAAAGTATTTGAAATCATATCCATACTAATTTCTATGAAAGAATCTTCATCTTCCATTACATACCTTGCATTCACGTTTTCAATGCTAGGGATTATATTATAATAATCGCATTTCAATTTAGGGTCTTTTTCAATGAAATGATTTATAGGATAAACCAGTTTTTCTATCGTTACCTCACTGTCTTCTTCAAAACCGTATTTATATATAAGAAGTATTTCAACTTTTGCACTGTATAATACGCCCACCCCCGACGCATTAGTGTTAATATCTCTTAAAGCTGCACTGACAAAAATAATATTTATACTGTCACTTAAAGGTATATCCTTTTTAAAAGTAAATGTTTCTTTTGTAGAGTTGGTATCAAAAATACTTAACGTATCATGACAAGTTTTAACTTCAAGTGCTTTCATTCCCTCTTCGCTTATTGTGTTTATATATTCTCCTGCCATACAAATACCAAATACTCTTACATTAGCGCTAACTTCAATTCTTCTTTTCTTCACCACTCTAAATTCAATATTTTGAATCTGAGTTTTTAGATTATAAAGCTTATCCCATTTTTCTCCTTCTGCAAGGGTAACAAAGAATTCTATGTTTTTATCTATACCGCACAGACTCTCATTTTCCCCAAGATACAAAATATTAACTCTTAAAATTCCCTTTAAAACGAACTTACCGTTCTTTAAGGATATGTTTTTTATCATTGCATCGCTGTTTGTAAGCAAAATTCTTTCTATATTTGACATATTATCAAGAATTTTTACGCTTTCAAAAACTTCTGTAACTATATCAATATTATCTTCCTTACCGGTTAAATTAATTTTTTTTACCATTTGTTCAAATTCCATTTTGTTCCTCCTAAATATACTCCTTTTAAAATATATTTTTTTATATAAAAAATATGACTTTAAATTTTATTTTTAGGTATAAAAAATCTCATTAACGGCAAAGATTTTATTAGTAACATAGTTTGATTCTTTTAAATATTATAAATATGAGGATAAAGAATTAAAATAAAAGAATATATAAATAAACTGGAGTAAAACAAATGAACATAAAAAGAGGAGATATATATTACGCAGATTTAAGCCCTATAGTGGGAAGCGAACAAGGAGGTTTAAGACCTGTTCTTATTATACAAAATGATATGGGAAACAAACACAGCCCTACCGTTATTGTTTCTGCAATTACATCGTCAATGAGCAAAGCAAAACTTCCCACTCATATCTCTCTTTCGGCTAAAAATGATTTACTTAATAAAGACAGCGTAATATTACTTGAGCAAATAAGAACTATAGACAAACAAAGATTAAGAGAAAAAATAGGTCATGTGGATATGGACACAATGAACAAAGTAAACGAAGGTCTTTCCATAAGTTTTGGAATGTTTAATTAAAACACCTCTCCATAAGTAGAGGTGTTTTACATTTATACAAATAAAATTTAATGTAATAAAGAACTAAAAATAATTTTTACCATAAAATTATCTAAATACTTTAAATATTTTAAAATAATACCTATTTAAGCATATTATAAGTATCAAAATCAGAACTTTTTATTAAAACACCGTTTTCTTCCGCCTGTTTTAAAAATATATCAATATTTTCATCTTGCTCTTTGGAAAAAGCAGCAAATTGAGAAGAAGTATCATCTTTCATGTATATTTCTATAATATCAGGATGATTATGTATTTTTTCAATATCACTCATTTTACAATATCTCTTAGTAAACGGAAATTTTATCAATACTATTGTATTTCCTTTAATAATCATTTTGGTCGATACGTATCTTATCCCCCATAATGTCATTATAAGTAAAAAAATAGCAGTTATATTGCACATTGTATTTACTTCATTTTCACTTGCTGTTCCTTTCCACATATACTTAGCGATAAATAAAGGTATATAAATGAATAATATTGCAGCAATAGAATTTGCAATATATTTTTTCTTCTTTTTTATAGCATATTCTTTTACACCTTCTTTATATTTTAACTTTACTTGATTTTTATTCCCCACATCATTTTTTAAATCATCGAACAACCTATTAAAATTATTATCACTTGAATCTATGGAGAATATCTTTTTATCTTCAATAAATACATTTACGTTACTGTTCCATCTTCCGTTCGTAAACTTATAATCTGTTATATCATTAAAATAATATTCTTTTTCCCTAAAGAATATATTTCTTACCTTTAACATATCTCTTTCTACGATTATTTTAAAACTTATCCTGTTCCATAATGTTCCAAAGAATAATATAAATAAGCCTATCCAAATAGCTACATATAATATTTTTTCACCTACTATTCCATTACTTACAACACTATAAATATAATTTCCACCACCGTATAACATAATAAGACTTACCACTAAAAGTATTATTATTAGCACTTTTGATGAAGAGACAATGTATGTATCATCTTTCATTCTTCTTTCAATGTTTGTATTATTCATTTTAATTCCCTCTTTCATAATGGATATTACTTTCATAAAACATTACTTAAATATTTATTATATTTATGGTATATAATAATCGTCATCTGATGTTATAAACATATCTCCTTTTATTCCTTTGCCATGTAAATAATGAAGCAACCTTTCTGTATTCTTTGTTTTTAAATAATATGTAAATAATTTCTTTTTCCTTTTTGTTTTTGGATCTACTTTATAAAATTTTATTTTCTTACTAAAAAATTGACAACATTTAAAATCCGTTATATCACTTTTATAATAAAAAACTTTATCTTTAAGCAGAAATCTTTTATAAATTAGTTTATCTTTATACACATATATTCTATTTACATGGTAATATATTAAATTACAAAAAAGTTTTATAAAGTATATTTCAAGAAGTACAGTTGCTCCCGGACCTTCTTTAAAATCTATAAACGGTAGTAAAACTATCAAAATAAAAAGTCCTATTATTCCTAATAATACAGATATATCTGTTCTTACTACAAAACGTAAATTTTTATTATAGTAACTTTTATTTTCTTCCGCACTAATTTGTTGTATGTTTTTATTGTTATTTTGCAATTATAATCCCTTCTTTTATTTCTATACTAAAACAAGTTTTCTCATAACCTTGATATTATATTTTTTATTGTTTTATTTCTTACAATAAATTTTAAATTTCATTAAACCTAAAAAAGTCTTGAGTGTTCAGATTCACATAAAGTATTTTTCACATAAACTTCATATATAACTTAGCACTTCTTATAAACCTTTACAATAGATTTACATGTTTGTTAAGAAATATTTAATTATTTAAAAAATACTATTAAAACTATAAAACCCAAGACTTATAACATCTTAAAATTTTAATAACTACTTCATAAAATGCTCAATGTTATAATCTTTATCATACCTTTTATCATTTCTAAAATCGTATTTATCCCTATTTATATCATCAATTTTTTTATCATTAACAATAATTGTTTTTTCTCCTATCCACTTAACGTTAACTGTATTTACGTGATAGTCCCAGTAAACATTTCTTTTTTCTTTTGTTTTGTTGTTTACTATCTCTCCTTTTACTGCATAATCTACCGTCGCACCGCTATTTACCAAATATCCGTTAAAGGTATACTCTTTACTATTTGAAGTGCTTGTATAAATAAGCTCCCCTTCAGGTAAATTTGACATGGATATTGTATATTTGTAAATCATTCCCATTACAAAAGCCAATATAATAATGATAAATACAAGAGGTTTAACATATTTTTTTTTTATTCATTTCATATCCCTTTAAAATCTTCATTTTTACACGTTAAATCCAAGCTTTTTTGCTGTATTTAAAATCTCTTTTTCCATGGTCGTTGGTGCTTGTCCGGTTAAAACCAAATTATCTTTTAATAAAACAATGTTAATAATCGGATAATCAACATATAATGAACTTTCATCATCATTTATTTCTCTATCTATATTTTCCTCTTTATCAATATAAACAATAAATTTATTTTGCTCATTAATGCACTTGACCATATTATATAAATCATCATACATACTTTTTTCTGCCTCAAAAAATTTACAAGCTTTTTTTGAGGATTTAAGTATAGTTAGATTAAAATGTATCTCTTTATTAACACTTTCAGCATCAATCTCATCTTGTATATAGTTGTTTTCCTTACAGCGTGACATTATATTATCTAATTTATAAAATATATTCTTGTAATTTATTTCCTTATTTCTATCAAAAACAACATAATCAAGTTTAGTCATGATATTTTTAAAACTGTTTTTTATTTCAAAATTTTTATCATTTTCATCTATTTCTTTTGTATTTTCTATGTAACCAAAATTAGAATAATACTTATCCATATCAAGCCCTCTTTCTTTTCTGTATTGTATTCTATATATTAGCTTAAAATACAAAGTTTTTATTTTTGACATGTATGTTCTCCTTTTTTTATTTATGATATTGTTAATAGCTTACAGGTCTAACATATAATATTTTTCTTTTTTAAACATAAAAGCAGAAGCGTAAACTTTTTATGCTTATGCTTTCGTCATTTATTTAGTACCAATATATTTATTATGATTGTAATATATAAGTAATTGTAACCTTGTTATAATATTTTTACTTAAATATATCTCTATCCTTAACAACATTATCAATCTCATGCTTATTTGTATCTATAAATATAAAACTTTTATTACTTTCCATAAACAAGCATTTATATAAATATTGGTCTATATCAGGGAAATGTAATTCCGTAATAGTATCATCCAGTTTTAGATTTCTTTCATATATAATATCTTCTCTCAAGGTTGCAAAATTAATATATTTGTAATTTAACTCAAAATTACCATTTTTAAATTCTCCATAAGTTATGACAGCTCCCTTTTGCCCTATCGTAACATCTTCTATATCATTATTTAATTTTATACTTTTTATTATTTTAAATTGACTATCAAATTTAATAATTTCTGTATCATTTGATTTTGCAGCCATGCCAATATATTCATCATTTTTTACTAATGGAATATTTTCTTTAATTAAAATAAAATTTTGGTTATTTTTTATTAAATAAACATCTTCGCAGTTTCTTAGATCTAAATCAATCATCTTCTTATCTGTGTCATTGTCAAGATTATATGCATAGATACCATCTAAAGCCGGATAATAATAAATATTATCAACTAAACAGCCTTTAATATTTAAAGAAGATAGTCCGACGATTGGGTGATCAAGTTTTTTATTGTTAATATAGCCTGTGGTTTTACTCCATCTTTCAATTATGTTGTAAAATGGTGTTTTATTTTTCTCAAAAATATTGATGTATTTATTCTTATATATAACTCCATCCAATAAAATTATATCATGTTTATTTTTTATATTTACATCATATATCTTGTTATCAGAAACATTATAATCACATATAATCGGTTTATTTTTATATAAAAACATTCTCATACAATATTTTTTATCTTCATCATAATATATATTTTCATCATCGTTTTTATAATTAAGACCGCTATACATAATATATACATTATCTTTATTTTGTATGATACGTGGACGGGGTCCATAATAAAGATATCTAGGAGCAATGCTTGCTATATTTTTATTTATTTTTAAATCATCACTAACTCCTGCAAGAACAATCTCGCTATAATCATCATTAAAATAGTAGTAATATTTTTCTATATTTGTATTTTTGTTATTTATTTCTACATTGTATCTTAAAAAATTCTCATCAATAAAATTTACAATTAACATAAATACAAATATTAATACACCTAATGACAAAAATACTTTAAATGTTTTTTTCATTTTTTCCCTCTAATAAAAATATGCTAATTATTTAATTATTTTCTTCTTTTAAACTAGGTAATAAATTAATCTTCAAAATCTTCCTCTTCTTGTTTTTGCAATCTTGCTTTATTACTAAAAAATATCAGTAATAAATACAAGAAATTAAGCATATATAGTAATGATAAATCCTGTTCTACACTGCTTGGCAGTAAAAACAACGGATAAAATGTTTCAGATATTAATATCATCATTAATACAATAAAGCAAAGCGCAAAACATACTGTACTAACTATATTAGATGCACATCTATGCCAGCGTGTAATAAGATAACATAAAAACACTGCACAAAATAAATGTAAAACTGCTAAAATAATGTTTGTATCTATATCTCCCAAAACATTTGATGTAGTAAAATATTCCATTATGTTTGGTATTCCAATTATTAAATAAAAAGGAAAAATAATTATACATAACCAATATAAAATATTTCTTTTAATCATATTGCTACCCCCATTTTTTCATATATTGTAATTATTAAATAAATGATACGTTAATGAATTAATATTTTATATAGATATATTTTACTACATTTTACAAACATCAAATATTTTCTTCATCAATTTCTTTTATGACAGCTGATAAATCTTTTAAAATCTTATCCATTTGTTTAAATTCAGGCTTTGAACTATGAGCCTCAATTATAATATTAAGCTTGTTGCTTACTATTAAAATAGCCTGACAATAGTTATCTCCATTATAAATCTCTGTTCCTCTAAAATTAATTAAAGGATATTTATGCATATACATATCGTAAGTTACTATAATAACATCCTTCCCTTTTGTAATATTTATATTTTGAAGGTTTAATTTATAGTCATAATAACTCTCATATATGTTATATATATTTTTGTCTACGTAGTTTTTACATAAATTTTTATAAATATTATTCATATTATATTCTTCATGCAGAATAACACTTATATCACATTCTTCAAAATCATCACCTTTATATATACCTTTTTCGAAATTTATTCTATTATTTTTTATATCATGCTCTGGAGGTTCAAAATAATATGTATCAGTATCACTTTTATATGATTTTGATAATTTTATCAACTTCTCTTTATTATAACTTTGTGTATTCATATCCATCAAACAGCTGTAATCATAAACTGCCCTGTATGATTTATAAGGTTCGTATATAAATAGGAAATATGATAAAAGTACAAGTGAAAAGACTAAGATTATGACTGCTAATTTTTTTTTCATTGTTTTATACTCCTTTTTTCTCCTATAAGTATGAAATCAACAAATCTTTATGTTTAATTATGTAAATTACCGTTAAATAAAATAATATAGCTATAATATTAATATCCTGTATCTTCATAATATATAAAATTAAAAGGAATAAAAGTACCAATAGCAACACCTGTTACATCGCCATTTCCATATATTATATCTTCTTTATTCTTATCTCCTTTTGCATATCCTGTTACATGAAAGTCATAAAAAGATACATATAAAAATATACAATGTATTGTTATAGGAAACGAATGGTCATGTTCAAATCTAACATCAGAAAGACTTTCAACTTTTCCAATTTCATTTACCAAAAATTCATCTGCATTTATTTCTTTTAACATTTCGTCTTCATTATATGGGTCTAGTCCAAAAAACAAACTACCATATGTATAATCCATACTTTGGTAATCTGAATCACTTATCAAAATATATGGGTTATCAGCTCCTTTTGTTTGTAAAGCTGAATTTAAAACAGTGTTAACTTGAATACTGTAAAAAATACTAATACATACATATATTAATACAAATATCAATATTAATTTTTTCTTTTTTTTCATATATATACCTTCCTTTTACTTGGTTATATGTAAAACATATATTGCCCCAAGTTTATTTTCATTTAGATATTTACTTACTGGTTTATCCCATGCTTTTTCTGTATGTCCCGTATAATAAATTTTATCATTTGTTACTTTATTAATCATTGCTGCATGATTTATTTGAGCATATGGGCTTACTTTGAAATTTAATATATCACCAACTTTAGGTTTATTTCTTTTTATAAAAGTTTTAAGGTTTGTTTTTAGTTTTATTCCTCCTTTATATACTGCCATATTTGATTTTCTTAAATAATCACTTTGAGAATTTACTAACCTCCAATTTTGAGAAATTTTCCAATTATATTTTTTTCTCCAGTCAAATATTGCCATATAAGGAAGCTTTCCTCTTTTTTTGCTTCTCGTTGAGCACCAAGTTTTTGATTGTTTTATACCTCCTTTTTCCAAACATTGAGAAACAAAGTTTGCACAATCTGCACTTCTATAAAAGTAATATCCTGTTTTTTCATATTGTTTCCAGTTTAGATAGTAATGATTCTTAGCCCAATTTAAAGCTTTTTGTCTGTCATATTTATGCCCACTAGGATCAGTATAATTAATAGGGTCATTTGCACAATATGCATAAAGATGAAGACTTAAAGGTTCTTCAAACTCTCCTCTATATGTATCCATGGTTATAAATCTACCATTTTGAGGATTATAATATCTGGCATTGTAATAATAATTTCCTGTTTCTTTGTCATAAATTTGTCCGGTATAACATACTTCGTTGTTGAAATTTGTATCTCCTATCATTTCCGTATTGCCAAATTCATCATATTTATATCCACAAATTCCATTATTTTGTTCATTTATTATGGTTGTAACAGAACCTTTATAGTCTGAATTTAGTTTATATGCACTTATACCTCCGTTATTAAATCTTATTGTCATTTCGCTGTCTGAAATATTTTCACTGATTTTATTATTGTTAATATCTGTTGTGTATAAAACACTTCCTCTGTCATAATGATAATTTACCGTACTTTCTTCTTCATTTACCCTAACTTCTTTTCTTATTCTCTGAGAGTTTGCATCATAATCGTTATGTTGTGTCAATACTACATTTCCATTATCTTTTTCTTCATAATCAATAATTTGATTATTGATATCATAAGAATATGTGACGGTTTTATCACCTTGTTTTTCTGTTTTGGTATTTCCGTTTTCGTCATATGTATATTCTCTTAGTGTATTTCCCTGTGCTTTTACATCTAAAAGTTGGTTCAAATTATTATAAGAGTAAGTACTTGTAATACCTTGCTTTGTTTCACTTATTCTATTCCCCACTTTATCATATTCGTATGAAGTGGTTTCTTTATTGTTTTCATTTAATTTATCAATTACTTGAACTTCAATAAGTCTGCCAAGTTCATCATAAGAATATGATTTTAAATTATGTATTTTATTGTCTATAATATAATCATTGTAAATTTCTTCAGTTAAAATATTTCCGTTTTTATCATAAGTAAATTTATATTCTTCTCTGGTTTTTTCTAAATTATCAGAATTAACATATTTTATATTTGTGATTCTATCAAATTTATCATATTCATATGTTGTAAGGATATAATTATCGTTTATAACATCAAAGCCTGTATAATCTTTAACGTTTTTAATTGTTCCTTTTGGATAATAAGTATACTCGCTTACAAGTTTTTCTTTATTATCAGAAGTTGTAACAGCCTTAATTTTTACAACTTGTCCGTATCTGTTATATTCATATATAACTTCTTTTATACCTTTTTCTGCGTTTGGATAAATTATTTTTACTATCTCATCTTTATCGTTATAAGTATATAAAATCTTTTCATTATCCAAAGGATTTTCCTTTTCACCTTCATAACATGATACAAGTCTGTTTCTTTCATCATAACCATTTATAATATATCTTGAAGAAATATTGTTATTATTTAAATCATATTTATTTTGAACTGATTTTATACTATTGCCTGCAAGATCATATTCATAACTTATATCTTCAACTTTATAATTATCTTTTGTGAAATGTTCTTCTTTGATTAGTTTCCCTTCAAAATCATAAATAAAAGTTTTATAATCTCCTTTTTGATATATTTCCTTTACTTTGTTATCGTTTTTATCATATTCGTACTTGGTTACTATTCTTTTTTCATTCAAGCTGCCTTTACCTATATCTCTTATTTCAACGGTATTGCCAAAACTGTCAATAACTTCTTCACTTTTATTTCCAAGTGCGTTTATGGTTACATTCTTTGTATTGTCTCCTTCTTTTATATTTGCTTGTAATTTTGTTTCATTTCCTTCTTGTAATATTACAGAAGATTTTTTATTATCCAAAGAATATGTATATTTTATTGTATTTCCCATAGGGTCGGTTTGACTTATTTTGTTTCCCATATTATCATAAGCCATTTTTGTAACAAGTGAATTTTCACTATCAACTCTATAAGTTCCTTCTTGTTGATTATACAAAGGATTTTCTACAGTACAAATATTATTTCCTTTTTCATCATATAGATTAAACGTAACAATACCATCATTAACTTCTGCATCATCTTGAATTGTAAATGTTTTTATTATTTGACCTTGATCGTTATATTCACTATATGTATTTACTCCTCTTGAATATTCTTTTACAGTTTGTCTGTTTGAATCAAGATAACTTATACTTTCTATTCCATTTTCAGTATTTGTTTCCTTATATAGAAAATCATAAGTCTTACTTTCTTGTCCTATTATAAATTCATTTTCTTTTCCACTTGCATAATCATAAGATGTAGTACTTACATTTTCGACTCCGTTTTTTACGGTGGAAGTTTTTATTAATCTATTCATATTATCATATTCATAAGAAATTTCACTTCCGTCTTCTTTCTTTTCATATATTAAACTTCCATTTTCGTCATATCTATTTTCAGTAATAATCTGTTTATTACCTTCTGGCTCGTTATCTGGCTTTGTATTTTTAATGGTTTTTATAATTCGGTCATATCCATCATATACATACATAGTTGAATAACCTTTTGCATCTGTTTCTTTTATTACTCTTGAAAATTCATCATATACATTTTGGGTATTCCTTGTTTCATTTCCTCCTACTGTTTGCTCGGTTAATATATTACCTTTTTCATCATATGTATAGTGCGTTGAATTAGTATTGTTACCTGATACAATATTGCTTTCATTTATAATTTGACCTGTTTCATCATATTCTCTTATGATTCCATCTTTTGTAACATCATCATATTCTTTTAGTAAATTACCGTTTTTATCATATTCATATTCATTATCGGAAGTAACGATTCCATCAACATATGTGATGTCACTGCTGGCATCAAATTCTTCACTTTCATATTTATAAATCGTAACTGAACCATCGCTGTTTTCTTCTTTTATAATATTTCCTTTTGATGAAGCAATATTCCCAAGTTCGCTGTCATTTGATATATTATCGTATTTTGTTATATTGACCATTTCTTTTTCATTTTTGTTTATTGTTCCATTTTCATCAATATTATAAGTATCTGCATAACTAACTGTTTTTACAGTATTATTTCCTTGATAATATGTGTATGTTTCTTTTCCTAAAGAATCTTTATTATAAATTGTCTTTCCATCTTTATCATATTTAACAACTGTATCTGAAATAATACTGTTATCTTCACTTGTAAAGAAATTATTTATATCCTGCAACATATTATTATTTTTATGTGTATATTCAATAGTTGAATCAAAGTCTTGAACTTCTATATTGTTTTCTTTTGCTTTCATATATTCAAAACTTTTTGCTTCCTTATTTGGATAAGTCACTTTCTTTATCATATCCATATTATCTTCATTGTTATAATATTCTACAAGATATTCATTACCTTTGGCATCAGTAAATTTTGTAAGATTACTTCCATTTGAATAGTCATAATTATAGACAATATTATTATTATCATATGTATAGTTTGTAACTTTACTTAAAACTTTTCTTTTTTTGCCTAATCCAAAGGATACATCTTTATATTCATATAAAGAATACTTACCATGAGGCATATTTATTCTTTCAATTAAATTGTGTTCATTATATTCAAAAGTAATTATTGATCTTTTATTTTTAAACTCTTTTTGTTCTTCTTCTGTTTTATTTTGTAAAGCTTCATACTCTTCGTTAAATTCTTTTTCACTTTTAGAATTTAATATTTCTACTTCGCTTAAGAAACCTTTTTTCCCTTTTTTTCTATAATCAAGATTTGTTTCTTTTGCTTCCTTTACATCTTCATTAAAATATCTATATATAACACTGTTTCCATTTCTATCTGTCATAGAAGTTATTTGGCAATTTCTATCAAAAACACAAGTTAATCCATCTCTGGTTTTAATTATATATGTTTCATCAATTATTTCACTTGTATCATTATCATTGTCTACATCATGTGCATCAATGGTTTCAATTTTTTTGAGTATTATATATTCTCCATAAGGACTCTTGTATGTTGTTTCTTTTTCTATTATATTTCCTGTTTGTTCATCAATCTTTTCTTTAGGCTTAATATTATCTGAACTTAAGAATGTAAATATTGTACCACTACCGTCTTTATATACCATTCCTGTTGCATCATCATACTCGTTATATGTTTCAAGTAAAATGTGATTAAATCCAAAATCCCAGCCTATACCTAAAGTAGAAGATGATGTGCTAAGGCTGTTATAGACTCTTTCCATATTTATATCATTACTTTGACCTGTTACATTTCCATCAGATTGACTGTAAACAAAATTCCCCATACTTTGTTCAACATGTCCGTTACTTATTGGAGTTTCAATATCAAAATATCCCCAATAATCTTTTATTCCTAATCTTTTTGTATACTCATCAAAAGACATAACATGAGAAGCTACATTTCCAATTGTTCCATTACTTCGTTTATATGTGTCTTTAAATGATTTCACTGCAACAACTTTGTATGTAAAATCTTTATCATAATTATTAACAACCGATGATCTTGTAACTACGCCCTCTTCATTATTAGCATTGCTATATTGGTCTATAATAGTGTAATTGTCATACCAAAAATTATCTGTTACGCCTGATTGTATAATATATGCTTGTTTATCGTCATAAACATCTCCCTCACAACGATAAATATCATAAGTGATATCTTTATCTTCAGTTTTTATATCCCAGCTGATTTTTGTACGGTAATTGATACCACTTTGAACAGTAACATAAGTAGGATTAAACTTATTCATCATATCCACTTTTAATATATCGCCACTTGAAGCTTTTACGTTGATACTAATAGAAGATATTTTTACATTGTTTGGTATATTAGATTTTAATACAGCTTTTAATTGGATTTTATTTAACTTTAAGTCATTATTTGATAAATCTTTATCTAAAAGATATTCTTTATCACTTTCAATTTTTATAAAGTCGTTATTATTTATTTTAATATAATATTCTATATTACCCTCATCTATAATCTCTTCATCCGTTAACAATTTCAAAGATAAAATATTTTCATTCAAATTTTCATTTGAATAATTTAATATATAATTTCCTTCATTTTTTCCATTTGCTAATTTGATTTCTCCGTTTTCTTTTATTGTATTTTCGAATACCTCATCCTCAGCTTTTATATTTTTAAATATAGAATATTCATAACTTGAAGAAGAATATTGTACTTTATCTTGTGTATTATCCCTAATCAATAAAGAATGAATACTATCATCAAAATATTTTTCTTCATCAGAAAAATCAATTTTTCCATCTTCATTAGGTTGAATTTTTTTACCATTAATAAAATAATCCAAAGACGTTGGAATATAATCATTATTTGATAAATCTTTCAACTTAAATTCTTCTTTTTCATTCTCAAAAATTACTGCATCATTTTTGCTATTATAATTTCCATTTTTTTCAACTGTAAAATCTGCAGCATGTTCTATAACTTCTCTCTTTTGTACTACAATTTCTTTTTCAGTTATATTTCCACAATCATCTACAGCAGAAATTTTTATTGAATATTTACTTCCTGAAGGATATTTTTCATTATCACTTAAATTGATAACAGCTAAATTACCTTGTATATTATCTTTATTTTTTGAATTTAAAACTTTTTTAACAAGTATATAATCTTCTTTTGTTGGATTTTCTTTATTTGCAACATATATATTATAACTTGTAAGATTATTGTCTGCTATTTCACCTTTAATATATAGCATATTAATAAATTCAAAGTTATTTGATGGAGAAGAAATATTTATTTCAGGGTTTTTCTTATCTAAAACATATTTAAGTTCTCTTATATTTCCTTTTTCTCCATTTTCATCTACAGACACAAAATAGAATGTATGTGTACCTTGTGATAAGTCACTTTCATTTAATAATACACTTTTAATATCATATCTTGTATTTATATCAACATTAGGATTTGAATTTTCTATCTTTTTCCATTGTAAATTTATATCATCTATAACATATTCAATGTGGTCAACGTTAGATATGCTTTCATCACCTTTTATCCAATTATAATTTAATTTTATGTTTGAACCATCATTTGAAAAAGCTTTTTCAAATGATACAATTGGAGTAGGTGGAGGATTTTTGATAAATACAGTTTTTGTATCTTCACTCGTGTTTCCTGCCATATCTTCAACTATAACTTTTATTTTATACTCACCTGCATCATATTCTGTAGTATTTAAATTGAAAATATCAAGTGTTTCAGTTAAAAGGTTTTCTTTTGATGAACTATCAATAAGCAATATTTTCTTTTTATATATTTCTCCACTTCCACTTTTATCATCCTGAGCATCAAAAGAAATCTGAGCCATTTGTTTTAAAATCTCATTTTGAGTAGGTTTTGTAATAGTTACACTTGGAGGTGTTAAATCTTTATTATAAGAAATTACTGCCTCATCATATCCTTTATTATCATTTGCATAAAATTTGAAACTTAATTGATATTTTCCTTCCTTTAATTTATCAAAATCTTTAATAATTTTATTTACATTATAATTTTTAAATTGTTTAGGATATATATTATCTTCAAAAGTTAAATTTGTTTCATCATATCCTTCTATTTTTTGCCCTTTATCATTTAAAAGTTGTACAATAATTTTACCAAGATTAAGTTGCGTATTCCCATCTTTATAGTCAACATCCCAAGAAACGATAACATCTTTCTTATTTGTATTATTGCACCATGGATTATTATCATAATTAGAAATAAAACCGCTATCGTCTTTTATTTGTGGAAGTATCATATCACTAATAATATGTTGTGCACTATTAACACTAACCAAATTACCACTTTTATCAACTGTTGTTATTTTTGCATATACCGTTTGACCTGATGGTACATTAGTTACTGTTGCAATATTAGTTGAAGCCCCTACTGTTATAGGAGAGCCAATAACACCTTCACTATTATATAATTGAATTTGATGTTCTCTAATACCGGAAGGATTAACAGCCGGTTTATCAGTATTTACTTTATATGTTACTTTAACATTTGATGTATCAGAATCCGATGAGCTTCTAGATGAACTAAGTTTAATATCACTTACCGGATTAGGTGGTGTTTTATCTATAAACACAAAGCAGTATGAACCACTTCCTTTATTACCACCCTTATCAATTCCTCTTACACCAATTGCATATCTACCTTCTCCCCATTTGGAGGTAACGCTTTCACCAACAGTAAATGTCCCACTTGACGCAGCAGAACCTACAGAAGAATATGCTTTTAGTTCTGTTGCATTTTCAAATACATTATCTGCACCATATTTTATATATCTTGACTGTACAGCATCAAGACAGTTACTGGTTATTCCACTCCATTTTACAGTTAAATTTGTGCCTTTTTGCAAATATATCGTACTTGCAGAATTAACTGTTACACTTGCTTTTGCAGGAGGTTTAGGAGAAGGAACAGTATATGTTACAGAAAGAGTAGGTCTTTTAGAAGATGTAGAAGACCTTGTTCCATGAAACGAATTATAGTTTTTTGTAGAAGAACTTTCTACACTGGCTTTTAAAAGAATACCATAATTTGCTTGAGTACCTTTTGCCCACTCTTGTACAAGTTTTGTAATATTTAATGAATGTGCGGAACTTGCATTACTTAATTTTTTTGAAGCATAAACAGTAGTCGCATACTTAGGTCTTGTATTCCATGTTACTTCTCCAAGAGCCCAAGATGAAGTATTTTTATGAACTTCTAATGTTGAAAACGGAGATCCATTTGATAGTTCATATAGGTTAAGATTTGCGTTTGTTACATAATTCCCTTTTATTTTTGCTTGTAATTCAGGAAATTTTATAAGAGTTCTACATATTTTATCAGTTGATCCATAACCTATCGGCATTTTTCTTATGGTACTTACATAAAAATTAGATGTAGGATATCCGCTTTCAATATATACATCTTTAACACCGTTTGTAGCTTTTGCTGTATATGTAGGATCAATCATTACAGGATAAACTCTATCCTTACTTTCCAAATAATCTTTTGAAACCGTTAGTGTTAAAATATATGTATCAGTTTCTTCCTCGCTTTTTTCAATAGAATACTTTAGATCCTCACTATATCCACCATTTTCACTGCTGTCTGTCATATAAGGAGTAAGAATTGCACCTACCTCTTCTTTAGGATTATCTTTATCATAGAAAATAACACCACCAACTTCAGGAATTCGAGGAATCATTCCGCTACATTCTATTTTATATGTAAATATATTCTTATCAGTGGGTTTATTTATAATTATATTTTCTTTAATTCCGTTATCTATTGGAATATATTCCATATCAATATTTTCATCATCACTGCCATATACAATTTTTGTATTCTTTTCTTCTTTTTCGTAATATATTCCTTCTACAGTTTCTTTTTTAAGCTCGCCCTTTGTTTCTTCTTTAGAAACTTCTTTTTCAAAAATAGGATAAAATTTTACTTCATTATTGTCCTTATCCTGAATACTTATTGGAACATCAGATGCTAAATCTTCAGGAAGCTTGATATCTACCATACCTTCTTTGTTAGTATATTTATAATTATCCATAACACTTCGTTTTCTTCTTGTAGGCATGGTTACAATAGAATTATCATAATCGATATATTCTCCTTGTTCATTTTTATATCGTACATCAGATGTATACATATCGATCGTCCTTGTTCCATCTTCATTTTCATAAACAGTATAATCTTCGCTTTTTTCAATTACATCACTTTGCCTTGAAGTTTCTTTAGGAGGTTCTGTATTTTCTTTTGCACTGACAACTGGTGCATAACCTAAAAGTACAACTTCAAGAAACATCATAAACGCTAAAGTTGTTGAAATAAGTTTGTTAGATAATTTTGTATTCATCCCTCTTCTCCTTATCATATAATTTTATTATTTTTATCATTTTATTTTTATATTTTTTTCATATAAATTTCATATAATTAAAATATCACTATATTTAAACCTTTACAATAGATTTAAGACTTTCTTAATATTTATTTAATTACTTGAATAAGAAAATAATATAAAATAATATAAAAAACACTTGCTCGTTACTCAAGGTAATATTGTAGTCTTTCACTAAGGAGGTGATACTATGTCATTATATACAACCGGAGAAATAGCAAATTTAGCAAATGTATCAGTAAGAACAATTCAATATTATGATAAAAAAGGCATTTTAAAACCTGTTAAGTTAAGCGAAGGAGGAAGAAGATTATACGATGAAGAAAGTCTTAAAGATTTAAATTTAATATGCCTTTTAAAATCAATCGGACTTTCTCTTACGCAAATCAAAGAAATAATAGAAACAGATATTAAAGACGAACTAATATTAGACATATTGGATGAACAAACAAAAATATTAAAGAAAGAAGAAAAAGATATATTACAAAAACTAAATTCTATAAAATTAATAAAAAACTCTGTTCTAGATAAAAAGAATCTTCCGGTAAATTCACTTAAAGACATAGCAACTATAATGAAAAGAAATAATCAATTAAAAAAGATCCATATTAATATGGTTATAATCGGAATCCTAATGGACATTATAACTATTGGAACGCTTTTATTTTGGATAATAAAAGGGATATGGCTTCCTTTCATTTTTGGAATAATTATTGTAATTATTCTTGGTTTAATATCCTTTAGACTATATTATAATAATATTTTATATATATGCCCTAAGTGTAAAGATTTATTTAAACCAACGATTTTTAAATTTTTATTTTCTTATCATACACCAAAAACAAGAAAACTAACCTGTCCTAAATGTCAATATAAGGGATATATGGTAGAAACATATGACGAAAAATAAAATAAAAAAGGAGTGCATGCACTCCTTTTTTAAAGAAACTTATATAAGTTAAGTCCTGTATCTTCATCATATTCTCTTTCAACTTTTCCTTCAATTATATTTAAAGTAATTTCACTGGTTGCAGAAATATAACATTCATTTAAGTGTCCGCCAAACACCTGCATATCTTTGTTGCAAAGTGTTATATGAACATGAAGATATACTTCATCATCAAAAGTTGAAATATTCCCTATAAGTGAAGTAATTTCCATAGCTTCTTCATATGAAGTCCTATGATAAACTTTTTGTTCCGTATCATAAAGGCCTATACTTACTTTATTTGCCGCCCCAAGACCAACAAAGTTACCAAGTTTGATATTTTCTTTTCTGCATAAATCGGTAATTGAAGATATTACTTCATCTCCTTTGTTAAGTCTTATAATATACTTATCTTTAAATTTTCTAAATTCCATATAATTGCCCCCTCAGACAAAATATTTATTTAAATTCATTATAATCTTTTGACAGATAAATCACAAGCAAAGAGCCTTTTTTTAATATATATTTAATATTTTACAAAGAAATTTTATCCATTTAATGCAACATACAAAAGATTATTTATTCATATAAAAATCATTACTAAAAAAGTAATGACAATTATCAAATAATTATAAATAAAAATCATTATGTTTTCTTTGACTGTATATAAAAAAAGTTATATAATTTATTTAAGTTATTACGTTTTAGGGAGGATACATCATGGATTATATTGTAGGCTTTTTTGATATCTTATCAAGCTTGGGCGCAAGCGTTATGATGCCTATTATCATTTTCGTTATTGCCCTTTGTATCGGCACAGGCTTTGGCAAAGCCTTAAAATCAGGACTTACCATAGGGGTTGCATTTATAGGAATAAACCTTGTAATCAATCTACTTGGTAACACTATAGGTCCGGCAGCACAACAAATGGTTGAAAATCTAAATTTAAATCTAAATATACTTGATGTTGGCTGGCCGACTGCAGCTCAAATTGCATTTTCAACACAGGTAGGAGCGATAATAATACCTGTATGCTTGCTTGTAAATGTTATTATGCTTGTACTTAACTTAACACAAACAGCAGACATTGATATTTGGAATTTCTGGCAGCTTGCTTTTACAGGTTCGTTGGTTGCAATTATTACATCATCAGTTCCTCTAGGACTTCTTGCCGCAGTATGTGAATTTGTAATTGCTTTGGTTCTTGCAGATTTAACGGCAGAGAGAATAGCAAGAGTTACCAAAATGGAAGGAATCAGTTTCCCTCATACAATGACGGTAGTCCTTGCGAGTATTTCTTTTGTAGTTGATAAAATTATTGATAAAATTCCTGGACTTAACAAAATAGACATCAATGCAAAGAAGATGGAAGAAAAACTTGGGGTACTTGGAGATCCTTTAATTGTAGGATTTGTAATCGGACTTATCATAGGTATCCTTGCTTATGGAATAAAAGCATACGATAAATATTTATTAATTGCCATAACTCTTGGAGCTACACTTGTTTTAATTCCTGCAATGGCAAAATACTTTGGTGAAGCATTAACACCAATTTCAGAAAGAGCACAAGTTATAATAAACAAAAAATTCAAAAATAGAAGTAAAATATATATCGGTATGGATGCCGCAGTAGCCCTTGGTAATCCTACAACCATAGCAACAGCACTAATCTTAACTCCTGTAATTATTTTACTTGCATTAATCGTACCTGGGAATCAATTCTTACCATTTACAGACTTAAGTTCTGCACCATACATAATGGCATTAATTGTTCCAATGTGTAACGAAAATGCATTTAGAAGTTTACTTATTGCAATATCAATGATGGCAATTGGTGTACTTCTTTCAACCGCAATTGCACCGGTATTTACACAAGCTGCAATAAGTGCATCTTATCAACTTCCGGAAGGCTTCAGCTTGGTTAGTTGTATTTCAAATGCTTCAACACCTCTTAACTTTATACTTGTTAAAATTTCAGAATGGTTCAGAGGCTTTGGCGCAATAGCAATTTTCTCAGTTGTAAGCTTAGCATGTGCAATCGCAAACGGTATTAGAATTAGAAAACAAGTTAAAAACGAAAAATAATAAAAATTAAAAGCATCCTTAAAGGATGCTTTTTTAATACCAAAGCATTTTATTTAAAACTTTCATATATCTTTACTATTCTTATTTTTTTCTCAAATTTATGATTAAAGTCTATACTATACTTTTTTATTTTAATAGTCATACTTATATAGAATGGAGATTAGAAGAATAAAATTTCTTAATTATAAAATAAAAACTTTTAAACTTTCTATTTACATACACCCTATTATTAAACTATATAAATAAAAAACTACCGTTACGGTAGTTATATCTCAAATTGGTGACCCCTAGGAGAATCGAACTCCTGTTTTCGCCGTGAAAGGGCGACGTCTTAACCGCTTGACCAAGGGGCCATATATATGGTAGCGGGAATAGGATTTGAACCTACGACACCACGGGTATGAACCGTGTGCTCTAGCCAACTGAGCTATCCCGCCATATTTACATTTTGGTTGCGGGGACAGGACTTGAACCTGCGACCTCCGGGTTATGAGCCCGACGAGCTGCCAACTGCTCCACCCCGCGTCAGCACGATATATTATAGTATAACCATATATATCTTGTCAATACTATTTTTATATTTTTTTTAATTTTTATTTTACATAATTTAAAAGTGAAATTTATCACTTAAATCTTCAATTTCTTCATACTCTTTTTTCTTTTTCATTAAGAATAAAACAAGGAATGCTCCTATAATTATTCCAAGCCCAAGACCTATAAAGAAATCAACTGGATAAGTTGTGATTATATAAAGTCTTAAAAATGCAACCAAGCCAGTAATACAAAGTGCATATAAACCAAACTGTTTATTAGTATAATAAATTAAAACGGTACTGCTTGCGCACATCATTATATATCCAGAAGGAAAAGTATATCTTCCAATTTCAGGCAGATATATTCCAACACCGTTTGTGCTTAAGAATTCTCTAAAATGAAATAAAACAGGTTTCATAACTTCATTGCCCACTATAGAGCAAAGGAAAAGCCCGATAATGATTAAAATAGAAACTCTTTTATCTCTTGTATAAAAATATAAGAATATACTTGCTACAATCCATATAAATCCCATAACCAAAACATTACTTATAATAGGTATAATATGATTTGATAATATCGTATTTAAGGATATTGGAAGCGCCAAATTATCTACAAACATTATTATTGAATCAATTATATTATCCATACATGACTCCTATGTAAATTTTTAAATTATTATAAACCAATTTACTAAAAAGTTCCACTTTTTAATAAATAAAAAGAATAAATATAACATTATTTATTCTTTTTTTATATAAGATTAATAATTATATCATAAAACAAGTGCAATTATTGTAAATAAAACAAGTAAAATAACATTAAGAATAGTAAATGTTATAATATATTTCTTTGCTTCTACCTTTTCGGATTTTAAATATATCTTAAAGGAAATCAAACTTGCAAGAGAAGCAATTAATGTTCCAAGTCCTCCAATGTTACAACCTAAAATCAAAGCCTGATAATTGTTTGTAAACACAGAAAGCAAAAGTGCTGAGGGAACATTACTTATTATTTGACTTGTAATTATAGAAGTAACAAGAGCATTTTTTTCCATAAGTAAAGATATAAAATCATTAATTTGAGGAATTCTGCTTATGTTTCCGGCAAATACAAAAAAACATACAAATGTTAAAATCAGTGAATAGTCTGCATATCTTAAAAGTTTTTTATCAAATATCAGTATGGCTAAAACAATAATAACCAAAAGTATCTTATAATCCAATATATTAAAAACTGATAAAAGACATATTAAAAACAACACTATAAAAATAGCAGTCTGCTTTATGTCAAAAGTAAAGTATTTATCAAATTTTACACTTATTACTTCATCTTTTATATATAGACAGCTTAGTAAAAGATATATTAAACTAAGTAACACATAAGGATAAATAATAGAAACAAGCCCTCCAAAACTCAAGGAAAATTTACCGTATAAATATAGATTTTGAGGATTTCCTATAGGAGTTGCCATACTTCCGAGATTAGCTGCAATAGTTTGATTTACTATGGTCCATATTAAATACTCTTGTTTATTTATCATTTTAAGTATTAAAACACAAAAAGGAACAAACGTTATAAGAGCTACATCGTTTGTTATAAACATAGAGCTTATAAATGGAAGCAAAACAAGAATTAAATATAATAATCTAAGACGTTTTTTTCCATATAAAAGTCTTTGAGCAAAGGAAGTAAAAAAACCATGCTTTTGAAGCCCCTCTATTACAATCATTAATGAAAATAAAACCGCAAGCACCTTAAAATCAATATAAGAAACATAATCTTTTGAAATTGGAACAAAAAAAACCGATATTAAAGCAACTATAAAAGATACAAAAAGTATAAATTCACTTTTAATTTTCAATAAAATTTTATTTAACATATAAAACCCTCTCCCCGATTACTATCAAACTATTATAAAATATAAATTCTACTATTTTTCATGAATATTTTACAACAATTAAAAACCTTTTTACAAGCATATATTTACATAATAAAAATGTCTTTTATATTGACAAAAAAAACAATAGTGATAAAATAATAATCAATTAGTTTACAAGTAAACTAATAAGGGGGAATATTTATGTATTTAACGAATATAGAAAAAGTATTAAAGCATTTTGCAAATATAAGAAAAGTTTACGCAAAATCATTCACTAACATGTTAGAGGATGACTCTTTTTCTCCAAATGAAATAAACGTCTTGATTTTTTTAAACAATAATCCTAAAAAAAATACATCAAAAAAATTATGTAAATATCTTGATGTATCAAAAGGTCTTGTTTGCAGAAGCATAAATGCACTTTTAAAAAAGGATTTAATAAAAATTAAACCAGACGATGAGGATAAAAGAATTCAGCGAATAATTCTTTCAAAAAAATCAGATAAAATAATAAAACAAATTTTAGATACAAAAAAAGAAATGGACAAAATTATTTTAAAAGAACTTTCCATTGACGAAATAAATCAAATGGAAAAAACAATAAAAAAAATATTAAATATCTTTGAAGAAAGGGCAAAAAACTATGAAGATAAAAATGTCTAAAGAAGTTGATCTTGGGAAAGAACCCGTTGGCAGATTGCTTATGATTTTGGCTTTACCTGCTATTATATCTCAAATAGTAAATGCTTTGTATAACATGGTAGACAGAATGTACATAGGGCATATCCCAGAGGTTGGAGCAACGGCTCTGACGGGAGTTGGAGTATGTTTTCCTCTTATAATGATAGTTTCCGCTTTTGCTTATTTATTTGGAGTTGGAGGTTCTCCAAGAGCAAGCATATTTATGGGAAGAAAAGACAATGAAACAGCTGAAAAAATATTAGGTAACTGTTTTAGTTCACTAGTAATAGTATCAGTTATTTTATCCCTAATTATGCTTATATTCAAAACCCCACTTCTTTACCTTTTTGGGGCAAGCGAAAATACCATAACATACGCATCAAACTATATAACAATATATGCCATAGGAACAATATTTGTTCAACTTACTCTTGGGCTTAACGCTTTTATATCAGCACAGGGTTTCTCAAAAATAAGCATGCTTACGGTTTTAATCGGCGCAGTAACAAATATTATTCTTGACCCTATTTTTATTTTTGGTTTGAATATGGGTGTAGAAGGTGCTGCAACCGCAACTGTAATATCTCAAGCCTTAAGTGCATTATTTGCATTTAAGTTTATAACGGGAAATAATACAATATTAAAATTAAAAAAGAAAAACTTTAAATTAGATAAAAACATTATACTACCATCTGTTGCACTTGGAGTAGCTCCTTTCATAATGCAAAGCACAGAAAGCGTACTTGTTCTTTGTTTTAATTCTTCACTTCTTAAATACGGAGGGGACTTGGCTGTAGGTGCAATGACAATTTTATCAAGCATAATGCAATTTGCAATGTTACCTCTTCAAGGTATTACCCAGGGAGGACAACCTATAATAAGCTATAACTACGGAGCAAGAAACAAAGAAAGAATAAAGAAAGGATTTAAGTTAATTCTTTTAAGTTGTCTTTGTTATTCGACTTTACTTTGGGCAGTTTCACAATTTTGCCCTAAAATACTTATAAATATTTTTACTTCAGACCCAAATCTTGAACAACTCTCATTATGGGCTATTAAAATATATATGGCGGCTCTTTTATTTATGGGTGCTCAAGTTGCATGTCAGCAGACTTTTATCGCCTTTGGAAAAGCAAAAATATCAACATTCCTTGCAATATTCAGAAAAATTATATTGCTTATCCCGTTAATTTATATATTACCGGCTTTAATGGATAATAAACTTAAAGCAGTATTTTTAGCAGAACCAATAGCAGACATAATTGCAATAGCAACAACTTGCACAATGTTTATGATAAGTCTTAAAAAAATAATAAAAGAAATGGATACTGATAATGTAGCTAATTAGTAAATAAAACTTTTTAGATGCATTTTACAAAATAAAAGACCTGTGAATAACACAGGTCTTTTTATTATTTACGCTTCATGAACTGTTATCATATCATAATCTCTTGCAATTGCAAACATATGTTCATTTATTCTTTCCACATCATTTACAAGTTGAGAGAAAAATAAAGTAAGTTCAAAAGAAATGCTTTTTTCTTTCATTCTCATTATTTGACGTTTCTTTGTTTCTTTACAGAAAGCCTTAATTCTTGCATATTGCGCTTCTTCTTTTTTAAGATCTTTTAAATCTTTTGATGCCATAAAGATAAGGTTTTGAAGTTGCCCGATTCTATCTTTTTCCTCACTGTTTAAATCAACTTTTTCTTTATATTTTTGTATTCTTACAGCATAATTTGAAATTCTTTCAATATCAATTAACAAATGATAATAAACACTCATTTTAAAACTGTTTTCACTATTTTGTTCAATTCCAAGAGCTTCTGTAATATATTCAGATAGTTTTAAATTAAACTCATCTACTTTTTCTTCTCTTTTTAAAAGTTTCTTTTCTCGCTGCTTATCAAATTCAACAAGCTGTGAAAGACTTTCGTTTATATTTTTAAATGCCATTCTTTGAATGTTATTTATTTCGTGTTCTATTTGTTCAACTAAAATTGCAGATGTACCAATTTGATATGAAAGAGTAGGAAGAGGACTTTCCAATAAATCTTCCGGCTCTTCTTCTTCCTTGATAGGAAGTATTTTTTCCGCAAATGTTGCAAGATATGAACCAAAAGGTAACAATAAAAGTGTTGTTATAATGTTAAATAATGTATGCATATTTGCAATTTGTGCCGCAGCATTGTTTGGTGTAAATGAACCAACAAAGCTTGTAAGAGGAGTTAGCATACAAATTACTGTAAATATAACTGTACCTATAATATTAAAAGATAAGTGGATAACAGTTGTTTGTTTTGCTTCTCTGTTTGTTCCTATTGAAGCAAGAACAGCTGTGATACAAGTACCTATATTTTGTCCAAATAATACATAAACTGCTCCATCTAAACCTATAAGCCCGTTTAAAGCAAGTGCTTGAAGAATACCAACTGATGCACTTGATGACTGAATAACTGCAGTAAATACAGCACCTGCCATTATACCAAATATAGGATTAGAGAATTTTGTCATTAAGCTAATGAAAGTTTCAGATTCTCTTAAAGGCATCATTGCACTACTCATCATTTCCATACCGATGAATAAAACACCAAGTCCGGCAATTATTTCACCAATACAGTGTGATTTTGGATTTTTAATGAAAACTATCATTACAACCCCAAGGAAAGCAATAACAGGAGCTATAGCACCTATATCAAGAGCAATTAATTGTCCGGTTATTGTTGTACCGATATTTGCCCCCATAATAATCCATACAGCTTGTCTAAGAGACATCATTCCTGCATTTACAAATCCTACAACCATAACCGTAGTTGCACTTGAAGATTGAATAACTGCAGTAATAAGAGCACCTACTATTACACCGATAATTCTATTTGATGTAAGTTTTTCCAGTATGCTTTTCATTTTATCTCCGGCAGCAGTCTCTAAACCACCACTCATCATTTGCATACCGTAAAGAAACAGAGCAAGTCCTCCAAGTAAACTTATAACATTCGATATTGTCATATACATTCTCCCTTTAATTTTTTTCATGTAAAGTTTTCGTATAAATTACGCATATTTATTGTAAATTTATGTAAATTAAATGTATATAGAGTATTCTCATTTTTTACATTCACTTTACATAAATTTTACGTTTGAGAGCTTATTTATATTTTTGTCAAAAATATGACATATATAACTACACTTAAAACTTACAAAAATAAAATTATATGAACATTTTTTATGTAATCATTACATTATAAACGTACAAAATACGACTTTTTACTCTTTAAAATTACAAAAAAAATGACTTTTTGCTTTTTATGTGGTATAAATATATATATTGGAGGGATAGAATTGAAAAAAGGTATAATTAGAATATTTGTTTTGCTAACTTGTATTTTACTTTGCCTTAATATAACAGGGTGCAAAAATAAAAACTATCAATCATTCAGCAAAACTATAAACTATACAGAACTTGACAATACTGATAAAAAAATGTTAAGTGAATTAAATAAGGTATTATATAAATCAAAAGCTGTTATATGGCAGGACCTTGATTTAAAACAAAGACCTTTACTTCTTGTAAGAAAAGACGAAAGTGATGATAAAGGGAATAAAACAAATAAAGATATTTCCTACTTTGCTATTAATATAGCAGGAATTGAAAATGAAAATGTAAAAAAAGTAAATATGCCAAAAGGATTTTATTTTGACAGTGTTTACAGATTTAATAATGTAGAAGATTATTTATCAGCTCTAAACAATAATTATTCATCAAAAAATGATGAGCTTACTATTGCCAAAAGTCAAAATGTATTTTATTTTAAATATAATTCAAAAAGCTTTAATAACAAAGAATATCCAAACGAAGCTTTTTCAGCAATGTTTACTAAACAGGCATTTAACTACTACATTCAAAAAGACTGGCCTAAATATGATAATCCGGCAAGTGTAGCTCTTACGGCAAAAGAACTTTCTTATATAGGTATTGAATACAAAATAATGGACAATATAAGAAAAGAATGCAACAAAGACGATGTAAATGTAAAAAAACTCAATACTTTAATAAGTGAATATGTTACGGTAGAAAAAGAAAGAGAGAAACTAAACGAAACATACATTAAAGACGAGAGAGAAAAAATAACTTACGAAGGAAGTGCTTTTTACGTTGCCATAAGGGCGGCAAGATTAACCGAAACTCCTTACAACCTTATCTTCTTTGGAGAAGACAACGAAGAAAAAGAAACTGCATTCTATAATACGTTCATAAAAATGAGCAAAGATGAAATACCGGCTACTTACGTAAGTGAACAATCTTTATACTCTATAGGTGCACAACTTTGCATAATGCTAAATAACCTTGATATAAATGGTTGGCAAAAAGAAATAAATGCTTCTTATGAAGATAATGTAGTAACTATTTATGATGTTATACATAAATACTATGAAGATAATAAATTAAAAGAAAAATCTATTGATGATGTAAAAGAAAAATATGATTATGATGAAATATTAAAAGAAGCAAAAAAAATACAAAGATTATTATAAACAGAGGTCAAGCCTCTGTTTTTTATTAAAAGCTTATGACAAGTTTTATAGATATTTTGACAAGTATACTTGATATTATATACATAAAGTGATATATTAAATCCATAATAAATATATTTGAGGGAAATAAAATGGATAAAAATGAAATACTAGAAAAAAGCAGAAAAGAAAATAATGTTAGAGATGAAAGAGAAAAACAAATAAGCTCATATGCATAAAATGCAAATTTATTAATGTTAATGATTGTAGGTGTTATTATAATTATATTTGATACTATTCATGATATAGATATAAGCGGTATCATGTCTATGTTTTGGGCAGGTTGCCTTGGAGAATATATTTATAAATATATAAAAACTAAAGAAAAATCTTCTATTATAATTATGATAATATGTGTTATCTTTCTTATAAAAAATCTTGTTGAGCATTTTACAATGATTATATAAACAAATTAAATATATTATTCATTATAAAAAATAAAAAGCAAATTATTATGAATGATAAAATATGTTATAATTAAGAAAAACTTTATTGGTAAAATTAATATGAACGAAGAATTAGTATTAAAAAACAGATTAAAAATCGCAAGAGCAGAAAAAGGATTATCTCAAAGCGACCTTGCAAAAATGGTAGGAGTATCAAGACAGACAATAAGTTCAATCGAAACCGGACAATTTAATCCTACGGCAAAACTCGCTTTGATTTTAGCAATTGCCCTTGATAAAAAATTTGAAGAATTATTTTATTTTGAATAAAAAAATCCTATGGATAACCATAGGATTTTTTATTATTTATTATTTATTTACAATTTCTTATTCTCTTTAATAACTGAATTATAGGTAAGTTTAATAATGCAAGACCATATACTGTAAATAATTGACTCATATTAAGAGTTTGAACTGAGAATAACCCTTGCATAGCAGGTATTAATAATACTGCATTTAAAAGAACAAAACCTATAAGAAAAGCTCCTTGCATATATTTATTGTTAAAAAATCTCTTGGTAAAAAGTACTGGCTTCATTGCTTTACAGTTATATCCATGAACAAGTCTAGATAAACAAAGTGTTGCAAACGCCATTGTACTTGCAAGAAGTGCATTGCCGTCTTGATATCCGATATAGAATGCTATAACAGTCATAACTCCTATAACAAAACCTTCTGTTCCCACACTTGTTAAGAATTTCTTATTCATAATAGATTCATCTTTTGGTCTTGGAGGCATATTCATAACATCAGGATTATGAGGTTCAAGACCAAGTGCAATTGCAGGTAGAGAATCTGTTAATAGATTTATGAATAGTAGGTGTACCGGAGCAAATGGAACAGGAAGAGCTGCCAAAGAAGCAAAAAGAACAACAAGGATTGCTGCAAAGTTTCCTGAAATAAGGAATTGTATTGCTCTTTTTATATTATTATAAACGTTTCTTCCGTTTTCAACTGCTTTTACGATTGTTGCAAAGTTATCATCTGTTAAAACCATAGATGATGCATCTTTTGATACTTCTGTACCTGTTATACCCATTGCAACCCCTACATCAGCTTGTTTTAATGCTGGTGCGTCATTTACGCCGTCCCCAGTCATAGAAACTATATTGCCTTTTTCCTGCCAAGCTCTAACGATTCTTATTTTATGTTCAGGAGAAACTCTGGCATACACGCTTATGTTTTCTACGAAGTATTTAAGTTCTTCATCGCTCATGTTTTCTATTACACTGCCTTCACAAGCTTCACTTTCATCTTTTAAAATACCAATTCTCTTAGCGATTGCAGAAGCTGTTACTTTATGGTCTCCTGTAATCATAATAGGTTTGATACCTGCTTTGATACATTCTTCAACTGCTGCTTTACTTTCTTCTCTTGGTGGGTCCATCATTGAAATAAGACCAAGGAAAGTAAGCCCGTTTTCATCTTCAAGTTCTAATGTTTTTTCTTCATCAAAGTTTTTATAGCATACACCAAGAACTCTTAAACCGTTTCTTGAGTATTCCATATTTTGTTTTTCTATTTTTTCTTTATCTTCATCAGTAATTTCTACGGTATTACCATCTTTTACTATGTGTGTAGCTCTGTCTAAAATAACATCAATGGCACCTTTTGTTATCATAACGTAAGTATCTTTAATATTATTTAAAGTAGACATAAGTTTACGATCACTATCAAAAGGAATTTCACTTAATCTTTGATATTTATTTCTTAAATTAAGAGCACTATAACCATACTTTTCGCCTAAGTTAATAAGAGCTGTTTCTGTTGGGTCTCCGATTTCATTTCCATCAATATTTGTAGAGTCATTACAAAGAATGCTGTATAAAAGAAGACTTGACTGTGAATTATCATGTATATCTATCTTATCTGAAGTTATATCTTTTTCATTTACATAATAGTTTTCAACAGTCATTTTATTTTGTGTTAAAGTACCTGTTTTATCAGAACAAATTATAGATACACTACCTAAACCTTCAACAGCTTGAAGTTTACGAATAATAGCACCTTCTTTTGCCATTTTTTGTGTACCAAAAGCAAGAACGATAGTTACAATAGAGCTTAATGCTTCAGGAATTGCAGCAACGGCAAGAGCTACCGCAAATAAGAATGCATCTGTAACATTTCCTCCTTGTACTACTTGAAGCCCAAATAAAAGAGCACATAATACAAGAATTGCGATTGAAAGTTTTTGTCCAAATTTATCAAGGTTTACTTGAAGAGGTGTTTTCTTTTCCTGAGTATTTTTAAGCATACTTGCAATTTTACCTACTTCGGTATCCATTGCAATACCCGTTACAACAAAGCTCGCTCTTCCGTAAGTTACAAAACTGCCGGAATAAACCATATTTCTTCTATCTCCCAAAGGAAGTTCACCTTCTAAAGTTTCCTCTGTTTTTTCAACTGCCAAGCTTTCACCTGTTAGAGCACTTTCATCAACTTTCAAACTTGAACATTCGATTATTCTACCGTCAGCCGGTATAAAATCCCCTGCTTCAAGATGAACTTCATCTCCTATGGTAACTTCTCTGCTTGGTATTTCAATTACAATACCATCTCTCATTACCTTTGCATTTGGCGATGAAAGCTGCTTCAAACTGTTTAAAGACTGCTCTGCCTTTATTGTTTGAACAGTTCCTAAAATTGCATTGATTGTAATAACAACCAAAATTACTGCCGCACTTTCAACTTCTCCTAGAAACATCGATATTATTGCAGAAGCAATAAGAATAATAACAAGGAAATCCTTGTATTGTTCAAGGAAAATTTGTAAAACAGTTTTCTTTTTACCTTCGCTTAATTCGTTATAGCCGTATTTTTCTTGATTTTTTTTAGCTTGTTCACTGCTTAAGCCTTCGGTTGTACCATTAATTTCTTTTCTTACATCATTAAAATCCTGATTGTAATAATTACCCATACTTTTCTTTCCTTTCATAATCATACCGTACAATAAAAAAGAGACTTTTATTGTACTTTAATATACAATAAAAGTCTCGCTGTTTCATTATGATACGGATAGATTTAGTATCTATCGAGATTGGCGATATCATACACACTATACGTGCCAGCTACTCCCTTTTATTAGTAAATAATATACATTAAAATACGGAAAAAATCAACAAAAAAATAATTAATTTACAATTATTGTTTGTAAAATTTTTATGTAATATTCCATATGATTAATACATATAAAAAAGGAGTAATTTATTCCTTTTAATCATTCATATTTACATAAGAACTTAGAGGAAAAGTAATAATAACGGCAGTCTTTGCATTTTCCTGTGAAAGAATTTCTATTTTATGATATAAGCTGTCGCATAAGGTTTTGCATATATAAAGCCCCATGCCGGTTGATTTATATACCTTTCTGCCGTTTTCACCTGTAAAACCTTTATCGAATACTTTTGGAAGATCACTTCTCTTTATTCCTATTCCGTTATCCTCTATGTATAATTGTATACAGTCTTTTTTCTTTATGGTGTATATCCATATTTTTGCCTTTTCTTTTTTTGAATATTTTATGCTGTTTAATATAATTTGATTTATTATAAATTCAAGCCATTTACTATCGGAATTTACATATACATTAAGCCCGTTTATTTCAAGACTTATTTTACGTTGTATAAAATCTTTTTTATTTCTTAAAACAGCTGTTTTTACAACATCTTCAAGATTCACTTTCTTTATCACATAATCATTTTCTACGTGTTTACATCTTGCATAATACAAAACCTGTTCCACAAGGTTATCTATCTTACCGATTTCCTCTTCTATACTTTCCGTTACATCATTTCTGTTATTTTCAATTATCATAGAAGATGTTGCGATTGGAGTTTTTATTTCATGACACCAAAGCTCTATATAATCTTCTAAATCTTCGTTTTTTCTTTTAAACTCATTAACATTTTCTGACATGGATTTATCTACAGTATACAAAACATCATTTAATATCTCTCCTTCAAGAAAATCCGCACTGCCAATAAGTTCGTTTATAAGATACTTCTTATCAAGCTTCTTTAAGTTTCTATATAACCTATTATAAAATATTTTCTTTTTTTGATAATCTATCATAAAAGAAATAGAAGGTATAATTATCAAAAATATTAATATATTAATTTTTAGTATTACACTTACTTTAAATATAAAAAGAAAGAAAGCCGTTAAGAAAAATAAAAACACAAATAAACCTATGCTAAATGATCTATCTTTTAAATAATCTCTTAACTTCATGATATTATATAACCCTGCCCCCTTTTAGTTTCTATAAAATGTCCAAGCCCTGCGCTTTCAAGTTTTCTTCTGAGTCTGTTTATATTTACTGTCAATGTATTATCATCGACAAATGCATTATTATCCCAAAGATAATCCATAAGAGAATCTCTGGATACTATTTTAGACTTGTTTTTTATCAAAAAATGTAGAATTTTAAGTTCATTTTTACTTAAATCAAACTCTTTGTCATTATAAGTAAATGTACTTTTTGATAAATTTACCCTAACTCCCATATAAGAAATAGTATCACTTACATTCTTATTTGCTCTTTTTAATAGTGCTTCTATTCTCGCAATTAGTATTCTTGGATTATAGGGTTTTGTAATATAATCATCTGCCCCATAATTTATACATATAAGCTCGTCCATTTCCGATGTTCTGCTCGTAAGCATTATTATTGGAATATCCGATGTTTTCCTTACTTCCTTACAGATATACTCTCCGTCAATCATAGGTAAATTTATATCCAGTAAAACCAAATCAGAGTCACTGTTAATTATTACATCTACACTGTTTTTATAATCAGTTATCTCATCAACGTCATAGCCGTTATTACTTAAATATAAACCAAGTTCATTCCTTAATTTATTATCATCTTCAACTATTAATATTTTAGGCATATCTTTTCTCCTTGTCTTTTTATATTTTAGCACAAGAAATTTTAATCCATGCTTAAAATTTTATTAATGATTGATTAATTTAAAAAAAACGGCAGATACTGCCGTTTTAAAATTCAATATTTCTATAAACAACCTTACCACCTTTTAAAGTAAGCAAAGGAATAATTAATCTGTCTGCGTTAAGCGTACCGCCATATTTATCATTAAACGTAAAGTCTTTTTCTTTTATTTTTATAATGCATATATCTGCTGCAGTATTTTCTTTTAACGTAGATATATCCTCTAAATGCATCATTTTAGCAGGTCTTTCTATACACATCTTAGCAAGCTCCATAAGAGAAAAACCGAGATTTAAATACATTGACATTGTATAAGGAAGAGAGAATATAGGACGTTCATATACGTTATACGTCACAAGATCGGTACCTAATAAGTCCGGTTTAAACCCTTGTTTCAAGCTTTTGTTAATCATATCAAATGAAAAACTTCCTCTTCCGCTTGCAACATCAAATAAAACTCCTCTTTCTTTTGCCTTAAGAATTTCTTTATAAATTTCACCTTTTTCATTAAAAAGAGTCTGACCTTTTTGCTGATATATGTGAATCCATATATCAGCTTTTCTTAAGATATTTGCAATTTCAGTTATGTTAGGTAAATTTTTAACATGCACAGACAAAGGTAATTTTAATTTATCTGCAATTTCAACTGCTTTTTCTAATGGGTTAAGCCCAAGTCCTCTCACCGAATTATGATCCATTCTTATTTTAAGACCGATTATAGTATCTTTATATTTATCTGTATAATATTTTATCATTTCTTCATTAAAATACTTTGGATCTATATTTTCAAAATAATCCTCGGTTATAAGTCCGGTATTTGAAACGTTAAGATAACACTTTATATTCATCATGGAAGTTAATATAACATTTCTATAAAAGGATTCAAACGTAGACCAACCGGAAGATCCTTGATCTATCGCTGAAGTTACCCCGCTTGGAAGCATTATTACATCGGGATTTAAGTTTACATCTCCTCCGCCGTAAAAAATATGAGTATGGTTTTCTACAAGCCCTGGCATAACATAACATCCACTTGCATCTATCTTCTGCTTATATGAGATATTTTCATCTTTACTTGGCTTATTTACGATCTTATCCTTTATTATATAAATATCTTCCTTTTTCTCTATATTTCTCAAAGGATCAATTATCATACCATTTTCTATGATAATATCATATTTCATATTTCATTCCCGCTTTCTCTTAACCTTTTATGAGTTGCTTTTGCTTTTAAAAGTTGGTTTTGTATATCCTTTTTCGTTTTTTCCGCTGATGTATCAAGAATAATTGAAGTAGCATCAATTGTCTTTTTACTTAAATGAATTTTATCATTTAAGGTTACTGCAAAATCATAATCAAAATTGATATTATCAGCATTTTCACTTTCAACCACTGTTACGTTGCTTTCAATAAAAAACTCATTTCCTAAATTATAGATAATATCAATTATTTTATCAACATCATCTTTATTCTTATTAGAAACAAGAAGTACCTCTACCATAATATACCTCCTTAATTAGCAAGTCCAAATAGAGAAAGAACAGGTTTAATGATTAATAATAATGCATGTTCTGGATTTCCACCTGCAACAAGAGAAGCTCCTTCAGGAAGTGCAACACCTGCCCAGTGTACAAGTTCGGTAATTAGCGGACTTATTGCATTTATAACATATATATGCAAAGTATAGAATATTAGCATTGTAATTATTGTTCTGAATAAATTCCCTTTAGAATAAGCCGCAGCAGGAACACAAAAATATGTAAGACCTGTTAAAGAAACTATAGGTAAAAATCCGTTTCCAGGAAGAAGAACTGCAAGTAAAATTGCAAAAGGAATCATAATTGTTGATGCTGCAATAACTGTAGGATCTCCTATACCAAGAGCACAATCCATACCAATTAATAGAGATCTTCCTTTAAATCTTTTCTTTGTAAATGCTGATGCTGCAGAAGATATTGGAGCTAGTCCTTCCATAAGAAGAGATACCATTCTTGGAAGAAGAACCATTGCAGCTGCAATTCCAACACCTGTATTAAGAATTTGAGCAACAGGAAGTCCTCCTATTAAACTTATTACGATACCAATTACAAAACCTAAAAACATAGGATCGCTTATTCCCTTTAATTTATTTATTTTTGCGGGATTAATATCAAAATCTCTTACTTTTGGTATTAAGTCTATAACTTTATTCACAATAAAAGAACAAATTGCACTTGTCATTATTGCAAGAGTAGTACAACTGGTTCCTTCAAGTCCAAAATACTCCTGCCATGTTTTGGAATCCCAATCTGCAAGCAAAAGAGTTATTATAGAGAATATCGCAGAAACTATAAGACCAACAACAACACTGCCTGAAACTAAATATGCGATTCCTCCTGCAAGAATAAAGTGGAACATATTCCATATATCGATATTTAGAGTTTTTGTAAATTTTAAACTAAGCATAATGACATTAATTAAAATTGCAATTGGAATAACAAGAGCAGCTATCGGAGTTGCCCATGCCGCTGTACCAATTGTTGGGAAACCTACGTCAATAATATTAAAATTAAGTCCTACCTTTTCTGCCAAAGCCGTTGCAGCGGGAGATACGGCATTTGAAAGAAGAGTTATTATAAGATTAATACCTTGAAATCCGATACCAACAAGTAAACCTGAACGTAAAGCCTTAGATAATTTCATTCTAAAGGCAAGCCCTAAAAGTATAAGGAATAAAGGCATAACAACCATTGTTCCAAGAGAATCAGTTACATATTTTACTACTACCAATAATGTATCCATTTTTTTCCTCCTTTAATTAATAAAAACGTTACTATAAATTTTTTACTTTATTAACAAATTTTTCCACAAATTCATCTTCGCCTATTCCTGTAAGAAGCGATGTTGCAGAAAGCACTTCAGTTTTTGAATTTTCTATATTAAATTTACTGGTTACTACTGCAAGGTCAAAATCATCTATAATTCCTTCTAAAGAACTTATTGATGTTTTTGTAAAATTAACATCTAGATTATTATCGCTTACAATATCTTTAAGTTTTTGTTCAACAACAGTTGAAGTAGCAATACCGCTTCCACAGGCAACAACTATTTTTACGCTCATGTTTCTTTCCCCTCCTTTCCTTTTATTTTGCTATTAAAACTCTTACACCTTTTTCTTCAAAGCGTCTTTTAAGTTTTATATCCATACTGTCGGTAATTAAAACGTCTATTTTATCTACATCACAAAGTTTTGAAAAAGACTGCTTTCCAATTTTAGAACTGTCACAAAGAACAATTACTTTATTTGAATTTCTAATCATTTGTTTTTTTATTGCGATTGAATCCAAAAAGTTATACGAAAGTCCTGTATTTATATCTAAACTATCAACGGATAAGAAACATATATCTGCCAAAGTATGTTTAAACAAATCTTCTGCCATAGCTCCAAAAACAGCATATCCCGGCGTTTTTATATAACCTCCGCATATTACAATATTCATACTCGGATATCCGCATAATTTATTGGCAATTCTTATATCATTGGTAACAACAACTATTTCTTTATCATTTAAGAAAGATGCAATTTCATTTGTCGTTGAGCCATTGTCTATAATCACAATTTGCTTGTCTTGAATTAATTTTGACGCAAGTTGCCCGATTTTTCTCTTTTCGTTTATTGCCGTCATATTCTTTTTGTAGTAAGGCATTTCATTTAGCATTATATTTTCCGCCGGTATTGCTCCACCATGATTTTTCTTTATCTTTCCTTTTGACTCAAGTTCTATTAAATCTTTTCTTATAGTCACCTTGGAAACATTAAACTTTTTTGAAAGTTCATTAACCGTAGCTTCTTTTTTTTTCGTATATATATTCCAAAATCGCATATTGCCTTTTATTCTTATACATAACTTTTTTAACCTTCTTTATGTTATCTTTAAATAAATTAAAACCAAAACAAAATAAAAAGTAAATTAAAAGCGTTTATTTAGCTTGTTTTTTATGCTATTTACTTTCGTTTTATTTCGTTCGTAAGTTTTTTAGGGATATTTATTTCGCATAGGAAAGTATTATGATACCCAAAAATCTATTAAAATATTTAATATTACAACAATCATAAATCTAATAATTCTCTTTAAGAATTTAAAAATTTATGATATGATAATTACCTAACAGAGGTGAGAAAAATGAATACTTTTAAAATGGAAAAGAAAAACAAAAAAGTTTATGTAACTTTTGGACTTATAATATACGTTCTTGGAATTTTATCTATATTTAATACTTTCAGCATAGCAAAAAAAGCAGGACGAACAGTTGAAGGTCTTGAAATATTCTTTATTGCGTTAGTGTTTGTAATAGGAACAATAAATATTTTAAAAGCCTTTTTAGCAAAAGTATCTATAAGTGAAGACACAATAACATTTTCAAGCGGTGTACTTCCAACAAAAATAGTAAAAAAAGATGAAATTGCAGCTATTTACAGGCCTTATAACAACAAGTTTGTAATATATAAAAAGAACGGAAAGAAAATAACAATAAACTATATTTTTGATAACTTAAGAGAATTTCACAACAAGTTAAAAAAATTAAATGTATATATAACTCCAAACAAACAAAAAGCATTAAATAAAGTAAACAAATAAAAGAGCATATGCTCTTTTTTTATTAAAAAATAAAATACATAATGAATATAATTTATCCTTTAAATTTCTAGTTTTGAGTATTATAATGTTAGTAATATTACTAACATTATTTATATTATCAGGAGAAAGAAAATGGACAAAAACAAAGATATATTACTTATAAACGACCTTCCCGGAGTAGGAAAAGTTGCATTATCCGCAATGATGCCGATAGTTTCTTCCCTTGGCTTTAGAGTGCATAACTTACCAACAGCAATAGTATCAAACACTCTTGATTATGGTTTGTTTGAAATAATGGATATGACAGACTACATGGAAAAGACAATTGATATATGGAATAAATTAAATTTTAAATTCGATTGTATTTGTACAGGATTTATTAACTCAGATCCTCAGGTTGAATTAATAGAAAAAATAATAAAAGACAACAAAGAAAAATCTCCAATAGTAATGGTTGACCCTATTATGGGTGATGACGGCAAGTTATATTTGGGACTTAGCGAAAATGTCGTAAAAAACATGAGAAAAATGTGCTCTATGGCAGATATAGTAACACCAAATTTAACGGAAGCATCTTTTATATTATATGATGAAATGAAAAATACAGCTTTAACCAAAGAAGAAATAAAAGAGTATATAGATGAATTTAGAAAAATAGGTTCAAAATCTGTTGTTATCACAAGTGTACAACATAAAGATGACAATAATTATTATATAGAAGGATACTCACACTTTGAAAACGAGTATTTTTCTATTCCTTATGATTATATAAACGTACGTTTCCCAGGAACTGGAGATGTATTCTCAGCGGTTTTAATCACAAAATTCCTAAAAGGTCTTACACTAAAAGAATCATGCAAAGCTGCTTCGGATTTTGTAAGAAAGGCTATGGAAAAAGACGAAAAAATCGTTGTAGACAAAAGAATGGGAATGAATATAGAAGATAATCTTCAATTTTTAAAATAAAAGAGGTTTAATATGAGAAGAAAAGACAGAGAAATGGATAAAAATTTTGCCCTTGACGTTTTGAAAAAGTCACCATATGTAGTTTTATCATTAACCGATGAAAACAACAATCCATACTGTATACCAATAAGCATTGTACTTGAAGAAAATCATTTATACTTTCACTGTGCAATGGAAGGAAAAAAGATAGACTTACTTAAAAACAACAATCAAATCTGCATATGCGCTGTATCAAGGTGTAAACCAAGACCTGAGGATTTCACAATGGAATTTGAAAGTGTGGTTTTATATGGAAAAGCAGAGGAAGTAAAAGAAAAAGAAGAAAAGATACATGCATTAAAATTAATATGCCTTAGATATGCAAAAAGTAATATGAAAATATTTGATGATGCAATAAACAGAAGTTTGGAAAGAACAAATGTAATAAAAATAAATATAGATGAAATAACAGGAAAAAGAAAAAAATATTCTAAAGAAGGAAAAGAACTTAAATTTGGTGAAAATTAAAAAACGCACAAAAGTGCGTTTTTTTATATCGTACCAAAAATTCTATCTCCTGCATCTCCAAGTCCAGGAAGAATATAACCATGTTCATTTAAACATTCGTCTATTACAGCAGTATATATATCCACATCAGGATGTTCTTTTTGAAGTTTTTCTATTCCCTCCGGAGAAGATATTATACATAAAAATTTAATATGTTTAATTCCTCTTTCTTTTAATTTATCAATGGCATCAACTGCAGAACCGCCAGTTGCAAGCATTGGGTCAACAACATAAGCGTCCATAGTTTCATAATTGTTTGGCATTTTAAAATAATATTCTTCTGCTTTTAGAGTTCTCTCGTTTCTTTCAAGTCCTATATGACCTACTTTAGCATTTGGAAGAAGTTCAAGCATTCCATCCATCATTCCAAGTCCTGCTCTAAGTATTGGTATAACCGTTATATTATCATTTATAATCTTTTCACCTGTTGTTTCACAAAGGGGAGTTTTTATTTTTTCTTTCTTTGTTTCAACGTTTCTTACTGCTTCATAACCAATAAATAAAGATAATTTTTTTACTGTTTCCCTAAAATCTTTTATGTTTGTTTTTTCGTCTCTTAAAGTCGATACATAATCTTTAATAATAGGGTGATCAAGGATAATTACTTGTGACATATCACTACCTCATTTCGATTTATATTACTAAAGTTATTTTATTACAAACAGATTATAAAGGCAATTATTTAATTATTAAAATTTTCTTACAAAACTATGGTAAAATATTATATATATTAAGCATTATATTTATAAATCAAGAATAATTTATTATTAAAAAAAGACAAGGTCTTACCTTATCTTTTATTTTTTTACTATTTTACCGTTCTTAAATTCTCCTTCGTAAACTTTACCGCTTGGATAAATAAGTTTACCATGCCCATTGCATTCATTATCCCTAAACTCACCTTCATATATTGAGCCATCTGTGTAATATACTTTTCCCATTCCTTCACGCATGGTATTTTTAAAATTCCCCTCATATATCATACCGTTTGAATATCTAACTCTTCTAAATTCATCTGTCCATTGTTCTTTTAAAAAAGAGTCTATATATTCTCCCGTTAATTCCTTTGTTTTTTCCATAAAACTCTTTGCAAGAGCTGAAGGTTCATCATGAATACCGGTAACGTATTTTGTAAAATCGTCTATTAAATTATAAGCTGAATTGAACATTATGCTCTCTGGAAACATTTCTTTTGCAATATCAGAAACTTCTTTTGGATAATATAAATCTGCAGCACCGAATAAGTGTAGTATTTCATGAATTAAAGAATTATAATGCTTATAATATATTACAGCATACTCGCAAAAATCATAAAAAGGAATTCGTGCATTCATTGCATAACAATTTGAAGGTCTTTTTGTAAAAAATAAAAACGCAACTTGATCAACATCATATGTAAAACTAATCTTGTCATGTAGCTGTTTTAAACTTGAACAATCAAATCCATTTACAAATTCTTTTAACCACTCATTACTGCTTGCTTTTTCAAAAGGATAGGTTATGTTTAAATAATAGACTTAACATAATATTCAAAAAATACATTTTCTTCTCTCACGCATTGTTTTATATAATCAAAGGATTTTAATATATTATCATTTTCATTTTGAATTTCTAAGTTTGTCCATTTATATTCGTTATCACTTACATAAACATTAACAAAAAGCAATTTTCCTCTTAACTTTTTAACGTTCCTATATTCATTCCTCTTAAAAGACAATGACTATCCATATAATGCTCCTTATATTTATATGTATTTTTTCTCCTTTTCACAACACATTTGTGTTAGAATCTCATTCATATAATTCATTTCGTTTTCATTTATAAGTACTGTTATAAAATCCCCTGCCTTAATAGTATTATACCCTCTTGGAATAAACTCTTTATTTCCTCGTTCTATTGCAACAAGAAGACAATTTTTAGGCCACTCAATTTCATCTAGTCTTCTCCCATCCACTTCACTTTCAAAAGCTATATTATACGTTATTAGCATTGTTTCATTGCTTGGCTCTTTAATTTCTATTTTTTGTTTTTTTAATATATTGTCAAGTAAACTTTCATATATAGGTTCACTTTTAAATATGTAAGCAACCACATAAGATATTATACAAACAAGACTTATTGATATCATATGCGAAAGAGAGCCTGTCATTTCCGTTATTAATATTATACCTGTAAAAGGTGCTCTTACGGTTGCACAGAAAAATCCCGCCATTGCAAGAATTATAAACTTTTGCGTAAAATCCGCAGAAATACCAATTAGATTTGTGCAAATTACAGCAAAAATAGCACCTATAAAAGAGCCTAAAACAAGCAAAGGAAAGAAGATCCCTCCAGGAGCTCCAGAGCCAAAACAAATGGCAGAAAAAATAAATTTTACAATAAGCAAAGTAATAAGTGTAGATAAAATATACTGATTATTTTCAAGTATTTTTACCATTTGATTCCCCCCTGCAAGTACATCTGGAAGAGTAAATGTAAGAATAAATGCAAACACAGTAGGAATTAGTATTTTATATTCGGTTTTTATTTTATTTAGCTTAGCATATATATGCTGAGAATAGACCATAACCTTATTATATATACTACCGCACACACCAAGTATAACCCCTAGAATAATTATAAGACCAAAATATTTTAATGGGATTGTTTGAAGATTTGTGTAGTGAAATACAGGAGAAAGCCCAAAGATACTTTTTGCAAGAAAATCTGCCGTAATAGATGCTGTCATTACGCTTACAATAATTCTTCCGTCAAAATTTTTATGTATTTCTTCCATTGTAAACATAGCCCCTGCCAAAGGAGCATTAAATGCAGCAGCAAGTCCTGCACCTGCACCACATGAAAGATAAACTTTTTCTTTAGTTTTTCCTTTTTTTTGAATTCTTGCAAGAAGTTTTGCAGACATAGCTCCAAGCTGTATGGAAGGACCTTCTCTTCCAAGAGAAAATCCCGATACAATACAAAGAGTTCCGCCTATTATTTTTGCAATTAATACCTTAATTGGATTTTGGGATAAATATCCTTTCATTTCTCCGCTTACTTGAGGAATACCGCTGCCGCTCGCCATTGGTTCAAACTTAATTAACTTACCAATAATTAAAGAAAGTAGTATTATAAATACTCCCCAAAAGAACATATACAAAAAATTACCATTTATTGTTTTTATGGTACCAAACAAAAAAGCTTCGGCTTTTGTTAAAAGAAATCTATAAATTATAGCGCTTATCCCTGCAACTAACCCAATAAGAAGCCCTTCTAATACAAATTTTATTTGTTCGCTCCCTTTTTTGTTTGAAAGTCTGGTTTTTATATTTTTCGCCATTGTATCGTTCAATGTTTTATCCTCTTATTTTCTACTTTATTTGATTATATTTTAACACATAAAAATAACAGATATAAATTTTTATATGGTTAAATACATATAATAAATTATAAAATTACTATAAATATTGCAATCTACAATACATTAAATTCAATACGAAACTTTTTACTAATGATATCATTTATATATAATAAAATTTTTAATATTAATATTTTTTATATTTAGTATGATTTTTATATATTTTAAACATATATTAGACAATAAAAAAACGGTATGGTTTTCCATACCGTTTTAATTTTTTTCATTAGTCTAAGTATTTAGCTAAGATAGCTTTTACTTCGTCTTGAGTTTCAGCATTTTCTAAAACTTCGTTAGCAATTTCTTTAGCTTGTTCATATGTAAAGCTTCTTACAACTTTTTTAGCTCTTAAGATAGAAGGAGCTGACATAGAGAATTCATCAAGTCCAAGACCTAATAGTAATAATGCAGCTGTTGGATCCCCTGCCATTTCACCACACATACCTGTGAAGATACCTTCTTTATGAGAAGCATCAATAACGTTTTTAACAAGTCTGATGATTGCTGGTGAAAGTGGTTGGTTAAGTTCTGATAAGTTTTGATTTTGACGGTCAACAGCTAGTGAGTATTGACATAAGTCATTTGTACCAATTGAGAAGAAGTCAACTTCTTTAGCAATAATATCAGCTGTAACAGCAGCAGAAGGGATTTCGATCATGATACCAACTTTAATGTTTTCATCATATTCGATTCCTTTTTCTTTAAGTTCAGCTTTACATTCTTCTAAGATACCTTTAGCTTTTCTAACTTCTTGTACGTTAGAAATCATAGGGAACATGATATGAGCATTTCCGTATACGCTTGCTCTAAGTAAAGCTCTAAGTTGAGTTTTAAACATATCAACGTTTTGGAAGCAAAGTCTTACAGCTCTAACACCTAAGAATGGGTTCATTTCTTCTTCCATTGGAAGATATGGAAGTTGTTTGTCACCACCGATATCAAGTGTTCTGATGATTACTGGTTTGCCGTTCATTCCTTCTAAAACTTGTTTATAAGCTTCAAATTGAACGTCTTCTGATGGCATTTCTTTTGAATCCATGTATAAGAATTCTGATCTGAATAAACCTACACCGTCAGCACCATATTTGTTTGCACCTTCAAGGTCATTAGGACTACCGATGTTTGCGCAAAGTTCAACTTTGTGTCCGTCACTTGTTTCACTTGGCATATCTTTAAGTTTAGCAAGTTCAGCTTGTTCTTGTTTGTAAGCTTCTTGTTTAGCTTCATATTCTTTAATTTGTTCATCTGTTGGGTTAATGATGATGTTACCGTCTGTACCGTCAACGATAATTTTTTCTCCACCTTTAACTTCACTTGTAATATTACCAAGACCTACAACAGCAGGAACTTCAAGTGATCTTGCCATGATAGCTGAGTGAGAAGTTCTACTTCCTTCATCAATAGCAAAACCGATAACTTTATCTTTATTCATTTGAGCTGTATCTGATGGAGTTAAGTCAACGGCTACGATAATTCCGTTATCTCCAACTTGAGATAAATCAGCACTTTCAAGACCTAATAAGTGTCTTAAAATTCTGTCTGCAACGTCTTGACAGTCTGTTGCTCTTGCTTTCATATATTCATCGTCCATAGCACCAAAGATAGCAACGAAACCTTCTGTTACTTCGTTTAATGCTTGTTCAGCAACGATTAATTCATTTTTAATTTTATTTTGAGCTTCACCAATGTATCCAGGATCATCTAAGAACATCATATGAGCAGTAAATACTTCAGCTTCTTCTTCCCCGATTTCTTTAACTGTTTTTTCTTTTAAAGCTTGTAATTCGTCTCTTGATTTTTCAATAGCGTCATCTAATTTTTTAAGTTCTGCATCAACTGCTGATGCTTCGATTTTGCCCGGTGTTACAACTAAATCTTCCTTTACATATAAGAATACATTACCAATCGCAACTCCAGGCGATGCATTAATTCCTTTCATGATAAAAACCTCTTTTCTTTGTTATAGATAAATATATTATATTATAAAATAAAATAAAATCATAGTGTTTTTTATAAAACTGTTTACATTTAATTTATTTGTATTTTAAAAAGCCTTTAAAAATAAGGATTGTTTTATTTGATAAGTAACTTATAATATGCTATTATATATAATGGTTTTTTACCTAAAGCGCCCCCTTAGTTAAATGGATATAACAAACCCCTCCTAAGGGTTAGTTGTGAGTTCGATTCTCGCAGGGGGTGCCATAATAAAAAAAATTAACCTCTTAGTATTAAATACTAAGAGGTTTTTTATAAATATCTTTAATGATAGATTAAAAATTATCTTTTTTTTCACAGATTCTTCTTATGCTCATTATTCCGCTAAACAATAAAATCGTAGATAATCCAAAAAACATCACCGACTTTACTATATCATTTTTCAAACTAACTATACCTGCCCAAATAAGCACGCCAATAGTAAAAGTATATAATACGGTAATTATACAAGTAAGAGGATATCTAATCCATTTACTTATTTTTCTATCATCAATAACGGATAAAATTACACTTAAAAACAATTCACATATAATTTCAATTATATAGTCCATAAGTACTTTCTCCGTTTTTAAGTACAATCACTAATAATATTTAAGGTATTATAACAAAATAATAATTCATTTTTAGCAATATCATAAATTGTTAATATATTGTTAAGTTTTGATAATTGATAATTAAAAAAAGAGAAAATAATCATTGTATTAATAAATATTTATCAAAATAAAAAACAGCCTTATTAGGCTGTTTTATTTAATTAAAGAATATTTTAATATCATCTTCTACACTGCCAATTCCTGCTATTTTAAATTCATCGACTAAAACTTTAGTAACATTAGGACTAAGGAATGCAGGAAGTGTAGGTCCAAGATGAATATTTTTAACACCTAAAGATAATAAAGCAAGTAAAACGATAACTGCTTTTTGTTCATACCATGCAATATTATAAACAATAGGAAGGTCATTAATATCATCTAAACCAAATATTTCTTTAAGTTTCATTGCAATTACGGCAAGAGAATATGAATCGTTACACTGACCTGCGTCTAACACTCTAGGGATACCGTTAATATCACCTAAATTTAATTTATTATATCTATACTTTGCACATCCGGCAGTAAGAATAACTGTATCTTTAGGAAGAGCTTTCGCAAATTCCGTGTAATATTCACGGCTTTTCATTCTACCGTCACATCCTGCTATTACAACGAATTTTTTAATTGCACCACTTTTTACAGCCTCAACTATCTTATCGGCTAACTTAAATACCTGTTCATGAGCAAAACCTCCTACAATTTCTCCTGTTTCTATTTGTGTCGGAGCACTGCATTTTTTTGCATGTTCAATAATCTGTGAAAAGTCTTTTATCTGTCCTATTTCACCTTTAATATATTTACACCCTGGGTAACCTGCTGCACCTGTAGTATAGACTCTGTCTTTATAACTATCCTTTGGAGGAACAATACAGTTTGTTGTCATTAAAATAGGTCCGTTGAATGATTCAAATTCTTCTTTTTGTTTCCACCATGCATTACCATAGTTTCCTACAAAGTTAGGATATTTTTTTAATTTGGGATAATAGTTTGCAGGTAACATTTCAGAATGGGTATATACATCAACTCCGCTTCCTTGAGTTTGTTGTAGTAACATTTCCATATCTCTTAAATCGTGACCTGAAACTAAAATTCCAGGATTTTTTCTTACCCCTATATTTACCTTTGTAATTTCCGGATTTCCATAAGCAGTGGTATTTGCTTCATCTAAAAGAGCCATACCCTTTACTCCGTATTCCCCAGTTTTTAAAGTTAATTTTACTAAATCCTCAACACTTAAACTATCATCTAAAGTTAGCGATAAAGCTTCTTGAATAAAGCTATCTACCTCTTCATCTGTCTTTAATAGTGCATTTGCATGTTTAGAATATGCACAAAGACCTTTTAATCCATAAGTTATAAGCTCTCTTAAAGAACGAATATCTTCATCTTTTGTAGATAATACACCTACCGTCTTTGCAAGTTCTTCCCAGTCTCCTTCTCCATTCCACAGTGCAGCTTTTGGTAGATTTTCTTTATTATCTAACTTATTTATTAAATCTTCTTTTGTCTTTAATGTTAAAGTAATTCTGTCTTTAATACTATCTATATCAAAATTTGCGTTTGTAATTGTAGTAAATAAATTTATAGATACAAGATAATTTATATCATCTGATACTTTTTTACCTTCTTGTCTAAGACGTGTTGTAACAAAAGATAATCCTTTGGTTACATATATTAATAAGTCTTGCATAATAGCTACATCAGGGTTTTTCCCACACACTCCAACAGCAGTACAGCCTTTGCATCCTGCAGTTTCCTGACATTGATAACAAAACATTTTATTTTCCATATTTTTTATTCCTCCATGCTAATTGCAGATACAGGACAATTATCAATTGCCTCTTGAACCTTACTTAAATTATTTTCGCTTACATCCTTATAAGCTTCTGACTTCCCATCCTCATTTAAACGAAAAACTTCATCACAGTATGTGCAACATAGTCCACATCCAATACAAAGTTCCTTATCTACAAATGCTTTCATATTAAATATTCCTTTCTTTAAAATACAACAACAAGCAACATTTTAAATGCTTCTTCACCATATACCGCATGAGGGTGATTAGCAGGCATTACAATAGATTCACCTTCTTTTAGAATATATTCTTTATCATCAATAGTGATCTTACCTACTCCGTCAAGACAAGTAACAAAAGCATCTCCGCCAGATTTATGTGTACTTATTTCTTCCCCTTTATCGAATGAAAATAATGTAACGCTTAATGCGCTATTTTGGGCAAGAGTTTTACTTACAACCTGACCTTTTTGATAAGATATCTCATCTTTTAATAAAACTACTTGAGCTTGATTTATATTTTTTATTTTTGTATTCATAACTTTCCTCCATATTAGCTTTTCTTAAATATTTTTACTTATTCATGTAGAATATTTATTTTTTATTTGATTTTGTAAATGTATAATACTATAATCAAGCCTAAGAAAATGTTGTATTTCCAACAAAAGGAGTTTTTATGGAAAAATATTTTGATACATTGTTAAAATGCCCTTTATTTAAAGGTGTTCAAGAAAATGAATTAAAATCAATGATAAAATGTCTTAATGGAAAAATTATAAATGTAAAAAAGAATGAAACGATATTCCTTGAAGGAGACCTGGCTCAAAATTTTGGAATCGTACTTATGGGAAAAGTTAAAATTATAAGAGATGACTTTTACGGAAACCGCAGCGTTTTAACAGTATTAAAAGAATCTGAAATGTTTGCGGAAGTATTTTCTTTTGCGGGACTTAATTCTTTTCCCGTAAGCGTGGTAGCCGATAAAGACAGTAAGATAATGTTACTTAATTCATATAAAGTAATGACAATGTGTTCAGCTTCTTGTAATTACCATAATTTAATAATTAAAAATCTACTAAAAGAATTGGCTCAAAAGAATCTATCTTTAAACAAAAAAATAAGATATATGTCCGAAAAAACAACAAAAGACAAATTAATGTCATATCTTTCAGATCAAGCAAAACAAAATAATAATGCTGAATTTGTTATTCCTTTTAACAGACAGACTCTCGCAGATTATTTGGGAGTAGAAAGAAGTGCCATGTCGGCAGAAATTGGTAAATTAAAAAAATTGGGAATAATTGATACAAAAGGCTCTTGGTTTAATGTAAAGAAAATTGATGAAGATATTTAAATAATAAAAAAATTGTATTTTCATATTAAAAAAAATTCAATTATATTATTAAATAATATAAAATTATAATTGCATTAATCATAATATTTAAAATATAAAAATACCCTTTAAATATATTAAAGGGTATTTTATTCTTCTGTTTCATAAATAATATCACCGGTAAAATAAACATATAAATCCATGGCATAAATCTCATCTTTATGTTTACGCCTTAGATAACCTGAATAGAATAATTTATTATATCCATAAAGTTCATCTACAATTTCAAAACTAAAATCATCATATTTTTTGAGAAACTCTGCAATTTCTAATTTTTCACCTTCAAACATTCCATACTCCCCAAGGCTGTTTTGAATAACAACACTTGAAAAATCAAAATCTACATTTTCAATAATAATACTGCCGGATATAATATCATAGGGTTCAATAAGCGATACATAACCATTTTCAAATTCAAGTTTTATGTTACTGTCTGTAATGTTAATATTATTAACATACATATCATGTAAGCCGTATGGTATAGTAGGGTTATATTTATATTTTGTTTTCATATATTTTCCTTAATTTATTGTAATATTTATTTTTAAATATATTTTTTATTATATATTACAATTAAATTTTTCTTAAGAATCTAATAACATATAATAAATTCCCCTAAATAAATCCTTATCTTTTAATCTCTCCTTTACTGCCGTAAACAATGCTGTCTTTTGGGATGTCCTTAGTTACAATGCTTCCCGCTCCAATTATCGCTCCGTCTTCTATGGTAATTCCCGGAAGAATAACGACGTTTGAGCCTATCCAAACATCATTTCCGATTTTTATAGGCTTTGCGAACTCAAGCCCTCTTCTTCTTTCTTCCTTATTTTTAGGATGAGAAGCCGTTGTTATAACACAGTTTGGGCCTATAAACACATTATCTCCTATTGTAACTTTTGCGGCATCAAGAATAGTTAAGTTATGATTTGAATAGAAATTTTCTCCAATAGATATATTAAAACCGTAATCACAATAAAAAGGCTGTGTTACTGTTACTGTCCCTTTTATCTGACCTAAAATATCTTTTAAAAGTTTATTTTGATTTTCTTTATCTGATGGTTTTAGATTGTTAAATTCAAAACATAAATCGGCACACTTATCCCTAAGTTTTAAAATATTCTTATCATAATTTGCATCGTAAAGCATTCCTTTTTGAGCCTTTTCCCATTCGTTCATTTTTATCTCCTGGTTTTTTATTTATTATAATATAAATTAAAAGATTTGATTTATTTATTATAAGTTTTATAAGGAAAAATTTCCCTAATAAAATGCTTATTTATACAAAATATCCAATAAAATTGAAATGGATTTAAAAATTTTGTAAAATAAAATTAAATATATAACAAAGGATGAAAATGATGGCAGACAATAAGAAAGAAATGGAAAGAGATGAACTTCATAGAGCTATATGGGCTATAGCCGATGAATTAAGAGGAGCAGTTGACGGCTGGGATTTTAAAAATTATGTCCTTGGCACAATGTTTTATAGATACATATCAGAAAATATATCAGAATATATAAACAAAGGAGAAAGAGACGCCGGTGACCTTGAATTTGACTATGCTAAATTAGAAGATGAACAAGCAGAAACAATAAGAGAAGATATAGTAAATTCAAAAGGCTTTTTTATTCTTCCAAGCGAACTTTTCTGCAATGTGCAAAATAAGGCAAAAAGCGATGAAAATTTAAACGAAACATTAGAAAAAGTGTTTAGAAATATTGAAAATTCGGCAAAAGGAACCGATTCAGAAAATTCTTTCGCGGGACTATTTGATGATTTTGACGTAAACAGCAACAAGCTTGGTTCAACGGTTAAAAAGAGAAACGAAAGACTTGTTAAACTTTTAGACGGCATAAACAACATGAAACTTGATAATGTTCAAAATCACGATATAGATACCTTTGGTGATGCTTATGAATATCTTATGACAATGTATGCATCAAATGCAGGAAAATCGGGAGGCGAGTTCTTCACACCGGCGGATGTTTCGACTCTTCTTACGCTTCTTGGAACAGTAGGGAAAAAAGAAGTAAACAAAGTATACGACCCTGCCTGCGGTTCAGGTTCTCTTCTTTTAAAATCCGTTAAAGTACTTGGAAAAGAAAATGTAAGAAACGGTTTTTACGGTCAGGAAATAAATATAACAACCTATAACTTATGTCGTATAAATATGTTTCTTCACGATATAGACTATGACAAATTCGATATAGCCTGTGAAGATACTTTAACAAAACCAAAACACTGGGATGATGAACCTTTTGAGCTTATCGTATCAAATCCTCCTTATTCAATAAAATGGGAAGGAGACAGCAACGCAACCTTAATAAACGACCCAAGGTTTTCCCCTGCCGGAGTTTTGGCACCTAAAAGCAAAGCAGACCTTGCTTTTATAATGCATTCATTAAGCTGGCTTGCCACAAACGGAACGGCTGCCATAGTATGCTTCCCGGGGGTAATGTACAGAGGGGGAGCAGAGAAAAAAATAAGAAAATATCTTATTGATAATAACTTTATAGATACTATTATCCAGCTTCCGGAAAACCTATTCTTTGGAACATCAATAGCAACGTGCATTATGGTAATGAAAAAGAACAAAACCGATAACAAGACTTTATTTATTGATGCGAGCAAAGAATGCATAAAGGTAACAAACAACAATAAACTTACAAAAGAAAACATGGATAAAATACTATCAATATTTAAAGAAAGAAAAGAAGAAGAACATTTTTCTTCTCTTGTGGAATATGAAAAGATAAAAGAAGAAGATTACAACTTATCAGTAAATACATATGTTGAACCACAAGATACAAGAGAAGTAATAGATATCGATGTGTTAAACAAAGAAATAAAAGAGATAGTAGAAAAAGAAGAAATTTTAAGAGCCGAAATCGACAAAATAATCAAGGAGATTGAGGGATAACATGAGCAAATTAGAACAACTGATAAATGAACTCTGTCCCGATGGGGTTGAGTATAAATATTTAGATAAAATATTTAATATTAAAAACGGATATACACCGTCAAAAAAGAAGAAAGAATATTGGGAAAACGGAAATATTCCTTGGTTTAGAATGGAAGATATAAGAGAACATGGAAGAATTCTTAATGATTCAATTCAACATGTTACTACTTGTGCTATAAAAGGAGAACTTTTCCCTAAAAATAGTATTATTGTTTCAACTACAGCAACTATAGGTGAACATGCATTAATATTATCTCCATATTTAACAAATCAACAATTAACTAATTTTAATATAAAAAAAGAATATAAGCATTTATTAAATATAAAGTTTGTTTATTATTACTTTTTTGAATTAAAAGAAGAAATGGAAAATCTAGCTAATAGAGGAGGAGGAATATCAATAATTAGTTTAACTAAATTAAAAAAACTCAAAATCCCTCTCCCCCCTCTTCCCGTACAAGAAGAGATCGTGCGTATTTTGGATACCTTTACAGAGCTTACAGCAGAGCTTACAGCAGAGCTTACAGCAGAGCTTACAGCAAGAAAAAAACAGTATGAGTATTATAGGGATGAGTTGTTGAAATTTGGAGATGAAGTTGAAAGAGTTAAACTTGGGGATATTGCTAAAATTGAAAGAGGTGGATCTTTACAAAAAAAAGATTTTATTGAACAAGGATTTCCTTGTATACATTATGGTCAAATATATACTAAATACAGTAAATTCCCGAATAAAACATTTACTTATATATCTAAAGAAAAAGCTTTTAAACAAAAAAAAGCAAACAAAAATGATATTATTATGGCTGTAACAAGTGAAAATATTGAAGATGTATGTAAATGTATTGCATGGTGTGGAGAAAATGAAGTTGCAGTAGGAGGACATACTGCCATTATTTCTCATAATCAAAATCCTAAATATTTAACTTATTATTTTAATACACAAATGTTTTTTAAACAAAAAATAAAACTCGCACATGGAACAAAAGTTATAGAGGTTTCACCAAAAAAACTAAATAATATAATTATTCCCCTCCCTCCGCTATCAGAACAACAAAAAATAGTAGACATACTTGACCGTTTCGATACCCTTTGTAATGATATAACCAATGGTCTTCCTGCTGAAATAGAAAAAAGACAGAAACAATATGAATATTATAGAGATAAACTGCTTGATTTTAAGGAACTTTCAAAATAAAAAAGAGGTGAAAACATGAGCTACTTTAACATAGTTGCATCAACAACCGAAAACACCGTAATAACAGAATATAAACCGGGAATACAAACTGCAAAAGCATATCAAAGCGAAGCAGAACTTGAAAAAGAATTTATAAATCTGCTAATGTCTCAAGGATATGAATATGTAGATATACATACACAAGATGAACTTAAACTTAATTTAAGGAAACAGCTTGAAAAATTAAATAACTATGAATTCAGCGATATGGAATGGGAAAGATTTTATAAAGATTCCATAGCAAATAAAAATGAACATATAGTTGAAAAGACAAGGAAGATACAAGAAGACTATATCCAAGTATTAAAAAGAGACGACAACACATCAAAAAACATCTCTCTTTTAGATAAAAACAATATTCATAACAATCATTTGCAGGTTTTAAATCAATACGAAGTGACAAAAGAAGAAGGGGCAATCTACGATAACAGATACGATGTTACAATTCTCGTAAACGGACTTCCTCTTATTCATATTGAACTAAAAAGAAGGGGAATAAACATAAAAGAAGCCTTTAATCAAATTAACCGCTATCAAAGAGATTCTTTCTTTGCGGGAGACGGTCTTTTTGAATATGTTCAAATATTTGTTATTTCAAACGGAGTAAATACAAAATATTATTCCAACTCCACCAGATATAATGCCATAAAAGAAGCCACAACAAAAAATACAAACAAAAACAAAACCAGCAATAGTTTTGAATTTACCAGCTTTTGGGCTGATGCAAACAATAAAATAATTCCCGATTTAATAGACTTTGCAAAAACATTTTTTGCAAAACATACAATTCTTAATATAATTGCAAAATACTGCATATTTACATCGGAAAATATGCTTATGGTAATGAGACCTTATCAAATAACGGCAACGGAAAGAATAATAAACAGAATACAAATTGCAAACAACTATAAAAAATACGGAAGTATTGCATCAGGCGGATATATTTGGCATACGACAGGAAGCGGGAAAACCCTTACTTCCTTTAAAACTGCGAGAATAGCCTCTAATTTAGATTTTATAGATAAAGTTATATTTGTCGTAGACCGTAAAGATTTAGATTATCAGACAATGAAAGAATACGACAGGTTTGAAAAAGGATGTGCAAACAGCAACACTTCAACTGCCGTATTGACAAAACAGCTTGAAGATGATAATGCAAGAATTATAATAACGACAATACAAAAGCTTTCAACTTTCGTAAAGAAAAATGAAAAACATGATATATATGATAAACAAATTGTATTAATTTTTGATGAGTGCCATAGAAGTCAGTTCGGCGAAATGCACAAAGCAATAGTAAAAAACTTTAAGAAATATTATTTATTCGGTTTTACGGGAACTCCTATTTTTGCCGTAAATGCGAAAGGAATAAATAGTGGTAGCAATTTAACAACAGCTCAAACATTTGGGGATTTACTTCATACATACACAATAGTAGATGCCATAAACGACAGAAATGTTCTACCTTTTAGAGTAGAATACAATAAGACAATGGGCTATGAAGATAATATCAAAGATAAGCAGGTATACGACATAGACAGAGAAAATGTATATATGGCAAAAGAAAGAATCTCACTTATTACAAAATATATCTTAGACCACTTTGACCAAAAAACATATAGGGGAAACAAAACATATGTTTTTAATTCCCTAAAAAATATTGAACAAGTTGCCACAAATAAAGATAAGAAAATTGAAGAAATAAAACAAAAACAAAGATTAAGCGGTTTTAATTCCATTTTTGCAGTAGCAAGCGTTGAAATGGCAAAGGCTTATTACAGCGAGTTTAAAAAACAGATGAACGAAAATAGGAATAAACAATTAAAAATCGCTCTTATTTACAGTTATAGCCAAAATGAAGAAGAAGCAGAAGGAATTTTAGGAGAAGAAAACAGCGAAGATACTTCCGCTTTAGATACAAACAGCAGAGAATTTTTGGAAGACGCAATAAAAGACTATAACAAAATGTTTAACACTTCCTATGACACAACAAGCGATAAATTCCAAAATTATTATAAAGATGTATCCCTTAGAATGAAAAATAAGGAAATTGATTTGCTTATTGTAGTAAATATGTTTTTAACAGGTTTTGACGCAACTACTCTTAATACATTATGGGTAGATAAAAATTTAAAAATGCATGGCTTGATTCAAGCATTCAGCAGAACCAACAGAATTTTAAATTCAATTAAGACATTCGGGAATATAGTTTGTTTTAGAAATCTTCAAAAAGAAGTAGATGATGCTCTTGCATTATTCGGCGATAAAAAAGCAGGAGGAATTGTATTAATAAGAAAATTCAAAGACTATTTTTATGGCTATACAAATGAAAAGGGAGAAAACAAACCCGGTTATATCGACCTTATAAATAAATTAAAAGAGAAATTCCCGTTAAGTGAAGAAAGAATAACAGGGGAGGGAAGACAAAAAGAATTTATAATGCTTTTCGGCTCTATACTTAGAATGAGAAATCTTTTAAACTCCTTTGATGAATTTGAAGAAAATGACATAATATCCATAAGAGACATACAAAACTACACAGGAAGATATCAAGATATTAGAGATGAATGGATAAACAAAAAAGATATGGAAAAAGAAGATATAACCAATGATGTTATATTTGAAATAGAACTTATAAAGCAAGTAGATATAAATATTGATTATATATTAATGCTTGTAAAAAAATATCATGAAAGTCACTGCAAAGACAAAGAAGTATTAATTAATATACAAAACGCAGTTGATGCAAGTTATGAATTAAGAAGTAAAAAAGTTCTAATTGAAAACTTTATTGAAAGAGTAAATGAAACAGACAATATAGACGAAGAGTGGAAAAATTTTATAAAGAAAGAAAAAGAAAAAGAACTTGATAAAATCATTAAAGAAGAAAACTTAAAAGAAGAAGACACTAAAAAGTTTATTCAAAATGCGTTTAGAGACGGATATATAAAAACAACAGGAACGGACATTGACAAAATAATGCCTCCTGTTTCAAGATTTTCTAAAGAAGGAAACAAACGAAAAGAGAAAAAACAAAAGGTTATTGAAAATCTAAAAGAATTTTTTGATAAGTTCTTTGGTATAGGTTAAAACATTGTTTTTATAATACAAAAAGAAGATAAGTCTTACTTATCTTTTTTTAATTCTTTTTTTCTTTCTTTTAAAGATATTCTATTTGAACTGTTATATAAACCCACAAGTTCAAAAGAAATTCCAAGCCCATAAAACACTCCGATTACAAATTGGGCTATGTTTTCCCTAAAAATAAAATCTAAATAAGGAATATAATTATTTAAAATTGCAAGAATAGTAAACAAAATTCCTAAAATTAAAAATCTGTTTACTTTTTTTGCTTTAAATGACTATTCTTCCATAGAATAATTAATAAGCCTTTCCACAGTATCCTTTAACTGCTTTAACTCATCAATATTCATTCTTCTTCCATTTAAAAGCTCACTTATTGTTATATCGAATTCTTCACAAATCATAACAAGTAAAGATAAATCCGGCATTGTTTTTCCGTTTTCCCACCTTGAAACAGATTTGTTGCTTACATTTAACTTCTCGGCAAGCTGCTCTTGAGTTAAATTCTTTTCTTCTCTTAAACTTTTTATAAATTTACCAATCTGAGATTGATTTATATAAGTTCTCCTTTTCCACCCTGTATTCTAACTTAATTATGATATTTTTTATACTTTTTATAAAGGACAGATGGTGAGAATTCATGTTAATTTACAGTTTTTACCCCATCTTTATATTCTGTTTTGTGGTTTTCGTCTATATATATCTCAAATGAAGCATTGTTTCCATACTTTTCAAGCAAATTTTTCTCTATCTTTTCCATGCTGTCAAAAATGTGTCGTTTTTCTTCATCGGTTAATTTATCTAACTTATAATCATAGGAACGTATATAAATAAAAAATTCATGCTTATCATAGTTTAGATAATTTTTAGCACTTACATCTTTTACGTTAAACCATTCCTGTTTTATTAAATCATCATAAAATTCAGCTTCAGGATTACCACCGTTATAAGATATCTCTACGGTTAAAGCTTCCATTTCTTTTTCACTTAAATAAGGTGCTATGCTCTCTTTCATAACTTTATCCTCGCAGATAGAAAAAGAAACACTCATAAATTCTAATGTAAGAGCTTGTTTTTTTGAATATCGTTTTTTACTGAGAAAAGAATATTTATCGTTATTTATTCTAAAGGTATGGTCTGAAATTATTGCCATTTCTCTTTTATTGTCAGCACCCATATAGGTTATACTCCATTCGTTAAATTTTCCCGGTACATTCCCGGATAAATTGGGGGCAGAACGAACAATAATATATTCATCGTATATTATGCTTTCTTTTGTTTCTTTTGATATACTTTCCCAGTTTCCATTTCCAAAAAAAGTGTCAAATTCATCATTAAATTTTACCGGCCAATTCGAATTGACGCTTTTTATAATAAAGTATCCCGCAACAATTAAAATCGGAACAATAATAACAATAAATCTTTTCAATATTTTCATACTTCCCCTCCTTTTTCTTTATATAAAATTTTTCCTTAACTAAAAATATAAATTATTAATTATATTTTACTTTACAATACAAAAAAACAAAAGGACCTGTTAAGGTCCTTTTACAAATTAATATCTTACAACCAATTTATCATTTTCTACATCTACCTTTAATGTAGTTCCGCTTTCAAAGTTATTTGCAAGTATAGCTTTAGCTATTAATGTTTCAACATGACTTTGAATAAATCTCTTAAGAGGTCTTGCACCAAATATTGGGTCATAACCATTGTCGATTATAAATTCTTTGGCTTTATCACTTATAACAAAATGTAAGAATTTATCTTCAAGTCTATTTTTAAGTTCTTCCAACATAAGGTCGACAATCTTGGATATTTCTTCTTTCTTAAGCGGCTTGTAGATAACTATTTCATCTAGTCTGTTTAAAAATTCAGGTCTAAAGTGTGATTTAAGAAGTTTATCTATATTATCTTTTGTTTCTTCTGTAATATCGCCGTATTTTTCTGTACTTTCAAGCAAATATTCACTTCCAAGGTTAGATGTTAAGATAATGATTGTGTTTTTAAAGTCAATAGTTCTTCCTTGTGAGTCTGTAACTCTTCCGTCATCAAGAATTTGAAGCAAGATGTTAAATACATCAGGATGAGCTTTTTCGATTTCATCGAAAAGTACTACACTGTAAGGACTTCTTCTTACTGCTTCCGTAAGTTGTCCCCCTTCATCATATCCTACATATCCCGGAGGTGCACCTATAAGTCTAGACACGCTGAATTTTTCCATGTATTCACTCATATCAATACGTATGATATTTTGTTCATTATCAAATAGTGTATAAGCAAGAGTTTTTGCAAGCTCTGTTTTACCAACCCCTGTCGGACCCAAGAACAAGAATGAACCTATTGGTTTTGATGGGTCTTGAATACCTGCTCTTGACCTGATTATCGCATCGCTTACAAGTCTTACTGCTTCATCTTGTCCGATTACTCTCTTGTGAAGTGTATCTTCTAAGTGAAGAAGTTTTTCTTTTTCGCTTTCAACAAGTTTAGATACCGGAATATGAGTCCATTTTGAAACAATCTTTGCGATTTCTTCTTCCGTAACTTTATCTCTTAAAAGAGTAGAATGTTTTTCTTTTGATTTTTCTTCTTCGGCTTTTAATTCCTTTTGAAGTTCTGGCAATTTACCATATTTAAGTTCGGCTGCTTTATTAAGATTGTTTACTCTTTGAGCTTGTTCTATTTCGCCGTTTACTCTATCTATTTCTTCTCTTAATCTTTGAGCTTTTCCGATTGTGTCTTTTTCTTTCATCCATTTTGCTTTCATGGCATTAAACTTATCAGAAAGTTCAGCGATTTCCTTGTTGATTTCTTCAAGACGTTTCTTTGCAAGTTCGTCTTTTTCTTTTTTAAGAGCTGTTGCTTCAATTTGATATTGCATAATCTTTCTGTTTACTTCATCAAGCTCTGTTGGCATTGAATCCATTTCAGTCTTGATTAAAGCACAGGCTTCATCGATTAAGTCAATTGCTTTATCAGGTAAGAATCTGTCTGTAATATATCTGTTTGATAAAATTGCTGCAGAAACAAGAGCTTGGTCTGTGATTTTTACGCCGTGATATATTTCATATCTTTCCTTAAGACCTCTAAGGATTGCAACTGTATCTTCAACACTTGGTTCTCCTACCATAACAGGTTGAAATCTTCTTTCTAGTGCAGCATCTTTTTCGATGTATTCTCTATATTCATTTAAAGTAGTTGCACCTATACAGTGTAATTCCCCTCTTGCAAGAAGTGGTTTTAATAGGTTGCCGGCATCCATTGCACCGTCAGTCTTACCTGCGCCTACTATTGTGTGAAGTTCATCAATGAATAGAATAATTTTACCTTCGCTTTTCTTGATTTCATCAAGTACGGCTTTGATTCTTTCTTCGAACTCACCTCTGAATTTTGCACCTGCAACAAGAGCACCCATATCAAGAGAGAATATGCTTCTGTCTTTTAGATTGTTTGGAACATCTCCTCTTACAATTCTAAGAGCAAGACCTTCTGCGATTGCTGTTTTACCAACACCAGGTTCACCTATTAAAACAGGGTTATTCTTTGTTTTTCTTGATAGTATTCTTATTACATTTCTTATTTCATCGTCCCTGCCGATTACAGGGTCAAGTTTATTTTGTTTTGCAAGTTCCACCAAGTCGGAACCATATTTTTCAAGTACATTATATGTGTTTTCAGGATTTTGATTGTTCACTGTTCTCCCTCCTCTCACCAAAGACAAGTTCTTTGTGAAGTTATCTTTTGTAACATTATATTTTCTAAATTCATCTTTTATAAAGCTTCCGCCTTCATTAAACATTGCAAGGAATAAATGTTCAACGGAAACATATTCGTCTTTCATATTCTTTGCTATATTTTCTGCAAGACGAATAACTCTATTTAAGTTGTTGCTTGCGTATAAGTTATCTACGCTGCTTGATGAAACTTTAGGAAAAGATTTTATTTTATTTTCTACTTCCGATTTTAATCCAGATACATTAACCTGCATTTTTTCAAGAAGTTCAGGAATAAGCCCTCCTCTGTCATCAAGTAATGCGTATAATAAATGTTCGGCTTCCATAACCGAGTTATTGTTATCTATAGCTAAATTCTGTGCATTTTGAAGTGCAAGAAGTGATTTTTCAGTATAGTCATTTGCATTCATTTTAAAACCCTCCTTTATGTTAAATAATCATTATATAATTGCATGAACCTTTTGCATTAAAGTAACATACTCTTTTTCAGCATCGGAGCATGCGTCATCAATATATGGAAGATCATTTAAAAATACTTTTAACACGCTGTCAAATACCTTTATATATTCTCCGATTAAAACTCCAAGGTCAACTTTGTCAACACCTTGTTCCTTTGGTAAAACAAATTGTCTTGTATATTTCTTTTCTTCTATCTTGTAACATAAATTATCCTCCAGTATTCCTCTAATATATTTTTCTTCAAGCTTTGAATAAAAATTCAAAAATCTGTTCATATCTCTTATTAAAGTCTGATTTGTCGTTCTTAAAGTAACTTTAAGCTCTCCAAATGAATACTTTGAATTGTCATATAACTCTACTCCGTATTTTATGGTTGGTCTGTATTTATATCTAAGAGAGCTGGTTATATTCATAAAATAAGGAGATGGATTAGCTAAAACTTGAAAAGTATTCATTTCCTTAAACATATTTTCAAGGGATGTAAATATTCCTTCAACCTGTTTTTGAGGTGTTGTATATGATACATAATCAGCCAAAATTTGATTTATTAAATTAGACCTGCTTGTACCCATTTTATAAGCCGCTTCATCAACTTTTTCTACGACTTCATCCATTAATACTAAACTATATACACTTTTTCCCATTTTACCTGCACCTTTCCTTTATTTTGGCTAAATTATATACCTGATTATATAATTTGTCAATAGAATTATATAATTTTAATTACAAATTAATAATTGTATAATATTTATTTATATAAAACCTTTCAAACAACCAAAACCCTTTTAAATAAAGGGTTTTAGCCTAATCAAATGTATTTTTTTACCTTTAATTTTAATATTTTATACCTTAAATTTGACAAAAAATATAAAAACTTGTTTGGGAATTTAATAATTTTTTTTAAATTTTAACAAAAATAAAACACCCTGAATCTATAATCAGGGTGCTTATTAATTAAAGTTTTTCTTTAAAGAATTCATATATTATATCGTCTGAATAAGGAAGTCTTTCATGAGTATATTCGCAGTATACTTTTAATTCCTTATTACATTTTAATTTATTGTATATTGAAAATTGTGTTATAGGCGGACAAGTTGTATCAAGAAGCGCCGTAAAGAATAACACATCACATTTTACTTTATCCGCAAAATTTTGAACATCTATGTAAGAAAGTCTTTCAAAAAATTCATCTTCTTTTTCGTGTAATGTATCGTATTTTCTAAACCAATTTTTAAATTCAACATACACATCTTCACACATATTCATTTCAAAAACCTTTTTAAAGTCTGCAAGGAAAGGATAAATAACAGCACTAGCCTTAACATTTTTATTAAATGCCGCAACAACAAGACTTAATGCGCCCCCTTGGCTTTTTCCTGTTGTACCAATTCTGTTTTCGTCTATGAAATCCATATTTTCAAATAGAACAAAAGCTTTTACGGCGTCAAGATAAATATTTCTGAAAAATAATTTTTTCTTGTCTTCATCCATTACGCCTCTTATTATTTGACCATAAAGAGTAGGTCCGTCAGCAGTGTAGTTATCTTCGCTTTTTCCACCTTGTCCAGGAACTTCAAAAGCTAAAAAGGCCATATCATTATATGCATATGGAACTTTTGAATAAATACTGTCTGCATTTGATGTGTAACCATGGAATGACATTACTCCCGGAATTTTTCCTTCAATGTGTTTAGGTTTAACAAGTTCACAGTGAACTCTTTCCCCATTCATTCCTTTAAAATACATATCGTATACTTCGATATCTTTCATTGGGAAATCCCTCTTCTCAAGAGTATAAGAAAAATCAGTTCCCTTCAAATCTTTTACTCCTTCTGCCCAGTATTTATCAAAATCCTCTGCTTTTGGAGATATCCCCATATAATCTTTATAGTTTTCAACTGTACTTTTTAGTGGCATAATTTTCCCCCCTATAAATTAATATTATTCATTTTTGTATATATTTTTTTTACGTTTTTATATATTTTTAAATATACATTATTATAAATATCATTATATTTTTTTGCATTTTCTTCATTTGGAGAAAATGTTTTTGTATGTCTTACCATATTTTCTTTTGCTTCATCAAAATCTTTAAAAACATTAAGTCCTATAAAACCTGCCATAGCAGCTCCTACACCGCTTGCCTCATAGGTTTGAATTTTATAAACCTCTTTATTTAAAATATCACTTATTATCTGGCATATTATGTCGCTTCTTGACCCTCCTCCTGATAATGCTATTTTATCTATATTAACTTTAGATACTTTTTCAATTCTCTCTATTCCTTCTTTTAAGGAATATCCTATTCCCTCAATTATTGCCCTGTAAATATGCATTCTAGTATGTTTATCATTAAAACCAAGTATACTTCCTTTTGCTTCGGGACGAAGAATATCCTGTCCCCAGTAAGGCTGAAGAATAAGACCATCACAACCTATGGGTATTTCTTTTAATTTTTCATCCATTACATCATATATATCTTTACCGGTTTCTTTACATATTTGTTCTTCCTTATAAGCAAATTCTTTTATAAACCATGTAACAAGCCAAAAACCTCTATATAAAATAATTTCAGGGTTATATGTATTTGGAATCACACTGCAAAAAGGTGGAACAAATCTCGTAAGCTCATAGTATCTATTTGTAGAAACTTGAATTGTAACTTGACTTCCAAGAGATATACTTCCTATACCTTCTTCAGTACATCCTACCCCTATGGTTTCACATGCTTTGTCACTTCCGCTTGCAATAAGAACAGTTCCTTTTTTTAGTCCGGCTCTTTCACATACTTCATCTAAAATACTTCCTATTACGTTAGTTGATGGTATTACATTTGCAAGTTTTCTTTGCTCTACATTAAAAAGCTGTCTTTTTATTCCGTAAGATTTATCATACTCCCTTTTTTTATAATCAAAAGGAATATGCCCAACAGTTCCCGCATCACTTTCAATATATTTGCCTGTAAATTTATAATTTAGGAATTGAGGTAAAAGCAAATATTTATATGTTGTATCCCATACATCAGGTTCATTTTCTATAATCCAATTAAACCTTGCTTCACTCATTAAATTTTTAGTCATAGCTCCCATACTAACCAAAGAAAAAAGCATTCTATATAATATATTTGGTTTCTTATAATTTTTAGCTTTTCTTCTATCTAGCCATGAAATAGCATTTCTTAAAGGATTTCCGTTTCTGTCTACCAAAACAAAAGTATCCCTTTGAGTTGTTATGCTTACTCCTTTTATCTTAGAATATAATTTTTCATCTTTACTTTTTAACTTAAGTAAAAGAGAAATTATTTCCTCAAAAAAGTTATTTGCATCAAACTCAATAATACTTCCTTTTTCTTTTGTTATGTATTCGTATTTTTTCTTTTCCTTTATTAAAATTTCACCCTTATCGCTTACAAGCATTGCTCGTATACTTTGGGTTCCGCAGTCTATAATTAAAATGACATTATTCATTATTACACCTATTTTTAATTTTTATGTAAAATTTATCATTATTATATCATATTTAAGAATAATTAAATATATTTAGTAAATATCTCGTTGTTTAAAATAAACTTAAATTTAATATAAAGTAAAAATTTTACTTTATTAATTTTCATATTTATGTAATCAAAATAGCTTAATTATAAAAATACTATTTTATAAAATAAAAAAACGACCCCGATTCGTTTTTTATATTTTTAATATACTTTTCTAACCTTACAAAACTGTAAGGTTATGTAATTTTAATCGATGGATAAAAAATTTAATCCTTTCTATAATCAACTTAAAGAAAGGAGGCAACATGAAGAAGAAAACAGCAATCATACTTTTGTGTTCAATATCGTTAATAATTACAGGATGCGGTATAAACAAAAATCAACTAATAAATAAGTATAATGATATACTAAAATTTGTAGGAAACAAATTATTAACTTCTACTGAAGACTTAATGGGAGAAAGAGTATTTTATTTGGATACCAACACAGGCAAATACGAATGCGAATATAAAAATGCAAATATAAAAGAAGTTATATTTGGTTCAGTGGAAGTAAACAGAAAACATAAAAACATTAATATAAGTTATAATGCAAATATTATAAAAGGAAAAGCAAAAATAATTATAAAAAACGATTCAAAAACTAGAATTATAGCATGCTTTGATATAGAGGGACCGGAAAGCGGCGGAAGAGATTTAAAAATAGCTGATGGAGAATATTACTTAAGCATAATATGTGAAAAGTTCAGCGGTGAATTTGAAATTACCGCAAAGTATATATAAGGAGAAAAAAATGGAAAAAGTATTAAGAGTTGAAAATATAGAAAAATATTATGGCAATAAATCAAATCTTACAAAAGCCATAAAAGATATAAGTTTTGATGTAAATGATGGTGAATTCGTTGCAATAATGGGTTCAAGCGGAAGCGGGAAAACAACATTATTAAATGTTATATCAACAATAGACAAAGTAACAAGCGGCGATATTTTTGTTGGAGATATAAATATAACAAACCTAAAAGGCAAACACCTAAACGAATTTAGAAGAAACAGACTCGGTTTTATATTCCAGGATTTTAATTTACTGGATACTCTTACGGCATATGAAAACATTGCCCTTGCACTGACCATTCAAAAAATGAGAGTAAGCGAAATAGAAAAAAGAGTAAAAAACATATCGAGAGCCCTTGGAATAGAAGATGTGCTTGATAAATATCCTTATGAAATGTCAGGAGGACAAAAACAAAGAGTAGCATGTGCAAGAGCAATTATAACAAATCCTAAACTTATTCTTGCCGATGAACCAACAGGAGCATTAGATTCAAAAAGTGCTAAAATGCTTCTTCAAAGTCTTGAACTTTTAAACAAAAAACTATCTGCCACAATTTTAATGGTTACACATGATGCTTTTACCGCATCAAAAGCACAGAGAGTTTTATTTATAAAAGACGGAAAAATATTTAATGAAATTCTAAAAGGAGACAGCAGCAGAAAAGAATTTTTTAACAGAATAATTGAAGTTGTGACACTTCTTGGAGGTGAACTTAACGATGTTATTTAAGTTATCCATGAAAAACATTAAAAAAAGCATAAAGAATTATGCCATTTATTTCATGACACTTATTTTAGGTATTGCGGTGTTTTATGTATTTAATTCCATGGATGCACAAGAACCAATACAAAACTTTGCAAAATCGACCTATGACGTTGTTGGATTAATGGTAAAAATGCTTTCAGGATTATCTGTTTTTATTTCAATCGTACTCGGATTTTTGATAATGTATGCAAATAATTTTTTGATAAAAAGAAGAAAAAAGGAATTTGGAATATACCTTATTTTAGGAATGGGGAAAGGACAGCTTTCTAAAATATTATTTTTTGAAACTCTTTTTATAGGTATAATATCTCTTTTTGTGGGCTTAATACTTGGCATTTTTGCTTCCCAGTTTATGTCTATAATAGTTGCCAGCATGTTTGAAGCAGATATGAACGAATTTAAGTTTGTTTTTTCCTCTGCGGCACTTTTTAAAACGATACTATACTTTTCTTTAATGTATATATTTGTAATGATATTTAATACTTTTGTGATAAACAAATATAAGTTAATAGACTTAATAACAGGAAGTAAAAAAGTTGAAAAAATAAAAATGAGAAGTCCTTTTCTTTCTGTATTACTATTTATCATTTCAATTATTATGCTTGGATTTGCATATTACAAAGTAACGATTGACACTTTAGATTTATCTCAGGGAGATATAGTAAAATATATAATAATAGGCGCAGCCTCAACATTTTTATTTTTCTTCTCTCTTTCTGGATTTGTTTTAAAGTTAGTAAAATCATGTAAAAGGCTTTACTATAAAAACCTTAATATGTTTGTATTAAAACAAATTAACTCAAAAATAAATACTACTGTTGTTTCAATGAGCATAATATGTTTAATGCTGTTTACAACAATATGTATGCTCTCAGCAGGGCTTGCTATGAATAAGTCTCTTACAAGTGAACTTACAAAATATAACCCTGTGGACATAACCATATCAAAGACAATGATGTTACCGGATAATGGAGAATATTCCTCTTCTGCCGTTGACTTTTCAGAAAAAAGTATAAATGAAGTACTTGAAAATATGGGTTATGATGTAAAAAGCGACTTTAAGGACTACACCGAAGTAAGCACTTATACCGTAGATACAGTTACATTAAAAGATACTTTAAAAAATATTATAGACGAAATAAAAAAAGAAACTCCTACGGCACAATTTGATGCAGCAGAAAGCATAATGAAAGTTTCCGATTATAATAAAATCGCAAGACTATTTGGGAATGAAGAGATAAGTCTTAAAGAAGGAGAGTATACGGTAGTTTGCAACTATGACATGATGACAGGCTATAGAAACAAAGCCTTACAAGCAGGAACAGAAATTACAATAAATGGGAAAACATATAAACCTTCAAATAATGAATGTTATGACGGATTTATAGAAGATTCCATTCAAGCAATAAATATGGGAATAATAATCGTTCCCGACAGTACTAAATTTACAAATGAACAAAAGGAAATAAACTACTTTAATGCAAATTACAATTTAGGTGATGAAGAGCAAAAAGCTGAGTTTGAAAACAAACTTACCGAGAGAATAGATAAAAACAGTGGGTTTAAAGATGTTAAAGACTATAATATAAAAATAGATTCTTCAACAAGAATTTATAACTATGATTCATCAAAAGGGCTTGGAGCTACGGTTACCTTTATCGGCATATATCTTGGAATAATATTCCTTATTACTTCAGCTGCAATACTGGCATTAAAAGAGCTTTCGGAAAGTGCTGACAATATTGAAAGATATAAGATTTTAAGAAAAATCGGAACAAGCGAAAAAATGATAAATAGAGCTTTATTTATGCAAATAGGAATATTCTTTATTCTTCCATTACTACTGGCTATAGTACATTCTGTATTTGGTCTTAAATTTGCAAACTACATCCTATCAACAATAGGCAATATGAATATTCTTCCTTCAATTATAATAACGGCAATAGCAATAATTTTAATATATGGAGGATATTTCCTTATCACGTATTTTTCAAGCAAGAAAATAATAAAAGAAAAATAAAAAAGAGGCTTAGGCCTCTTTTTATTTTAATAGAATGAAGATGATAAATTATTCATACCATCTATCATATTTCCAAAAAGTGCATTCATTAATTCATCGCTTGGCTCATCTAAAACCCAACCATCATCACCTTTTGTAAGAGTAATATCTGCTTCATTTGTTACTGTAGCTTCACCTTTGGCAGATTCATTTATTGCATTTACTAAAAGCTCAACTACTTTCTTATTAACTTCATCTTCTGAAGCATCTAAATTAGACATCGCATATGCCATAACATCTGAAAAATAATTTTCTACTGCTTTTGAATAGTCCTTATTTGTTATTTTTACTTTTACCGTTGCTTTATTTCCATCTTCATTTGTAGAAATCACTTCATAATCCATTGTGCTTACAACTGTTTTTAATGCTTTATCAAGATCTTCTGCTGATGAAGCATCAAATGATTCTTCAAAAGTTTCTATTGAACCTTCAAAAAACGATTCATCGCCAGATTTTAAAGCATCAAGAGCACTGGTTGCAAGTTCTTCAGGAGTAGGACCACCACATGCCGTAAAAGAAACTAACATTACTAAAGAAAATACTAAACTAAGAACTTTTTTTAAATTTTTTTTCATTTTCTTTCCCCTATCATTTTATATTTTATAAGATAATTATAATCGTTTTCATGGTTTTTGTAAATATAAATTTTTTGTCAAAATAAAATTATATTTTATTTTAAATAAATAATTATCATAATAAAAAGGAGACCTAAGCCTCCTTTTAAATATAGTATATTATCGAAATATTTTAGAGTTCTTCCATACCTTTGAATAAATTGCCTGTCATGGCATTTATAACTTCATCACTTAATTCATCTGTATCCCAAAAACCATCTTCATCTTTTATTAAAATAAATTCTACTTGATTTGTAACTGTTTTATCTGACTTTGATGCTTTATTTATTTCTTCCAATATTAATTCTTCTGACTTCTTTTCTAAATTCTCTTTAGAAACCTCAGGATTTTTCATAGCATAGGATTCTAAATTTTTATAAACCTTTTTAGCGACATTTTCATAATCTTTATTTGTTATTTTAATAATAACACTTGCTTTATCTGCATTTTCATTTACAGATACTATCTCATAATCCATATTTGCAAAAATAGTTTTAAAAGCCTCATTATATTCGTTTTCTACATCACTTATGAAATCACTTTTATCAAATATTTGTCCAACAACTTCTTCATCTCCTGATTTGAAGCTATCAAACACATAACTTACAGTTTCTTCTGGTGAATCTTCAAAACAAGAACAAAGCGATACCAACATAACTAAACACAAAATAAAACTTAAAAATTTTTTCAAGTTCTTTTTCATTTTTATTCCCCCTATTTAAAATAATAAATATGTAATGTATAATTATTATAATCGTTTTCATTACATTTTGTAAATAAATTCTTGATTTTGTAATAAAATATTAAGAAATAGAATAACAAGGAGAAAATCAATGCTTTACTATGATACATATTATTCACCTGTGGGAAAGATTACCCTTATAAGCGATAATAAATATTTAATAGGTCTATATATAGAAGGTCAAAAATATTTCATGAATAAAATAAAAGAAACTCCTTTAAAAAATGAAGATATAGAAATTCTAAATAAAACAAAATTGTGGCTTGATGATTATTTCAGTGGAAGAAAACCAAGTATTGTAGATTTAAACATAAAACTAAATGCAAGCGATTTTCAAATGGAAGTATTAAATATACTATGTGAAATACCTTACGGAAAAACTACTACATACAAAGAAATATCTGAAAAGTTAAAAATAAAAATGAACAAAAAAAACATGTCACCTCAGGCTGTTGGAGGAGCCGTTTCTCATAATCCCATAAGCATAATAATTCCTTGTCATAGAGTAGTAGGATCAGACGGCAACTTAACGGGATATGCTGGCGGTATAGATAAAAAAATAAAGCTTTTAGAATTTGAAGGTGTGGATACAAATAAATTTTATATAAAATAAAAAAGAGGTTACCCCTCTTTTTTATTAGTAATTAAAACTATCCATATTGATAAAATCAAGCATTTGTCCGTTAATTATACTATATAATTCAAGGTCGCTTTCAACCATCCATGTTCCGTTTTCTTTTATCATATTAACATCATAGGTAACGGTTATCATTTTGCCTTTTTCATAAATTTTATTTATCTCTTCCTCGTATAATTTTTCTTTTTATACTTTTAAATTTTCTTTTTCATTTTAATTTCCCCTTTTATTATTATATATAAATTATATAGTATCTTAAGCGTACATACAATATATTTTATGACATTTCAGGCTTATAACTGGTTATAGATAAAATCTATTTCTAAATAACAATTTATATATTTACTTATAACAAAATATTTGATAAGATTATTTTTACATTAACTTTTACACAGGAGATGACTAAATATGGACATTACAAATAAAAAACAAGGCACAAAGTGCGTTCAAGGCGGATATCAGCCTAAAACGGGAGAACCAAGAATTCTTCCTATAATACAATCAACAACATTTAAGTATTCAACAAGTGAAGAAATGGGAAAACTTTTCGATCTTGAAGCAGAAGGATATTTTTATACAAGACTTCAAAACCCTACAAATGATATGGTTGCAAAGAAAATATGCGAACTTGAAGGAGGGGTTGCAGCAATGCTTACTTCTTCAGGACAAGCTGCCAACTTTTATGCAATAATGAATATTGCTCAGGCAGGAGATCATATTATTTGTTCAACTGCAGTATACGGAGGTACATATAACCTTTACGCTCATACAATAAAGAAAATGGGAGTTGAATGTACTTTTGTAGATCCAGACATATCAAAAGAAGAACTTGATAAAGTATTCAAAGAAAACACAAAAGCTGTTGTAGGAGAAACAATCGCAAACCCAGCTCTTGTAGTATTAGACATTGAGAAATTTGCTAATGCGGCACATGAACACGGTGTACCTTTAATTATTGATAATACTTTCGCAACACCTATTAACTGCCGTCCTTTTGAATGGGGTGCAGATATTGTTACTCATTCTACAACAAAATACATGGACGGACACGCAACATGTGTAGGAGGTGCAATAGTAGACAGTGGAAACTTCGACTGGGATAAACATAAAGACAAATTCTCTGGACTTACAACTCCTGATCCAACATATCACGGTCTTGTTTATACTGAAAGATTTGGCAAACTTGCTTATATAACAAAAGCAACAGCTCAATTAATGCGTGATTTAGGCTCAATTCAGTCCCCTGAAAATGCTTTCCTTTTAAATTTGGGACTTGAAACACTTCATCTTAGAATGCAAAGACACTGCGAAAATGCTTTGGCAGTTGCAAAATTCTTAGATAATCACGAAAAAGTTGCATGGGTTAATTATCCAGGACTTGAAGGAAACAAATATTATGACCTTGCACAAAAATATATGCCAAATGGTACATGCGGTGTAATTTCATTCGGATTAAAAGGCGGAAGAGAAGCATCAGTAAAAATGATGGATAATTTGGAAATGACAGCAATTGTTACTCATGTTGCAGATGCAAGAACATCAGTACTTCACCCTGCAAGTCATACTCACCGTCAAATGAATGATCAAGAATTAATTGAAGCGGGAGTTCAACCTGATTTAATAAGATTATCAGTTGGTATTGAAGATATTGATGATATTATCGAAGATTTAAATAAAGCTCTTGAACTAGTATAAAAAATTATTATTGCAATCTATCAAAAAATAATAAAGTAATTTTTATAATAGAAAAGAGGTTTAAATATGGCTGTTATAATACCAAAAGATTTACCTGCGGCAAAACAGCTTGACAGGGAAAATATATTCGTCATGCATCAAGAAAGAGCAGAAACACAAGACATTAGACCACTTGAAATTGCTATTGTAAATTTGATGCCTACAAAAATAGTAACAGAAACACAGCTTCTAAGGCTTATAAGTAATACACCTATACAGGTAAAAGTTGACTTAATTAATATGAAAAGCCATGTAAGTAAAAATACGTCTTACAAGCATTTAAAAACATTCTATAAAAATTTTGATGATATAAAACATAAAAAATACGATGGAATGATTATAACGGGAGCCCCTGTGGAAAAACTTGAATTTGATGATGTAAACTACTGGGAAGAACTTCAACAAATTTTTGATTTCGCAGATAAAAATGTTTTCTCGACCATGTTTATATGCTGGGGAGCACAGGCAGCCCTAAATCATTACTACGGAATAGACAAAAAAGATCTTCCGGAAAAAATGTTTGGAGTATTCGAACATAGAGTTTTAAGAAGAAGACCAATAGTAAGAGGATTTGATGATGTTTTCTATGCGCCTCATTCAAGATATACCCAGTGTCTTATTAAGGATATTAAGAAAGAAAAAGACCTTGAAATTGTTGCAAGCAGTAAAGAAGCAGGTGCTTATCTACTTGTAAGCAAAGACCAAAGAAAAATATTTGTATTTGGACATAGCGAATATGATCCAAATACATTAAAAGAAGAATACGAAAGAGACAAGAAAAAAGGTTTAAATCCTAAAGTTCCAAAACATTATTTCCCAGATGATGACGATACTAAAAAACCAATAGTCAGATGGAGAGCACACGGAAATATGCTTTTTTCAAACTGGTTAAATTATCATGTATATCAAACTACACCTTTCGACCTTGAAAAACTTAACCAAATAGATAAAGAGTTTGGTTTTATAGAATAAAAAAATAAAAAGCAGCTTTTAAAAGCTGCTTTTTACTATATAATCTGTAATAGATTTTTAGAAGTATTGAGGGGATTAAGGGGTACTTCTAAATTTATCTATACTAATCAGCTATTGAACAAGTTTTAATAACTTTCGCAATACCTTTTTCATTTAATGAAATTACTTTCATTTTATCAGAATTAACTACTATTTCTGAAAAACAGTTACTGCAAAAATATTTCTTTCTTCCAATTTTACCAATTTCTTTACTAGAACAATAAGGACACTTCATATAAACACTCCCTTTTCTCCTTATATGCCATTATTATATGATTAAAACCTTTAAACTACCTTAAAAAATTAAAAATTGTAAAAAAAATTGTTAAATTTAATTTTATGAATTATAATATTAAAAGCAGAAAGGAAAGATTAATATGAGAGTACTTATTGTAGAAGACGAAGTTACGTTGGCTAAACCTTTGGTTGCTCTTTTAGGGAAAAACCAAATTCTTGCGGATACCGTTGAAGACGGCGAATCTGGTTTAATGCTTGCAAGAAAAATGATATATGACGTTATAGTTTTAGATATAATGCTACCTCAAATGGATGGACTTAGTGTTTTAAAAACTTTAAGAGAAGAAAACAACTATACTCCGATTCTTCTTTTGACGGCTCTTGACAATATAGACGACAGAGTAAAAGGTTTGGACCTTGGGGCTGATGATTACCTTACAAAACCTTTTGACACAAAAGAACTTATAGCAAGAATTAAAGCTTTGTCAAGAAGAGGAAAGGGAAGTATCTCTGACAATATAATAAGCATAGGAAACGTAAGCCTAAACACAAATGATGCATCTCTTACGGTAGGAGAAAGAAAGGAAAACTTAACTAAAAAAGAAGCAAATCTTCTTGAAACCCTAATGAGAAACAAAGACCATGTTTTATCAAAAGATTATATACTTGATAAAGTATGGGGAATTGACAGTTATGCAATAGATAACAGCGTTGAAATATATATACATTACTTAAGGAAAAAATTATCAAGCGACGCAGATGTAAAAATAGTAACAAACAGAGGTCTTGGTTATTCCTTAAAGGAAAAAAACAATGATAAATAAAATAAAAAATAAATTAATTTTTATAAATACTTTTGTTTTACTGGTCATTTTACTTTCAATGACTGCTTTTATTTACCTGCTTTCATCTTATTCCTTTTCTGAGTCTTCCGATAATGAACTTATTAATATGGTATATCAAGCAAAAAGGTATACAAAAAGCAATTTTAAAAATACAAGTGATTTATCTTATAATGAAGAATTAAAATATTTTAAACAACAAATTGATGCAGGTAAATGTAAAATCGTTATTTTTGACGAAAACTTAAATCAAACATATAGCTATGGCAAAATGAACGTTGACGAAAATATTTTTGCGGATATTGCTTACTGCTATTTCTATGATCCAGACGATAAAAACATAGAAATAAAAGAACAAGACGGGAAGTATGTTTTTACAAACTATTCTTATGGCAATGTCTCATTTAGAAGCTGCACAACTCTTGTAATTAACGATAGCGGAAATATGCAGCTTATTTTAATGGCAAAAGATAATACAGAGCAAAACTCAAATCTTAACATAATTCTTTCAGCTTTGATTATTGCAATAATAGTGGGCGTAATTATATCTCTTCTTGGAGGATTTTACACTGCCGACAGAGCTTTGGTTCCAATTAAAGATACAATAGATAATCAAAAACAATTTATCGCTGATGCATCCCATGAGTTAAGAACACCTATTGCGGTAATTAAAACAAATCTTGAACTTATACAAACAAACGAAGACGAAACGGTAAAATCACAGGAAATGTGGTTTGAATATGCAAAAAGTGAAATAAACAGAATGGATAAAATGGTTGGAGATTTGCTTACTCTTTCAAAAGCAGATTTAGGTCAAATCCCATTTAACAATAAAGAATGTGATATAGTACACCTTGTAAAAGACGCAATAGAAAAAATAGAACCTATTGCAATAAAAAAACAAATAAGAGCTTATATGTACTGCTCATATGATAAAGTTATCGCAAATGTTGATGAAGATAAGTTTACACAGCTTATGATGATACTTTTAGACAATGCGGTAAATTATTCATATGAAAATACAAACATTATAGTGGCTTTAAAAGTAGATAAAGCAAAAAATAATATTACAATTAAAGTTAAAGACCAAGGCATTGGAATGAAAAGAGAAGAAATCAAAAAAGTCTTTACAAGATTTTACAGAGTAGACAAAGCCAGAAGCAAAAGAAAAAATGGCAGCGGACTTGGTCTTCCAATAGCTAAATGGATAGTTACAAACTTAAATGGAAATATAAACATTGAAAGCATTGAAAATAAAGGAACTGATGTTATAATAACACTTCCTTTAATATCTTACGAGGAGAATGAAAATGGACTTACTTAGTATGTTAAATGATAAACAACAACAAGCCGTTACCTGTGTTAACGGACCTCTTCTTATTCTTGCGGGAGCAGGAAGCGGAAAAACAAGAACAATAATTCATAGAATTGCTTATATAATAGAAAATGGATATGCAAAACCTTGGGAAATTCTTGCTCTTACATTTACAAATAAAGCAGCAGGAGAAATGAGGGAAAGAATTGACTCAATGGGGATTCCTTTCACTTCTGATATATGGATGGGAACATTCCACTCAATTTGTGCAAGAATTTTAAGAATGGAAGGGGATAATCTAGGGTTTACAAGTAATTTTTCAATATATGACGATGATGATACAAAAAGACTTTTAAAAACAATACTTAAAGAGCTTGATATTTCAGATAAAGAATTTCCGGTAGAAAGCGTTAAAGCTCAAATTTCTTTACTAAAGAACGATCTTGAAACAAGCGACGACTACATGGACGAGCATGGAGATTTTGACGAAGGATATACAGAAGCAAGAATTGCACAAATATACAGTGAATATCAAAAAAGACTTTTAAGTGCAAATGCTATGGACTTTGATGATTTGCTTTTAAATACAAATATTCTTTTTGCGAAATGTCCTGAAGTATTAAATAAATATAGAAATAGATTCAAATATATTCTTGTAGACGAATATCAAGATACAAATATTTCTCAGTATGCAATAATAAGTAAAATGGCTGAAGGTCACAGAAATATATGTGTATGCGGTGATGATGACCAAAGTATTTACGGTTGGAGAGGTGCATCAATAAGAAATATTTTAGAGTTTGAAGATGACTTTGAAGATGCCAAAATAATAAGACTTGAACAAAATTACAGATGTACAAAGAATATTTTAAATGCCGCAAACGGTGTAATCGAGCATAATAAAAAGAGAATGGGTAAAACTTTGTTTACCGATAATGAAGAAGGAGAAATCATAAAATATCTTCATGCAAATTCAGACCTGGAAGAATCTTCAATTATTGCCAGGGAAATATTCTGCTTAAATGAATATCATGACATTCCATATAGTGACATAGCAATTTTATACAGAACAAACGCACAATCCCGTGTACTTGAAGAAGGTCTTATGAGAAGAAATATCCCTTATCAAATTGTTGCGGGAACAAAATTCTATGACCGTATGGAAATTAAAGATATTCTTGCATATCTAAAACTCTTAGTAAATCCAAAAGATGATATTGCATTTATTAGAGTAATCAATACTCCAAAAAGAGGAATAGGTCCTGCAAGCATAGAAAAAATAAGAGATTATGCTTTCATGAAAGGCATATCCATGTATGAAGTTATAAAAGATATAGACACCTGCCCTTTATTTAAAGGAAGCGTAAAAGAAAAACTTACTTTATTTAAAGATACAATGGAAGAACTTGGAAGAATAGCAAAAGAAAATTCTTTAATGGATACTGTAATAAACACAATTCACTTAAGCGGATACGAACAAATGCTTAAAGAAGGAAAAGTTGAAAACGCACAAAACAGACTTGAAAACTTAGACGAACTTGTAAATGCTGCGGGAGATTTTGAAAATAACGAAGAAGATGGTTCTCTTGAAGCTTTCCTTGAAAATGCAGCACTTGTTGCGGGAGTTGATTCTTATGATGAAAACAGCTCTAAGGTACTGCTTATGACTCTTCATAATGCAAAAGGACTTGAATTTAACATTGTGTTTATGCCGGGAATGGAAGAAAATTTATTCCCTACATACAGAGCCGTAAACGAAGAAAGCGAAATGGAAGAAGAAAGAAGACTTTGCTATGTTGGAATAACAAGAGCAAGAAAAAAACTTTATATGTCTTCAGCCGAAACAAGAAGAGTTTACGGAAGAAACGAAATGAGAAATCCTTCAAGATTTTTACTTGAAGTTCCCGATGAACTTATTGAAGGAATCAGTGCAATAAAAGAATCAAATAAGGAAAAAGAAATTATTAATAACAATGTTAAAAAGATGTATGACCCTTATGCAAATACAATAAGACAAACACAAAATCTTTTTAAACAAAACAATACATTTGACGAAAAACTTAGCCCGGGAGACAAAATAGACCATAATGCATGGGGAGAAGGTACTGTTGTAAGCATTGAAGGAAGCGGAGATGACATGAAAATCACAGCAGCATTCCCTGAAACAGGAATAAAAAAATTCATGGCATCAGTTGCAAAATTCAAAAAAATATAAATTAAAGTCTTTACTTAAAGTAAAGACTTTTTATTTTTATCTTTTAAAGATTATTTATTTATACTATACTTTAACTATATTTAATTAAAAAAGGACAGAACATGGATATTAGTTTAATTTTAGCAAAAGAAATTTTAGAACTTTTTATAATAATGTTTTTAGGATATATTATCGTAAAAGCAGGAGTATTAAAATCAGACGATAGCAAGAGTATATCCGCAATACTTGTGTATCTTCTAACTCCCTGTATGATAATAAACTCATTTATGATTGAATATGATGAAAAAATAAAAACAGGTTTAATATTTGCATTTATAATTTCTATATTGGTTCATATTCTTTTTATCATTCTTACATCACTGTTAAATAAAATATTTAATTTTAATGTAGCGGAAAAAGTAAATATAATTTATACAAATGCGGGGATATTGGTTATTCCTCTTATAAGTTCCATTTTAGGAAAAGAATATGTAATATATTCCTGTGCTTTTATTGTTGTTCAACTAATACTTCTTTGGACACATTGTAACAGCCTTCTTAAAGGAATAAAGAAAATTGAAATAAAGAAAATAATTTTAAATGTAAATATTATTTCTATATTTATAGGAATGTTGATATTTATATTTAGAATAAATCTTCCAAGTATTATAACTGATACCGTAGATACGCTAGGCTCTATGATGGGACCTGTTGGAATGTTAATAGCCGGAATGGTAATGGGAGAAGTTTCCATAATAAATCTATTTAAGAAAACAAGATATTATTTTATATGTTTCTTAAGACTTATAATATATCCTTTAATTACATTATTTTTATTATATATAACAAATGCATCGAGTTATATTATAGACGGAAAAAATATCTTAATGATAGTTTATCTTGCATGTGTTACTCCTTCCTGTGCAACGGTTACTTCAATGATACAGCTATACAACTTAGATGCAAAATATTCAAGCAGTCTTTATGTTTTAACGACACTTTTATCTATTATTACAATTCCTATTATGATAGGTATTTATAATGTATTAATATAAATATTTGTATGATAACTCTTGACAAACATCAGACAAGTTACTTATAATCAATATACACTTAATGTTTTCGGAGAAATATCATGCAAGAAGAAAAGAAGAACTTAACACAAATAACTGCTGATAAATTAAGAGATTTAATTACAAAAGAAAAAATATATAAAACAGGAGAAAAACTGCCAAACGAAAATTCCCTTTCAAAAAAACTGGGAGTTAGCCGTTCTACCCTTCGAGAAGCTGTTAAAACTCTTGTTTCAGAAGGTATTTTAGATGTTCAAAGAGGCAGAGGAACATTCGTAAATGATACTTTAAACAGATACGCAAAAAACGATATGGGGATAAATTCGTTTACGGATATGAAGATTACCCTTAGAGACTTATATGAAACAAGAATGATATTCGAACCAAGTGCAGCTGCCCTTGCATGTAAAAGAGCAAGCGACAAAGAAATAGAAGAAATATTAAAACTTGGAGAAAAATGTCAAAATTTAATTTTGCAAAATCCAACGGCAAAAGAAAGAATAAAATCGGAAAATGACTTTCACTGTGCAATAATAAAAGCATCTCACAACGAATTTATAAGTTCATTTATGCCAGTACTTACACAAACAATAGAAAAAACATTTGCCCTAAACTATAATCTTGACATTATTGCAAAAGATGCATACAAAGACCATGCTATGATAATGAATTTCCTAAAAAAAAGAGATTCAGAAGCATTAAAAAGTGCGGTTACCATACATTTGCATCATGCTTTTTGGACAGAAGAACTTTAAAGACTTCAAATATATGAAGTCTTTTTTTATTAAAATAAATTATAATAAAATATACAGTAATAAAGCTTGGAATAAAAATTTTTTAAAATTTTCAGAAAAGTCTTGACAATATTAGGAATACCATTTAAAATAAACATCATACAAGTGATAATACGTTGTCATACAAATATGGAGGTTTTTTAAAATGAGTGATTTTAAAATATTTTATCAAGAAGATTGTAATTTAGGACTATTGGACGGTAAAACAATCGCTATTATCGGTTACGGTAGCCAAGGTCATGCACATGCATTAAACTTAAAAGATTCAGGTTGTGACGTAATTGTTGGTCTTTACAATGGCTCAAAATCTTGGGCAAAAGCAGAACAACAAGGACTTAAAGTATATACAGCTGCAGAAGCTGCAAAAAAAGCTGATATTATCATGATTCTAATCAACGATGAAAAACAAGCTGATATGTATAAAAAAGATATCGAACCAAACTTGGAAGAAGGCAACATGTTAATGTTCGCACATGGTTTCAATATCCACTTCGGATGTATCGTCCCACCTAAAAATGTCGATGTAACAATGATTGCACCAAAAGCTCCAGGTCATACAGTACGTTCTGAATATTTGGAAGGAAAAGGTACTCCTTGCTTAATCGCTGTTGAACAAGATGCAACAGGTAAAGCTCAAGATCTTGCACTTGCATATGCAGCAGGTATCGGTGGAGCAAGAGCAGGTGTTCTTGAAACAACATTCCGTATTGAAACAGAAACTGACTTATTCGGTGAACAAGCAGTACTTTGCGGTGGTTTATGTGAATTAATGCAAGCAGGTTTTGAAACATTGGTTGAAGCTGGATACGACCCAAGAAATGCTTACTTTGAATGTATCCATGAAATGAAATTGATCGTTGACTTAATTTATCAATCAGGTTTCGAAGGAATGAGATATTCTATTTCTAACACTGCTGAATACGGTGATTACATAACAGGAAAGAAAATTATTACAAAAGAAAGCAGAGAAGCTATGAAACAAGTTCTTGCTGATATTCAAGATGGTTCATTCGCAAAAGAATTCTTACTTGATATGTCACCAGCAGGAAGACAAGTTCACTTCAAAGCTATGAGAAAATTAGCTGCTGAACATCCATCAGAATCAGTAGGTAAAGAAATTCGTAAACTATACAGCTGGAATGATGAAGGCGACAAATTAATCAATAACTAATAAATAAAAAAAGCACCATATGGTGCTTTTTTTAATACATATTTTCAATAAAATGTATTCCTGTTTTTGTTTTAAAGATTTTTTTCTTTATATTTTCTATACTTTCTTTGTTTAGATTATCTTCATATATATTAACTAAAAAATCTGCTTCTACTAAAATTTGATAATCAATTCCGTCAATATTATCATAAGTATGATGATTTCCTATTAAATAACATACCCTATCAATTACTTCTCTGTCATATCCAAACTTTTCAAGCATTTTTTCTGCTTCTTTTGGACCTTCTTTTTCTTGCAATTTTCCACTGCATTTTCCATACTTTTCTTCACTTATTTTTATTCCTATATCATGTAAAATTGCAGCAGTTTCAAGAATAAATAAATCTTTTTTATCTATATTTTCTAAAACTCCTATTGTTTTTGAAAGAGAGTGGACTTTTATTAGATGTTGTATTCTTTTAGGGTCATGCTTATTATATTCTATCATTGCTTTTATTAAAATTTCTTCTTTCATTTCTTTCTCCTAAGCTTTTGATATTTTTTTCTTTTTTAGCTTTTTTTCTTTTTCATTTAAAGATACTATTTTAAAATATACATCTTCAAGTGTAGGGTCTAGTATTTCCATACTGATACCATTTAAAAATTCCATTCCCTCTTTTATGTTCATTCCGCTCTTACTAATATAATCTTTTATATAATTAACCTTTGAAGTTATATCAGTATAAACTTCAAAAAATTCATTTGACATAATATCGTTTTGTTTTATTCTGTCTCTTACGTTTAAGATAATATTTTCGTCTTCTTCATCTATGCTAACCATTATGTCATTGCAGAATTTAAGAGCATTATCAAAGGATTTTCTTACATTTTTTCTCCAATTATTATAAATATCTTGTGCGGTATTTTCATTATCTGCAATATATTTATCGAATTTTGAAAGATAATCTATATACATATTATCTCCAAATGACTCTGTTTCGGAATTTGTCATTATATAAGTTTGTTCTTCATGTTTTCCAAATAAACTTTCATATACGTTATATCCTTTTAAGTATGTATTTTTAAGGCTTACGTCTATATAACTGAAAATATTTTTATTTGCAAGTTTCTTTGCTTTTTCGGAAACATAGAAAATCAAATATATATCATAATTTTCCTGCCAGTTTTTAAACATTTCTACTTTATTGTTTATATTTTTATCTTCATCTTTATCATAATTAATAAAATCAAGGAAATTATTGAATGTACTGTCAGTAACAGTATACTTCGCATTTTCAAGTAGTTTTTTACTTACTATGTTAAAAATGATTTTATCAATATTTCTTCCGCTGGTTCTTACCGGTATATACTCAACGTTCAAATCTGTTTTTTCGTTTATCTCTTCAAAAGCAGGTTTTAATACTCTCTCATTAAAATTTCTATAAGAAGAATATTTCCCTCCTTTTATATCATAAAAACTCTTCAGAGTATCAAGAGAAAAACTAACTTCCTGATTTCTTTGACATTTATATAAATTTGACTGACAAAGAAGATAAAGTTTCATTGTATATTTACATTTGAATCTTGAAATATATTCTTTTATAAATTTAAAGTAATAACCGCCCTTAGAATATATATCTAAAAAATACGGCTTCATTTTTTCAGAGAATTCAAAAATAAACTGTCCGTCTTTATAACTGCACTGAGAGAATAAATTCTTTTGGGTGTAGCTGTCAGTATCTAAATCCTTTATCATTATTTGAGCAGTAAGGGTTTTAGATGTAATATTCTCCTTTTCTCTGTAAAGATAATCCTTGTTTACGTTGTTTCTTTTTGCAAATTCACTAAGCCCTATTCTTATAACTGAAAAATCATCACTGTCAATATCGACTCTGGAAAGTGCTTCTATAAATAATTTCTGAGAAACCAAAGGCATATCATATCTTGCCTCGGCAACAACGTTAAGCATTGTAACCTGCGTTACAAAACTGTTTTCCAAATTGATTAAATCATTTTTTTCGCTCATTCTAAATCCTCAATTATATCTTTACTACTTACTTTTTGTATACACTTTTAATACTTTACATTACTTGTCAAAAAATGTCAACAAAAACAACTTACTTTTTGTATACTTTTAACTTACTTTTTGTACCTTTTTTCAAAACGGAAAAAACCCATACTTACTTTTTGTATACACTTATTAAATTATTATCAAAAACAACTTACTTTTTGTACTCTTTTTAAATTTATTATAAAAATAACCTACTTTTTGTATACTTTTAACTTACTTTTTGTATACACTTTAATACTCATGTATAACACAACTTACTTTTTGTACTCTTTAACAAAAATTTTATAAATTATACTTACTTTTTGTATACTTTCTGCTTACTTTTTGTACTTTTTTTAAATTTATTATAAAAAACACTTACTTTTTGTACATTTTTAACTTACTTTTTGTAGTTTTTAATGTTAATTTAAATAAAAATTGCTTACTTTTTGTATACACTTTAAAGATATTTTAAATCCTAAAAATGTAATGTAAATAAAAATACTCTTTTTGCATGTTTATAATTAGGTAAATTATTAAAATTTATTGCTATTAAAATCTATTTTATACGTTTTATCGTTATTTTTCTAATTTGAAAGAGCATATTTCTATGTTTTTCAACTTAACATGGCTTTTTTAAAGGGTTTTTTACGAAAAATGCCTACTTACTTTTTGTATTTAAAAGCCTTACTTTTTGTATCTTTATAGCTTACTTAAAGATTTTTTAAAAAGAATATTTTTATAATAAAAACTTACTTTTTGTAGTTATATAACTGATTTTTTGTAGTCCGATAGCTTACTTTTTGTATTCATTAAATTGTCGAAATACCTATTATAAAAGGATTTTTTGTTCCTTTAAATAATAAATACAGAGGAAGAATATAAATAACTAAGAAGATATTTAATATACCTCATATATATAAAAACCGGTGGTTATATGCTACTTTTTTACAATCTGTTGATAAGTTGTGGAAAACTTGATAACCTTAATAACACCTATAAAACACACTTTATTTTCATTATGCATAAATATACATTATTAATGCATGCTCACAATATAGAAAAGAAAAAAAATTTATGATATAATTTATAGAATATAATTATAAAAAAAAGAGGTATAAAAATATGATATACGTAGATGCTTTTGGTGGGGACTATGCACCGGATGCAATGGTAAAAGGTGCCGTACTTGCCGTAAAAGAATTTGATAGAGAAATAACTTTGGTAGGACACGAAGAAAAAATAAAAAAAGTATTTGAAGACAACAACTTAAGTATGGATAAAATAAGTATTATCCATGCTCCTGAAGAAATTACATGTCATGATGAAAGCGCACTTGCCATAAGAAGGAAAAAGCAATCTTCACTTGTTGTTGCAGCAAACAAGATCAAAGAAGACCGTAACAGTGTTTTGGTTACAGCAGGAAGCACAGGCGCTGTTTTATCTGCGGGAGTTTTAGTAACAGGAAGAATAAAAGGAATAAAAAGACCTGCCCTTGGAGCAGTGTTACCTGCAAGAAAGAAACCTGTACTTTTAATGGACTGCGGTGCAAATGCAGATTGTAACAGCGACTATATAGAACAATTCGCAACAATGTCAAGCATTTATATGGAAAACGTAATGGGAGTTAAAAACCCTAAAGTTGCTCTTGCAAACATAGGCTCAGAAGAAGAAAAAGGCGATAAACTATATAAGGAAATACATCAAATATTAAAAAACAACAAAAAAATTAACTTCGTAGGTAACGTTGAAGGAACTGAAATAATGAACAGCGACAACGACGTTATAGTATGTGATGGTTTTACGGGAAATATTATATTAAAAACAATTGAAGGTATGGGAAATTTAATGAAGGACATACTAAAAGATGTATTTTTAACAAATACAAAAACAAAATTAAGTTATGTTCTTGCAAAAAGCGTTTTAAACGAAGAATTAAGCAAACTTTCATCTAAAAAATACGGTGGTGCTCCCCTTCTTGGAGTAAACGGAGGAATAATAAAAGCTCATGGAAACTCAGATGAAATAGCTTTTAAAAACGCAATTAAACAAGCCATAAAATTTGAAGAAAACGAAGTTTTAGAAAAAATAAAAAATATCTATGCTAAATAGAAAATATATGATATAAGTATATATATAATATTAAGTAAATGTATGGAGGTTTATTGTAAATGATTTTTGAAAAAGTCAGAGACATTATTGTAAAGCAGTTAGAAGTAAGTGAAGAAGCCGTTACAATGGATACTTCTTTTACTGATGATTTGGACGTTGACTCTTTAACATTGATCGAATTAATAGCTGACTTCGAGGATGAATTCGGTATCGAAATAGAAGAAGATAAACTTGAAGATATGAAAACAGTTAAAGATGTTGTTGATTATTTAGAATCACTATAAAAATAAAAAAGGGCTCCGTAAAGGAGCCTTAAACTATTTAAAAAATTAAAGGAAACTTCTGTAATTTTTTACATGGTTTACGAGGGAGAAAATGGAAAATAAAATTTATAAATTGGAACAAAAACTTGGTTATACTTTTAACAATAAAGATTTAATTAAAGTTGCTCTTACACATTCATCAAAAAGCAATGAAAACAAAAATCTCGAAAACAACGAACGACTTGAGTTTTTGGGAGACGCTGTGCTTGATTTATGCGTGGGAGCATATCTTTATAATACACTAAAAAAAGATAAAGAAGGCGTTCTTACAAAACTTAGAGCATTAATCGTTTGTGCGGATTCTTTATATATAGCAAGCGAAAAATTAGACCTTGGAGAATTTATTCTTCTTGGAAAAGGAGAAATGATAAGCGGAGGCAAATATAAGAAAAATATCATTGCAGATTGCTTTGAAGCAGTGCTTGGAGCAATATATTTAGACAGCGACTACGAAACAGTAAGCAAAATTGCTCTTAAACTCCTTTCTGACATAACAAAAAAGGCAATTGACGGAAAACTTACTTATGATTATAAAACATTGCTTCAAGAATATATTCACTCAAAAAACATAAAAGACTTTTCTTATGAATTAGTTCAAATAAAAGGTCCGGAACACGATCAAGTGTTTACTTCAAAAGTTGTAATAAATAACAAAGACATGGGTGAAGGGGACGGAAAAAACAAAAAAGAAAGCGAACAACACGCTGCTTTTGCTACACTAAAAAAATTAAAATTAATTTAGGCGGTAACAAATGTATTTAAAAAAAGTTGAAATATACGGCTTTAAATCCTTTGGACAGAAAGTCGAGATTTTATTTGACAATCCCGTAACGGGAATAGTAGGTCCAAACGGAAGCGGGAAAAGCAATATTGTAGATGCAATAAGATGGGTTTTAGGAGAGCAAAGAGTTAAATCCCTAAGAGGAGGAAAGATGGAAGATGTCATCTTTTCCGGAACTGAAGAAAAAAGAGCTCTTGGTTACGCTTTTGTAAGCATAACAATAGACAACTCTTCGGGGATTTTACCAAGTGAATACAGCGAAGTAAATGTATCAAGAAGACTTTATCGTTCGGGAGAAAGTGAGTATTACATAAATAAAAACTCCGTAAGACTTAAAGACATCCAAGAACTTTTCATGGATACGGGGCTATCTAGAGAAGGATACTCAATAATTTCTCAAGGTAAAATAGAAAGCATTGTAAACAACTCTGCGGTAGAAAGAAAATTAATGATTGAAGAAGCCGTAGGGATAGTTAAATATAAAAGCAGAAAAAACGAAGCAATTAAAAAGCTTGATAAAACACAAAATAATCTATACAGAATTTTAGACATAATTTCAGAACTTGAAAAAAGAATTCCTACTTTAAAAAGAAATTCCAAAAAAGCAAGAGAATATATAAAATTAAGCGATGAACTTAAGGGAATAGAGCTTAATTTATTCGTTCATAAAGCAGACAAATATAAAGAAGAACTTTCAAAAATAGAAGAAGACGAAAAAATAATGAGAGATACTTTAACAAAACAAGAAGAGAGTATCTCTGTTTTGGATGAAAAATACTCTAAATTAAAACTTGAAGTAAATTCTTTTGATGAAGAAATAAACAACGCAAATAAAGAAATACACAACTTCATTTCAAATTACGAAAATTCTAAAGTTGAAGTTGAAGTAAACAAAAATAAAATATTAACTCACACAGAAAATATAAAATCCTTAAAAGACGGAATATTAAAACTAGAAGAAGAAAAAGAACAAGCAGTCTTATCTTTAAATGAAAATAAGGAAAATAAAGAAAAACAAGAAGAATTATTTACAAAATTACAAGAAGAATTTTCTAAGTTAAAACAAGAAGTAGAAAGATTAAAAGGACTTTCAGACGAAACAGAAAGTGCAATTGAAAAAGAAAACATAAATCTTAAAACAAAAGAAAGATTACTAAGAGATAAAGAAAGCCTTCTTGCAGACAGTTTTAACAGAATCGAAAACAATAAATTCATCATCACAAAACTTGAAGAAGAAAACAAAGAATTAAAGGTAGAAATAGAAGAACTTGAAAAACAGAACTTTACTTCAAATAACCTTAAAAACGAAGAAAAACTTGAAAAACTCGACGATGAAAACAACAAGCTTTTAGAAGAAAGATATTTAATAGAAGAAGCAAAAGCTGATTATAAAGAAAATCTTCTTGAAAAATACAACAAAGTAAAACTTCTAAAAGGACAAAGAGACATTTTAACGGGATATGAAGAAAACAAGGAAGGTTATAAATTCGCAATCAAAAAACTTTTTGAATTTGCAAAAAACACAAGCCTTTCTGACGAAGTGTACGGCACTTTAGGGGATCTTATTTCCGTACCCGATAAATATATGGATGCAATACAAAAATCCCTTACATCTACCGTTGAACACGTTGTAGTTAAAGATGAAAGCACAGCTGCAAGAGCAATTAAAGCTTTAAAAGAAAACAAGTGGGGAAGAATAACATTCCTACCTCATAACATAATAAAACCAAGAGAAATATATAACTTAAACTCAGTAATAATAAATGCAAAAGGGTTTGAGGGAGTTGCAAGCGATATTGTAAAATACGATAAGAAGTTTGAAAATATCGTTAAAAATGCTCTTGGAACACTTCTTATATTTGATAATCTAAAAAATGCAAATGTCTTTGCAAAAAAAAGCGCACATAAATATAAAATAGCAACTCTTGACGGAGAAGTTTTATTCCCGGGAGGAGCTTTGGTAGGTGGACAAAATAAAAACAATGACCGTTCACTTTTATCAAGAAAAAACGAAATTGAAAAACTAAACAAACAAATAAAAGAAGCGGTAAAAGATTATAACGAATACTTAAAACAAAGCGGTTCCTTTGATATTAAACTTAAAGAAAAAGACGAACAGTTAAAGTTAAAGGCCGATGAAATAAACGAACTTACTCTTATCATAAGCAAGGAAGAAGACAAGAACAGAGAAGCTGAAGAACATCTTGAAAAGAAAATAAAAACATTTAAAGAAAACAAGAAAAAAATAGAAAACTTAAAGACTTCAGATGAAAAAATCCTTCTTATGAACGAACAATCAAAAGAAGAAATAGAGCAATTAAATAAAGAAATTGAAGAAAAGAAAGACGAAATATCAAAGATAGGTCTTGGTTTATATAAAGATAAATATCTTGATATGGCAACAAAACTAAATAAAGAAGAAATCAATCTTTATAAACAAGAAGAACAGTTAAACAGAATAAGCACAGCTATTTTCGAACTTAACAAAAACATTAAAAATATTGAACTTAGCACATCAGAAAGTTTAAAAGAAATTGAAGAAAACGAAGAAAATATTTCTTTATTAAATGAAGAAATTAAAAAGGCTAAAGAGCTTGATAAAGACTATGATGAGCTAAAGAAAAACTTAGATGACAAATATGCTTCTTTAATAGAAAAGAAAAAACAATCAAACGAAGAGTTTGAAGAAGTTAATCATAACTTAAAAAATCTTCAAGAAGAAAGATATCGTTTAAGCGAGCAAATACAAAAGCTAGAAAATAAAAAAGATAAAACAAATCTTGAAATGGATTATCTTCAAAAGGGAATAATCGAAGATTATAACCTAACATACGCACAAGCACTTGAATATAAAAAACCTATTGAAAATATGCTTGAAACGGAAACAACAGTAAAGGACTTAAAAGCAAGCATAAAAAAACTGGGAAATATCAATGTTGAATCCATAGAAGAATATAAAGAAGTAAAAGAAAGATTTGAATTTTTAAGTGAACAAAAAGATGACCTTGAAGATTCAAAAGGAGAACTTCTACACATAATAAAAGACATGAACTCTAAAATCGAAGAAAGATTTTTAAGAGAATTCAATAATATAAACAAAGAGTTTGAAGAAGTATTCAAGCAGTTATTCAATGGAGGAAACGCAAAGCTTATTTTAACCAATCCCGATGATATAATGGAAAGCGGAATAGATATTGTCGCTTCTCCTCCAAAAACAAAACTTAAAAATATTTCTTCTCTATCCGGAGGAGAAAAATCCATGACTGCAATAGCTTTGATATTTGCAATACTTAAATTAAAACCTGCACCATTCTGTGTTCTTGACGAAATCGACGCAGCACTTGACGATGCAAATGTTGCAAGGTTCTGCAAATATTTAAAATCAATAATTAAAGACAACCAATTTATTGTTGTAACTCACAGAAAAATAACCATGAGCATAGCCGATGTACTTTACGGAGCAACCATGGGAAGTGAAGGTATAACAAAAATCGTAAGCGTAAAATTAAAAGATATACACGAAGGCGGTGAAATAAATGTCAAAAGATAAATATAATAAAGGACTTGATAAAACAAAAAAAAGTTTACTATCAAAGTTAAAAGATGTATTTTCATCAAACAAAATAGATGATGATTTATATGAAGAATTAATTGAAGTTCTTATTTTAAGCGATATTCCTTTTAATGTAAGCGAAGAAATAATCGAAAACGTAAAGGAAAACGCAACAAAAAAAGATGTAAAAGACATAAACAAACTACATGATTTAATTAAAGAAGAAATTAAAAACAGACTAAAATTAAATCTTTGGGATAAAGAAATTAAAAAACCCGCTTTAATACTTTTCATAGGAGTAAACGGAGCTGGGAAAACAACAACAATAGCAAAACTTGCAAATAAATTCTTAGAAGAAGATAAAAAAGTAATTTTAGCGGCAGCAGATACTTTTAGAGCCGCAGCAAGCGAACAGCTTGCAACTTGGGCAGAAAGACTAGATGTTCCAATCGTAAAAAGCAAACAAGGTCAAGATCCGGCAAGTGTAATTTATGATTGTCTTGATTCTGCAAAAGCAAAAAATATGGATATTATTCTTGCAGACAGCGCAGGAAGACTTCAAAACAAAAAGAATTTAATGGACGAACTTAACAAAATTTACAGAGTCTGTGATAAATTCAAAGGAGATTATAATTTATATACAGTTCTTGTTTTAGATGCAGGAGCAGGACAAAACAGTGTAATGCAAGCACAAAGCTTTAATGAAAGCGCCAAGGTTGACGGCATAATAATGACAAAACTTGACGGAAGCGCAAAAGGCGGGGTAATAGTTTCCTTAGCAGGAGAAGACAAACCTCCTATGTGGTATGTAGGCCTTGGAGAAGGACTTGAAGATTTAGAAGAATTTGATGTTGATGATTTTGTAGATGCAATAATATAAAATAAAAACTCTGCTAAATGCAGAGTTTTTTTAATCCAACATATATTTTTTTAAATCTTGACGTTGATTTATTCCAAGCTTTTGAAAAGCGGAAGACATATACTGTTTTACGGTATTGGCAGATATATTCATATGTTCTCCCATCTCTTTATTTGTCCACCCTCTTGCAGCAAGCATTGCAGCCGCAAATTCCATAGTGGTTAAATTATCTGCAACATCTCTTCCTGTTATCGGATTATATACTTTTCTCCAACCTCCTGAAAAACGATAAGTAATATCTATTATTCTTTTAAAATCATCATGCCAGTCTTTTTTATTACAGACTCAAGCATTCCTCCAAGAAGTCCGTGGTGTTCCCCAAATGCTTCGATTAAATCATCGGGACGTGCCAAATCCCAAGCAAAAAGAAGATGTTTTTGTGCTTTTTTTACATTTTTTATGCTCATATAATCCATAACCGCAACTAAATGTAGATATATAGAAGAAATAGGATACGTTTCTTTTTGCAATGCAATAGCAGTTTCGACTATACCTATGCTTCTTTCATATTCTCCCTGTAAATATCTATAATGAGCATGAACATATAGCGCAAACATTCTAAGCCCTTCAGGAAGAAAATTAATATATTCTTTCATTGGCGGTATTTAATTTGGAAGAGGAAGATGTAATAAAATCGCTGCTGCCGTGGCAATAAATGCACTTGCATCTTTTAATAGTGGAATATCTTTTTTACTTGAAGCTATTTTTTTAAGCATGGAAAGAGCATATTTCGCTTGTGTTATATTACCTAAGGAAAGATTTGCATATGAATAAATAAGATAAGCAGAAAGACTTAAAGATAAATCGGAACTTGTTAGATATAATTCTGCCATTTTTGCGGCTTTTTCAGCTTGTCCGCTAAAATAATAATATTCGCATAAAGCAATATCCCTTGAATCTCCTTTTTTAATATTATTAATATATTTCAAACATTCACCTGGCTTAAAAGGAGTTTTCAATAAAGGCATAAGATTTGATGTATCTATTACTTCCTGTTTTGTTCTTCCATTATTAATGGGCTTGGAAGCATTTTGTGGAATTTGCCATACATTGGAAACCTTTTTTGCTCCTTCGATTTTTCCTTCTAAACAATATCTTTGCACTACCCTTGTTGAAACATTCCAATTTTCTGCAACTTCTTTTACAGTTAAATATTTCATTTCATACACCTCCCAGTATTATGAAATAATATTTATTTGTATTCATAATTATGTTTAATTATATTATATATCTTTTTTTAACTTTTTTAATATTGCCAATTAGAATTTTAATAAATAAAACCCCATGTAGTAAACTACATGAGGTTTTTATTATTTGTTTATCTTTAATTTACAATGTTAAATTAATCATCATAAGCAGTAAAACTACCGTTTATTGTTTCATAAGAATTACCTACGTTTTCTTTTATACCATTTATTTCATATGTGTATTTTTGACCTTGTTTTAAATTTTTATCAAGGAATAATTCAATATCATCTTCATCACATATAATTCTTGAATTTTTACTTGAATAAGTATTTCCGTTTGAATCTTTGATTATGATATAAGCATCTGATTTTAATTCGATAAATTTATCAAAGTCAAATGATACTTCTTTATCTTCTCTGTCAAAGTCAACATCTCTTATTTTTAAATTTGATTTTGTGTTATTTGATGTTTGTTTTTCTGTTTCAAAAGTTACTTTTAAATTTGTATAAGAATTATCATTATATGCCTTTATTCCTTGAATTTCAGCTGTATAATTTGTTCCGTCTTTAATTCCTTCAATATAAATTTCTAAATCATCGTCGTCTTTATCAATAATCTTTGCATTATAACTGTTACCGCCGGCATCTGTAAGCGAAGTTATGCTTGCATTATCATCCCACATAACTTTTGTTTTAAAATTAACGTCTACTATATTTTTATTGTCATCATCTTGTTTAACAGAATTAACTTCTATTAATGATGTATTTTCATCTGCTAAATTTGTAGCATCTGCACTTGTCTTATCAAGTGAATTATCCATATAGTTCATACTTAAATCTTTTGCAAATACACTTGCACCTATCAAAGCAATACCTACTATTGTTACCATAACTAAAACTGTTCTTTTTTTCATTTTTCTTTCCTCCATTTTTTTCGATCTCTTCTTTTTCTATCTTGATAATAGGAAAGAAAAATTAAAGTAAAATTAAAGAATTTATTTTTTTAAAATTATTTTAAAAGTAGTTCCAATATTTTCTTTGCTTGTAACAGTTATTTTACCACCCATTTTTTCTATTATAGTTTTTACCATTGATAAACCAAGTCCAAGACTATTTTCATTATCTCTTGAAGGATTAACCTGATAAAATCTGTTCCAAATTTTATCTATATTTTCACTGCTTATTCCTATTCCGTTATCTTCAACTGTACATATTACTTCTTTATTTGTTTGTGACGCTTTTATATTAACATAACCATTTTCTTTTCCATATTTTATGGCATTAGATACAAGGTTTATAAATATCCTCATTATTAAGACAGTATCTGAATATATATTTATATCATCTTTTATATCCATATTTAACTTTATGTTTTTATCTTCTGCCTTTATTTCCATTTCTTCCAAAACACTCTCAATAAGCTCATTTAAATTGATTTTTTCTCTTTGTATTTTTATTCTGTTAAAATCAAATCTTGTAAACATAAGAAGCTGAGATATTAAAAAAGAAAGTTTTTCACCTTGTTTTTTTATAATTTCAAGAGCTTCTCTTTGTTCTTCTTCGCTTCCTTCATACAATGCATAGTCACAAGATGCAAGTATTACGGAAACAGGAGTTCTAAGCTCATGAGAAGCATCTGAAGTGAATTTTTTTTCATTTTCAAATGATGTTTCAAGTCTTTCAAACATTTCGTCAAAAGTGCTTGCCATTATGCTTATTTCATTTTTGGATTTTGTTTTTAAATTTATCCTTTTTGACAAGTCATCTCCGTTTGAAATATTAACGGCAGTATCGACTATTTTGTCAATAGGTGATAAAGTTCTCTTGGTTATAAAATATCCAACCACAAATGAAACAATAAGAATTATCGGTATTAATACTATAAATATTGTCATCATGAAAGTACTTAATGTTTGAAGTGTAGAAATTGACATATATCCTCTCACAAACACCCCGTCAATATTGGTCATTTTATCATATACGTACCAGTTATTGGATTCTCCATCATATTCATTTACGCCGTCATTATATGAAGCGTTATTTATATCTGATGGAACATTACCTCTAAGAAGCTTATCATTTTTATATATGGCTATTTCTACTCCTTCTTTGTAAAATTCAAAATCATCATCAAAAATTTCTTCATAGCCTTCTTCATTTATTTCCTGAACACATTCATTAATTTCATTTTGCAGAGTCTGCTTTAATGTAACATTTGTAAATCCGTCCATACTTACTGATAAAAATGCCAATGTAAAAATAAGTATAAGGGCTATTACGAATATATACCAAAAATTAAGTTTAGTCTTTAGTGATAAATTTCTCATTATTCTTCCTTTAAAACATATCCTATATTTCTTTTTGTATGAATAAGTTTCTTTTCATACCCGGTATCCATTTTTTTTCTTAAATATCTTATATATACATCAACCATATTTGAAGCACCTTCATACTCATAATTCCAAACGTTTTGCTCAATTTGTTCTCTTGATAAAATCATTCCTTTGTTTTTTATAAGAAATACGAGTATTCCATATTCTCTTGAAGAAAGTTCAATCTCTTTTCCTGCTCTTTTTACTGTTTTACTGTTGCAATCCACTTCTAAATCTGCCACTTTATATACATTGGTTTTGTTTTTTGTATTTCTTCTGGTTACAGCATAAATCCTTGCAATAAGTTCAGAAAAAGAAAAAGGTTTTACCATATAATCATCGGCTCCAAGATTAAGTCCCGTTACTATATCTTCGGTAGAATCCATTGCAGTTAGTGCTATTATATAAGTTTCAATTCCCTTATCCCTTATTCTTCTTATAACATCAAAACCATTTATTTTCGGTATCATAATATCCAAAATGACAACATCATAATCGGTATTTTCAATGTAATAAACAGAGTCTTCACCGTCAAAACAACTATCAACACTGTATTTTTCCGCTTTTAACCTTTTAACTATTAAATTATTAAGGTTTTTTTCATCTTCAACAACAAGAATTCTCATATGATTTTCCTTTCTTTTTTATTATTTATGCTACTTTTTTAAAATTAAAGTCAGATTAAAATTATAAATATTTGCTTGCTTCTTTAATGTTTAGATTTGCCATTTTATCTTTGTATTTATTGATAAAGTTACTTACCCATTCCTTATTAGTCTTTGAATAATCTCTTAAAGCCCAGCCTATTGCTTTATTTATAAAAAATTCATCACTTCCAAAATTATTTACGATTATCTTTTCTAAAAGTTCTATATTCGTTTTTTCTTTTCTATGTAACTGATGCATTATGCTTACTCTTCTAATCCATATATTATTATCCTTGCTCCAGCTTATAAGAATTTCATTTATATCCTCATATTTTAATGCCATATCCGCAATAAGTTTATATATCATATCGCTTGTGTCCCACCATGACTTTGTAACTATAAGATTTTTTATGAAAGGAACATCTTTATTTGTTAAATATCTCTTTTTGTTTATTAAATAATCAAGAGCAACATATTGAAATTCTCTGTTATTGTCATCATAACATTTGTTTACAAAATCATAATCGATGTAGTTCCTGTTTTTAATTTCTTTAAAATATTCTTTTTCGATTTTTTAAGTTCAGGTTTGTTTATACCTAAAAAATCAAATTGATTTTTCATATATTTAGCCATATTAACGGCATTTTCTTCATCTCTTTTTTCATATAAAACTTTAAAAATATCCATGATTTTCTCCTTAAATATTTATATAACAATATTAACACATAAATAAAAACATGAAACATTATATTAAATTATTAAATTGAAATAAGAAATAAATTAATGTAGAATATTAAGCGCATAAATAAAGAAAGGCTTTAAAAATGGAAAATAATAAAAAATTAGGACATCTTCTTGCAATATTTACAATAATGATATGGTCGACAACATTTGTATCAACCAAAATACTTTTAAGAACTTTTACCCCTATGGAAATTTTATTCTATAGATTTACTTTAGGTTTATTGTTTTTATTTCTTATGTATCCCAAAAGACTTAAACTTAAGGATAGAAAAGAAGAAATATATTTTATCTTTGCAGGTCTTACGGGAGTAAGCTTATATTATCTTTTGGAAAACATGGCCCTTACTTATTCCAATGCTTCAAACATAGGTGTTCTTGTTTCCATAGCTCCGTTTTTTACGGGAATGCTTTCTTGGATTATATCAAAAGAAAAACTAAATAAAAACTTTTTTTACGGTTTTATTATAGCAATAACTGGAATTATTTTAATAAGCATTAAAGATATGAGTGGAGTAAAAGTATATCCTATAGGAGATATACTTGCTATTATTGCAGCTTTGATATGGGCTTTTTACTCTCTTTTAAGCAGAAAAATATCAACTTTTGGATACAATATGATTGCTTCAACCAGAAGAATGTTTTTTTACGGGCTGATATTTATGATATTAATGCTTCCATTTTTTAATTTTACCTTTGATTTAACGTTATTTAATTCTAAAGTATTAATATTTAATATTTTATTTTTAGGACTTTGTGCCTGTGCACTTTGCTTTGTAACTTGGAATATATCAATAAAAATCTTAGGTACGGTAAAAACCAGTGCTTACATTTATATAACACCAGTAATAACAATTATTGCCTCGTTTATAATATTAAAAGAACCTATAACCCCTGTTATGATTATAGGAACAATACTGGTTTTATCGGGACTGTTTTTAAGCGAGAAAAAATAAATCTACAATTAACATAATTAACATAATTATTAATATTATTTTACTAATATATATGATATACTAAAAAATATTAGAGATACAATTTACAAAATCACTTCGTTTTTATTTGACATAATAATTTTAGATTCTAATATAAAGTCAATTTTCACCTCAACTTATTCATCAACAAAAATATCTAATTAACATAAAACGATATATTATAATAAATAAAGGAAGGATAAGTACTATGAAAAGAGTTATAGTGAAGAAAATATTTGTTTTTATTGCAGTATTTTTCTCAATGTTTAAGTTTATGCCAAATGAAATATTTGCACAGAATAATACTATAGAAATAAATACAAGTAGCGATTTAATATCTATACTAAAATCTACAAATGAAGAAGAAACAAAAGGAAATACATATATTAAATAATAATATAACAATAAATACCAATACCTTAAGAGATGATTTAACGCAAGATGATGTAAGGATATTTGCAGGTTCACTTAATGTTAACAATCATACAATTACAATACAAAGCGATACTACTTCATCTTCTTTACCATTATTTGAAAATCTAAAGGGTAATGTACAAGATTTAAATATTGTTTTTAATAATGATGTCATAGGTACACCTTTTGCATATGATATTTCTTATTTAGACGAAAATGATAACGTTTCTTTATATAATATATCATTAACCGTTAATGGAGATATATTATATGGCAAACACAATTATTTAAATTATTATGCTTCAATAATGTCATCTTCATCAAATTACGGAAACTAGTATATTCATTTTGGGGGACAGCCGGAAAATCTAGCAACAGGATTTGCTTGGTATTTATGGGGAGTAAATGTTTCTAATGTTAACATCAATATTAATGGTAATATTGGACAAACAGAAGAAATAAACAATGATACCACATCTGCTGGATTTGCTTATTTTGCAGTAAAAGGAACAAATAAAAATAAAATCCAATATGATAACATAAATATAAATGTTTCAAAAGATATATTGGCAAAAACAGATGATGGACATGCTTCAGCGTATGGATTTGCTAACGGAAATGCAGATGGATCAACTGCCGGATTTGGAGGAAAAAATCTGGATGAGATATATAATGTCATCGTTAATGCTGAAAATATAATTACATCTTCAAAAAAAGGTGCTTCTTCTTCAATAGGATTTGCTCGATTTATGCAAGGATATACACATGATTGTACAGTAAATATTCTAAATAAAATTGAAGCAATTAATGAAGAGGGAGACGAAGAAGAAAATAAATATGCATATATGAATGGTTCTTCTTATGCATATGGTTTTATGCTAAATACAGGAGGAAGTTCTATACCATCAAGACGTAGTTTTATAAATAATACAGTAAATGTAGGAAGTATTATTGCAAAAACAAATTTACAAACATATGCAGGAAGTGCTTTTTCCAGTGGATTTGCACATCAAATGATGAATACATCAAGCGATGTTCCTGATTTATCATATAATAACAATAAAGTAAATGTTAAAAATGGCAATATTGAGGCTTATTCAAATAAAAAAGGTGCTGTTGCAAGTGGATTTGTTTCAAATTCCGGTCGTGATTATTATAACAGACCAGATCATATTTACGAAAATTCTGTTTATGTAAATGGCTCAATAATTGCAAACAGCAAACAAGCAGATGCTACTGCATCAGGATACAGCTACATAAATAAAACCCATAAAAGAAACTGTAATGTTATAGTAAAAAAAGACATTATAGCCCAATCCCCTGTACAAGCTGTAGCTTCAGGTTTTAACGGATTGCAATACATTGATAATTATTATTTTATAAACAATTCTACGATTACTGTTTATGGAGATATTAAAGCTGAACAAACAGAAAATCAATAAGGTATTACTGTTGCAAGCGGATTAAATGGAGTCATAATATCTACAACAAGCGGATCGGCTTCAAATAAAGTTACAATAAATGGAAATGAAGTTAATGTATATGGAAATATTATTTCAAAAAATAATGCAAAAAGTATTGGTTACAGTGGACTTATTATAGGTCTAAACGAACATACAGATTCATCAAAAGGACAAATTGAGTTAAATAACAATACATTTACAGGAAAAGAAAATTTAATTGAAATAAAACAAGAAGATAAAAATGAATACCCTGAAGAATATACAAACTTTACCGGTGTAAGTAATAAACAGGTATACTCTTCTTATACAGGAAATAAAGTTGTCTTTTCAGAAGATGATGGTTCATCCTACTCTGCAAATGTAGATTTATATAAAGATAATCATCCTTTATATTATGATATGTGGACCCTTTCAAAAAAAGAAATGAATCATTCAATAAATAAAGTAGACAGAAAAGAAGCTACATGTACGAAAAATGGAAATATTGAATATTGGTATTGCACAAAATGTAATAAGTATTTTTCTGATGAATCTTTAACAACAGAAATTACAAAAAACGATACTATAATAAAAGCAAAAGGACATAAATTTAATGAAAAATGGTATTTTGATGACGAATATCATTGGAAAAAATGTAATCAATGTGGTATAGAAGAACAAAAAAATATTCATAATTTTAAATGGATAATAGATAAAAAAGCTACACCTGAAACAAATGGACTTAAACATGAAGAATGTGTTGATTGTGGATATAAAAAATCACCAGTAGAAATTATTTATAATAAAGATACACAAGATAATGATAATCATATTAATACATTAGATAATAATAATATTACCCTTTGGATTATTATGTTATTTGTTTCATTATTTAGTATAGTAGCTATTATTACACAAAAGAAAATATCTAAATAAAAAAGAACACAGTAGTGTTCTTTTTTATTGCTCCATTTGCTTTCCTAAAAATATTGAACCTGTTTTTGCAAGCAGACTTGCCTGTTCAACGGGAATAGTTTTGTCTTTACTTAAAAGTACTATGGCTCCTATTGGATCTCCGTTTGCAACAATAGGGGAGATAACTTCATATTTATGTTCGTTTTTTTTGTCCTTTACTATATCCACTTCTCCGTTTAAGGAAGTAACAAGCTGTCTTTTTGAAATTATCTTATCTAAATCTTTGCTTATTTTTTTATCCATAAGCTCTTTTTTATCTCCGGTTGAAGCTGCAACTATATTTTCTCTGTCACAAATTACGCTTGTTATTTTTGCACTTAAAAATAGACTGTCTACATATTCCTGAGCAAATGTTGAGAGTTCTCCTACCATAGAATATTTTTTTAGTATTACTTCTCCGCTGTTATCTGTATATATTTCCAAAGGATCTCCTTCTCTTATTCTTAAAGTTCTTCTTATTTCTTTCGGTATTACAACTCTACCCAAATCGTCAATTCTTCTTACAATACCTGTCGCTTTCATTACTATCTCCTTTATAATATTTTCATATATATTTTTTCTAATTTTAGAAATTTTATACTTTTTATCCTTAATTAAACATAAAATAATATATACATATCAAAAAAAATTGATATATCTATTGACAGTATATAAAAAAAATGATATTATACTCATATCAAAATATTTTGATATGAGGTAATAATATGGAAGACTATTTAAAAGACGTAAAAATTTTTAAAGCATTATGCGATGAAAAAAGATTAAAAATAATAGATTTATTAAAAAGCGGAGAGAAATGTGCTTGTGTTTTAATAGATAAAATGGATATAGGACAGTCTTCTCTTTCATATCATATGAAAATATTATGTGAATCCGGCATTGTTCAAGGCAGACAAGATGGTAAATGGACACATTATAAATTAAGCAAATCCGGAAGCGAACATGCAATAAAAAGACTTAGAGAAATAACAATGGAAAATGAAAACACTACGAATTGCTGTAAATAGTCATCTAAAAGATGACTTTTATTTTAAGCAACATATCAAAATTTTTTGATATGAAAAATTATAAGGAGAATTAATATGATTCAGTCAGTATTATTATTTATTCAAAATCAAATTCTTTCAATGAAATGGCTAAATTCATTAATTGGAAACTTTCTTACTCTTTTGGAAATTGATTTAAATGGAAGAATGGGTGGAAGCCTTCAGTTTTTTATTTATGATGTTATAAAAATAACTATACTACTTTGTACTTTAATTTTTATTATTTCATACATTCAAAGCTATTTCCCACCTGAAAGAAGTAAAAAAATACTCGGAAAATTTAAGGGAATAAGAGCAAATATAATTTCTGCCTTACTTGGAACCGTTACTCCTTTCTGCTCATGCTCTTCAATACCTTTATTTATGGGCTTTACATCAGCAGGACTTCCTCTTGGAGTTACATTTTCTTTTTTAATATCATCTCCAATGGTAGACATTGGAAGTTTGGTTTTGCTTATGAGCATTTTCGGTTATAAAGTTGCCATTTTTTATGTAATTATAGGACTTATTCTTGCAGTTATTGGAGGAAGCATAATTGAAAAAATGCACATGGAAGAATACGTTGAAGATTTTATTAAAAATGCAAAAAGCATAAACGTAAAAATTCCAGATCGCTCGAAAAAACAAAGAATGATATTTGCAAAAAATCAAATGACATCTACATTTAAGAAAGTATTTCCTTATATATTAATAGGTGTTGGAATAGGGGCAATAATTCATAACTGGATACCTGAAGATATAATAACCGGCATACTTGGAAGCGACAATCCTTTTGGTGTAATTCTTGCAACTTTGGTAGGAGTACCTATGTATGCAGATATATTCGGAACAATTCCAATAGCAGAAGCACTTTTATCAAAAGGAGCACTTCTTGGAACAATTCTTTCTTTTATGATGGCAGTTACAACACTAAGCCTACCTTCAATAATAATGCTTAAAAAAGCCGTTAAGCCAAAACTTCTTATATTGTTTATATCAATTTGTACTTTTGGAATTATTTTAATAGGCTATATATTTAACTATATGCAAGGATTTTTAATATAAAAAATAAAGGAGAGAAAAATGAAAATATTAAAAAAATCATGTGGATGCAGTACTTGTAAATGTAAAAATAATGACAATAATGGAGAAAAAACAAATGGACAAATTAAAATATTAGGATCTGGATGTAAGAACTGTATTAATCTTGAAAATAATGTTTTAAAAGCTTTAGAAGAACTTAACATAAATATGAATGTTGTACATGTTAAAGACTTTGTTGAAATTTCAAATTACGGCGTAATGTCTACACCTGCCCTTGTTATAAATGAACAAGTTGTATCACAAGGAAAAGTATTATCAAAAAAAGAAGTAGAAGATATTTTAAAAGAAATAATATAAAAAGAAATAATTTTAAACAGTAAAATATTATTGTATATTAAAAAAAATATAATAATCAATCATATAAAAAAAGAAAGACTTTTATGTCTTTCTTTTTAATTTGTACTAAGTTTAATTTCCTTATTCTTTATTATTTTTAATTCTTTTGATACAACTGCCGTTGTTGTTATAAAAGCAATAAAATCCGCAACGGGAGCAGCAAAAAGTATACCGTTAAGTCCAAAGAATAATGGAAGAATTATTATTAAAGGAATAAGGAATATTACCTGTCTTGTCATTGATAATATAAGCCCTTTTATAGGTTTTCCTATAGCAGCAAAGAAATTTGATGAGATAAGCTGAACACCATTTAATACAACCATAAATAAAAATGTTCTCATAAACTTAACCGCAAATTCATAGTAAAGGGCATCTCCTGAACCGAATATTGAAATAATTTGATTTGGGAAAAATTGAAAGGCTATAAAACCTATAAAAGATACTACAAGATTACAAAGTATTGCAAGTTTATAAACGCTTATTACTCTGTCGTATTTTTCTGCCCCATAATTAAAACCTACTATAGGTTGAGTCCCTTGAGAAATTCCTATGATTACTGCAAGTAAAATTGCATTTGTTTTCATTACTATACCGCAGGCAGCAAGAGGAATTTCCATTCCATATATTGACCTCGCACCGTAAAATGTAAGGGAATTATTTAAAACTATTTGTACAAAAGTAATCGCAACTTGGTTTAAACTGTTACTCATACCAAGAGAAGCAATTTTAACGCATTCTTTAAAATGAAGCCCAAAACAATCTCTTGTTAAATGTACGTGCTTGAAATTTTTTATATATAATATTGCCATAACAAAAGAAAATACTTGGCCTATTACTGTAGCAATTGCCGCACCTGCAACTCCCATATTAAATACAAAAATGAATATAGGGTCTAAAATTGTATTTACAATAGCACCTACAAGCATACACATCATTGAATATTTAGGACTTCCGTCTGCTCTTGCAAGATTGCTCATACCATTTATTACAACAAGAAGCGGCATACCAAGAGCAGTTATTCTTGTATAAGATATGGCATAAGGCATTACTTGTGTTGTAGCACCAAAAGCTTTAAGCAAAATAACTAAAAATATTTCAATTAAAAATGCATAAAGTATACCGAAAACAAACATCATTGAAATTGCACTACCAACAACTTTTGCGGCCTTTTCTTTTTCTCCTGCACCAAGACGAAGAGAAAATCTTGAAGCTCCTCCGACTCCTATTAAAAGAGCTATTGCAAGACAAATAGTTGTTAAAGGATATGCAACGTTCGTTGCGGCATTACCCAGATAACCAACACCTTGACCTATGAACATTTGATCAACAATGTTATAAAGAGAACTAACAATCATCGCTATTATACTTGGCATTGCAAAACCTTTTAAGAGTTTTGGAATTTTTTCATACCCAAGAGGATTAGCGGTATTGATACTTTCCATATCACACCTCCAAATGAAAATAACAATAAAACAAATAGCTTTCTTATTTGCCAAAATATATAGAAAAATAAGTAAAAAATAAAAATTTATTGTAATATCACAAGATTATACCAAAATTAGTTTTTTAATACAATATAATAATAATAAAATATTTATTTTTTAAATTTTATTATTCTAAAATTATACCTGTAAATATGTTATTATATAGGTGTTAAATTTATAAAAATAAAGGTGGTGTCTTTTTGTTACTGGTAATGTAATATATTTGTATATTTAATAAAGATAACTTTGTTATCTTTATTTTAGTGTCCTTTATTAGTATCAATTTTTAAATTAAATATAAAAGGAGAACAAATATGAATAAAGATTATATTATTAGAAAAGAAACCAAAGAAGATTATAAAAATACTGAATTTTTAACAAGGGAAGCATTTTTTAATGTTTATATAAAAGGATGTGCAGAACATTATGTATTACATAAACTTCATAAAAACGATGATTATATTAAAGATCTTTCTTTTGTAGTGCAAAAAGATGAACAATTAATAGGGCATATAGGATATTCAAACGCTAAATTAATAAAAGAAAACAAATATAAAGATGTACTTACTTTTGGTCCTGTTAGCATAATACCTGAATATAAACACAAAGGAATAGGCAGTGATTTAATAAATTATTCAATAAAAAAAGCAAAAGAAATGGGATATAAAGCAATTATAATATATGGAAATCCTCTTTTATACCATAGGTTCGGTTTTACACTTGCTTTAAAATTTGATATAAAAACCGAAGATGGTAAAAACGCCGTTCCTCTTTTGGCTTTAGAACTTGAAAAAGATTATCTTAGTGATGTAAAAGATTTTAGGTTTGTTGAAAGTGAAGATTTTAATATAAACGAAAATAACTTTATAGAATTTGAAAAAAATTTCCCTTACAAAGAGAAAAAAGAAACTTATTCTCAAAAAGAATTTGAAATATTAAGCAGTTTAATGTGGTAAAAAGAAAGGAGCATAATGGATTTAAGCAATATAATAACACAAATGATTGTTTTGTTTTTGGTAATGACTTTAGGATATATCTTAGAAAAAATAGGGTATATGGATAAACATGTATCAAGTAAGTTAAATATACTGATTTTAAACGTAACAACCCCATGTTTGATTCTATCATCCGTAACAACTGGCGAAATATCATATAATAAAAGCACTGTTTTTCTTATTTTACTTATTGCTTTTTTAATGTATTTAATACTTCCTTTTATAGCAATATTATTAAATAAAATATTAAAAATAGAAAAAGAAAATTTTGGACTTTATATGTTTATGACAATATTTTCTAATATTGGCTTTATGGGATATCCTGTAACAAAAACAATATTCGGAGAAAGTGCCGTATTTCTATGCAGCCTTTTTAATATGGTATTCGGCATATTTGTTTACAGCCTCGGAATTTATCTATTTAATATGGATAGTAAAGAAAAAACAAAATTTGATTTCAAAAAAGTCATAAACCCGGGAATGATATCAAGCGTTCTTGCAATAATTATTTTTATATTTTCTATAAACATTCCCTCTTTCTTAAGCTCAACTTTTGAAATGGTAGGAAGTATAACAAGTCCTCTTGCAATGATTTTAATAGGCTGTTCATTAGCAAGAATTCCTATAAAAGAAATATTTAACGAATATAAATTATATCCTTATACAATAATAAAACAAATATTAATTCCATTAGCTTCAATGTTTATTTTAAAACATGTTATTACAAATCCATTAATTTTAGGACTTACCATAATAGTAATGGCAATGCCTGTTGGAAACATAACCGTAATGTTTGCAGGGAAATATGAAGGAAACTCTGCTCTTGCATCAAAAGGAGTATTTATAACAACTATATGCTCCTTTATTACAATTCCGATTCTTTGCTATATATTATAAAAGACCGGGAAATCTCGGTCTTTTTTTATTCATATATTTCTTTTAATTTATCAACTATATCGTAAGCAACTTGATTTATTGATTGGCTTCCGGCAACAAGAACAAAATCCCCCGGCTTAGCATTTTCTACAATATAATCTCTTATATCTGAAAATTCACTTATTACCCTTGAAGGTATGCCGTATTTTTCAACTACTTTTTCGGCTATATCTTCAGAATATATATTCCATTCGTTATCTTCTCTGTCTGAGTAAATATCGTTTAATATAAGCTCGTCTGCACCTTTCATTGCATCTACAAACTCATCAAATAAAAGGAATGTTCTTGAATAAGTATGAGGTTGGAATATTACGAATAATTTTTTATGTTCATAATTTTTACAAGCATCAATAGTAACTTTAAGTTCTGTTGGATGATGAGCATAATCTTCTATTACAGTAATATTGTTTACAACTCCTCTTTTTTCAAATCTTCTTTTTGCACCCATGAATTCTTTAAAACTGTCATTTACAATTTTTTTGTCAATCATAAAGAAATCTGAAACTGCAACAACGCTTAAAGCATTAAGTACGTTGTGTTCTCCCGGTATATTAAGTTCAAAGTGATAATAAAATTCACCGTTTTTATATACATCAAATCTTGGTTTTCCAAGCTCGTTATATGTTATATTTTTAGCAACAAAGTCATTATTTTCTGAAAGACCAACTTTAACTATTTTACATTCAAGTCCGTCTAAAATATCAAGAACGTTTTTATCATCTCCGTTTACAACAAGTAAACCGTCTTTTGGAGTAATTTTTGCAAATTTTTTAAATGATTCTTTTATTTGTTCTATACCACCTGTAAAGTAATCAAGATGATCTCTTTCAATATTTTGTATTGTTCCTACAAAATGTCTTGAATGAAGGAAACTGTCTACGAATTCACATGCTTCTATTACAAAATAGTCGCTGTCCCCAACTCTTGAGTTTCCGTTTATTTTTCTTAAAGTTCCTCCTATTGAAATTGAAGGATCAAGATTTGCATTTAAAAATACCAAAGACATAAGGGAAGATGTTGTTGTTTTTCCATGAGTTCCGCTTACAGCTACGGTTTTTTTATAATATTTACTTATAAGTCCAAGGAAAATTGAACGTTCTATTTCAAGAATACCTTTATTTTTTCCCTCAACTCTTTCAGGATTATTTTCTCTGATTGCAGCAGAATAAACTATTAAATCTATATCGTCGGTTATATTTTCTTTATTATGTCCTATAATAACTTTAATTCCATTCTTTTCTAATTTTTCGGTATAAACACAAGGTCTCATATCTGAACCCAAAACTTCTTTACCGTTTATTTTTGACATTAAAGCAAGACCAGACATACTGGTTCCGCCTATTCCAATAAAATATATCTTTTTTATATTTTCTAAATCTATATTCATTTTTTCACCGCCGTATTGTTTTTATATAAACTTTAACACTTATTTATTTCATTATATGCTTATTATATACTTAATATATTTTACTATCTTTCAATGATTTTTACAATATTTATTTATATTATAATTATATTAAAAAAATCGGCAAATATTTAAAGTAAAAACATCATGTTGAAAAATTATGAAATCCTTTATTTATAGGTATGTAATCGTTATTGCAATTCTTAAATTTATAATGTATAATATATTTAACAGAATAAAGGGAGGAAAGACAAATGCAAATCACAGACATTAGGGTAAGAAAGACATATGACGAAGGAAAGATGAAAGCGATCGTATCTGTTACTTTTGATGATCAATTCGTAATTCATGACATCAAAATAATTGAAGGAGACAATGGGGTATTTATTGCTATGCCTAGTAGAAAAATGCCTAATGGTGAATTCAAAGATATTGCACATCCGATAAACCTTGAAACAAGAGTGGAAATGCAAAACAAAGTTTTGGAAGCTTATGAGGATAAACTAAAAGAGCTGGCCGAAGAAGCAGAATAATTATTAAGAACGAATGCCCCTGTTAAGGGGTTTTTTTATATAAAAAAATTAAAGCCTCTCGTTTTGAGAGGCTAAATGGATTCATTAAGTAAAGATTTTATTATTATTTCTATTTTGTTGTATTTACTCTTGCACTATCATGTCTTGTCTTTATAAAGTTACTGATAGGTTTATATACAATAAAAGTTATTATGCAGTTAATACCGGCTTTTAAAATATTAAAAGGTATTACTGCAACAGGAAGTGATGCTTTTACAGCTTCTAATGGCATACCGTAAAAATTAGTTGTAATTACCAAGTTTGCCGGAATCATAACAAGAACCATTGCTATAGCTCCAAGAACAAGCCCTAATACAGCACCTTTTCTTGTTTTGTTTTTGCTGTATACAAATCCTGCAACTCCTACAAGTGCGCTACTTGAGATTATGTGCATCAAAGCACCTACCCAGCCGTTCATAGCACTTACGGTTAGTGCTTGTATACAGCTTGAAATTATAACGGATATTATTCCTGTTACAGGTCCGAACATTAAACCTATAATAAGAAGTGGAACATCCATTGGTTCATATTCAAGCCATGCAGCCGATGGCATAATTGGGAATCGTACAATAAGCATTAATACGATTGACAATGCAATAAGCATTGAAACTGTTACAAGTCTTCTAGTGTCTTTCATTTTTTTTATACCTCCTTAAAATTTAAGGTATACATAAAAAATAGTAATCACCCTTCAGGAAATTACTAAAAAAAATACTTTATGTATCCTCTCTCATCCGGACTTTACCGTCGGTAAAGGAATTTCACCTTTTCAGCTTTCGCTCGCAGACTATAACTGCCGGTAGGGAATTTCACCCAACCCTGAAGATTGTTCACCTTATATTATAATATTTTTTTAAAAAAGTCAACATTAAGTCGCCATAGGTTACTTTTTAAATAAAAAAAAATAATGTAAAATATAAAAAAAGAAATTTAATTTTGACTAAATTTAATTTATGTAATATTAATAAACGGAGGTGAATAAAATGCAACTTAGGGAAGCTATAAACAAAAAAATAATGATGCTATGTGAAGAAAGCGGATATTCCATAAATTCACTTGCAAACATGGCAGGTATTCCTCCTACTACTCTTTACAGTATGTTTGATGGAAAATGTAAAAACCCGGGAATAAAAACAATTAAAATTTTATGTGATTTTTTTGAAATAAACATAAGGGATTTCTTTAATGATGAATTATTTAATGATATAGACAAAGGTTTTGAATAATCATTTATATTTTAATTATCAAAAAAAAAGAAGAGAATATATTCTCTTCTTTTTTATGTATTAAGAAAAATGTAAGTTACTATTTGCTTGCTGCGTCAATTTCATCAAACATAGCTTGTGTTCTTGAAATACCAAGTCTTGAACAACCAGCTTTTAAGAATGCTTCAGCATCAGCAACTGTTGAAATACCGCCGGCAGCTTTAATTTGAACTCTTGTTGTATCGATATTTGCTTTCATGATTGCGATATCTTCAAGTGTAGCACCACCTGATGAGAAACCTGTAGATGTTTTAACAAATCCAGCACCAGCATCAGAACAAATTCTTGAAGCTTTTGCGATTTCATCTTTTGTTAATAAGCAGTTTTCTAAGATAACTTTGATATTAGCAGGAGAAGCATTTACTACTGCATGAACATCGTTAAATACTGTATCATAATCACCTGATTTTAAAGCTGAAACGTTAAGTACGATATCAACTTCTGTTGCACCCATGTTGTATACTCTTTGAGTATCAGCAACTTTTGATTCTGTAAGTTCTGCACCATTTGGGAAACCAACACATGCACATACTGCTGTTTCAGAACCTTTTAGAATATCATAAGCCATTTTTACTCTTGATGGAGTAACACATACAGTTCTACATTTCCATTCTTTTGCGAATTGGATTCCTTTTCTTACTTCATCATAAGTTAATTGTGGTTTTAATAAAGAGTGGTCATTTACTCTTGCTAATTCGTATTTTGTTAACATATTAATTTTCTCCTTAAATTTTATTTATATTTTATTTTAATTAAAAACTATTTTCCAGGTTCGTAACCATCTTGTGTAATTACGATTTTATTAAAGAATTCTTTTCTTTCAATTAAGGCAAAAGCGTCTTTTACATCATCAACTTTAAATCTGTGAGAAATAATTGATGTTAAGTCAAGTAAACCTTTCTTAGCAGCATCTATTGTTGCACAGAATTCTTCATATTCAGGTGTAAAGTTATAGCACCAAGAACCTTTTATTGTAAGTTCTTTTCTTAAAATACATTTATCATAAGATTTATCAAGAACATTTACATCTCCATGTGGAGTACCTATACATGTAAATGTACCGTGTTTCTTTAAGCATTGTAATGCTTGGTTAAATGTTATTGGAGAACCTGCTGCTTCTATACATACTTCAGGACCATCTTCACCAGTATATTCTTTAATTTTTGCAACAACTTCTTCATTTGTCATATTTAATGAGTTAATTGTATAAGTAGCGCCTACTTTCTTGATTAAGTCAAGTTTTTCATCTTTAATATCAACTGCGATTACCATTCTTGCTCCGCAGATGTTTGCCCATTGAACCATATAGTATCCAACAGGACCTGTACCAAATACTACAACTGCATCGTTAACTTTGATACCAGCTCTTAAAGCACCGTGTAGTGAAATAACAGCAGGGTCGATTTGACAAATCATATCCCAGCTAAAATCATCAGGACATACATAACATTGTGTAGCTTTTACTGCAACGTATTGACCAAATCCTCCGTCGCTTCTTGAACCTGTGTAGCCATATGTATCACATAAATTTATATTACCATTTAAGCAATCTTTACATTTTCCGCATCCTGTCATAGGGTTTACGTCAACTCTTTGACCTACTTTTAATTCTTCTCTTAAGTCAAGGTCTTTTACACCTTTACCGATTTCAACTATTTCACCACCGAATTCATGACCTAGAGTTGTAGGGAAGTGATATGTACCTGTTGAGAAAACTCTACCTAAGTCAGAACCGCATATACCTGCACAATATACTCTTACAAGTACTTCGTCATCTTTAATTTGTGGAATATCCACTTCGTCACATCTTATGTCGTTGATAGCATGAAGTCTGCCAGCTTTCATTTTGCCTTGCATTTTTTTTCCTCCTAAGAAACTTAAAAATATTTATATTTTATTGACATCATTTAATTGATATGTTAATATTTATTTGTTCATATGAACAGTTTAAATGCTCATATGTTCAATTTCAACCGTATTATATAATAAAAGATTTTATATGTCAACCACTTTTATAATTTTAGGAGAAAAAAATGTTAGATAATAATACCCTTTCAAAAATAGCAAAAATGTACTATCTTGACGGCATGACCCAAAAGCAAATAGGGGACAGCATGGGTATTTCAAGAATAGGAATATCAAGAGCACTTAAAAGATGTATAGATGAAGGAATAGTTGAAATAAAAATAAAAGAGTTTACTCCTTTAAACGATTTGGAGGAAGCATTAAAAAATAAATATCCTAATGTAGACTTTAAAGTTGTTCCATATTTTAAAGACAGTAAAAAATTAACTCGTTCTCTTGCAGACGGTGCCGGTGAAGAATTAAAAGATATGGTAAAAAAATATAATAATATAGGTATAGGCTGGGGAAACACTTTAAGTCATATTAATATTGAAAGTGACATAAAATACCCTGAAAAAACTTTTGTTTCTCTTCTTGGAGGATACGGAAATGTATCAATAGACCGTCATTCAAATCAAATTACCGCAAAAATAGGTGAAGTATTCGGCAGTAAAGCAATGGTGCTTCTTGCGCCTTCCATAGTAGACAATAAAAAATTTAAAGAAATAATAATAAATGAAGGTTCAATAAAAGAAGTATTCGATATGTATAAAAAATTAGACTGCGTTATTACATCTCTTGGTAATCCTGCAGATGACAATGCAACAATACATAAATCAGGATACTTTAAAGATGAAGATTTAAAAGAATTAAAACAAAGAGATATATGCTGCGATATTGTTTCTTCAATATTCCTAGATAGACACGGTAACGAAGGAGCTTTAGATATACTTGACAGAATTATAGGAATAAGCAGTGACGTTTATAAAAAAGCACCTTACAAAGTAGCTGTTGCAGGTGGAGAAAGCAAAATGTTCGCAATTTATCTTGCAGTTAAAAGCGGATATGTTAATAAATTAATAACAGATGAAAATACGGCAAACTATCTTCTAAATAAATAAAAAAGAGATTAATTAATCTCTTTTTTTATTTCAATATAAGTTTTATAAAAATCATATATTTTATTTTCTTCCCTTGCAGAAGTTAAAAATCTGCTTATAATATACCCTGTTTCGTATTTTTTCTGTACTTTTGATAAAAGACTATTAAGGTTATTTGGATAATCTTTTACTACTTCTTCTTTCATCAAACAAACGGCATATTTATCGTTATTTTTCTGCCATATAATATCATTATTATTTTTCGGCTTTATTACGGTTATTCCCCTTTGTTCTTTATCAGTAGCATTTGAATGTTGAACTCTGGAATATAAATATGGATTTTTTATATACATTTTTATTTTTTCTTTTTGTGTAAGTTCAAAGGATACAATACACTCAGTATCTATATCAGCAATTATATAATCCTTATCCTTAAGTTCATTTATTATATTTAAAGCTTTTTGATGTTGTTTTAATCTTTGTATTTGTCTATTAATTAATGCTTTTTGACTTTCAAGTTCTTTTAAATGTTCACTACAAAAAAACTCTTGTTCTATAATATTTTTATTTTTTAAATTTAAAATATCTTTTAAAGGAATTCCCAAATTTTTATAAAAAACAATATCGGATATTTTCATTAAGTCAGGAAGGGAATATTCCCTGTAATTATTATCTTCTTTTCTTGGAGACAATAACCCCTTCTTTTCCCAAAATCTAAGTGTTGAAGTTGGAATATTAAAAAATTTAGATATATCTCCTATTGAAAAAACATCTTTAATTTTTATTCTCCTAAAAGTTTTAATATATTTTATCATAAAAACCATTGACCTTAAACTATGTTTAAACTTTATAATTTACTTCGAGGTGAAAAAATGAAAAATATTTTAATGTTTAAGGATGAAAAAATATAAATTTCTATAAGGTTTTAAAATTTATAATACCAACATATCTTACTGCTTTATTTACTACTTTATATACAATAGTAGATGGTATATACGTTTCACAATATGTAGGAACAAATGCACTTGCTGCAATAAACATAGTATATCCAATAGTTAATTTATTAACCGGAATTGCAATGATGTTTGCAGTAGGAGGAAGTTCTCTTTCTTCTATATATCTTGGAAAAAATGATAAAACAAAAGCAAATCAAATGTTTCAATTTTTATTGTTTCAAGCTTAATAATAGGAATTATTATTTCCTGGGTAATACTTCTTTATTTATCGGATATATTAGTTTTTCTCGGTGCAACAAGTATAACGTTAGATTACTGTGAAATATATATAAAAATTTGGTTGTTTGGAACAATAGCCATTATGCTTAAAGAAATTTTTGTTTATTTTATAAGAATTAACGGAAACCCAAAAATAAGTTTTATAGTTTCGGCATCGGGAGGTATTTTAAATATTATTCTCGATTATATATTTGTAGGTAAAATGTCACTTGGAATTTTTGGGGCAGGAATAGCAACAATACTTGGACTTATCCTTTCAATGATTTTGGGAATAATTTATTTTATAAAATATAGTAATAATATAAAATTTAAAATAGAAAAAATAAAATTAAACTTTCTATCTCCTTGCATTATAAATGGTTCTTCTGAATTTATAAATCAGCTTGCAATAGCAATTACAACTGTTGTTTTTAATAAAACAGCTCTTACATATGCGGGAGATGACGGTGTTGCTGCTGTTTCTATAATAATGTACGTACAATTTATTTTCCTTGGTATTTATACCGGATATTCAATGGGTATATCTCCGCTTCTTGGTTATAACTATGGAAATAAAAATAAAGACGTACTTATTAAACTGGGAAAATATTCATATAGATTTTTTAGCATTATACCAAGTGTTTTATATATAATATCTTTTATATTTGCTCCTTTGGCAGTATCATTTTTTGCAACAAAAGGAACAAATGTATACAACTTAGGTGTAATGGGAATGAGAATATATTCCATAGGATACTTTTTCTCGGGACTTAGTATTTTTACGGCAGTAAGATTTACTTCCTATGCAAAAGGTCAATACTCAGCGGTTATAACATTTCTTAGATCCTTTATACTTTTAATACTGTTTTTAAAAATTTTTCCTTTATTCTTTGATTTAAACGGAATGTGGATGGCTGTTCCTTTTGCTGAAATAACAACTTTTATTATAACGTTGTTTTTAATATTTAAAACTAAAAAAATACCAAGACAAAAATAAAAAAATCATGCATAAGCATGATTTTTTTATTTTAATTTATATCGTTGAAATTTTGTAAATATCTGCATTATTGACGTAATAATGATTATTCCAAAAGATATAGCCGCAGCTTCTTTCATTACAAGAGAAAAATAATATATAAATTTATCCATATTGCCCGTTACCAGATTATACATTGTATAGTATAAATCTCCTCCGGGAATTAAAGGTATCAGTATTGGAACCAAAAGAACAATAACGGGAGTTTTTATTTTTCTTGCTAAAATTTCCGAAAATAAAGAGAGTATGGTTGTTGTTATAAAAAGAGTTGTAACTTTACTTCCGTTAAAACTAAAGAAAAACAAATAACAAATCCAGCCTATGGCAGAACCAATACCTATAATAGAAAGTTTATCTCTTTTTATATTAAATAAAATCGCAAAACCAAGAGAACCTATAACCGCCATAATTATCTGTATAATACCTTGTAACATTTTAACCTCCTATAGGAATTAATATAAAAGCAAAACCCATTGCAATAGCTATTGCCTTTAAAATTGATTCCAAAACTCCAAGAAGACCGGAAATAATATCCCCGTTTATCATATCTCTTAATGAAGATGTAAGAGTAAGTCCGGGAATAAGAAGCATAATATTTCCTATAATAATCTTGTCTATATTTTCACCTATACCTATACTGTTTAAAACAACAGCACAAAGAGCGGTTATTAGTGAAGAAAGAAGGCTGGTTACAAAATTGTTTATTTTTAATTTGTTTAATGAATTAACCGTAAAATACATTACTCCTCCAGTTATCATAGAAGCAATACTATCCATTAAACTGCCACCGAAAAATACTGAAAAAGCACCTGAGACAAAAACATAAGAAAGAAATATAAGTTTTTTATTGTATTTATTAGTATTCCTTATTTTATCTATTTCTTTTTTTAACTCATTCATGCTTAATGTTTTTACACATATGTCTCTGGATAGCTGGTTTACGTATTCAACTTGTTCGAGGTTTGTTTCATATTTTTTTATTCTTCTTGTTTGAGTAATTATATTACTATCTGAAAATTTAACAGTCAGAATAATAGTAGAAGTTATTGTAAAAACCTCTACTTTTTGTAATAAATAAGCTTTTCCTATTCTGTTTAAAGTATCTTCAACCCTGCTTACTTCAGCTCCAGAAGTAAGCAGTATCTCACCCAAATCCAACATATATGAAACAAGTTTTTCTTCTTGCATTTTAAATCCTTTCGATATTTATTGGGTTATTATATTATATTAATTTTTAATAAATTTTTGTATATATATTTAAAAAATTTACATATAAATTATTATAAATAAAAAAGAAGATATATAAATCTTCTTTTTATTTTTTATTAAATTTAATATAGAATTACAGTTTTTTTTTAATAATTATATAAAGCTATGATTATATAGTTTCTTTATTCAATAATTTTTTATAAGAAAAATCAATTAAAAATGCACCTAAAGGAGCCGTTATTAAAATAGCAACAACTGCAACAGTTAAAACTATATTTCCACAAGATAATCCCATTGCTAAAGGAATACCGCCTATTGCAGCTTGGACTGTAGCTTTTGGAGAATATGCAATCATACAAAAAAGTCTTTCTTTCATTGTAAGTTTTGTTTTTAACAAACATAAAAATACTCCAAACATTCTAAATATAAGTACACCTAAAATTAAAATAACAGATAAAATTCCTGCCGATACGGCATATTTAATATCTACAGTTGCTCCAACTAAAACAAATAGTATAATTTCAGCAAAAACCCATAGTTTATTAAATTTTAAAGATAATCTGTTTGCAACAACCTCTCTTTTCTTTTGAAGAGCTATTCCTATTGACATAACTGCTATTAAAGAAGCAAAAGGAATTACTGAAGAAAAAGAATCTTCAAGTGTTACCAAAATAAAAGATATACATAAAATAATAATTACTTTTGAAGTATCTCTTATATGAACTTTTTCAAAGTATTTTGCAAGAATAATACCGATAAAAATACCTGCAATAATACCAGTAATTATAGAAATAGGAATATTAACAAAACTTGATACTGAGATACTGTTTCCTTGTGCAAGTCCTGTAAAAGCCGTAAACATAACTATTACAAAAACATCATCTACTGAAGCACCTGCAAGAATTAATTGAGGAATACTGTTTTTTACTCCATATCCTTCATCTATAAGTTTTATCATTTTAGGAACAATAACGGCAGGTGACACAGCCCCTACAACAGCACCCATAATAGCAGCATCTAATATAGAAATACCAAGTAATTTTGGTGCTAATATTACCATACCTAAAATTTCAAAACAAGCAGGAACAAAACACATTAAAACTGCAGGACGTCCGACTTTCTTTAAATCATTCAAATCAAGGGATAAACCGGCCCTTGTTAAAATAATTATAAGTGCAATTCTTCTTAAATCTGATGATATGGTTAAAATGGAATCGTCAATTAAATTTAACACATAAGGTCCTAAAATAATACCGGTTAAAATCATACCTGTAAGGCTTGGTAAGTGTATCTTTTTACATAACCACCCCATAAACATACCTATTAACAAAATCATCGCAACACTAAGCAGCATAATAAAATACCTCCAATTTATAATTTTAATCGGACACAAAAAAAGCTGATAATCCCTGTGTCCAAAACACAGAAGTCATCAGCTATAAAAGCGGTTTTAGTTTAATACTAAGGGAGAACTTCATTCCCTGTCGTTAGATAATATCATAAATAAATTAATATTGTCAATAAATTTTAAGTTCTTTATTATTTTACCTAAATATAAAATATACAAAATACTAAGCTAATATTTTTGAAATAATCATTAAAACCCATAAGTGTATAGGATAGACTAAATAAAATAGCCATTTAGCCATTTTCGAATTATTGCCTCTTTTACCGGAATATAAATATATAGGTAAAATAGTAAATAGCATTACCCATTCACTATCAAAACATAAAGTTGAAAATAATGATGTAGCGGTTGAGCCTGTAAAATACGATATTACAGATTTTAATAATAATAACAATGACCATAATATTATACCAATATAAGATATTTTTTATTTCCATATCCAAAATTAAAAATAAATAACAATGGTAAAAGATACATTGAACCTTCACAAAATGGCAGTGATAAAACACATAATATAACTATTAAAAAAATTAAAGAGTATTTTTTTATACCATTATTTGATTTAACTAATTGTAAAAGATTTAATATTAATAAATAAACAGATAATGTAAATTCATTACAATATAATTGTTTTTTTCATAAAATTCCCCTCTTTTTAAATTATAAAAAAATATTATTATAACAATATTTATCTATTCAATTAATAATTTATTAATAAAAATTAAAAATTTTTAAACTTTTAATTTTTCTAATTTTTTATTTTTCGACCTTATATATTTCCTATAATTGTCAATAATATATAAAAAATAGATTTAGAGGTATTATTATGAATTCATTATGGGAAAACACCGTTAACTTACCGATGTATGAAGAATTAAATAAAAACATAAATGTAGATGTTGCAATAATTGGGGGAGGAATATCGGGAATTCTTACTGCTTATAAGTTAAAAAAACAAGGAATAAAAGCAGTTATTTTTGAAAAAGACAGAATATGTCAAAAAACTACGGCTTATACAACGGGAAAAATTACTCTTGCACACTCACTTATATATGAAGAACTTATAAGTAATTTTGGTACTTATAAAGCAAGGGAGTATGCATATTTAAATAAAAAAGCAATAGAAGAATATGAGAATATAATAAAAGAAGAAAATATAGAATGCGATTTTGAAAAATGCAATGCTTATTTATATACAAAAGAAGATGAAAACAAATTAATAAAAGAATATAATGCTCTTTTAAAATGCGATATTGACTGCGAATATATAGAAGAAAGCTCTCTTCCTTTAAAATTCAAAGGAGCAATAAAATATAAAAATCAAGGAAAATTTAATCCCTTTAAATTTATAAAACACATATTAAAAGACCTTGCAATATACGAAAATACTTTTATAGAAGAGGTAAAAGCAAAAAGAAAAACTCTTATTACAGACAGAGGATATAAAATAAAAGCGGATAAAATAATATTTGCCTGCTCTTTTCCTTTCTTAAATGTTCCGGGATATTATTTTTTAAGAATGCATCAAGAACTTTCATACTTCTTAATTTTAAAAAATACAAAAAAATTAAAAGATATATATTTAAGTGTAGATGAAAAAGGATACTCTTTCAGAGGTTACGACGATATATTATTGTTTGGAGGAGAAAAACACAGAAGCGGGGAAAACAAAAAAGGAGAAAAATATCAAAATCTAAGAGAAGAAATAAAAAAACTATATCCGGGATTTGAAGAAATAGGGCATTATGCAAGTGAAGATTGCATGACAATTGACAAAGTACCTTATATAGGTTTATTTTCAAAAGCATTTAAAGATGTTTATGTAATTACCGGATTTAATAAATGGGGTATGACATCTTCAATGGTTGCTGCAAATATAATAAGTGATATGATACTTAAAGGATTTGATTATAAAGACAGTATATTTTCTCCCGAAAGATTTGATACAAAAGGAATAAAAAAATCAATACTTAAAGAAGGTCCTTATTCAATAAAAGGACTTTCAAAAGAAATTTTAAATATTCCAGATACTACACTTAAGTCTCTTCCGTTAGGGCATGGAGGAATAGTAGAATATAAAGGAGAAAAAGTAGGAGTATATAAAGACGAAGAAGGAAACTGTTATATTGTTCCAAGCAAATGTCCTCATTTAAACTGCGAACTTTCGTGGAATCCTGATGAAAAAACATGGGACTGTCCATGTCACGGTTCAAGATTTGATTATATGGGAAATATTATTTATTCTCCAAGTATTTATGATTTAGAATGTATAGAAAAAAAGGTTAAGAAAGAATAACTTTCTTAACCTTTATATTTAAAACAATCTATTTCATGGTCATTTATTATTCCAATAGCTTGAAGATATGAATATATAATAGTACTTCCGACATACTTCATTCCTCTTTTCTTTAAATCCATTGAAACTTTATCTGAAAGAGGACTTGTTGTATTAAAATTATCATCTTTATTTTTTATTATTTCTCCATTTGTAAAAGACCATATATAATTAGAAAAACTTCCGTATTCTTCCTGTATTTTTACAAATATTGTTGCATTTGATATTGATGATTTTATTTTGTTTTTATTTCTTATTATATCTTTATTTTCTAAAAGTTCATTTATTTTATCTTCATCATAATTTATAACTTTATTATAATCAAAATTATCATATGCTTTTTTGAATGCTTCTCTTTTTTTAAGTATTGTTATCCATGAAAGACCGGCTTGAAAAGACTCTAAAATAAGCATTTCAAAAAGTTTTCTATCATCATAAACAGGAACACCCCATTCATTATCATGATAAGCTATATAAATTTCGCTTTTTAAATCTACCCACTTACATCTTTTTTTATTATCCATTATTATATGAAAAGTTCGTTTTCCTTTCTGCCTTCACATGCTTTTTTTAGTTTTTTTCTTGCAGCCATTAACATAACTTTATTTAAACTTCTTGCATTATAGTCGCATACTTTTATACATCTCATACAAGAAATACATTTATCTTTATCTGTTTTATCAGGTTCATTAAAATCAATTGCACCAACAGAACACTCAGCTGCACATTTACCGCATTTTATACAGTTCTTATCTGCTTTTGGAACCATTGAAATAGCACCATATTTTTTATAAGGGGTATTACCAGGTACTTCAATTTCTTCAAAATTGTTACTTTCAATTTTTTCTTTTATTTTTATAGCATAATCTTTTATTTTATTTATATCATTTTCATCAGGTCTGCCTTTTGCAAATTCATTCATAATAGAATGTTCACAAACTACCCCCATTGCAGCAACAACCCTAAACCCATTATTATTTAAAATATCCTTAAGCTCTATTAAGGTATCTTCATAAGCTCTGTTACCATAAGTTACAATTATTACACAAGGAGTATTATTTGCCTTTAATTTACTTATTCTCTCACTTGCAGTTGAAGGAACTCTTCCTCCAAAAGATGGAACTCCAACTACACAAATTTCATTTTATCTATTCAATCCTCTATAAACCCTGTATTTTCAAGGCATATCGCCTATTAAATGTTCAAACCTTATGTATTTTCCCTTGTTTTTGCCCTTATGAGCCGAAACAAGGAAAATTTTTTATTCTCCGCCGATTACCTTATCCAGCAGTCTTGCGGAAGTACGCTTCGCTTCCCTTGTAGCGTGAGCGTAAATGTTCATTGTGGTACTGACATCAGCGTGTCCGAGAAGTTCCTGCACATCTTTCGGGGCAGCTCCATTTGAAAGCAGATTGCTTGTATAGGTGTGTCTGAACATATGGAAGTGGAAATCCTCCAATCCCTCCACCTTTTTTCTCGCTGTCCTGCACATAATCCCCACCGTACTCGGTGCTTCAAATGCTCCGTCAGGTCTAAGGCAGACAAAGGATAGTTCCTTGTACCCTGCTGGGACTTCCTCCGACCTCGGCAGACTGTAAACCTCATAATAGGTGCGGTCTTTTTCTTTAACCTCCAAATAGTAATTAAGGCTATACAGTTCCCCGTATCGGAAACGGTTTTTATGCTGTTCTGCTTTCGCAGCTTTCAGGATTGCGGCAAGCGTATCGCAAAAGTCCACGGTACGGATTTTTTTTACGCTTTGTTGCCCCTATTTCTGTTCTGTGCCTTGCCCTGTTGTAACGCATACTGCGGCGTACTGTCAGGTATTGTTCCTCAAGGTTGATGTCCTGCCAAGTAAGACCACATACCTCTCCAATACGCAAGCCTGTATAATAGGCTATCTGTATAGGCAGAAGTGCAGGATTGTTTTTCTTTTTCAGAAAGTCCTCTAACCTCTGATACTGTTCGTAGCTGAGCGTTGGTGTGGAAGTTGTTTCTCCATCCTCGTCCGAGAACAGTTCGTATTCTTCTTTCTTTCCTCGCCATACCACATACTGCATCGGGTTAAAGGTTATCAGCCTTTTCGGGAATACTGCAAAACGGAACGCCCCTTGTAAAACAGCCGAAAACAATCGGAGATACCCTTTGCTGAGTGCCTTTGCGGTTGTGCCGTCAGGATTTGTACCTCCAAAGCTGAGAAAGTCTATATACGCCTGTAAATGGTCGGCGGTTACAGTTTTCAGCTTTCGGTTTCCTATCGGGTGCTGTTTGATACGGTTGACCGTTCCTTGATAAGACATTACCGTTCCATTGCTGAGATTGCCGGGTTTCAGTTCTTCCTCCACCCACAGATCGAGCAGCATACCAACCGTGATATTTTCAGACTTCGCAACGAATTTCTTTTCCTCATAGTCAGCGATTGCCTTTCTGAGCAGGGCTTCTGTTTCAGACTTGCTTTCTGTTCCCACAAACTCTTTTGTACTTTTCTGCCGCTTTCATCTTCGATGTAGAAGCGTGCGTACCACTTTTTACCTTTTTTTCTTACAGAACCTTTTGCCATAGATAAATTTCCCCTTCATATCCGTGGTAATCGGGACTGTGACATATGGTGTGCGTAAAGTAAAAATGTTACTTATGCCGATGAGTGTCAATCATCGTTTTCACTTGTCAAAGAGCCACGGAATTTTTCTTTTTCAGCAACCCTTTCTTCGGCTGCTGTCGCTATCCCGAACAGGTCGCCCATCTTTACAGCGGTGCGTTCCTCATCGTAGATATGTAAAATCCCATCTAAAAACTGTTTCATATCCTCGATAGGAATTTCCATTTCTTTACGGTAAACTCTCTCCATAATCGCCCCTGACTCAATCGCATAGCGGCGTAAGGACTGCTTTAAGCCCTCATCCTCCGCTACACGGTCAACCTCAGCCATAGCGTCTGCAAAGTGATAAGTCATAACCGTATAGAGGTCAATCATCTTTCCGAGGAATGTAGTAAGCAGTTGTTGGTGCGGTTCGCCCTTTACCACAGAAGAAACCGTATCAAGATATTTTTTGATATGTTCCTCCATATCCCTTGCACATAAAGTGCGGCTGTCATATTCCTTATCTTCGGAAAGTCCTGTCAGCCATTCGGGAGTGGTCAGGAGTGCTTCTGCCAGCCCGTTGATAATCATTGTGCGTTTCGGGTCTACTCCGTCCGCTTCATATCTCTGAATGGTGGATTTGTTTACCTCGATACGCTTACCAAGTTCTGGCATTGTTAAGTTTAATTCTGTTCGGCGTTCTTTAACTCGTTCACCGACCTGTTTTGCGGTGAATGTGATTTCTTTTTTCAAGGTTTTCACCTCCTATTGCTGATAGTATAGAATGGTAAAACCTACTTTGCAACCATAATTTTAATAAAACACAAAAATATTTCTTAATAAGTTGCAAAACAAGTTAACAATAGATAGCGAAATAAGTATAATAGCACACTCATAGTTGCAAAATGCGTATTTTGAAAGGAGGCTGATAAAATGAGCAACATCAAAATGGGTTTAACCATAGAAGAAGCAGCAGAATGTACGGGTATCGGAAGAAATACAATGCGTAAGTTGGTAGACTGGGGCAAGCTTTCCGTCCTTAAAGTCGGCAGAAAAGCGATTATCCGCAGGGATACTTTAGAGCGATTTATGAGCGTCAATCAGGGAAGAAACCTGCTCAATAAAAACGATATCTGAAAAGTAGAATAACCATTCTCTAAGCCCTCGGCGTTTGAGAGCGAAATACACCTCTCGCACAAATCTTCGATTTGTACTCTGGGTATTTCGCCCTTGCAGGGGGCTTGTGATAACGCTGATACTTTCGTTTTCAGCATTATCACAGAGAAAACCGCAGCAGCGTTTTTCTCCGCTGTCCGTCTGCTTACGCCGCCGAAACAGCGGCAACTGATTTATCGGTTGCAAAAAGAGTATGCCCGTCACGGGAGGAAGGAGTATATGGCAAGACACTCATTTATACAGATGTCGAAGCTGCCAAATGTCAAGGGAAGAATATCCTATATCACAAGCCACGCAAGGCAGGAAAATCTCTATGCCACCTACCGCACCGCCGACAATGAATTTTGGAAGAACCTTGCAAGGGAAAGCCAACAGGAATTTAAGCGAAGTGGCACAGAGGGCAAATGTATTGAAGCAAGGGAATTTATTATTGCCCTGCTCGAAATTTATACAAGATACAAGCCGCAGGAAGTGCTGGAGGACTTTACGGAGGAGTTCCACAAACGGTATGGTGTGGAGTGTGTGTCAGCCCTCCACCACAATAAACGCAAAACAAACTATCATATCCATCTTATCTTCAGCGAAAGAAAACTGCTCCCTGAGCCTGACATTAAGATAGCCACACGCAGTGTGTTCTATGATGAAACAGGCAAAAGGGTACGCGCCAAGAAAGAAATCACAGGGGAGAACGGGCAGATACGAAAAGGCTGCACCGTCATAAAAAAAGGCGAGATTTACGAAAGCCACCTCTTTACCGTGAAAGATGATAAATTCAAAAGCGAGCATTTTCTTCGGGAAGTGAAAGAGGTTTATACCGACCTTATCAATCGCCATATTGCTGATCCTGAACAGCAGTTAAAGGTATTTGATAAGAACAGCGTTTATCTTACCACCAAAAAAATCGGAAAGAACAATTCCAAAGCCGCAGAGATTGAAGCGGACAACACCGCAAGGCAGGAATGGAACAGGACAGCGGATATGGCGTTGTTATCGGTATTTCCGAAGCAAAGATTTTAGAAGTCAAGAAAACCGATATACACGAAAAAGCAAGTCAGTCTATCAAAAGCAAAGGCTGGCTGCCCAATCTGTTCCGTGGAATTGTGGAAAAGGCAAAAGACTTTCTGCAAAACCTTATCCGAGAAAAGGATATGCCGCCCAAGCCTACGCTTGATATTGATATCCATGAGTTCCGTCATATGCGAAATCTGATGATAAAAGTACAAGGCAAAGCGGTAAAAATTAAAAATTTGCAGGACAAAGTTCTGCCGCAGTTGAAACAGCAGCTTGCCGATACAAAGGGGATTTTCAAAGTCAAATAGCGAAAAGCGTTGGAAATAAAAATCAAAGAAACCGAAGCAGAGATTGCCGACAGGCTGGATAAAATCCCCGACACGCTCAAAGAGGACGGTTATCCCGATGTTCAGATATTTATACGTACTTTCCGAGAAATGGAAAGCGTTGTGGAACAGTACAACCGTGACCTTGCCGAGTGGGAACGCCAAGTCAGCAGGAAACCGACAGCCACCGCTAAAGAACAGCTTAGACCGCCCGAAAAGCAGAGCGTGCTAAAACATTTGCGTGAGATACAGGAACGCAACAAGCAGAACCCACCGCAAAGACAGCGTAAAAAATCCATTGACAGAGATAGCCGATAGGCATTGAAAAACCGCCGTTATGGTTTTACCCATAGCGGCGGATTACATAATCATTTGCAGCTACTAAATTAACAGTTATATTTTTTTGATTTGTTTAACAAAATATAAATTCCAATCAATACCAAAATAGTGATACCAAGTATCATATACATCGTTCCAATATTTACTTGACTTCCGAAAAAATAAAGATTGCAATCAAGGGAATCTTTTAGTTTTTCAATAACCTCTGTTGGAATACCTTGATTTTGCATTTCGGCAAGCGCCCCTTGCATTGTATGATTTCGGATAAGTGATGTACCATAAGTGCCTGGCAAAAATGAGATTATTTTTTGCAGCCCTTCTCCAAATGAAGAAATAGGCATATATGCACCACAAATGAAACCATATCCCGCACTGATGATTGTGCCTACCGCTGAAATTTGTCCTTGTGTTGATAAGAAAAAATTAATAATCGAAGATAATGCTGTTCCAAACAAAACAAGAAGTAAAATATCAAGAAACAAAAAGAATATATCTGCGAGTGACATATACCAACCGACAATAGCCACATAAGTAAGACAGATACCCGTTGCAGCAAAGCAAATAATAAGTGTTGAAAGCAAGGTTGCAACATAATAACTCAGCGAAAGTGTAGCTGACTTCACAGGAGATATTCTTAAATCTCTTATCGTACCATTTGCTTTATCTTGCACCATTAAAAAATTAGAACAAAAAGCAACCGTTACACACGAAACAGCAAGAATAGATGAGATAAGTTGACCGCCTACCAGTCCCTTTATTATACTTTCTGATAGTTTTAATGAATTAGGTAAATTAGATGTAAAACTATCCCGATACACATTCCCAAGAAAAGTTACATAGAGTACAAGCAATATAGCAGGCGTTATCAAAGAGGTAAAGAACATTCCCTTATCTTTGAAAAACAATTTGATATTTCTTTTGATAAGAATGAAAGCCATACTCATTTTTCAGCACCTCCCACTAATGTTTTTCCTGTAACAGCAAGAAAAACATCGTCCATTTTTCCTTTTGTTATTTCGTAATCATTAAACAACTGTGGATTACGAATAATCAATTCAGTTGCAGCCTTTGTATTCGGTACAGAAAGGCGATAACCGTTTCGGATTTGCTCATATTCCACATCAAGTGCCTTAATATCCTTTTCATCTACATCATAAATTGTGATGTAATCCCCAGTATAAATATTTTTTAATTCAAGCGGAGTACCCTCTGCGGATATTTTTCCATCATCAATGATTACAACATAATCAGCTTCCGCAGCTTCTTCCATATAGTGCGTAGTTAAAAATACAGTCATATTTTCATCTTTGCGAAAACTTGATATAACATTCCAAATAAGTCGGCGTGTCTGCGGATCAAGCCCTGTTGTCGGCTCATCAAGAATAAGAATTTTAGGCTTATGAAACAAAGCCCTTGCAATATCAATTCTTCGGCGTTGTCCTCCTGATAATTTACCAACGGTGCGTTTCAATAAATTTTCAAAATCTAATATTTTTGCCAGTTCCTCAAGTCGTTTCTTAAACTCCATTCCAGTAATGCCATATAAAGCGGCACGACTTTCCAAATTATCATAAACAGAAAGGGTAGAATCCAAGACAGATGATTGAAAAACTACGCCCAGTTCACGCTTAATATAGTCCATATCCTTATCTACATCGTGTTTATCAATAAAAACGCTTCCACTGTCTTTCGACAGTTGTCCGCACATAATATTGATTGTAGTTGATTTTCCTGCCCCATTGATACCAAGAAAGGCAAACAACTCTCCTTTTTTCACACGAAAACTCAAATTCTGAACAGCGTTTACACTTCCAAAACTTTTATTAAGATTATTGATTTGAATAATATTGCTCATTCAATTTCCTCCTGTATAATCGGTTTTAATCTCGCATAGAGAGCAATCAATATAATCTTTTCCTGTTCTAATCGAACTCCAAATTAGTAGATACAGTGCGATACCGTAAATTAAATTCATTATAGCATAATGAATTACCAAAGTCATTATGAAAGAGAACACATCGAATCATAATTGTGGCAGGCAAAGTTTTAATTTTTGACTGCCACAATTTTAATATTCTATATATTACATTTTTTACTTATAGATAATATCGGCATATACAATTTCTCGTGCTCTTGCCTGTATCTCATTCATTCGACCAACCCACAACATCGGGTTTTCTACTTTAAGTTGTTCGGTCATACCCTCCTTGTCAGCCATTTGCTCAACCAATCGAAACATCATTTCCGTTGCTTGTTCGTCAATGTCGGCAAAGTAATTATTCAATTTGCCGCTTGTGAGCAGCGAAATATAAACCGTCCGTTTATGTTCCTGTAAGTAGTGTTTGTGTCGCTGCCCCCACAAACTGATAGGTTTGTTTTCTTTTTCGGCTGGTAAAGTAAGGCAAGGAATATAATAATCCCCCTGCAACTCATACCATAAACCATTGCTTGCATCATAAATATACTTGTCCATTAAAAAATCCTCCGTTATAATATATTCGCACATATGTCACAGTTCTCCGATTGCCACACTCTGTTATATCTTGTTATCAGATTTTCTTGCCCTTGAATTTGCCCTTATGAGCAATCAGGAAAAGAGTAAACTTGTGTAAAATCATATAAAGAGATAAGGCGAACATATTGCGATAAATCCTTTATTTTCAAGGCTTTTGGAGGATTTTATTGATAACCTACGGAGAGCAATAATCACTCATAATTTTATGGTTTTCAAATTTCATTTTCATTAAATTCATACTTTGAATAATCTTCGTCTTTATTTGATAAATCTAAATTACAAGTATTATCACTTATTGTGTTTCCAACTGTTTCTACAACCTTTTTTGTAGAAAATGTAGGGCTGAAATATACATTGTTTACTTTTTTCATATTTATATCCTTTATTTTATATATTCTTCCAAATCTTTAAAAAATCTAATAAGAGTTTTTAAACTGCTGCTTTCTTTATTTATATAATAATAATTTTTTGTTCCTTCTTTTCTTATATCAACTACATTATTCTCTTTTAATACTTTTAAATGATGGGATATTGCAGTTCTTGAAGCTGAAACTTTATCAGATAATTCACCAATTCTAAAGCCTTTACCATCACAATTTATCATTATATAAACGATTATAGCCTGCCTTGTTTCATCTCCTAAAGCAGAAAGAACATTTTTATAATCCTTAAACTCCTTTATTACATTTTTTAATCATAAATAAACCTTCCACAAATATAATTATTATAATAAAATAAAAGATTTTTCATATCAATATTGGTTAAGTAAATCGAAACAATAAAAAAAGACAATATAAAATTGTCTTTTTATTTTTTCTTTACTCTATCAAAGTAAGGACTCTTACCGCTTATACTAATTGGAATACCTTGCCATAATATATCTTTTTCTTTTATAAAGTCCATTTCTTCAAATACTTTACCTATAGAAAACATTACTCTGCTGTCAACTCTGTTATCAGCTGCAACAGAAACTGCAGAACCAATCGCAATACCAAGGTCTATTGTATTAAATGCACATCTTCCTCCGTTTTTCTTGTTTTCTCCACAGTTTTTAAATCCACAGAAAGAACAATGAGGAAGTCCTTTGTAAGATTTTTTTACACCTATTAAAACAACGGCACCGGAAGCTCTTAAATTTTTAGCATCTCTTACATAATGTCCTTCAGTTTCACCAAATTCTCTAAGATAAACTTCATCCATTTTATCTGCAAGTTTAACTTTTTCACTGCCTGTCAAAACAAGGGTAATAATATCATCTACACCTTTTGTCTTTGGAGCCGTTCTTGCCGCAGCACACATTTTTGCCGCTGTTTCCATTAAAGCTTTTTCTTCCATTTGTCTTTCTTCGTAAAACATTTTTTTATCTCCTTTATATAAAAATTTATAAATTATCTATTATTTCAAAAATTTCAAGAGATTTATTATAATTATCCATTCCCAAAATTTTTTCAATATTATCTTGAGCTTCCTGCCATAAAGGTATGGCAATATCTAAAATTTCTTTTCCTTTTTTTGTAACTATAACTTGTTTATTTCTCTCATTCTCTTTTGAAATATCTTCTATTAACCCTTCTTTAAACAAAGTTTTTAAATTTCTTACAACAGTTGTTCTTTCAAGTCTTACCTTAGATGCTATATCACTTATTGAAGCAGGCTGTATTTTTAAAATATTTTTTATTAAAGAAAACTGATTTAAAGTAAGAGAGCTTTCCTTTAAATAATCATCATAATATTTTGTTATGTTTTTTGCAGCCCTTCTAAAATTAATACAATAACATCCTTTACTTTTCATAAAAATTTCCTTTCGTGTATATACACTATAACATAAAATATATATAAATTAAAGACTTTTTTTATTTTATTTAAATTTAATATATTAAAATAAGAATAAATATTTAATTATATTATTTTGAAAGAATAAAAGTAAATAAATAAAATTTTTTAAAATATAATATTCATATTAATATAATGTATTTAAGCATAAAAAAAGCTATACTTATATTAAATAAGTATAACTTTTTTTTAAGCTCTTTTTCTTTTTAAAATTACAGCAACTAAACTACAAATACTAACAATAATAAAACAAATCCAAAATCCAATATTATTATTATCACCTGTTCCAGGTGAGTTCAATTTATTATTTGTATTATTATTATCGTTACTTATTGTTCTCTTAAAACCACAAATATTACAATCTATATCAGAATCATTATCATATTCGTGTTTTCCATAACCATCTTTTTCACCATTTTCTGTAATAGGACAATTATCATTTGTACATTCATGCCAATGATAATTAGAATCACTTGTCCAAGCTGAATTCCAAGAATGTATATGTATTGGAGATACTTCATTACCATTAATAGGATTACCTTCAACTTCTCCATTATATGAAATTGTTCCATTATTAATAATACTACCACCATTTTTTAATGTATCTCTGACAATTAGTTCATTATTATTATTAATAGTACAAGAAGCATTACCACGAGAAACTAATTCAATATTTTTAAAATCAACAACACCTGTATCAGAAATATTAAAATCTGCACTATATGGACCAGATTCCATATATATGCTTTCAGCAATAAGTTTTCCGCCAATATCAGTTTAAGAGCGAATGGTTTGAGGAAGAGAATCCCACATCGTTAACTTAAGTTCACCTATATTTGAAGTTGAACCTTCCGGAATAGATAACATACTAGCAGATGGTGTAGTAACATAGCTATCACCTGTACAATTTATTTCAAGATCTTCAAAATATGTTGTTCCCTCAAGAACCATATGTAAGTTTCTTGTATATGCTGTTTGAATATTAACATCTTTAAATGTAATATTTAAATCTTCATAATCCAAAAAACCTTCTACATTAATTTTATTGAATGTACCATTTTTGATTACAAGATTACCTTTTAGAAAAATATCTAAATTGTTATCTATTAAAAAAGAATAACCATTTAAATCAAAAGTAATATTTTTACCATTTGGAACAGATAAAGAATACATTTGCATATCATTTTCTACATTCAATGTATCAAATAACTTAATATCAATTTTTGTAGCAGATGTATCAAAAATTACGTAATTCTCTTAAAAACTCATTAGTATCTGTATAATCTGTTGTAACACCATCTAAAGTAATAGATGCAACAGTAGAGTCTTGTGCTAATACCATAATCGGAAAGACACTGAATATTATAGTTATTATTAATAGTAAACTTAAAAGCTTTTTCCTCATAATTTCACCTTTCTTCTATATATTTAAATTTTTTATTTTTAATGAAAAAATATTTATTTAATACTTATATAAAAAACATATAAAATACTTAAAATTATTTTTTTATAAAATACCGAAATTTTATTATATATATGTAAATCTAAAAAATATAATAATATCTTATTTATTATATATATATTGATATTTAAAAAATCAAGAAATTGATTCATAACAGCCATATTTTTAGTAAAAAACTGTATATATAGTTAATTATAAATATTTTACTATATTAAAATATTTATAATCACATAAAATAAAAATATAAATTGTTTTGATATTTTGAATTTTATATATATTTCATTATAATATACTTATTAATTTATATAAAAGAGGTAAATTATGAGTGAAAAAACAAATGTAATGAGAATTTTATCTCAAAAAAAAATAAACTATAAAAGTTATTCATATGATTCTAACCAAGGTTTAAGCGGAAACGATGTTGCAAAATCTTTAAACAAAAATGAAAATCAAGTCTTTAAAACACTTGTTACAGTAGGGAAGAGTAAAGAGCATTATGTTTTTGTAATACCTGTAAATAAAGAATTAAATCTTAAAAAAGCCGCAAAAAGCATTAGTGAAAAATCAATATCAATGATTAAAGAAAAAGAACTTATGCCTTTAACAGGGTATATACACGGTGGATGTTCTCCTATTGGTATGAAAAAGTTTTTTACAACTGTTATAAACGAAACGGCAAAAGATTTTGAAACAATAATATTTTCTGCAGGAAAAGTTGGGTATCAAGTAGAAGTAAATATTGAAGATTTAAAAAAAGTTATTAAATTTAAACTTGACGATATAGTATAAAAAAACAGCACTTAAAAGTGCTGTTTTTTAGTCTGATAATTTCTTTTGATTATATACAAATGTAAATATTGTAAGTAAAACAACTACGTTAACCAACATTATAGATACACCTGAAAAAGTAAAGTTATTTGCTATATCAAATAATATAATCATAAGTTCTCCACTGTATAAAAATGAAGCTATAGCAGTTATAATAGGATTTGATGAACCTGCTGCCAATAAAGGAATAAATGCAAATATTAATGAAACAGGAAGAGTTGCTCCTGCAATATTTGCCCCACTCTTAACTAAAACACCAACAATAGCTCCAAGTATTGTCGAACATAAAATACCAATAGCAATTACAAGTAAAAACTTAGGTATAAAAACAGGATCTAAGTGAAGTAGTGGTAAAAATAAACAAGATGTTATCATATTAATTATAAAAACAAAACTTCCAACACCTAATAAATATTGCATAGGTCTTATGTTTGATAAAATTAAAACTCTTAAAGTATTTTTATCTTTTTCTTCGGCAATTAAAGCTGCTGTAACCATTAAAGGTATCATAGAAACATGCATCATTAAAAATACCAAAGGATTTGTTCCTGTATTCCCTTTCATAGCCATTGATATAACATATGCAAATACAGGGAAAAGTAAGAAAAGAAATACTATTCTATTACTTTTAAAAGCATCTTTTATTTCTTTCTTAAATATAGCTTTTATTTTTCTAAATGAATTATTACTTTTTGCTTTTTTCATTATATTAACTTCCTTCCCGTAAGTGAAATAAATACAGTTTCTAAAGTTGGTTCTGATGAATGAATTGAAACAACTTCATTATTTCTAAAGTGATTAGCTATTTTATCTGCAAATTCACTATTATTTTGATAAATAACTTCTTCGCCTGATTTTAATAACATTTTAACTTCGTTTTTATCATTATATTTTCTGCAAAGTTCATCGGGAACTCCGTATTCAACAATAACCCCTTCATTAAGAAGTGCAACATGGTCGCAAAGTTTAGTTGCTTCTTCCATATTATGTGTAGTTAAAAATATTGTTGTTCCTTTTTCTTTAAGTTCAAATAATAAATTATGTATTTTTTGAGAAGTTAAAGGGTCAAGACCGCTTGTTGGTTCATCTAAGAATAAAAGTTCTGGTTGATGAAGAATAGCTCTTGCAATTACAAGTCTTTGTCTCATACCTTTTGATAGATTTCCTGCTTTTTCCCATTTATCATCAGCAAGATCTACTTTATCAAAAATATCATGAACATCTTGTCTTGACATACCATAAATATCAGCAAAAAGAAGTATATTATCAAAACAAGTAAGTCTTTCGTATACACCGCTGTCATCAAGAACCATACCTATTTTTTCATAATCTTCATTTTGAAGCTTTATACATTCTTTTCCAAATACTTCAGCTATACCAAGATCTGATGTTATTTGTCCTGTAAGAATTTTTATTAAAGTTGTTTTACCTGCACCTGATGGTCCAAGAAAACCGAGAATTTCTCCTTTTTTTACATTAAAAGTAACGTCTTTTAATGCTTCTTTTTCTCCAAATTTCTTATTAATGTGTTCGAGTTTAATAACTACATCTTTATTTTTATTCATATATTACCTCGTTTGATCTTTACTTTTATTTGATATTCCAAATAAAAAAACTTATTTTAAATTATATATGTTTTTAAATAAGTAGTCAACAACTTATCTATATAAAAAAGACCCTAAAGGTCTTTTTTAATTATATGATTATCTATTATAGAACGTATATCTTTATATAAATATTTTTTTAATACATCAAGGTGTACAGGTTCACCATATAAAATTACATTATGACATGTTGAATTAACGAGTTCTAATATTGTATAAAACATAAATTCATAATTATCAAATTCATAACCTGAATTTTTTATCATCTCATCAAAATATGTTTTAAACTTACTATCTTCACTATTTTCTATTATTACTTTTTTAAAAACGCCCCAGCTTAAATTTTTCGATATAAAACTTAATATTACAGGATTATTATTTAATGTATCAACTATATAATCTACAAAAAACAAAACTTTTTCATGAAATGATTTTATATTTTCTTTATCGAGGGCTCTTTTAGCCATATTAAAAATTTCATTTGATTTATTATATATAAGTATATCTTTAATCTCATATTTATTTTTAAAGTATAAATAAAAAGTCCCTTTTGCAACCTTTGCCTTTTTTGTTATATCGGATACAGATGTATTTTCTATTCCTTTTGTAGTAAATAAAATAAAAGCACAATCAAGAAGATTATCCAATTTTTTTCTTTTCTTATCTTCAATAATACTCATAATAATCTCTCCTTTAATAAAAAAGTAGCACATTAAAAATATTTTGTCAATTGATTAAATTATAAAAAAATGACTAATAGTCATTTTTTTATATAAATAATATTGACTATTGGTCATTTTTGTATTATAATCCCATATAATAAAAATGACTAATAGTCATTTTTATTATAAAAGGAGGAGAGCTAATGAATAAAATATCACAAAAAATAGTAAAACATAGAATTCTTATTTTATTAATTGCTGTTTTACTTTTAATACCTTCTGTTATAGGGTTTATAAACACAAAAATAAATTATGATATCCTTTCTTATCTTCCAAAAGATTTGGAAACGATGAAAGGTCAAGATGTACTTATGGATGAATTCGGTAAAGGTGGATTTTCCATGTATATAGTAAAAGGAATGGATAATAAACAAGTTGAAAATTTAAAAGAAAAAATAGAAAAAGTAAACCATGTTGACTCAGTAATATGGTATGACGATATCTTGGATTTATCCGTACCAAAAGAAATACTGCCGGATAATATTTATAGCACTTTTAACAATAAAGATGAAACTTTAATGGCTATATTTTATGATACATCAATGGGTTCAGACGAAACTATGCAGGCGGTTGAAGATATAAGAGATATTTCAAACGAAGAATGTTTTGTAAGCGGAATGTCTTCTGTAGTAACAGATATAAAAAATCTTATTAATCATGAAACGGTTGTATATGTAATAATTGCCGCTATACTTACTGGATTAATTTTAGGTTTTTCAATGGATTCTTTTATGATACCTATATTTTTCTTACTTAGTATAGGTATTTCAATAATATACAACCTTGGAAGTAACTTCTTCTTTGATGATATATCTTTTATAACCAAAGCTCTTACTGCTGTTTTACAGCTAGCTGTTACAATGGACTACTCTATATTTTTATATCACAGATACCAAGAAGAACTTACTCACTACCAAGATAAAAACGAAGCTATGGCTCATGCAATAACAAATACTTTTACATCTATAGTAGGAAGTTCAATAACTACAATAGCAGGATTTTTATCACTCTGTTTTATGACATTTACTTTAGGACTTAATCTTGGAATAGTAATGGCAAAAGGAGTTGTAATAGGAATAATATCTTGTGTAACTATTCTTCCATCACTAATACTTACTTTTGAAAAATCTATTAATAAATTTAAACATAGAAACTTTATGCCAAGTTTTGATAAGCTTAGTAATTTTGTCATAAAAAATTATAAAGTATTTGCAATTCTATTCTTAGTAATATTGATACCTTCAATATACGGATACAACAATACAAAAGTTTACTATAACTTATACGATACATTACCTCAAACATGTGAAAGTATAAAAGCAAATAACGAAATAGAAAAAACATTTAATATAGGTTCAACTCATATGGTTCTTCTTGATAAAGATATTTCAAGAAAAGAAAGTTATGAGCTAACAAAAAAAATAGAAAATATTGATGGAGTAAAAGATGTTTTATCAATGGATACAATCATTGATCCATCAATGCCTGATGAAATAATACCAAATGAATTAAAAGATCAAATTGAAAGCGATAACTATAAACTAATGATTATTAATTCTAACTATAAAACAGCATCAGATGAAGTAAATAATCAAATAACAAAAATACAAAATTTAACAAAATCATATGATAAAAATTCAATGGTTATAGGTGAAGCTCCTTGTACAAAAGATCTTATTGATGTTACAGACCATGATTTTAAAGTTGTAAATTATATATCAATAACCGCAGTATTCTTAATAATACTTATAGTATTCAAATCAATTTCAATACCGGTAATTTTGGTAACAATAATCGAATTTGCAATATTTATAAATATGGGACTATCCTTCTACACCAACACTACAATTCCTTTTGTTGCATCAATAGTAATAGGAACCATACAACTTGGAGCAACTGTTGATTATGCAATATTAATGACTACAAGATATAAAGAAGAAAGAGAAAAAGGAATGGCAAAAAAAGATGCGGTATTATTAGCTTTAAAAACTTCAACAAGCTCAATTATCGTAAGTGCTTTAGGATTTTTCTTATCAACTCTGGGAGTTTCTTTATATTCAAAAATAGATATGATAAGTTCAATTTGTACTCTTTTATCAAGAGGCGCAATAATAAGTATGTTTGTAGTAATACTAATGCTTCCTAGTGCACTTATGATATTCGATAAATTAATAATAAAAATAACTTATAAATTTAACGTAAAAGAAGGAGAATAAAAAATGAAAAATAAAAAGAAAGTATTATCTTTAATATTATCATCTTTATTTGCTTTATCAATTTGTACTCCAAGCGTATTTGCAAAAGATTCAAACGTAAGTAAAGAAGAAAGCGTTTATGTTATATCAGATGCCAACGGAAACGTTAATAAAGAAATCGTAAGCGTAACATTAAAAGGCGGTAAAAAAGGAGAAAAAATAGAAGATAAAACAAACTTAAATGATATTGAAAATTTAAAAGGAAATGAAACTTTTGATAAAAAATTTTCAGAAGTAGTATGGAATTCACAAGGAAAAGATATAACATATCAAGGAACTTCAAATAAAAAACTTCCCGTAAATATTAAAATGACTTATTATTTAAACGGTGAAAAAATATCTGCAAAAGATATTGCACATAAAAGCGGTAAAATAAAAATAAGAATAGATTATGATAACGTAACATTTGAGAATAATGCTTTTATGGCAGTATCAGGAATGATTTTAGATTCAAGTAAAATAAGTAATATAAAAGTTACAAACGGAAAAAGTGTAGATGAAGGAGAAAATACAGTTGTAATGTGTTATGCTTTTCCGGGACTTGATGAATCTATTTCAGTAAGAGGTTTTGATATTCCTTCATATGCAGAAATAACTTTTGATGCAAAAGATTTTACAATGGACGGAACAATGAGTTATGTAACAAATGAAGTTTATAAAGACATTAACTTAGACGATGTTGACAGTATTATGGATTTAACAAATTCATTAAATAAATTAAGCAGTTCTTCAAAAGAACTTGTTAACGGTTCAAAATCATTAAACGAAGGTATTAATCTTTTAATAGATAAATCAGGAACTCTTACAACAGGGATAGATAAACTAAACAGCGGTGCAAAACAACTTGCAAAAGGAAGCGAACAACTAAAAGTCAGTGCTAATGATTTAAAAGACGGAGCAAGCCTTTTATCTGATAATATAGGAAAACTATCATCAGGTATAGAAGCTACAAAAAACGGAAGCACTAAACTTAAAAATGGAATAAATAAAGCAGGTAACAGCCTTAGTGAAACAATAAGTTACAATGAACAAGTATTAAGCGGATTAAATACTACAATTGAACAACTTGAAAAATTTCAGCCTGACAGTCCTTTACTTGAAAATTTAAAAACAATGCAGTCTACTTTATCGCAAACTATAAATGCACAAAAACAAATTCAGTACAGCTTAACTAGTAATAAAGAAGGTACTATTTTAAATGGTGCTTCAAGTGTTGAAAGCGGTCTTGATACATTATATTCATCAAGTAATAGATTAAAAACTGAGGGAAGCGACCAGATAGTTTTAGGAGTAGATCAATTTATAAATCAAGGTATTAATCCTTTAATTCAAGGAAGTAAAGATTTAGACAGCGGACTTACAACATTAAAACAAGGAAGCGATAAACTAATTGAAGGAATATCATCCCTTGAAAAAGGTTCTAAAGAATTAGAAGAAGGAATGGATACTTTTGATAAAGAAGGAATAGAAAAATTAGTAAGTACACTTGGAAGTCTTGATAGTTTAAAAGGAAGAATTCACAGTGTAGTAGAAAATGCAAACAGTTATGATAATTTTTCAGGACTTAGTGGCGGTATGAATGGAAGCGTTAAATTTATATATAAAACAGAAGCTATAAAATAACAAATAAAAAAAGAATAACTAATGTTATTCTTTTTTTATTTATACTCACTTAAAAATTGTTCCAAATTTTTAACATCTTCATCATTTGGATGATTTAGAGCTATATCAAAATTTTTTATCATATCTTTTATTCCTTCATTATCAGGATTTTCTTTAAGTATATTCTCATATCTTTTTCTTATTCCCATTCCCATTTTACCCTGACATATAAAGTAATCAAGATATTCGCAGCTTTCATTTATTAATTTTTTTACGTTATCTATTATCTTATCGTAATATTCTTTATTGCTCATAAATCCGGCAGTACCAAATAAAACTATCTTTTTATCTTTTATCTTACTTAAAAGTTCTTTTATTTCATCGGTTGCATTTCCTTTATCTGTCCAAAATCCCACAAAAACAATATCTTCATTATTGTCTTCATAAACACCATTATATTTTTCAAATTTAACAATTTTATCTTTTAATATTTCATTTATTTTATTTGCAATAAATTCTGTGTTACCAGTTAAAGAATTATAATATATACTGTATTTCATAACTTTCTCCTTATGTATTTCTATTTATCATATATATTTTTATATTTTTTCAAATACTTTTAACAAAAAAAGAACCAAAAAGGTTCTTTTTAAGAAAGTCTTACAGGCATTATTAGATAAGTATATTTCTTTGAATTTACCGGTTTTATCAAACAAGGACTGTTTGAAGAATTAAATTCAAGTATAACTTTTTCATCTTCAATAACTTTAAGAGCATCTATTATATATCTGCTGTTGAAAGATATATCAAGATCTTCTCCGCTTAAATTAATAGAAATATTTTCTTCTACATTACCAAAAGCAGATTTACTTGTAAGAAGTAAATTATTTTCGCTAAAATGCATTGTTATAAGATGAGCTCTTCCTTCATCTGAAATGATTGAAGCTCTTTCACAAGCTGACAATAATTCCATTCTGTTCATTTTAACAATTGTTTTGCTTTCTTTTGGAAGAAGATTTACATAATCAATAAATTGACCTTGTAATAAACTTGAAACAATTTGTGTTCTTCCAACGCTTGCTATGAATTTTTTATCATTAATATTTAAGAATACATCATCTTCATAATTTGTAAGTATTTTATTAAGCTCATTTAAAGTACTTGCAGGAACGACACATTTTATATTATTCATATATCTTTCCTTTGACTGTTCGCTTCTTATAGCCATTCTGAAGCCGTCTATTGCAACAAATTTAATATCTTCATCATTATTTTCTATAAGTATACCTGTTAAAATAGGTGAAACAGAATCAGAACTTGCACAAGCAAATGATGTTTCTTTAATCATATTTCTTATTGTAGCGTTATCCATTTTTATAAAGTCATTTATATTGTAAACTTCTTTATTTGGGAAAGTTCTATAATCCATGGCAGAAATATTAAATTTAGAATTTAAACAAGTAAGTTTAATATTGTTATTTTCATCTGCATCTATTTCTACTTCTCCGTTATCGAAGCTTCTTACTATATCACTTAGTATTCTTGAATTAATAAGCAGTTTACCTTCTCTTATCACTTTTGCATCTATTATTGTAGATATTTGTATTTCTTTATTTGTAGCATATAGAGAAAGTACATCATCATAACTTTCAAGAAGTATTCCTTCTAAAGATCCTACATTTCTAAGTGTTGTTGCTTTACTTACAGTTACAAGTGCTTTTAGGAATTCATTTCTGTCTACTTTTATATTCATGTTTTCATCCTTTCATGTTTAGTGGGACCTATCTATATAATATTTATTTTTTATTAAAAAGTAATAGTATTAGTAGTGTTGATAATGTTGATAACTTCATTTATCCTTTTTAATAAGCATTTTTTGACTGTTTTTTAATGTTAATAAATCAAAATATTTATAGGATAAGTCTATTAATAAGTTGTTATTTACTGTTTTTTATGTTTGATGTTATCTTATCTATTTCTTCTTGAAGTCCTCCGTTTGTTTTTAAATCTTCTTTTATTTTGTCATATCCGTGTATTACTGTTGAATGATCTCTTCCTCCGTAATATTCTCCTATTGTAGGTAGAGAATTATCAGTAAGTTCTCTTGATAAGTACATACATATTTGTCTTGGATATGCTATATTTTTTGTTCTTCTTTTTGATAAAATATCATCTTTTGTTATATTGTAATATTCACAAACAACTTTTGTTATTAAATCAAGAGATATTTTTTTATCACTTATATCAATTATATCTTTTAATCCTTTTTTTACAAGGTCTAATGTTAAAGGTTTATTATAAAATTCGCTTAATGCCATTACCTTTAAAAGTACGCCTTCAAGTTCTCTTATGTTAGATTCAATATTTTCTGCTATATAATTAAGTATTTCGTTACTTACCTGATAGTTTTCTTCTTTAGCTTTCTTTCTTAAAATTGCAAGTCTTGTTTCAAAATCAGGCATTGATATGTCGCATATAAGTCCAAGAGAGAATCTTGAACGAAGTCTGTCTTCAAGATTATGTATTTCTTTAGGTGGTTTATCAGATGTAAGTACTATTTGTTTATTTGAACCTTGAAGTGCATTAAATGTATGGAAAAATTCATTTTGTGTTTCGTTTTTTCCGGCAATAAATTGTATATCGTCTATTAAAAGTACATCTGCGTTTCTGTATTTATTTCTAAATTGTACGTTTGTTTTATTTTGTATTGCATCTAAAAACTCATTTAAGAATTGTTCGCTTGATAGTAGTACTACCTTTTTTGTAGGGTCTTTTCTTAAAATATGTTGTGCTATTGCGTGCATTAAGTGAGTTTTACCAAGTCCAACTCCTCCATATATAAAAAGAGGATTATATTTCTTTGCAGGAGCATCTGCAACCGCAACTGATGCTGCATGAGCAAATCTGTTATTTGCACCTACAACAAAGGAATCAAATGTATATTTAGGATTAAGCTGAATATATGAAGTATTATATATATTATATTCAACGTTTTTTTCATTTTCTTTTGTTGCCGCTATTTCTTTTAGTGCTTCTTCTTTTGTATATACCATATCGTTTGAAGAAGCGACCACAAACTTAACTTTTATGTATCTTTGAGTATAGTATTTTAATGCGTTTTCAACCAGTACCGCATATTGACCCTCAAGTAAAATTTTATTTCCCTCATCCGGTACTTGAAGATAGAATGTATCATCTTCAAAGGCTAGGGGTGTAATGGATGATTCAAAGTATTCTTTGAATACAAAATCCGAAAGTTCATCTTCCAGATATTCTAGTGCGTTATTCCATAGTTCTTGTTCAAAAGACATTACAACCTCCAAAATAATATTGATATATAAATCAATCTAATTTTTTTTATTCTTTTTGACAAATTATACACATATGAGTTATCAACATATAAACGAACGAAAAAAGTGTATTTTTAGGAAAAAAGCAGAAAAAAATAAGGCTTATCCATAAAACACCAACAAATTGTTAATAACTTTACAAAATATATGTAGATAAGTGGTCTTTTTACTTATTATAGCAAAAAAAAACAATTTATCAACAATTAAATTTTGAGTTATAAACAGGTTGAAAATACATAAAAAACACAATATATATTAAAAATTTTTATATATTTTTATGTATTTTGTGTTTTTTTATAAAAAAGGATAAAAAAATTTATAAAAAAATTTTTATAAACTATTAAAATGTTAACAATAATATGTATTTGAAATTAAAATGTATACCTATAATAATTTTAAGTATTAACATTTTTGGTTTATTTTTAAATTTAAAAATAAATCATAATAAAATAATAAATAAAATGGCATCAACTACCATTAGAATATACATTCTTCACGATGATATTTTTGATTATTATTTATGGGATAATATTTTTAAAAATTCTCCATATTTAATTTTAAGAATATTATTTACTGTTTTTGTTATTTTTAATTTTAGTGTAGTAATACATTTAATAAGGCAATTTATTGAAAAGTATACTATAAGAAAATTATTATACTTTAAATATTTTAATAAATTGAATTAAAGAAAGGATTTTATAATGAATATATATAAATTTTTTAGTATTGAAAAAAAATTTGTTTTTTATTTAATATTATTTTTATATTTTCACTTCCGTTTTTAGCTTTATTAATATGTTGTAATTATGAATTGTTTTTAATAAAGATAACTGTAATTCTATCTTTTTTATCGGGAATATTTATAAAATATAAAATATTAGGTAACAATATTTATAAAAATATAAATATAAGATATTTGATAATTTCAATTTTATTATCTTTGTATAGTAATAATTTATTAACTAAATATACTGATAGTGGAATAATATTTTAAAAAAAATTAATGTTAAAATATTTAGGATTTAATTTAAGTTCTCAAAACACATTATATATAATAAGTTTTTTATCAATTTTTAGTATGATTATTTTAACATACTATTTAAGTTTAAAAATTTCTCCATTTATAATAAATGAATATAATAAATTAACTAGAGTAGAAAAAAAATTTATTTTTATTTTAGTTATATTAGGCTTTTTTTTTTACATTAATTATATATTATTGTACAAATGTTTTTTATTTACCTAAATATCAAGATTTATTTAAATATGTAGATGTAATTTACACTTTAGATTCCGGAGTTTTAGTAAAAAATAATGCTTTTTTATATATAGATATGGCAGAAAATGATTTAAGGCAACCTTTATTTGGTTTATTTGCTTTACCTTTTTCTGTACTAGCAAAATTTATATCTTTATTTTTTAAATTTATACCACATTCTTATAATGTAATATTTAATACAATACAAATATTATTATTAGGAATATCTTTTGTTTTTTTAGGTAAAATGATAAATATAAAAGAAAATCAAAAAAATATTTTTTTATGTTTTCTTTTTGCTGTTATCCTTTAATTTTATTTAGTTTTGTGGCAGAGCAATATATTATAGGATTATTTTATTTAATTTTAACTATATATGTATGGTATTATAAATTAATAGAAATAAATTACTTATATATTGGAGCTGTTGGAACACTTTTAACATCAGATATATTATTTTCTTTTATAAGTAGGTTTAAAAATATAAAAAATTGGTTTTATAATATTTTTAAATGTTTTATTGCATTTTTAATTATAATGATTATTACTGGACAAATTTTAGAATTTTATAGTGCAATTATACAATTTGAAAAATTTATATCATGGTCTGGTGAAAAAATTTTATTTATATATAAATTATACCAGTTTATATATTTTGTACGCTCTATATTTATTGCTCCTGAAGGAAATATTCTTATAATAAATAAATTTCCTGTATATAGATTAATAGAAGTAAATTATATTGATATCTTTGATTTAATTATATTATTATTATGTATTGTTAGTTATATATTAAATAGAAAAGAAAAATTTGTTAATATTTCCTTCTTATGGTTAATATTTTCATTTTTTATACTTTGTCTTTTGGGATGGGGAACAGCAGAAAATGGATTAATTTTATACTCTTTATATTTCTCATGGGCATATATAGTACTTATTTTTAAATTAATAGATAAAGTTATAAAAAATAAAAAATATATTATTAATAGTATTTTTTGTATGTATGATTATATTTAATATGAATGAATTTATAAATATCGTTAAGTTTGGAATAATGTATTATAATTAAAATTGTAGGAAGATAATATGAAAAATTTAATCAAAAAAATTTATTATAATGATATTGTAAGATATATATTTTTTGGATGCTTAACAGTAGCAGTAAACTTAATAAGTTTTTATATACTTTTAAATACATTTAAAATAAATCTTGATACGAGTAATATTTTATCAATAATAATAGCTCTTATTTTTGCTTATATTACAAATACTATATTTGTATTTCATTCAAAAGGACTTAGTTTTACTGAAAGATTATTAGAATTTATTAAGTTTATAATGGCAAGACTTTTTACTATGTTTTTTGAAGTATGATTTGTTCATTATACTGTAAGTATTATAAATTTTAATGAAATATATTCAAAATTTATAACTCAAATTATTGTGGTAATTTTAAATTATGTTTTTAGCAAATTAATAGTTTATAAAAAAAAAAGAGAATATATTATATTCTCTTTTTTATTTACATACTATTTACTAAATATTTATTAATTAAAGATATTACATATATATATTATTATTTATAATCTAACTAAGATTAAAATATTAGTTATAGAGAGTTAAAAAATGAATGTATATGATTTTGAAGATAATTTAATATTAGATTTTTATTTTTTCTGTTTAAAATTTTATCCTGAGCTTATTTTATATTTATTTAAAATATGTTATACAAAATTTTTATATATTATAAAAAAAATAAATAAAGAAACTATGAAAAATAATATAATATCTTTTCTTTCAAGTATAGATAATATTAATTTTTTAATTGAGTTATTTTTTAATGAAAAACAATATAAATTAAAAAATATTATATAATAGAAAGATAATTTACATAAAATTAAATAAAAAAGAATCTATCATTAAAAAAGGAATACTTTTGTATTCCTTTTTTAATTTTCAAAATCTTTAAACATAAGGCTTGGTTGAATACCTGTGTTATTTTGATATTTACCGCTTTTATATAATTCGTAGTCTCCTTTTATATCATGGTAGTATATTTGGCATATCTCAACGTTTGGATATATTTTAATAGGTTGAATACAAAATATTTCAAGAGTCCAATAACCAGAAAAACCAACATCACCAAATCCTGCCGTAACATGAATAAATAGTCCTAGTCTTCCTGTTGAAGAACGACCTTCAAGCATTGGAACAAATCTGTCTGTTTTTGTAAATTCGTTTGTTCTTCCAAGGTAAAGTTTATTTGGTTCAAGAATTAATCCATCTTCCGGTATTATAATTTTATGTGCTTTATTTTCTTTTTTCATATCTAATACATAATTATCGTATACCAAAAGCTCATTAGAAAGAGATAAATTATAACTGTTTGGATTTAACTTATTTTTATCAAAAGGTTCTATTATTATATCTTTACCTATATTTTTTTCTATTTCTTTTCCTGATAATATCATTTTTATCCTCCGATAATAATATATTATAAGTTTTTTTTACATTTTAAAGTCAGTATATCACATAAAAGTTTTTTATCAATATCTATAATTAATAATTAATTTTTTCATTAAAATAAAGTACATAATTTATTAAAAATTACTTAAATTTTACATATTTCATGATATATTATGATACAATATAATTTACGAAAATCTTTTTAATAGAGAGGAATTAAAGATTATGGGATTACTAGGGGCGGTTGCAAAATCGTTAGATAATAAAGAAATAAAAAAGCTTGAAAAAATTGCAGATAAAATAGAAGCTTTATCAGATGAGTATAAAGCATTAAGTGACGAAGAACTTCAAAATAAAACAAATGAATTTAAAGAAAGATTACAAAAGGGAGAAACTCTTGATGATTTACTTGTAGAAGCATTTGCTACAGTAAGAGAAGCATCTGACAGGGTTTTAGGACTTAGACATTTTAAAGTACAGTTAATTGGTGGTATTATTCTTCATCAAGGAAATATCGCTGAAATGAAAACAGGTGAAGGTAAAACTTTAATGGCTACACTTCCTGCTTACTTGAATGCTCTTGAAGGAAAGGGAGTACATATTGTCACAGTTAATGACTACCTTGCAAAAAGGGATAGTGAGTGGAATGGTAAGATGTTTAATTTCCTTGGGTTAAGCGTTGGGCTTATTGTTCATGGGCTTGATTTTAATGAGAAAAAAGCAGCTTATAATGCTGATATAACTTATGGAACAAACAACGAATTTGGATTTGATTACCTAAGAGATAACATGGTTAAACAAATAGATGATACTGTTCAAAGAGAACTTAACTATGCAATAGTCGATGAAGTTGATAGTATCCTTATTGATGAAGCCAGAACTCCTCTTATTATTTCAGGAAGTGGAAACGAAAGTACAAGAAGATATTATGATGCTAATTCATTTATCAAAACATTAAAACCTGAAGATTATGCAGTTGATGAAAAAGATAAAACTTGTAACTTAACTGAATCCGGTATAGCAAAAGCAGAAAGAGCTTTTAATATAGAAAACCTTTCTGATATAAATAATATGGAATTACAACATCACCTTAACCAAGCATTAAGAGCAAACACTTTAATGTTTAAAGATAGAGATTATGTTGTAAGAGACGGTGAAGTTTTAATTGTAGATGAATTTACCGGAAGAATAATGGAAGGAAGAAGATATTCTGAAGGTTTACATCAAGCAATTGAAGCAAAAGAAGGAGTTAAAGTTGAAAGGGAAAGCGTAACTTTAGCTACAATAACATTCCAAAACTACTTTAGAATGTTTAATAAACTTGCAGGTATGACAGGTACTGCTAAGACAGAAGAAGAAGAATTTAAAGAAATATACAATATGAATGTTTATCCTGTTCCTACAAATAAACCTCTTATAAGGGATGATATGAAAGATGCAATCTTTACAACAAAAAAAGGTAAAGATAAAGCAATTATAAGAGAAATTAAAACTAGACACGAAAAAGGACAACCTGTATTGGTTGGTACAATTGCAATAGAAGACAGTGAAAGATTAAGTAAACTTCTTAAAAAAGAAGGAATTAAACATAACGTACTTAATGCCAAATATCATGAAAAAGAAGCAGAAATTGTTGCAAATGCAGGACAAATGGGTGCTGTAACAATATCTACAAACATGGCAGGTAGAGGTACCGATATTGTTTTAGGAGAAGGTGTAAAAGAACTTGGCGGTCTTCATATCTTAGGTACTGAAAGACATGAAAGTAGACGAATTGACAATCAGCTTCGTGGTAGAGCAGGTAGACAAGGAGATCCTGGTTCTTCTCAATTCTTTATTTCTCTTGAAGATGATTTAATGAGATTATTCGGCGGAGAAAGAATACAAAACTTTGCAAGCAGAACAAGTCTTGAAGAAGATGAAGCTTTGGAAAGCAAAATGCTTACAAAGACAATTGAAAATGCTCAAAAACAAATCGAAGGTAAGAACTTCGGTATAAGAAAATACGTTCTTCAATATGATGACGTAATGAACAAACAAAGAGAAGTTATTTATACTCAAAGAAAGAAAGTATTAAAAGGCGAAGATGTTTCAAGTGCAATTCATGAAATGATAGATTATGTTATTGAAAATATCGTTGATGCTTATACAACAAACGAAAGTTACAATGATAACTGGGATTTTGATAAGATAAAAGAAAATGTATTTAATACTTTCGATTTAAATATTGATATTGATGAAAGCATAACGGATACTGATGAACTTAAAAATATTATAAGTGATGCAGTTTATGCATTATATAAATATAAAGAAGAAAACGAATTTTCAAGTGAAGAATTAAGAGAGCTTGAAAGACTTGTATTATTAAAAGTAGTTGATTCAAATTGGATGGAACATATCGATAATATGGATCAATTAAAACAAGGTATTAACTTAAGAGCTTACGGACAAATCGATCCTGTTCAAGCATATACAAAAGAAGGTTTTGCAATGTTTGAAGAAATGAATGAGGTAATTAAGGAGGATACAGTAAAATATCTATTCCATATGAAAAAAGTTGAAGAAATAGTAAACGAAGCTCCTAAAGAAATGTTTACAAACAGTCCTGACGAACCGGCAAAGAAAAAACCTGTTGTAAATAAAAATAAGGTTGGAAGAAATGATCCTTGTCCATGTGGTTCAGGAAAGAAATATAAAAAATGCTGTGGAAGAAATAAATAAAAAAGACACCATTTGGTGTCTTTTTAGTTTTTATAGTAAATATCATCTTCAGTTAAATTTTTTATAACTTCTCTATATTTCTTTAATTCCATTTTTGCTTCATTAAGATCAAGTTCTTTGTAATTTCCGCATTCAACAGCGCTTTTACCAGGTACTTCTCCCTCATACTCACATAAATTATTTACTGTTTCTTTTACTATTTCCACTACTTGTTTATGTGTTAAACCTAAAGTTAAAAGATAAAATCCTGTTCTGCATCCCATAGGTCCAAAATAAATAATATTATCACTGTAAGAAGAGTTCCTTAAGTATGTTGCACAAAGATGTTCTATTGTGTGAAGTGCTACATTTGAAAGAAAAGGAGGTGTGTTTGGTTTTATAAATCTTAAGTCGTATGTAATAACTCCTCTGTCTTCTCTTGATAAATATATCCCTGGTTCAAGTACGTTATGGTCTACCATAAAACTTGCTATTGTTTCCATTTTATTTCCTCCAAAAAATTAATATATAAATATAATATCATAAAATATATAAATAAAATCCTATAAAAGATTTTTATTTATTTCTTCTTTTAATGTAAGTATATTTTGATGAATTTTATTTATTATATATAGAAATTCTTCATCGCTTTTACCGCTTGGATCATCAAGTCCCCAGTCAAATCTATGTTTGTATGGTAGAGTAGGGCAGTTTACATTACATCCCATTGTTATAACTATATCAACTTGTGGAATATCAAATATAAGTTTTGAATACTGAGTTTCTTCCATATCTATACCGTATTTTTTTTTATAAGTCTTACCGCATCTTGATTTATTTGTGGTTTTGTTTCAGTACCGGCAGAATAACTTTCAAATGTATCTGATGCCATATGTTTTCCAAGACACTCTGCTATTTGACTTCTACATGAATTATGTACGCATACAAATGCTACTTTAGGTTTATGTTTCATATTTTACTCCTTTTAATCAAAACAAGTCATAATTGATAATATTTCTTTGTCTGTTTCTTTCATTCCTACTTTACCAAGATGACCTATATTTTCTATTGTATGTTCTACTCCTTTTGATACAACTCCGTCTCCACCATAGAATTGTTCACCCATTTTGTACATTTCATAACCTAAAATTCCCGCTTCTACAGAAAAAGCTATTTTTGCGGCACATGAAGATTTTGCTCCGTCACATATTATACCTGAAGTTATAGCAAGGGCATTAACTATTGTATGAGCTATGTCTTTATAATCTCCGCCTTTTAGAAATGCTATTCCTGCTCCTGCCGCTGCTCCTGCACTTACCGCGCCGCAGAAAGCAGATAAATAACCTATTTTTGATTTTTGATGAATTGCACATAAATTTGAAACAACCAAAGCTCTATATAATGTATCATCATCTATATCAAATTTTTTTGCATATTCTATAACGGGAATTGATACTGTTAAACCTTGGTTTCCGCTTCCTGAATTAACTACAACAGGATATTCGCTTCCATTCATTCTTGCGTCACTTCCTGCCGCTGCTTTTGCTTTAGCAACGTTTCTTATATCATCTCCGTATAATTTTAAAAGAGTTGAACCTATATTTGCTCCATAGCTGTTTTCAAGCCCATCCTTTGAAATTACAGTGTTTAAATCTATTTGTCTTTTTATTATTTCTTCTATATCTTTTATATTGACGCTTTTTGCGAAGTCATAAATATCTTCTATTGTTAGAAGGTCATATCTTAAAGCGTTTGTTTCACCTTTTTCTTCTTCATTTTTATCAAGTATTATTTCATCATTTTTTTGTATATAAACTATATTTGTATGCTTGTGGCAAATTCTTACAACAGCTTTATCTTCGCCTTTATAAGCTTCTATTTTAATATCTAAAAGATTATTGCTATCTGATTTTTTTATTTCTATTTTATTTTCTTTTAGATAATTCTTAAAGTCAGTTATTTGTTTTTCGCTTATATCTTTTAATACTTCAAGCTCAAGCTTTTCATTACCGGCTATTATTCCTATTGCAACAGCTGTCTCTATTCCTTTTAATCCTCCCGTATTTGGTACAACAACGCTTTTACAGTTTTTTATTATGTTTCCGCTTACTTCTACCAAAACTTTATCTGGAATTTGTCCAAGAACACTTCTTGCTTTTGCAGCGCAGTAAGCAAGTGCTATGGGTTCTGTGCATCCTTTTGCTAAAACCAGCTCTTTTTTTAATATATCAATATATGCTTTGTATTTTATATTATTTTTTTCCATGTTAAATCTCTCACTCTATATTCACGATTTAATATTATAATATAAAAGTATACATAATAAATATATTTTTAAAAATTTTAGATTTTATTAATATATTTTCTTACAAAAATTTAATATAAATGAAAATAAATTAAATAAATAATATATAATTAAAAAGAGGTGATAATCATGAATATATGTATTTACGGTTCTTATTCAAAAAAATTAGATAAAGAAATGATAGAAGTTTCAAAACAAATAGGAAAAACTCTTGCAAAAAGAGGACATGATTTAATTTTCGGCGGTGGGAAAAACGGTCTTTTAGGTGGACTTGCAAAGGAAGTAAATGATAATAATGGCAAGACAATAGGAATAATTTTAGACGATTCTGACATGGAAACATTTGTATATAAAGATTGCACTACATTAATTTCAAAGGAAAATATGAGTGTTAGAAAACTTTATATGGAAAATAATTGTGACGGATTTATTATTCTTTCCGGAGGAATAGGAACTCTTGATGAATTTTTTGAAGTTCTTGTACTTAAAAATAAAGGAATTATAAATAAACCAATCGCTGTTTTTAACTATAATAATTTTTTTGACGATATGTTTTCATTTATGAAAAAAATGTCAGGTGAAAATATGATGAATGATAAAGTTTTTGATTTATTTTTTGTAACTGATAATATAGATGATATGTTTAATTATTTGGAAAATTATTAATAAGAGAGGATATGGATATGATTGATTATGCTGAAGGTAGCGGAAAACAATACCATATAGGTGTAAAAAAGGGAGAAGTAGGAAAATATGTTCTTCTTCCAGGAGATCCTAAAAGATGTAAGGAAATAGCAAAGTATTTTGATAATCCAAAGCTTATTGCCGATTCAAGAGAATTTGTTACTTATACAGGAGAGATTGATGGAGTAAAAGTTTCCGTTACTTCAACAGGTATAGGTGGTCCTTCTGCGGCAATAGCAATGGAAGAATTAAAGGTATGCGGAGCGGATACTTTTATAAGAGTGGGGACCTGCGGAGGAATGGATCTTGATGTAAAAGGTGGAGATATGGTTATTGCAAGCGGTGCAATAAGATTTGAAGGAACATCAAAGGAATATGCTCCAATTGAGTATCCTGCTGTTGCTGATTTTGAAATAATTATGGCTCTTAAAAATGCAGCAGACAAGCTTAAAATAAGAAATCATATCGGTGTTGTTCAAAGCAAAGATTCTTTTTATGGACAACATAGACCCGAAACTCTTCCAAATAAAGATGAGCTTTTATCAAAGTGGGATGCTTGGTGTAAGCTTGGTTGCAAGGCAAGTGAAATGGAAAGTGCCGCTTTATTTATAGTTGCCAGTTATTTAAAAGTAAGATGTGGTGCTTGTTTCCTTGCAATAGCAAATCAAGAAAGAGAAAAAGCAGGACTTAGCAATATTCAAGTTCATGATACCAATGAAGTTATAAAAGTTGCTATTGAAGCAATAAGAGAACTTATAAAAAATGATAATAAATAAGCAGTACATTATGTACTGCTTTTATTTTTGTACCGTAAAATATTTATATCCAAAAATACTTTCTTTGTTACATATATTTATTTTATCGTTTATTTTTGTATTTTCATAAATTTCTTCATTTACTGATACATCTTGTGTTTTTCCATTTAATATTACTGTAAAATAATAACTATCATCATCAGATGATGAACTCATGTATTTTTCTAATACTGTTACTTGTTCATAAGTAGGTTCGCTAAATGTAAGTATATAATTTAGTGGTGATACTGTACAAAAAGAAATTACAACTATAAACAGAAAAACAGTTATTTTTTTCCATATTATTGTTTTAATCTTTTTTAATATTGTTGTTATTAAAAAAGGTATAAGAATAATAATGGAGTAAATTAATGTATGTATAAACAATATATTACTATTGTCATTTATAGTTTCGCTTTGCCACATAACCATAAAAATACATATTAGAACTCCTATAAAAGGAAAAGGAATTGTATACGATTCTGCTTTTTTAGGTATTTCACTAACCATTTTAGGATAATAGTATAAATAAAGTATATAGTATATAATTAAGCTTAAAATTGATATTATTATATTTATTTTTGATGTAAGAAAAAAAGATATAATTAGGCATATTATTATAACTATATTAAATACTTTAACAAAATGTTGTTCTTTTTTTATTTGGTTTATTTTAAAATTTTTTTTAATATATTCTATTTCAAATTTATTATTGTCTTCATAACTGTTTTTTATTTTTTGAAAAATATTACCGTCTTTTTTTGAATCAAATTTACTTATTTTTATTTTCTTTTCTTTAAAAAACTTTATTACATCTTTATATCCTACCATATTATTTTCTATGGATACGATTTTTTTATCATTTTTATATATTATTAGTTTTTTATCTCCCATTTTATTAAGAATTTGAACAGATGATATTTCACTATATTCATATTTTTTTGTTTTTCCTAATGTTTTTGTATAGGTAAAATAATTATCATATAAGATAAGTTTTCTTCTTAAATATGATATTACTAAGTAAATTGAAAGAAATAAAAAACTTCCCAAAGTAATTAAACAAAATATAAATGTCATAATGTCATTATCTAATATTGATGAAATTAAAGAAATAATAGAAATAATAAAAAAAAATATTCCTGATATAATACCTAATATTAATACAAATTTGGATTCTTTTACTATTGCTCTTTTCATATCTTTTCCTCTTTATAATATTATATCAAATATATATATTTATAAATCTTACAATTATATTAAATATTATATAAAAAGCAAGAGTTTTTATCCTCTTGCTTTTATTCAAAATAATCTATATATTTAACTTTATATTTGCTTTTCGGGAAAAGATATTCATGTAAATCTATGAAATAATCGTCTGTCATACTTGCTATAAAATCTACTACTATATCGTTTGGGTCTGTATCGTTATATTTAAACTTACTAAAATTTTCTACGTATTTAATATGATGTCTATATATAAGTGAATTTGTGTTTTTATTTTTAAGGTCTTTTAAAAATTTATTATAAATACCAAATAACATTGGTTTTATGTTTTTTTCGTAATCTTTTGTTACTTTACTGTCTTCATATATTAATTCGTAGTTTTCTTTTTTACCCCATTTTAGTGCTTCATAAACTTCTTTATCCATTTGAAGATAGTTTTTACCGTAACTATTTTGTATTATGTTTACGGATAAATTATTTATAATTTCAGAATTTGTATTTCCCATTTTATTTTTCTTAAAAATTCTTTCATCTTCTAGAATATGAAGTCTTTGAGCATCTTGCCTGTCTTTTCCAAGATAAGCAATAATATCGCTTACTCTTACAACGCAGCCTTCCAAAGTTGATGGTAGAAGAGATGATATATATTTTTCATCAATGTAGCATTTATTTGTTTTTTCATCGAATTCTTTAAATCCATTAAGTGTGCAGGGTTTGTATTTTTTCTGTTCAAGTTCTCCGTTATGGCAAAGAACACCGTCAAGAACCTGTAAAGATATGTTTTGGTTTGATAGTTTATCAAGTACTCTTACACTATGTACGTTATGATTAAAATATCTTCCGGTATTTTCGTAATATATTTCACTTAATATTCTTTCTCCTCCATGTCCGAAAGGCGTATGTCCTATATCATGTGCAAGTGCTATTGCTTCTATAAGATCTATATTTAGGTTTAGTACTTTTCCTATATTTCTTGCAATCCTTGAAACAAGCTGAACATGAAAAGCTCTTCTTGATATATCGTCATTTTTATATAAAGAAAACACCTGGGTTTTGTCTGAATAACGGTTGTAGTAAGGTATATGCATTGTCTTTTCTATATCTCTTACAAATGCAGGTCTCCAAATAGTTGCTTTATCTTTATTCATATCCCTTCTTAATATATTTTCATCCTTAAAAGCATAGGGATTGATTTTGTTTTCTTTTCGGTCGTTTATTATTTGTTTTTGTAATTCATCAGAAAGTTTTAAATAATTAGTATTCATATAAACCTCCTTTTATTAAATAAAACCCTCTATAAAAATTATAGAGGGATATTTTTAAACATATGTAATTTCTACTTTGACAACGGCAAAGTAATTTTCAAAATTATTTTTTACTAAATCTTTTATTTTTGTTTCAACTTCTTTATCTGTCATTTTGTATTTTGGCGGTATAACAGCATCAAAAATAACATTAGTATGAGTATTTCCTTTTACCATTCTAAAATCGTGTATTGTAATTATTTCATCTATTTCTTTTTTGATAAGCTCAGTAATTTTGCTTTTCATTTCCATTACTTCTTCATTGTCTGTATCGATAGGGTCTAAATGGATTACAGCTTCACAGTTTAATTTTTCGTTGAGCTCTATTTCTGCTCTGTCTATTGCATCATGAAGAACAAAGATATCCCCATTTCCCGGTACTTCTGCGTGAAGAGAAATCATAAGTCTTCCAGGACCATAGTCATGAACAACAAGGTCATGTATTCCTACAATTTCATCGTAGCTCATAACAATTTTTTCTATTGAATTAACAAGAGATTTTTCTGGAATTTGACCAAGAAGAGGGCTTAATGTTTCTTTTGCCGCATCATATCCTGCATAAAGAATAAATCCTGCAACGAGCAAACCTGCATATGCGTCTATGTTTACTCCCGTAAATTTTGCTATTAACATTGATATTAAAACAACCGATGTTGCTATACAGTCGCTTTTACTGTCTGTTGCTGTGGCTTTCATTCCAGCTGATTCTATTTTATCTCCGATTTTACTGTTGTATAAAGACATATATAATTTTACAAGTATTGAAACTATTAAAATTATAAATGAAACAACAGTTGTATCTATACTTTCAGGATGAAAAATTTTATCAATTGATGATTTTAAAAGCTCGGCTCCCATCAGTATAATCATTACAGAAACAGCAAATCCGGAAATATACTCTACTCTTCCGTGTCCAAATGGGTGTTCAAGATCTGGTTTCATTCCCGCAAATTTAAAACCTATAAGAGTGATTACCGAAGAACCTGCATCAGAAAGGTTGTTAAAAGCATCTGCCGTTATTGCTATTGAGCCGCTTATTATGCCCGCAAAATATTTTATTGCAAACAAAAAAATGTTTAGTAATATTCCTACTATACTACATAACATTCCATAAGCTCTTCTTACATTTTCATTTTTTACATTTTTATAATCTTTAATAAATTTCTTTGATAAATAACTAACCATGATATTCCTCTATCTTTTTATTTATGCATATGTTACAATATTTGTAGACCTTTTATATTATATAATAAATTTAAAAATTTATCAATTCGAGAGAAAAATATTAGCGATAACTAACATTTTATAGTATAATAATCTAAATAAGACATTTGTTTGATTAACAATACTTATAAGGAGCTTCCTGTCTACATTTAAATTATACAGGAAGCTCCTTTTCATGTGTTTGTAAAGTTCATATCTCTTTTGCAATTGAAATATCTATGAAGTACCGTCTTTATATTCATAAGTTGCCACAACATAAATAATATGTCAAGTGTAAAATTGAAATAAGTTTTACGTTCTGCTATTTTAATAATAAAAAAGCCTTGAAAATGAATTTCTATTCATCTCCAAGACCTGTTTTTTAGAAACATATTACATATTCTACTATTATATTAAGTCAAAAAAACTGCAAGCATTTTGCAAACACAGAAAACGGGAAGCCGCATAAATACTGGCTTCCCGTTATTTTTACATTATTCAAACTCGTCTCACGGTAGATTAATTTCAATGTTTCTGATAGCGTTTGCGCTACTTTTTGTCACTGTATTCGCCATATTCGCAGGCATCATTTTGACTGGCATAAAAATTGTACTCAAAATGAACTCACAACAACACAATGAAAATTATTCTTCGATCAGCGGCATATTGATCAATTCCTGCAACTTTTTCTGCAATACTGCTTTATCCGGCAACTGTAGTTTATATTCTGCTACCATCATCGGAGACAGGGTTCTGCTCATCGCATATTCCACTACTTCATCATCTTTAGAAGCACAAAGAATCATCCCAACACTTGGATTTTCATTTTCTTTCTTCTTCTGACGATCTAATGCCTCCAGATAGAAATCCATTTTAGAGATATATTCCGGTTTGAATTTACCAATTTTCAATTCAAAGGCAACCAGACACTGCAAACCTCTATGGAAGAATAATAAATCAATCCGAAAATCTTCGCCACCGACCTGCACTCGATATTCCTCATCTATGAAAGTAAAATCTTTGCCTACTTCAAGAATAAAATCTTTCATATTCTGGATCAGACCTTTTCGCAGATCAGACTCCTTAAAATTCTTTGGTAAATCAAGAAATTCAATAACATACGAATCCAAAAACGGATTCTCTTTCAGGCCCTTTATTGGTTCTGGCAGGAGTTTTTCTTTGGAAAGCATATATCTTTCGTAATAACCACTGTCAATTTGGCGTTCTAATTCTCTTTTGGAATAGGACTCTTTGATGCACAATTTGATATAAAATTATCGTTCCTCATCCGATTTACATCCAGACATAATGAGCAAGTGGTTCGTCCAGCTTATTTGTGTCACCAGTGGTGACACAGTTGGATTGTCTTTATACAGTTCATAAAACTGTTTCATTCTATATAAACCTCGCCGGTTAAATCCTTTTATGCCAGGAAACATAACTTGTATTTCTTTAGCTATAGTGTCTATATATTTATCTCCAAAAACTACATTTTTAGATTCTGCGCTTAAATACTCACCAACTGACCAATACATACGAATAAGTTCCTCATTCACTTTTCGCAGAGCATTATTTCTGGATGCTTCAATAATCTCAATTAATTTCCCAGCCAAAACAATTTCATTTTTCATTGCAACACTCCTTTTTGAAGAATTTGTGTCACCACTGGTGACACAAATTACATATATTCATATGCAACTATTCTTTTCCAATGCACACTATTATCCCTATTTATTCTATTTTAGTGCACATACGGTGCAACAAGGTCAATAAATTTCTGAATATTTATAGCCAATGTCGGAATTCCATTTGCAATCGAGATCATAGGGGCTAACAGTTTAATACCATTACTTATAATTTTGCCTTTAGGTTCTGGTTTCATCATTTCGTCTCTTATCATTTCTATAGAATCCATTATCGTTTCCGCATCATCCTTTCCAACTTCTGAAAGGTTACTTACGATATCATCAATAATTCTTCCCAATTCATCGGTAGACACCCCGATATTTTGTTCAGCATTAATTGTCGCATTATCTCTTGCATAATTAACTTGACCACCACTTACATTCCAAACAACATTTTCATCTAATCCCATATCTATGCCAACCCCCGTCAAATAATCATTAATATTATTAATCAAAACCAGCAGCACCCTATCATTAAATTCTTTAACATTATCTTGCCACTTACTTTTCCTATAAATATTATGAAAAGCATATGCAGGACCTTTGATATTTTTTTCTATATGTTTCAATATTGAATATATCTGAAAACTTTCCTCCTCAACTGAAGGTCCAAAATCAAATACATATCCGCCTTTGTTTACTACTAACTCCCAATCAGCTGCCGCATCATACTCATTGACATTACCTTGTTTGATGTATTCTATAATAATTGGATTATTATCTATATAATCTATAAACTTTTTTAATACAATAATATATTCATCGAAATTCACTCTCATCATTCTACTTGAAATAGAATTAAAACTATGCATAATTTTTTTCAGCTCTTTTTTATTCAAATCCATAATCCATCACTCCACAATACGGACAATAACTGCCACTCATTTTGAGAATTGGTTTTATCTTCGCTTCTTTCTTACAACAAAAATACATTTTTTTCTCTAATGCCTCTATTGTAAGCATAACCGGTTGCTCCTCTTTCCGTTTTGGTTTTTTAGCTATTTTGATATTAACCATATTTCCTTTTGTTTTCTTTTCTAATTTTTTTAGTTCCTTCATGCATAAATCATTAACATAATTTTCTGCCATAATCATGCCTAACTCAATTATGTCATCTGTAACATAATTATCACTTACCAGACCACAGGCTGGACAATATATTTTAAACACACCATCATCTCGATAATCATCTGGATGTAATTTAAACAGTTCCCCACACAAAGGACACTTTAACAATACATAACCTTCCTCATCCGTTGGTATACTGATTTGAAAGACAATTTCTTCGCTCATTCAGAAAGCGCCTCCTTTCCAAAGCCACTCTGCTGTTCGAACCTTTTTAATCAAAGTTCCTTCAAATACATATTAGTGGAACAAATCAAAACGTCTTGCACCTATAACCTCTATTTTTCACTATATCAAATCAAAAAACTCTTTCTATTTACTTTCGCATACATTCCACATTTCGGTGAATTTTATTTGTTACTTAACACGAACATAATAGTAAATGATTACTTCCGATTCCTTGATGAACCAAGAATCTTTATCAAACTGCGACTGATCATTAATGATAATCTTTGCTACACAGTTTTCTTTTTCTCCCCAGCCGATTTTAGACATTGCCATTTCCTTAATCGTAAAATTTGTAAATCCCAAGTATTTAAGTTCTACTTTTACTTCTTCATAATTCTTTCCTAAGAAATACTTCTGATTTTCTCCAATCTTAATTTCGCCAGGATGTTCCAATGCTATTTCCTCATCAGTCTTTGCTTCAAAGTATTCGATTCTTACTTCGTCACTGCGTTTGTACCATCCATCCTCTGACAATTCATTGATTGTAATGGCAATAATGCTTCCCTCTTTAGTTTTAGTTGCTTCAGTATTTCTTACTGTCTTGATATTATCAAACCCCATAGTTAAAAGCTTTGCCTGGACATCAACAACATTTTTACCAATCATCTTTTTAATGGATACCTCAACTGGAAGTTTACTCTCATCATCTGATGTCTCTGAATTCACATATTCCAGAATGTTTTTATAAAGTTCTGTTTTCTCCCATTCCCTTCCTTCATATGCTCGGATAGCATTCAATGGATGATCATAATTCTGAAAAAGAATAAATTCCAAAGTTTTATTCCACGCATTGTTATCAACAAGATTTTTATATTCAAGCGCTTGTTCCATAAACGCTTCGACATTTGCATCTGCCATAATATCTTTATCATATCCGGCAAATCGCATCATAACTTCTGTAGATTTTTCTGCTGAACCATCACAAATAATAGTCGCCCTGTCAGCGGAAAATTCACTGCATCTCATCCAATATGCAAAAGCAAGCTGAATAGGATATAGTGCAATATTTCCTAACCCAGACACAAAAGCTGATGCTCCATTTAATATAGCACGTCCCATTGTCGTATATAAAGTATGATGGCAGGCAATATGTCCACATTCATGAGCTAGCACTGTTGGGATTAATTCATCCGGCAGCGTTTCAAATAATCCTGACGTAATTACGATAAACGGTTTCGTGTCACCATATGTATAGGCATTTGGATGCACATCTAATTCTACAAACAGTTCTGGAACATCAATCCCTAACTTCGTGCAAATTGGTGGAAGCATATTATAATACTTAGCCATTTGTTTTTCGTTAAGTCGAAGATTTGTTGACATGTTAATAAGCCTTAATTGTTGCTCGCTCCAAATTTTCATAAATGCTTTCATCACCTGAGAAAACCCTGGTATTGCTTTAAGTGCTGCCATTGCAGCTTTATCTGAATCATGTAAATACAATTTATAATCTAATGCCATTTCGTATTCTCCTTATTCCTTTCACGTATAACAACCTAAATCCTATCCCTCTCTTTATTATCCATGACACATTGCAAAAATATGATTTATACCTTTTATGATTATACCATTATCCTGAATTATTCACGGAACAGTATCTGAACTGATAACTGTACCATGAATAATTCAGGTTTATATTTAATTTACAACAAATTCTTAAGAAAGTTGATATCGTAAAGAATGAACAAAATGCTTACTATTTTAAACAATATATCACAACAATTAAACAATATTTCTCAATCATTAGTACATCCATCTTACAGTCCCGAGATTATAGCTGCAATAATTGCTGCAGCTGCAGCGATTATCACTTTATTAATTACTAAATACAAAGAACGTTCAATACAACAGCGAAATTTAAAAGAAGAGAAATATATTTCTTTTTTGTCAGCACTTATTGCCTTACGTGCCGGTTATGGCACCAATCGCCAACTAATTGAAACAATACAAGTAATGAACTTAATCGGGAATAGTTCAGTAGTTAAAGCCACTTCTGATTTTATAGAATTAATACTTGAAAAAAAGCTGAATCAGGTAATAAATCAGAAAACACTTCAAATAATCCTAATAAAGATTTAAACAAAGAAGAAATACAAAACGAAAGATATATTGCTTTAATCAAAGCCATGAGAGAAGATTTATATGGAAAAAATGCAAATAAAAATTTCCCAAATACTCTCCCTTTTGTTATCACTTCAAAGAGCACTAAAGAACAAGTTGAAGAAATGCTAGAAATACAACAATTGGTAAAAACCCAACAATTACAAAAATAAAATGTACTCAATCTGTACTCAAACCACATATCAAGAGCCCGGGAACCCGCATAAACACTGGATTTCCGAGCTCCGTTTTTTTATTCAAACTCAATCGTTCCAGGTGGTTTACTTGTGCAGTCATACAGTACTCTGTTGACATGGTCCACTTCGTTTACGATTCTTGTTGTTACTTTTTGTAGAACTTCCCATGGAAGTTGTGCGGCACTGGCTGTCATGAAGTCAGATGTCATAACTGCTCTTAGTGCTATTGCGTAGTCGTATGTTCTGAAGTCTCCCATAACACCAACTGAACGCATATTTGTTAGTGCTGCAAAATATTGTCCAAGGTCTTTGTCTACTCCTGCTTTTGCAACTTCTTCACGATATATTGCATCGGCATCTTGAACTATTTTTACTTTTTCTTCGGTAACTTCACCGATTATTCTAATTGCAAGTCCAGGACCAGGGAATGGTTGACGCATTACTAAATACTCAGGTATTCCAAGTTCTTTTCCTGCTTTTCTTACTTCATCTTTAAATAAATCTCTAAGTGGTTCGATAATTTCTTTGAAGTCTACATGATCAGGCAATCCTCCAACGTTGTGGTGAGATTTTATAACCGCACTTTTATCAAGTCCGCTTTCTACAACGTCAGGATAAATTGTTCCTTGAACAAGGAAATCAACCGCACCGATTTTTTTAGCTTCTTCTTCAAATACTCTTATGAATTCTTCACCGATGATTTTTCTTTTTGTTTCAGGATCTGTTACTCCTGCAAGTTTGTCGTAGAATCTTTGTTGTACATTTGCTCTTACAAAGTTTAAGTCATAAGGACCGTCTGGGCCAAATACTGCTTCTACTTCATCTCCTTCGTTTTTACGAAGTAAACCGTGATCTACGAAAACGCAAGTAAGTTGTTTTCCTACTGCTTTTGCAAGAAGTACTGCTGCAACAGAAGAGTCAACTCCGCCTGATAGGGCACAAAGTACTTTTCCGTTTCCTACTTTTTTTCTAATTGCTTCAATAGTTTCTTCAACGAAAGAATCCATTTTCCAATCACCCTTGCATTTACATACATTGTATAGGAAGTTATGAATCATCTTTGTTCCGTTTTTTGTATGCATTACTTCTGGGTGGAATTGTACAGCATAAAGATTTCTTTCTTTGTTTTCCATTGCCGCAACGGGACATACAGGTGTATGACCTGTTATTTTAAAACCTTCAGGTTGTTTTTTAATATAATCTGTGTGGCTCATCCAGCAAACATTTTCTTCATCTATTCCTTCAAATAATAGGGAAGAAGTATCAAGATTAACGTTTGTGTGACCATATTCGCTTACAGGAGCTGTGGCAACTTCGCCGTCAAGTTTATGAGCCATTAATTGTGAACCATAACATATTCCAAGGATTGGAATATTTAAATCGAAGATTTCTTTTGTGTATGATGCAGAATCTTCTTTGTATACACTGTTAGGTCCGCCTGTGAAAATGATACCTTTAGGATTTAAGGCTTTTAAATCATCAAGGGAAATTGTATAAGGTTTTATTTCACAGTACACATTACACTCTCTAACTCTTCTTGCGATTAGTTGGTTATATTGCCCTCCAAAGTCCAATACTACTACTAATTCATTTTTGTTACTCATATTTTATTTTCCTTAAAATTCTCTTGTATAGTTTGGTGCTTCTTTTGTTATTGAAATATCATGTGGATGTGATTCTTGAAGTGATGCTGCTGTTATTTTAACGAAGTTTGCATCATGTCTTAATTCATCAATTGTTGCACATCCGCAGTATCCCATACCGGCACGTAGACCACCGATAAGTTGGAATACATTATCTGCTATGCTACCTTTATAAGCAACTCTTCCTTCAACTCCTTCAGGAACAAGTTTTTTAGCTCCGCTTTGGAAGTATCTGTCTGAAGAGTTATTTGCTTGTGACATTGCTGCAACAGAACCCATTCCTCTGTATGCTTTAAATTGTCTTCCTTGATATATGATAAGTTCTCCAGGTGCTTCTTCTGTTCCTGCGAACATACTTCCAAGCATTACTGCGCTTGCGCCTGCTGCGATTGCTTTTGAAATATCACCTGAGAATTTAATACCACCGTCTGCGATTACAGGAACGCCGTATTTATCTCCAACTTCTGCACAGTCCATAACAGCTGTGATTTGAGGTACACCGATACCTGCAACGATTCTTGTTGTACAAATTGAACCAGGACCCATACCTACTTTTACTGCATCTGCCCCTGCTTTAATTAAAGCTTCTGTTGCTTCGCCTGTTGCAACGTTACCTGCGATAACTTGTAAATCAGGATAAGCAGCTTTAATTTTCTTTAACCAGTTTGATACGTTTGTAGAATGTCCATGAGCTGTATCAAGAACGATTACGTCAACTTTTGCATTAACTAAAGCTTTAACTCTTTCCATTGTATCAGCAGCAGTACCTACAGCTGCACCTGCAAGAAGTCTTCCTTGTTCGTCTTTTGCTGCATTTGGATATTGGATTTTCTTTTCAATATCTTTAATTGTGATTAAACCTTTAAGTTTATAATTTTCATCTACTATAGGAAGTTTTTCTATTCTGTTTTTCTTTAAGATTTTTTCTGCTTCTTCAAGAGTTGTTCCTTCTGGTGCAGTGATTAAATTATCTTTAGTCATTGCATCTTTAATTTTCTTTTTAGGATCTCTTTCAAATCTTAAATCTCTATTTGTGATTATACCAACTAATGTTCCGTCTTTATCTGTAATAGGAACACCTGATATTTTATATCTTGCCATTATTTCATTTGCATCTTCGATTACGTGTTCAGGTGATAGGAAGAAAGGATCTATTATAACACCATGTTCACTTCTTTTTACTTTATCAACTTCGGCTGCTTGTTGTTCTATTGTCATGTTTTTATGAATTATACCGATACCGCCTTGTCTTGCCATAGCAATAGCAAGTTTTGATTCTGTAACTGTATCCATTCCGGCACTTATTAGTGGAACGTTAAGTTTAATTTTCTTTGTTAAATATGTTGATGTGTCTACTTGTGAAGGGATAACATCGCTTTTTCTTGGTATTAATAATACATCATCAAATGTTAAGCCTTCTTTTAAAATTTTTCCCATGATAGCCTCCTTTAAAATATAAAAAATCGAAGATATTTTTTGCCTATCTTCTAAAATATAAACTATATTTAATTTATATATATATTAATGCAAAAATTGATTTTTGTAAACAGTAATTTTAACAAAAAATAAGAAAAAATTTTCAGTTTTCCCAAATGTTTCACGTGAAACATTTACTGCTTTTATTTGTCTTATTATTATATATTATATATTTTTTATTTTTGTTATTCATATATAATAAATCATGGTTATAATGTACTTATAAATTAAGTTAGATTTTAATATTACTTTGTGTTTTATATAGATTTATCGTGTGATATGTAGCTAATTATTAACTAAATTTTTTTTAATTTTAATTATACATTTATATATTTAATTCGTAATATATATACTTTCTTATTAATTATTTTATATTAGAAAAAATTATAATCTTTTTTTCATGTTAATTTCATATAATATTTATGTTTATTTCTTATAATATATAAAACATTAATGTGGTATTTAATATGAATAACTTAAATATACGCCTTTAATATTTGATAATATTATGTTTCACGTGAAACAATTTTTAATATTAAATTTATTGAAGGGGTAGTTTTTCTATGTTACAATGTTTTAGTAAAAAAATATAGGAAGAAGAATGTTTATGACTAAAATTATATCATTATTTAATCAAAAAGGCGGGGTAGGAAAAACTACTACTGCTGTAAATTTATCTGCTTGTCTTACAAAAATGGGTAAGAAGGTTTTGGGAATAGACCTTGATCCTCAAAGTAATTTTACAAGCGGACTTGATATCGATAGAACAAAACTGGAAAACAGTACATATGATATTATAGTAAATGAAGTTGATGCAGCTGATGTTGTAATAAAAACAGAAGTTGAAAATTTGGATTTAATTCCTTCAAGTATAGATCTTGCAAGTGCAGAAATAGAAATTGCGGGAAGACCAAAAAGAGAAACAATATTAAAAAGAGGAATAAAAAGCATAGTAGACAATTATGATTATGTAATAATTGATTGTGCGCCTTCTCTTGGACTTTTACCTGTAAATGCACTTTGTGCTTCGAATAGTGTTCTTATTCCAATTCAATGTGAATATTATGCACTTGAAGGGGTTAGCCAACTTATGAATACAATCAATCTTGTAAAAAAAGGTATCAATCCTAAATTAAAGGTTGAAGGCGTATTGCTTACTATGTTTGATAACAGAACTAATCTTTCAATGCAGGTTGTGGAAGAAGTTAAAAGATTTTTTGGAAAGAAAGTTTATGAAACTATTATTCCAAGAAATATAAGACTTGCAGAAGCACCAAGTTATGGACAAACTATTGTTGATTATGATCCTTCTTCAAAAGGATATAAAGCTTATATGCAGCTTGCAAAAGAGCTTATTAAGAAAGGGGAATAAGTAATATGGCAAAGGGAAAGAAAAAGGCAGGAGGACTTGGAAGAGGACTTTCGGCGTTGATACCACAAGAAGATGTGGATGGAGTTTTTTCTGAAAATGAAGAACGTGATATAAAACATATTGATATAAATTTAATAAGAGCAAATACAAACCAACCTAGAAAAAAATTTGATAAAGAAAAAATAAAGGAGCTTGCAAGTTCCATTAAAGAACATGGAATTATTCAGCCCTTATTAGTTGTAAAAAAAGATGATGATTATATAATCGTTGCAGGGGAAAGAAGATACAGAGCTGCCATTGTTGCAGGTCTTAAAGAAATTCCTGTTATAGTTAAAGAATATAGTGAAAAAGAAATAAGCGAAGTTGCTTTGATTGAAAATCTTCAAAGAGAGGATTTAAATGAAATCGAAAAAGCTACGGCTTATAACGAGCTTAAAGAAAGTTTTAATATGACTCAAGAAGATATTGCAAAAAGACTTGGAACAAGCAGGGCTTCTATTGCAAATACTTTAAGACTTTTATCTTTAAGCGATGTTGTAAAAGATGCTTTGAGAGAAAATAAAATTTCAGCAGGGCACGCAAGAGCAATTCTTTCTGTGGAAGAAGAATATAGGGAAGAATTTTTAGAGCTTATTATAAGTAAAAATCTTTCTGTTAGAGAGAGTGAAAAATTAGCTAAAGAATTTAAAGGGAAAGAAGAAAAACCTTTAAAAAAAGAAAAAAAAGAAAACCCTTATATTAAGGACTTGGAAAACAGATTGTCTTTTACATTTGGAACAAAAGTAAGATTAAAAGATAATGGAAATAATAAAGGCAGTATTGTGATAGATTATTATTCAAATGATGATTTATCAAGACTTTTAGAACTTTTTAAAATAGAGGAAAAATAAACTATGAATAATAAAGAAACAAAATATTTTGCAACAGCTATGTTAGTAAACGGACTTCAGTTATTATTATGTTTTATAATTTATCTTGTAAGTCTAATAATCGGAGTAAATAATGTAATCATTGCGGGAGTAATGCTTATAGCGGAAATGATTATATGGCTTGTATGTGGATTTAAACTTGCGGTAAGCGGTAAAATGGATAGATTCTGGAAGTTGTTTGTAGGTGCTTTTATTGCAATAGTTCCTATCTTGGTTTATACTTCCATTGCTTATGGAGTAAGTAAACTTGTGCCTACACAGTCCCAAGGATGGACAGAGTTTTTCTTCCTTGGCGGTCCATTAATATTCTATAATAAACCAGTTACTCTTTTAATGAGTATTTTTAGAGGTCATGGTTATTTATTATTTGCGGCAAATTATGTCATTATTACTGTTTGTTACTTTATCGGTGAATTTTTCGGTTTTGTAATTAATGGCGGTAAAAGAATGATGAATAATAAAAAAAGTGCTAAGGCAAGTAAAAAAGAAAAAACACCAAAAGTTAAAGAAAAAAAGTTAAGCAGAAAAGAAAAGAAACAATTAAAGAAAGAACAAAAGAAAAATAAAGAATTATCTATTGAAGAAGATGATAATGAAGAAGAAGCTAAAGACTCTTTAGATACAGAAAAAGAATATGTCAATACAGAAAACGAAAATAAAAGCGTTGAAGAATTAAAAGAAAAAAACGAAGTTGTTGAAGAAGAAACAAACGTAAATGTATTAACAGAAAAAATTACTCCTGAAATTGAAGAAAAAGAAGACAGATTGGCAGAGGAAATTGTAAATAATATTTTAAAGGAGAATTTAAAAGAGCAAAGAGAAAAACAAAATAAAGAAAATGAATAATCTTTGCTATTTAACAAAATAGATTATGCTTACATGGATAGATATTTTAATTATCGGTATTATATTGGTATGTATGATATGGGGGACATTTAGAGGGCTTGTTAAAAGTATATTTTCCATAATAACAATTATATGCAGTTTTATTGTAGCAAAAGTTTTTGCAGGGACATTAAGCATTTGGCTTATTAATAATACAAGAATAGAAGATACAATTCATACTTTTTTAAGAGTAAATAATGTTATTCCAGAAAGTGTGTCAAATAGCGTAGAGCAGGGAAGTGCTAATGTAACAGATTGGTTTGCGGGTTTGAACTTAGGAGATATTCCATCATCGATAATTCATTTTTTTGAAAATCTATGGAATAGTGGTTCAAACACTGTAAGCTCGGGAGGTAATATGGCAGTAGATGCGCTTACCGCATCAATTGTTTCATTTATATCTTTTGTAGGTATTTTAATTTTGGCTTACGTAGTGTTATCTTTGATAGTTGAAATTTTAAACCTTGCAACAAAAATTCCTGTTATAAGAACATTTAATAAACTCGGTGGAGCATTGTTTGGAATTGTTAAAGGACTTATAATAAACTTAATACTAATAAGCATTATATTGGTTGTTGCAATATTCTTAAAAGATTCATCTCTTAATGTTGCACTGAGAGATTCAATGTTTGCAAGTTATTTTTATATAGGATATATATTGTTTTAAGAGGTTATTATGGAAGAAAAATATTATGCGGATGATGTTGTTGTTATGAAAAAAGGACATCCATGCGGAACAAATGAATGGAAAATAATAAGGATAGGGCTTGATGTCAAGCTTGAATGCATGGGATGTGGAAGAATAATTACAATTCAAAGAAATAAATTTAATAAAAGTGTAAAGAACAAAAAATAAAAGGATATCGATTGATATCCTTTTTGTTTTAGTGTTGTTGTTTTTTCTTTAATGTAATTGCAGTTGTAATTCCAATAATTGAAATCATAAATATAATTACAAATAATGTCCTATTTGAATTGTCACTTGTTTGTGGTGAAAGAGTTCCTGCATTATCATTTGTATTATTATCTGTTGATGTAGAACCTGAGCTGCTTGAAGAATCATCTTTATCTGTTGAAGGTGTTGTGATATTACAACCTGTATTTAGATTTTCATCATTTATAATAACGTTATTTCCTGAATTATTAATTACTTTAACATTTTCTGGTATAGAAAGCTTTGTGTTTTCAGGAACAGCTATAAGTTCAATTTCATCACCTGATTTTAAATTATTAATTGCTTCATTAAAATCTTCTTCTCCAATTGCTGTTTTATTGCCAATTTTTGCACTATATTCACTGTTTACATTAACATTGTTACCAAGTTCTTGAAGGAAAGTTCCGCCTGTTATTTCAATTTTATTTGTTCCTGTTGAATTGACTGTTCCATCTACAGTTTCTTTTTGAATAACAAGTTTTCCTTCTCCTTTGCTAGATACGTTGCCATTAATATCTGTTCCGTTAATTGTAATTATAGGAGATTGAGAATCATATCCTGCACTTGTATAATTTGATGCTAAAACTTCTCCGTTAATTGTTCCTCCGTTTAGAGTCATTTTACCGCCGTTTGTAGCATTAATATTACCATTTATTATTCCGCTTTCAAGAATTACGTTTCCACCATCATAACCGTCCCATTTGTCAGCATCGAAAGCTATTCCGCCTTCTGTTGCAGTTATTTCACTGCCACCGGTTATTGTTGTTGAACCATTATTATTTGAAATAATGTATTGTGTTAAATTATCTGTACCTGATAATTTAACATTATCAATAGTTAAGTCGCAATAATTTTGAATTAATAGTTTTGCTGTTTTTGATGTTATAGCACCATTTTGAATTTTAACTGTTGATCCTTTTAATAATTGAAGACCATTTGTTTCAGTACCTGTTGATCCTACAGTATCTGTAACATCTCATGTAAAACTATTTAAATCAAATGTTATGTTTTGATTTGCATTTACTTTTACACCAGAACCTGTAAAATTGTCGTTAAATGTAATAACTGCATTAGTATTGTCTTTTGGTACAGCTGCAACAGCTTCTGCTACAGTACTATAATTTGTTTTATTATCTCCAATTTGGAGTGTTACTGCATCTGTTGCTGCGAATACATTTGAAAATAAAGAACATATGATAGCAATAATCGCAAAAATAGATATAATTTTTTTGCTTTGTTTTTTCATTAGTTTCTCCTTTTTTATTTTATAATTATTTTTACAACAACTTATATATAAAAAATATATATTATTAACTATGTATTTTCAAGGAAAACCTTTATTTATAATATTATTAAAAAAATGTTTCACGTGAAACATTTTTATATTAAGTTTAGTGTTTTTAATATAAAAAGCCACATAGTCAAAGTGAACGAGCTTAATAGTGTTGTTATCATAACAGTTGAAGATGATAAAATGCCTTCATGTCCCATATTCTTTGCCATGATAAATGAGCTGACTGTTGTAGCACTTCCAAGCATAACAAGTATTGTAACAAGATAATCATTTCTGTATCCCATATAAACACCTAGGGGTAAAAATAAAGCACAAAATACTATTAACTTAAGCACTGCACATATTATTGTAGGTTTTATTTCTCCAACTGCCTTTTTAAAATCAAAACTTGCACCTATGGATATAAGTCCAAGAGGAGTTGCAAGGTTTGCCAAGTTTTCTAATGTAGTATCCATTATTACGGGTTTTGAAAGTCCTGATAAAGACCATAAGATTCCAAATAAAATACCTAAGATTATAGGGTTTTTTAGTATATCTATAAAGGTAGACTTTATAACTTTTCTATCAAGTTTTTCTTTATTTGGTTTGAATATTGAAAGTATTATAACAGCGGCAATGTTATAGAGAGGAACTGCGCCTATAATCATTAAAGGGGAGGCTCCTATGTTTCCGTAAATGTTTTGTACAAATGCTATTCCAATAATTGATGCAGAGCTTCTGTATGAACCTTGAATAAATTCTCCCTGTATATTTTTGTTTTTTAAGAATAAAGATATAACATAGGATATCAAAATTGAAATAAAAGTAGCTATAAAACAGAATAAAACAAATTTTGTATCCCAAAGTTCAATAAAATCAACACTGCTTACATCTTCAAATAAAAGTATTGGAAGAGCAACAGAAAATACTATTTTATTTAAGCCCTTATTAAATTCTTCATTTATTATATTTATCTTTTTTAAAAACATACCCACAATCATAATAAGGAAAATAGGTATTGTTGCGTTTAAACTGAAAATCAAACTGTTCATAATAACACCTCAAAGAAAATTTTAACACATTATTTTTTTCTTCAAGAACATTTTTATTATGTATTTGTTTTCAAATTAAACAATGATACATATTTAGTGATTAAATAATATTTAAAGTAATTAATATAATATTTTTAAGGGGAAAAGTTATTACTTTAAATGTTATAAGTATTTTGAAATAGTAATAAAGTACTGTTATGTAATATTACAAAATATATTAAGGTATAATAATCAAATAAAAAAGAGATACAATATTGTATCTCTTTTTTATTTGATTATTATACTGTAATTTTCTTTTCTTGGTTTTGCTTCTTTTATTTCGCCCTTTGAGTAACCAAGAGATAAAGCTCCTATTCCAACTAAATCATCACTTAAATTCCATTCTTTTAAAAGAGCTTTTCCTTCAGCTGTATTAAACATTTCGTATTCTCTGTTTATCCAGCAAGTTGAAAGTCCCAAAGAATGAGCAGCAAGCATCATGTTTTCAAGTGCACAAGTACCGTCTTGAACATGAGTTCTTGCATTTTTGTCAGCCAAAACTATTATTACTGTTGGAGCATCATAATAAGGATTTGAATCACTTCCCATAATCTCTGCATTCATTTTTACAAGTTTTGTTAAAGTATCTTTGTTTTGTACGGCCACGATAACAGGAGATTGTTTGCCCATTCCAGAAGGTGCATATTCACCTGATTTTAAAATAAGCTCAAGTGCTTTGTCACTTATTTGTTTATCCTTATAACTTCTTACGCTTCTTCTTGAAAGAATATTTTCAATAACCTGGTTTGACATATAAATCCCTCCTAAACGTCTATTATATATATATTTTAATACAAATAATTAATATATACAATATTTAAGAATAAATAAGGATATATGTAATTTGTATTAATAACGTTTTTCAACTTCTTCAATAAACATTAGAGTAAATACAATAATAAGTCCTATTACTGAAAATAATACGGCTTTTGTGAAAAATATCTTTGTTAAGAGACTTCCAATAATAGCACCTAAAATAAAGAAACATATTATTCCATAATATTGAATGCTATTTCTTAATAACTGTTTGTTTTTGGTTTGTTTGTATTTGTATAAATTTTCTGTTGCACTTCTTAAATTTCCTGTGCACATTGTTGTCGCATATGCATTGCCGTTTACTTTTCTAAACCCCTCTACCTGCAAAGAGCATACAAAGGATATTAATATATTACATAATGTATCTAAATTACCGGAAGGAATAAATCCTACAATTAAAAGAGTTATAATTTCAATTAAAATAATTATTTGTCTCCAATGTATGTTGTCATTGTATTTATGTCTTTTCTTTATCATTTCTGCTGCAAGTATTCCGATAAAAAACGCGAATATAGGAAGAAAATAGAATCCAACCATTTGTAGATTTCCTTTTGATACATTTATTCCAAGCAAAACTATATTTCCTGTTTGGGCGTTTGCAAAAACTCCTCCTCTTGAAATATAAGTATATGCATCAAGGAAACCTCCAACAATTGCCAAAATCATTCCCAGCCTATAGGTTTCGGACATTTGTTTCTTTTCTGTCATTTTATTGTCTTCCTTAGTTTATTTGTGATAAGTTTCATTATTTATTATTTTAAAACTTCTATATATTTGTTCAAGTAACATTATTCTAAATAGCTGATGGGGGAAAGTCATTTTGGAAAAGGAGATTTTTTTATCTGCCTTTTTAAGTACGTTGTCGCTTATTCCAAGGCTTCCGCCGATAATAAAGGTTATGTTGCTTTTGCCTGTTATTGATAAATTTTCTATTTGCTTTGAAAATTCTTCTGATGATAATTGTTTTCCTTTAATATCCATTGCAATAACAAAAGAGTTTTTAGGAATTTTTGAAATAATTTTTTCGCCTTCTTTTTCTTTTGCAATATTATCGAGAGAGTCATTACCGGTTAGTTTCTCATCCGGAAGTTGAATTAAATTTAACTTTACAAATCTTGAAAGTCTTTTTGAATATTCATTCTCAGCCATAACCCAATATTTTTCTTTTAATTTACCTACACATATTATATTAATATTCATCTTTTTTCTTCCAAAGTATTTTTATTAATGTATAAATTTCATTTTCTTTACTGCATATTTTAATGTTTGTATATTTTTGCCCGTCTTCTATCGTATCTTTTGAATATACAATAGGTTTATCATTTATAGTAATTTGTTTTTTATATGTAACTTGGATTTTATAAGGTAGATAATTACTTAAAACATCTTCATCTACATAGTCTAAAAAATATGAAAAATATAAAGCATTGTTTACGTGATTGTTAGTATCTAAATCGCAGTGTCTTATTTGAAGAGGTTTATATTCTACATTATTAAATAGTTCATCATCAATTTTATCAACATCAAAACCTCTTCCTTTTTCTATATCTTCAATGTCATAAACATTTGCTATTTCTTTTGTTACTTTTCTTATTTTAAAAGTATCTTTTTCAACGAATAGCCATCTTGTTTTTGCTTCTATTAGAATTTTTCCATTTTCATCTTTTAACAAAAATATTCTGTTACCATAGAATTTGTTAAATGAATAAGGATATGTTTCAACTGTTATATTATCGCCTATTTTACCAAAGTGGTATATGTTCATATCATAATTTAAAAGTATCCAAGTAAGGTCACTTGTTCTGTCTATGCCAAGTGTTTCATCTTGTTTTAAAAATATATCTTGAAACCACCTTGCAGCTTCCATAGGTTTTAGTCTGTTAAAATTATCAACGTTTGAAAACTTTATTCTATGCTTTTCCGTTATATATGATTTTAAATTCTGCACTTTATCACCTGCTTATAATATTTTTTTATATTATACTACCAAAAATATAATTTTCAAATAATCCTTCAAATGTATCATATATATTTTTTTTCTTGACAAAGGTATATGCGGTGATATAATGATTTTGTTAAAACGTCTTGCATCCTTGGTAATAACCTAAAAGAAGGAGTGAGAACGGAGGTAAATATGAATAATAAATTATTTAAAGACACAAAATCTTTTACATTTTTAAGCATAATGCTTGCTTTAACTATTTTTTTCACTTATACGGTCGGAATGATTCCTACGGGGATGGCTTCGATGGCAGTTCTTGCATTTTTCCCAACAGTTTTAACTTCACTTATATATGGCCCTAAGACGGGTGCATTTATGGGTATTTTAGCTGGAATTGTTGCTATGTCAAAAAATATCATAATGCCATCAGGATTACTTTCTCCTTATTTTATAAATCCTCTTGTATCAGTTTTCCCAAGAATGTTTATAGGAATTATACCTTATTATGTATATAGACTTTTGGATAAAATAATAAAACAAAAAGATATAGTAGCCTTTATATCAGGAATGATGGGTGCTGTTACAAATACAGCTTTTGCAATGACTATGCTTTATCTTGTTTATGCAAAAGATATAATAGCGGTTACGGGAAAAGCTTTTAAAGCTGTTTTACTTGGCATTATTACTTCTTCTTCTGTAATAGAAGCCATTATAATGGGTATTGCAACTTTTGCTGTTTTAAAAATTTATCTTATGAAGAAAAATACTATTGCAGCAAATATAAAAAGAATATAATAACATTTATATGTAATTATAAAAAGGAAGGAGGGTAATATAATGGGTAGCTTATTTAAAGATACGAAGCAGTTTACATTTATGAGCATAATGTTTGGAATAACAATATTTTTTACTTATACTGCAGGAATGATTCCTGCAGGTATGGCATCTGTTGCAATACTTTGTTTTATTCCTACTGTTCTTACATCTCTTATTTATGGAATGAAAGCTGGTGCATTTATGGGGGCTCTTGCTGGTCTTGTTACTCTTTCAAGAGCAATTATCGCTCCTGCAGGAATACTTGACCCATATTTTATAAATCCTCTTGTATCAGTTCTTCCTAGAATTTTTATAGGTATTGTTCCGTATTTTATATATAAGATTGTAAAAATGTTAACAAAGTCAAAAGCTTTAAGCTTTTTCTTTTCTGGTGCCTTTGGGGCAATAATAAATACAGCACTTGTTATGCCAATGTTATATTTAATTTATGGTACAGAAATTGCCAAAGCAGTAGGAACTAGTTTCAAAGTTCTTTTGATTGGTATTATTACATCTTCCATGTTGTTGGAAGCATTTGTAATGGGAATATTTACTGTTGCAATAATGATGGTATATATAAAGAAAAATCCAAATATAAAAGTAGAAAAATAGGAGAGAAAAATGATTTTAGTTATTGATGTAGGCAATACCACTACACAACTTGGTATTTTTAAAAATGATAAGTTAATACATGAGTTTAGATATATTACAAAGCAAGATAGAACAAGTGATGAAATAGGAACTCTTATAATAACATTCTTTTCTCATTTTGGTATTAATATAAAAGATTTTCAAGGAGCAATTATTTCAAGTGTTGTTCCTGATGTAAATTATCATTTAGTTAATGCAATAAAAAAATATTTATGTGTTACTCCTATGATTGTTGGTAGCGGAATTAAAACAGGTATTAACGTAAGAACAGATAACCCAAAAGAAGTAGGTGCAGATAGAATTGTAGATGCAGCGGCAGCTTATAATATATATAAATGTCCTGTTATAGTGGTAAACTTTGGAACTGCAACAAGATATGATTATGTAAATAAAGATGGAGTATTTTCTTATGCGGTAACATCTCCCGGTATTCAAATATCAGCCGATGCACTTTGGAAACAAGCTGCAAAACTTCCTAAGATAGAAATAAAAAAACCAGATAGTATACTTGCAAGTAATACTATAACAAGTATGCAGGCAGGTCTTGTATACGGATATATCGGACAAGTTGAATATGTTATAAGAAAAATGAAAGAAGAATTAAACGAAGAGGGAATAAAAGTCGTAGCATGTGGAGGATATGGAAAAATAATTTATCCTGAAACAAATGTTATAGACGATTTTGACCCATTACTTACATTAAAAGGATTAAAGATTATATATGACAAAAACAAAAAATAATTATTTTAGCGAACTTTTTAAACAAAACAAAGGAATATTAGCTCCAATGGCAGGTGTAACAAACCTGCCTTATCGTATTTTTATGAAGGAAATGGGCTGTAGAATATTTGTAAGCGAAATGGTAAGCGCAAAAGGAATATTTTATGGAAGCAAAAACACATTTCCTTTAATGGAAACAAATGAAATCGAGCATACGGATTGTGCCTGTGGGATTCAAATATTCGGAAGTGACCCTGCAATTATGGGTAAGATAACAAACGAACATTTGAATTATACAGAGTTTGACTTTATAGATATAAATATGGGCTGTCCTATGAAGAAAATAGTAAATAACGGGGACGGTTCTGCGCTTTTAAAAGATCTTGTAAAAGCAAGAGAGGTTACTGAGGCTGTTAAGAAAAACTCAACTAAACCCTTAAGCGTAAAAGTAAGACTTGGCTTTAATGAAAAATATATACTCGATATTATAAAAGCTGTAGAAGACGGCGGAGCAGATATGATTATCGTACACGGAAGAACAAGGGAGCAGGTATTCACCGGAGAAGTTGATTATGATGAAATTAAAAAAACAAAAGAGAATGCAGATGTTCCTATAGTAGTAAACGGTGATTTGGATAACTACCTTAAAGCAAAGGAAAAAATGGATTATACAAAAACAGATGCCGTAATGATAGGAAGAGGGGCAAATTATGATCCGTTTATTTTTTCTCAGTTTAACGAACTTATTGAAGGTAAGGAAGTTAGCGTGTATAATAATCAAGATAAAATAAATGCTGCAAGAAAACATTTTGAAATTCACATGAAATATTCAACTGCAAAGAAAAGCGTTGTGGAATTTAGAAAATATTTATATTGGTATATAAAAGGAATAAAAAACAGTGCCAAAATACGAAACAGCATAAATAACATTTTTGAACAAGAACAAGTATATGAAGTATTTGACAGAATAGACGATATATTAAAAGAAGGAGAATAAAAATATGAAAAGCATGACGGGCTTTGGAAGAGGTGAATATAGAAGTGAAAACCTTGTAATTGATGTTGAAATAAAAACAATCAATCATCGTTACAGAGATTTTAATATAAGACTTCCAAGAAGATATTTAGCCTTTGAAGAAAAAATCAGAAACCTTATAAGTGAAAAAGTAAACAGAGGAAGAATAGATGTATTTATAAAGACTGAAAAATTTGGAAGCGAAGATGTATCGCTTCATTATGATAAAGAGCTTGCAGGGGAATACTATAAAATATTAAATCAAATAAAAAATGATTTCCCTGGGGTAAATGATGATATATCAATCATAAACATTGCAAGATATCCTGATGTAATAAAAGCAGAAGAAGCAGAAATTGACCTTGAGGAACAATGGAAATACTTTGAAAGTGCCATAAAAGAAGCAGTAGATACACTTGTTGAAAGCAGAAGTGCAGAAGGCGAAGCACTAAAGAAAGATTTCGTAAAAAGAATTAATATTATCGATGAACAAAAAGAAACAATATCAAAACTTGCTCACGAAATCCCAGAAAATTATGCAAAAGAATTAAATGACCATATAGAAAAATATAAAATAGGCGTTATTGATCCTGATAGAATAGCAACTGAAATTGCACTTTATGCAGAAAGAGTAAATATAACAGAAGAACTTGTAAGACTTTCAAATCATTTAAAATCTTTCCTTTCAATAATAGAAAAAAAAGAACCTATTGGAAGAAAGCTAGATTTTCTTTTACAGGAAATTAACAGAGAAGCAAACACAATTGCATCAAAATCAAACAGCTTTGAAATAAGTACTGCAGTTGTTGAAATAAAAAGCGAGCTTGAAAAAATAAGAGAACAAGTTCAAAATATAGAATAGTAGGAGAAGAAAATGAGAGGAAACTTATTTGTAATATCAGGTCCTTCAGGAAGTGGCAAAAGTACAATATGTTCACTTCTTGAAAAAGAAGATAAAATAAAGATATCAATTTCAGCAACAACAAGAGATAAAAGAACAGGTGAAGTTGATGGAGTAAATTATTTCTTTCTTACAAAAGAAGAATTTGAAAAGAAGATAAAGGAAAATGCTTTTTACGAATATGCCAATGTATTTAATAATTACTACGGTACTTTAAAAGCAAAAGTTGATGAAATGCTCGATGAAGGATATCATGTAATACTTGAAATTGATGTTCAAGGAGCAATGCAGATAAAAGAACAAAATAGTGAAGCAAAGTTAATCTTTATAATGCCTCCAAGCGAAGAAGAGCTTATAAACAGACTTACAGGAAGAAACACTGAAAGTGAAGAACAGCTTAAACTTAGAATAGGCACGGCAAAAAAAGAGATATCATATAAAGATAAATATGATTATGTTGTAGTAAATGATAATCTTGAAAAAGCCGTAGAAGAAATAAAAGAAATAATTTTAAAATAAAACTGACAAAATAGTCGGTTTTTTTGTATAATAAAATAAAAAAGGAAGAAAGCAAATGGAATATAAAATCAGCCCATCTCTTATGTGTATGGATTTACTTAATATCGAAAAGCAAATAAAAATACTAAATAAATATGTATATTCATATCATGTTGACATAATAGACGGAGTATACTTCAAGAATTTTTCTTTTACACCTCCGTTTATGAAAGCAATAAGAACTATTACAGATAAAAAGTTAGATGCACATGTAATGTTAATAGATCCATTTTATTATTTAGAAGAAATGGTTGAAAGCGGGGCAGACTGTGTAAGTATTCACAGCGAGAAACTTATAAACGAAGCATTTAGAACAGCAAAATTTCTTCATGACAGAAATAAAGATTTTGGGGTAGTGCTAAGTCCCGAAGCAAAAGCAAGCGATTTGGAAAAATATATTGAAAAGGTAGATAAGGTTACTGTAATGAGTGAAGAACCTGGTTTTGCAGGGGGAGAGTTTATTCCTGAAAGTCTTAATACAATAAAAGAGCTTGTTAAAATTAGAGAAAAAAAGAAACTAAATTTTATGATTGAAGTTGACGGAGTCGTAAATAAAGAGCATTTTAGAGAATATAAAGATGCAGGAGTTGATATTTATATAGTAGGAAACAGAGGGCTTTTTTCTCTTGATGATGATTTGGAAAAAGCGGTAAATATAACTCTTGAACAAATAGCAAAAGCATAAAAGAACGGTATTACCGTTCTTTTTTAATGTCCAGCAGGTTTTCTATCTAATAAATCGTGTTCTTTGTAAATATCTCCATACATTAATATGCATAATGTAACAAGAAGAGGAATAATCGCAAGCCATATAGCTTTTTCTATAAAAAATCTACATGCAAAAGTAAGGACTATTCCACCTACTACGAAGAAAAATAACATACATAAATGAGTTAAACACTTATTTACTAATTTATAATCTTTCTTTCTTATAATTCTTGATATAGATATACCTATTTGTCTTAAATGATTTGTGCAGAAAGTTGTTGACATAGGAATGCCTTCCGCTTGTCTAAATGTATTATACTGCATGGATGCAATGAAATTTATAGATACTTGTACAATTTGATTTGGAAGTGTAAGAGGAATAAGTCCCATGATAAAAAGAACAATCATTTCAAAAGCGATAAGATACGTATCCCATCGTAAAAATCCCAGTTTTTTTATTGGAGAGGGGAGAGATTCTGATATGAAAGCTCCGAGAAAGTAAGCAGTTATTGGAATTAAAAAATAAAAACCGTGTGATATGTTTCCTTTTCCAAATGCGATTGCCATCATTACAAAGTTTGCTGTTTGTGCATTACAAAACACACCGCCTCTTAGATTAAAAGTATATGCTCCCATCATTCCTGCACTACACATCAAAAGTAAATATACCAGTTTTGATTCACAAAAAAGATATTTTGAATTATTCTTTTTTATATTCATATTTTTACCTCTAATCATGTTATGTTTAATAGTATAGAACAGTAGTAATAAAACTTCAAGGGGTAGAGAAAGAGGATTATTTCCTGGGTAATAATATAAACATTAAAGAAGAGTCATATATATATGACTCTTCTTTTTGGTAAAATTATATATTAAAGTAAAAATGATAGATAACTACATTATATTATATTTTATTAAAATATCTTTAGCTATCAAGTATCTGCTTACTCTTTGATTCATTGCCTGTTTTTCTATATATTTATGTGCCTGTTCTTCATTAAGGTTTTTATTTTCCATTAAAATAAGTTTTGCTCTGTCTACAATTTTAATTTCTTCTATTTTATTCCTTAGCTTTTCATTCTCTTTTTTTAGATTTAAGAGTCTGTTTTTAAGTGCCATCTGCATTTTAAAAGCTTGATAAAACATAGGTTTAATAATTGGTTTTTGAAGTACAAAAACTCCGGCAAATTCAACATCTGCACTTATTTGTTCAACAATTTCGCTTTTTACCATTAAAATTGTTCCTATATTGAGTCTTGCAAAATCCAGGCTTAGCTGAGTTCCCGTTTCTTCTTTTAAAGGAGTATTTATAATTGCAACAGCTACTTCGTTGTTTGTTACATATCGTCTTGCTTTTGAGGCGGATGATGTCGTGATTATTTGAACATTATGATATTCTTTTAATAATTGACATAAAGTATCTTTTGCTTTTTCGCTATATGAAACTATCAATACTTTATCCAAATAATCACCTCCCATATGATATATACTTTTTTATTCCGTTAAAAAATATTTAAGTTCCTGAATGTCTTCATCTATTTGTAAATCTTTTTTTCTTTTATTGACAAAGTTATATACAAGATTTTCTCCAAGACATTCTTTTACGAATGTACTGTTTTCAAAAACGCCAAGTGCCGAACTAAAATTATCTGCAAGAGTATCGATATCTTCTATTTTTGCATCTTGTGTAAAATATTTTAAATTGGCATTTTCGTTTAATTCTTCTTTTCTTTTAATTCCCTCTAATCCCGCATTAATTACGAGAGCAAAAGCTAAGTAAGGATTTGCCGTAGGGTCAAGACTTCTTAATGTAACCTTGCTTCTGTTTTCAATATAGTCTGTTATTTTTATAAGCGTATTTGGGTTCTTTTTTGACCAAGTAATTGATTTTGGCGCATAGAATTCTCCAAATCTTTTATATGAATTTCTTGTCGGATTTAAAATAGCAGTTATTTCTTTTATCCTATTCATTATTCCCGCTATAAAATATTTTGCTTCTTTAGAATCTTCAAGCCCTTTGGATAAAATATTTTCGTTATCTTTAAATACAAGAAGATTAAGATGAAGCCCGCTGCCGGATAATTCTTTTAGAGGTTTTGGCATGAAAGTAGCATATCCGCCGTTTTTATTTGCAATTGCTTTTACAATCCATTTGAATGTGACAAAATCATCTGCAGCAAGCAAGGCCTCGGAGTTTCTAAATATTATTCTGTTTTGTCCGGGGCCTCTTTCATGATGAGAACTTATAGGAGTTATTCCCATTTCTTCAAGGGTAAGGCATATTTCTCTTCTTATATTTTCTCCCTTATCAACAGGAGAGACATCAAAATATCCCGCTTCATCGTAAGGCATTAAAGTTGGTTGTCCCTCGTCGTCTGTTTTAAAAATATAAAATTCACATTCTGTTCCTACTTTAATTGTATATCCCATTTCCTTCGCTTTATTAACTGCTTTTGTGAGAATCATTCTAGAGTCGCTTTCAAAATTTTCTCCATTTGGATATTTGACATCGCAGAAAAATCTTGCGACTCTTCCTTCCGATGGCCTCCAAGGAAGAATTGATAAAGTTGTTGGATCCGGAAATAAAAGTAAAGTATTATTTTTTTCGTTTGCAAATCCGTCTATTGCAAATCCGTCAAAGGCTATTCCGTTTTCAAAAGCATTTTGTAGTTCATCTGACATTATAGCTATATTTTTTTGAATGCCGAACACATCACAAAATGCAAGTCTAATGAATTTAATGTCGTTTTCTTTAACGAAATTGATGACTTCCTTTGTAATATTATTCATATACCCTCCTAATGATTAGTATATAATTGTTTATATGGACTTTTTGTGTTTGGAATTATAATATAAAATTTACTTTCTATAATATTATCATAATCTTTATTAAAATAATTACAATATTTTTTTATATTATCTTTTATTTCCTCTAAATCTTCTTTGCTCGCTTCCTTAACGATAAGTTTGTCGCCATCAAATACAGGAGGGTTGTTTGTTCTAAGATAAATTTTTCCTCCGTGCATGCCTGTTGCACAGAAATTACCCATTGGAATTTCTTTATCTTCGTAACCTAACCCTAATACAACGATATTTCCTCCTGCTTGATATTCTCCAAGGAATGAGCCGGTTTTGCCTCCAACGATTATTGTAGGTTTTTTATCTTTATAGGCTTTCATATGGATACCTGCTCTGTATCCTACATCAACCTCAACGTATATTGTGCCACCACGCATTGCATATCCCGTTGCATCTCCGCTTGAACCGTGGATTACAATTTCACCGTCATTCATTGTATCTCCTGTTGCGTCTTGTGCATTTTCATTTATAGTGATGTGTGCTCCGTCAAGATATGCTCCCACTGCATTGCCCGGAACTCCGTTTATAGTAAGATTAACTTTAGACATACCTGCTCCTATAAATCTTTGTCCCATTACATCATCAACGGTTATATCCAGGTCTTTTAAAGCACAAGCTTTAATTTGTTCATTTATTTGTTTATGTTCAAGTCCTTTTGCACCAAATCTCATAACTTTTTACCTCCAAGTTTAGAGTCTCTGTAATCTCTTGAAAATGCCATAAGCCCAGGATTATCTTTAATTAAATCGAAATCTATGTCACTAAGATTAGCTTTTTCTCTTATTAAATAAGTGTATATTCCGGCTTTATCTACATTTCCTATAATAATGAAGCCTTTAAGAAGGTTGTCTTTATATACAAGCTTCTTATATTCATCTTCATTTTCTACTATATATTCTTCGCCATCGTAGTTTCCGGCTGTTACCATATGAAGACCAAATAATCCAAGAGAGTTCATTGGCATTGCATTTTTATAGGATTTTTCTTCTCCCGCCATATTTACTCCTGCAGTTTCACCTTTAAAATAAGCATTTGGAAGAAGAGCAAGAATAATATTTTGATCTCTTGTAATATCATAACTTTCAGTGCAGTCTCCTGCGGCATAAATATCTTTTAATGTTGTCATTCCATGTTCGTCAGTTATGATACCTCTGTTAACTTCACAACCTATTTCTTCTGCTAAGTTTACATTTGGTCTTACACCTACTGCAACCACGAATATATCATAATCAAGCTTTGAACCATCTTTTAGGGTAGCTTGTTTTTCATCAATTTTATCAATACTGTTACCGAGTATAAATTTAACACCTTGTTTTTCAATGTGTTTTTGAACCAATTTACATCCTTTTTCATCAAGGATACTTGGTAAAATTCTATCAGCAAGGTCAACAACCGTAACATTTTTAACTTTATTGTTAATTGCTTCGGCGCATTTAAGTCCAATAAGTCCTGCGCCTAAAATTAATACTTTGCTGTCTTTGGTAATTGCTTTTTCTAGGTTTAGAGCATCATCTAAAGACATGAAAGTAAATTTGTTTTTTACCTTTTCTTCTCCTTCAATGTGAGGTGTAAAAGGGGAAGAGCCGGTTGCAATCATTAGTTTTTCGAAAGGGATGTTTCTTTTATTATTAAGGACGATACATTTATTTTCATAATCGATTTTTTCCGCCTTAGTCCCCTTTATCACTTCTACATTGTTTTTTATATAAAAATCATCTTCTCTATATCTCATTTTCTCCAAAGTTGTCTTTCCTTCCACAAGATAGGATATTAAAGGTCTTGAGTAGATAAAATGATTTTCATCCGTTACTAAAGTTATATCACCGTTTTTATCAACACTTCTTATTCCTTCTATTGTTCCAACGGCGGCAATAGAACCGCCGATAATTACATATTTGCTCATAATTAACCCCTTTCTTCGAAAACAATGGCATTATTTGGACATCCTTTTACACAGTTAGGTTCTCCAATAGAATTGTTTGTACAAAATTCACATTTGTTTACAACACTATTTTCTTCGTCGGGATGAATTGCACCGTAAGGACAAACTAAAACGCATGTCAAACATCCGATACATTTTTCTTTATCTACACTAATAAGCCCGTCTTTTATTGATAAAGCTCCACTGATACAGCTTTTTACGCATATTGGTTCTTCGCAGTGCCTGCAAGATACTGCAAAGTGAACTTGATTTTTATCTTCAACCCTTATATTAGGATAGATTTTCTTCCCTTTAAGTGCTTTTATCATGCTGTCTTCTTTACTGTTTGCAAAGGCACAGTTATATTCACATAGGTGGCACCCTAAACACCATTGTTCATTGACGTAAATTCTTTTCATTTTTTATTCTCCTGCGTGCTTTATTCCTAGTATTTCAAGTTCTTTTTCGTTAAGACCTACACCTCTTAACATTAGTCTGTTTCCTTTTAATGCTTCTATTGAGTTTATTCCCATACCGCCCATCATTTCTTTTATTTCATGTTCCCATGCGGTTACTAGGTTTACTACTCTTTTATATCCAATATCAGGATTTAATCTTTTTACAAGGTCTGGTCTTTGAGTTGCAATACCCCAGTTACATTTTCCGCTGTGGCAATTTCTACATAAGTGGCAGCCAAGGGCCATTAATGCTGAAGTTGCTATATAAACACAGTCGGCACCAAGGGCAATTGCTTTTACTACATCTGCACTGCTTCTTATACTTCCGCCAACTACAAGAGAAACATTATCTCTTATGCCTTCACTTCTAAGTCTTGAATCTACGCTTGCAAGAGCAAGTTCGATTGGAATACCTACGTTATCCCTGATTCTTGTTGGAGCTGCTCCTGTTCCTCCTCTAAAACCGTCTATTGCAATTATATCTGCACCGCTTCTTGCGATACCGCTTGCTATTGCGGCAACGTTATGTACTGCTGCAATTTTTACGATAACGGGTTTTTTATATCCTGTTGCTTCTTTTAGAGAAAGAACAAGCTGTCTTAAATCTTCAATTGAATAAATATCATGATGAGGAGCAGGACTTATTGCGTCACTTCCTTCTGGAATCATTCTTGTTTTTGAAATATCAGGACCGATTTTTTCTCCCGGTAAATGTCCTCCGATACCGGGTTTCGCACCTTGACCCATTTTTATTTCAATAGCTGCTGATGTATCAAGATAATCTTTATGTACGCCAAATCTACCTGACGCAACTTGAACTATTGTATTTTTTCCGTATTTATAAAAGTCTTCGTGAAGACCACCTTCACCTGTGTTATACATTATTCCAAGTTCGCTTGCAGCTCTTGCCAAGCTTTCATGAGCGTTGTAACTTATTGAGCCGTAAGACATTGCAGAAAACATTATTGGAACGTTTAATTTGATTTGAGGAGGAGTGTTTGGAACAATATTTCCTTTATCATCTCTTTCAATTTTTACATTTTTCTTTCCTAAGCTTACTTTTGTTTCCATTGGCTCTCTTAGGGGGTCAATAGATGGGTTTGTTACTTGAGATGCGTTTATAAGCATTTTATCAAAGTAAATAGGGTACTCTTTAGGATTTCCCATTGATGCAAGAAGCACTCCACCGCTGTCAGCTTGACGGTAAATATTTTCAATGTTTTCTTTATTCCAATTTGCATGAGGTTTAAAAGTATGGTCGCTTTCAACGATTTTTAGTGCTTTAGTAGGGCAGAGAGATACACATCTATGACAAGCAACGCAGTTTGTTTCGTCGCTTAACATAAGTTTGCTGTCTTCATCATAAAAGTGTACTTCATTTGCACATTGTCTTTCACATACTCTGCACTGTATACATCTGTCTTGATTTCTTACCACTTCAAACTGTGGATGTATAAAATTAATTCCCATCTTATTCTACCCCCTTGTTTAATGTAACTATTACAGGTTCACCACCGGAAGGTGAGTAAATTTTGTCTACTTGTTTTTGTATGATTTTTATTGCGCTTTCTTCACTTGCCATATATACGCTTTCTCCTTTTTCGGCAACAACCATTGAACGAAGTTTTAATCTGTCGTTAAGAGCCATAAGTCCTCCGTTAAAGCCTAAGATAATAGAGAAAGGACCTGTGATAAGTAGACTTGAAAACATAGTTCTTAAATATGAAAGTCTTTCTTTTTCTTTTTCGTCTTTTGTTTTTATTGTTTCCCAGAAAGGCGCAGCAACAACTTCAGCTGCTTCTTTTAATGTAAGTTTATTTTTTCTAAGCAAATAATCCATCATATATGTAATTACTTCTGTATCTGTTAGAAGATTACATTTATATCCAAACATTTCAATATATCTTCTGTTTGCATCATAAGAAGATATTTCACCGTTATGAACTATTGAGTAGTCAAGAAGACTAAAAGGATGGGCACCACCCCACCAACCAGGAGTGTTGGTAGGGTATCTGCCGTGTGCTGTCCATGAATACGCTTTGTATTCATCTAATTTATAAAATTCGCCTACATCTTCCGGATAACCTACTGCTTTAAAAGAACCCATGTTTTTTCCGCATGAGAATACATAGCAGCCTTGCATATTTGTATTTATATTCATAACGCATTCAACTACAAATTCTTTTTCATCTAATTGAGAAGATTTTAGTTTAGATTCTTTTGGTAATACAAAATATCTATATATTAAAGGTTCGTTTGTAATTTTATCAATTTTTCTAGTAGGAATGATTCCTTGTTCGATAATATCAAAATGAGTATCTAAAAAAGCCTCACATTCTTTTCTTACAATATTATCATCATAAAAAACGTGAAAAGCATAATAGTCTTTATATTCTGGATATATTCCGTAAGCGGCAAATCCTCCACCAAGCCCATTGCTTCTTTCATGCATTACTTCAATTGATGTTATAATGTCTCTTCCGTCGGTTCTTCTTCCATCTTTATGAAAAATACCGCTTATGGCACATCCTGAAGGTATTCTTACATTTCCTTCTTTGTATCTTTCGTCAAATATCATTTTTACACCCCCAAAAAATAAAGCGCCCAATAAGCACATAAAAACAAAGTACTTATTGGACGCCGTTGTCCTTAATATTTAGTTAGTGTTATAAGTATAAACGCAAAACTAATAAAATGCAAGAGAAATTTGTATTTTTTTTGAATTTTCTAAAAATTTAAAAAATTTAAAAAAAGACTTGACAAAAATAAATCATCGTAGTAAAATCCACTCATACACACAGCAAAGGCGCTGTAAGCTAAGTGCTTACGGTGCCTTTTTGTTTTTAATAAGGTTTTTGATAGATAAAATAATTATTTAATTTTTAGTAGAAACCTAAAAGAAAAAATTGTATAATTATTTTATATGCAAAACTTATTAAGGCAGATACAAAATTAAACATGAAAGGATGTAAAAATTATGAGCGGAATACCCGAATTATTTGGCAGCAAAGTTTTTAATGACAAAACTATGCAAGAAAAATTACCAAAGGATACATATAAAAAATTAAAAGAAACAATTGAACAGGGTAAAAGACTTGATATAAGCATTGCAAACGAAGTTGCACACGCAATGAAAGAATGGGCACTTGAAAATGGCTGTACACATTATACTCATTGGTTCCAACCAATGACAAGTTTAACAGCAGAAAAACATGATGCTTTTATCGAACCAGATGGAGATAATGTTGTTTTACGTTTATCAGGTAAAGATTTACTTCAAGCAGAACCTGATGCATCTTCTTTCCCATCAGGCGGACTTAGAGCAACAAATGAAGCGAGAGGATATACTGTTTGGGATCCTACAAGTTATGCTTTTATTAAAGATAATACTTTATGCATTCCTGCAATTTTCTGTTCTTACAATGGTGAAGTACTTGACAAAAAAGCTCCACTTCTTAAATCTATTGAAGCAATAAGCAATCAAACAAAGAGACTTTTAAAAGTTTTAGGTAAAGAATGTAGTGGTGCAAGCACTTCTGTAGGTGCTGAACAAGAATACTTCATTATTTCAGAAGAAATGTATAAGAAAAGACCTGACCTTATTTATACAGGAAGAACATTATTCGGTTCTCCATCTCCAAAAGGTCAAGAACTTGATGATCATTACTTTGGTTCAATAAAAGCAAAAATCTTAGAATATATGGAAGACTTAGATAAAAGTCTTTGGGAATTTGGTATTACCGCAAAGACAAGACATAATGAAGTAGCTCCTGCACAACATGAACTTGCACCTGTATATTCATCAACAAATACAGCAACAGACCAAAACCAAATTATGATGGAAATGATGAAAAAAATCGCAAGAAAACATGGGCTTGTATGCTTACTTCATGAAAAACCATTTGAAGGTATCAACGGAAGTGGTAAACATAATAACTGGTCTATTACAACAAAAGAAGGAGAAAACTTATTATCTCCAGGAAACGATCCTAAACAAAATATGCAGTTCTTATTAGTTCTTGCAGCAGTTGTAAAAGCAGTTGACGAACATCAAGATCTACTTAGAATTTCTGTAGCAACAGCAGGTAATGACCATAGACTTGGTGCAAACGAAGCTCCACCTGCAATTATCTCTATATTCCTTGGGGATGACTTAAAAGGTGTAGTTGATGCAATTATCTCAGATAATGATTATAAGAGCGAAGGAAAAACAAAATTCTCATTAGGTGCCACTGTAATTCCTGATTTAACAAAAGACACAACAGATAGAAACAGAACATCACCTTTCGCTTTTACAGGTAATAAATTTGAATTTAGAATGGTTGGTTCAAAAGACTCAGTTGCTTGTCCTAATATGATTTTAAATACAATTGTTGCAGATGCATTTAGTGAATTTGCAGATAAATTAGAAAAAGATAATTCAGAAGAAGCAATTAAAGCATTAATTAAAGAAACATTTACTGCTCATCAAAGAATTATTTTCAACGGTGATGGATATTCTGATGAATGGGTTGATGAAGCGGCTAAGAGAAAACTTCTAAACTTAAGAACAAGTGCTGAAGCAATTCCTTTATATAAAAGTGCAGATAATGTAAAATTATTTGAAAAACATAAAGTTCTTTCTAAAGATGAACTTGAAAGTAGAACAGAAGTTTTACTTGAAGAATATGCAAATGTACTTTCAATTGAAGCAAAAGCTACACTAGAAATGGCAAAAGGTTCAATCCTTCCTGCTTGTATAGCTTATGTAAAAGAAGTTGCAGAAACATTACAAGTTAAAAAGGCAGTTTGTCCTTTAGCAAACAGTGATGTTGAAGAAACAACAGTTGTACAAGTAAGTGACTTAAATGCTAAACTATATAATGCAATTAATGTATTAGAAGAAGGTTTAAGCGAAGCTGATAAAGTTGAAGATGCAGAACAAAGAGCAATGGCATTTAAGAAAAAAGTATTTGATAACATGGAAGAAGTTAGAAAATATGCAGACGAACTTGAAACTATTGTTGATAAAAAATACTGGCCATATCCAGCATATGGTGACATCTTATTTAGTGTTCAATAAGAATATAAATAAAATAAATTAAGGCACAAAGGCGTGTATGTAATATTTACATACGCGCTTTTTTATATATAAATTTTAGGAGGAAAAGAAAAATGGGAACAACATTTAGTGCTCTTGATACCATTTGGGTATTACTTGGAGCAATATTAGTATTTTGGATGCAAGCAGGATTTGCAATGGTAGAGGGAGGTTTTACCAGGGCAAAAAATGCAGGTAACATTATTATGAAAAACTTAATGGACTTTGTTCTTGGTACCATTATTTTCTGGGTACTTGGTTTTGGCATAATGATGGGTGATGACATTGGTGGAATTATAGGTAAAGTAGATTTCTTTATCAGAGGAAATTATGATAGTGCTTTCCCTACAATGGCTTTTGTTATTTTCCAAACAGTGTTCTGTGCTACAGCTGCTACAATTGTATCAGGTGCAATGGCAGAAAGAACAAAGTTTATTGCTTATTTAATTTATTCAGCTGTAATCAGTGCAATTATCTATCCAATTTCAGGTCACTGGATTTGGGGTGGTGGTTGGTTAAGCCAACTAGGATTCCATGATTTTGCCGGTTCAACAGCAGTACATATGGTAGGTGGTATTGCTGCATTAGTAGGTGCAAAAATTCTTGGCGCAAGACTTGGTAAATATGACAAGAATGGAAAGAGTAAAGCTATTCCGGGACATAATATTGCATTAGGTGCTCTTGGTGTATTCATCCTATGGATGGGTTGGTTTGGATTTAACGGTTGTTCAACAGTTGCAATGTCAACTGATGCAGATATGCTATCAGCATCAAGTGTTTTTGTAACAACTAACATGGCAGCAGCAGCTGCAGCATTAATGAGTTTAATTGTTACATGGGTTAGATATGGTAAACCTGATGTTTCTATGACTTTAAACGGTGCTTTAGCAGGACTTGTTGCTATTACAGCAGGTTGTGATATGGTTTCTACTACAGGTGCTTTCTTTATTGGAGCAATCGCAGGTGTACTTGTTGTATTTGCAGTTGAATTTATTGATCATGTATTAAAAATTGATGACCCTGTTGGTGCAATTGCAGTTCATGGATGCTGTGGTGCGACGGGAACACTTTTAACAGGTTTATTTGCTGTTGATGGTGGTTTATTCTATGGTGGTGGAATTCATATGTTCCTAACTCAACTTTTAGGTGTTGTGAGTGTAGCAGTTTATGTATTTATCGCAATGTTTATTGTATTTAAGATAATTGATAAGACAATAGGTTTAAGAGCTAGTGAAGAAGAAGAAATTTTAGGTCTTGACATTACAGAACACGGACTTGTAAGCGCATATGCAGACTTTGCTCCTGCAGGAGATTTCTATTATTCATTAGATGATGAAAGTGAATTGCTTGGTGTTGAAACACCTGCTCCTTTAGCTAAAGAAGTTAAACCTGCTATTCAAACAACAACTGAAGGAGATAATATCAAAGTTACAAAACTTGACAGTGGTATAAGTAAAGTTACTATAGTAATTAATAAAGATAAATTTGGAGCTTTAAAAGCTGCAATGCAAAAAATCGGTGTTACAGGTATGACAGTAACAAATGTTCTTGGATGTGGTGTTCAAAAAGGTAGAAAACATTTCTATCGTGGTAGTGAAGTAGAATCTATCTTACTTCCTAAATTAAAAGTTGAAATCGTAGTTGCGGCAGTTCCTGTAAGAACAGTAATTGAAGAAGCGAAAAAAGCTTTATATACAGGTAATATCGGGGATGGTAAAATCTTCGTTTACGGACTTGATAATGTTGTTAAAATCAGAACAGGTGAAGAAGGCTTTGATGCCCTACAAGAACCTGAAGAAGAATAATAATAATGAAAAGGCTTGTACATAACGTACAAGCCTTTTTTATTTGTTTAATAAGCATCTATACATTTTAATTAAGTAAAATTTCCTTTTGCAAATTTTTTCAGTATTGTAAAATATTTTACTCTACTTTAAACTGTAATTAAGAAAAGACTAAGGAGAATAGAATATGAAAGCAGTAATTTTTAATGGACCAAATGATTTTTATTATGGGGATATTGAAACACCTGAATGCCCTAAAAACGGGGTGCTTATAAAAGTTATATCAGTAGGTCTTTGCGGTTCTGATATAAGAACTTTTACTTCAGGACACAAAAAGGTAAAACCTCCTTTTGTTATTGGACATGAAGTTGCAGGAATTATTGAAAAAAGTGACAGTGAATATTATAAAGCAGGTCAAAAGGTTATGTTAAATCCTGGTATTACATGCGGAAAATGCAGTTATTGTACATCGGATAAACATATTAAAAACCTTTGTAAAAATATTACTGTACCGGGAATGAATTTTTATGGAGGATATGCTCAGTATATGGCTGTTCCTGCAGTTGGTTCAACTCCTGAATTTTTACATATTTTACCTGATGATTTTAATTTGGATCTTGCTCCTTTATCAGAAACATTGGCAAGCGTATATTCAACACATGATTTTATCAATGTAACAAAAGGGGACATTGTTCTTGTAATAGGTGCAGGTCCGCTTGGAAATTTGCATAGTGCAATGGCGAAATTAAGAAGAGCTAAAAAAGTTATATTATCAGAAGTAAATCAACCAAGACTTGATAAAGCAAAAAGATTTGATTATATAGATGTGTTCGTAAATCCAACAAAAGAAAGTTTGGAAGAAGTTGTTATGAGAGAAACCAATGGGGATGGGGTAGATGTTGCAATTACAGCCTGTCCTGTAGGTTCTGCGCAGGAAGAGGCCACTCATTATCTTCGTCCAAGAGGAAAACTTTTATTATTCGGTGGACTTCCTCATGATAACTGCCGTGTAAATTTTGACAGCAATTTAATTCATTATAAAGAACTTCAACTTTGTGGAGGTTATAGCTTTGATCCTGCTTCTTTTAAATCTGCACTTGATTTAATAATAGAAGGGAAAATTGATGCAAGCAAATTTGTTACTCATACAATTCCTTTAAGAGAAATAAAACACGGCATTGAAATGACAAAAACAGGGGAAGCTATAAAAGTAATTTTAAAGCCATGGGAAGAATAAAAAAAGAGCAGGTTATCCTGCTCTTTTTTTGGTAAACATGAAAATTATTGATAATAGTTTTGTTATTTTATTAATATAATTATAATCTATTGACAAATGGGGCATAATATATTAAAATATTATAGCATATTCACGGGGGAGTGCCCGAGTGGCTAAAGGGGGCGGACTGTAAATCCGTTGGCTCAGCCTACAATGGTTCGAATCCATTCTCCCCCACCATTTTTATAAGTACCGAATAGTCGGTATTTTTTTTATGCATTTTTTCCCATTGTAATTGCTTTATTTATTATATTTTCATTACTTAAAATATCTTTTACGTTTGTTACGTTTGTTGCACATAAATGTCCCATAAGTTTTACATCTTCAAAACATGATATCCAGCCTTCAATTTCTTTTAATATTATATTTATTGCACTTTCTTCTTCATCGGCACATGAGGCAAGTAGATATATTTCTTTGAAATTATATTTCATTGCAAATACTGGGTTCATTCTATCTAGGAAATTTTTTAACTGTCCACACATTGTGTAATAATAAACAGGTGTTGCAAACACAATTGCATCGGCATTTTTAAATTTATCTAAAAGTAATTTAGCATCGTCATTTATAACGCATTTATGTTCCTTTTGACAATATAGACATCCTCTGCAAAAGTTTATATTGTAATTTCTTAAATATACAATTTCGACAATATGTCCTTTTTCTTCTGCTCCTTTTTTAAAATTTTCAGCCAATATTTCTGAATTTCCCCCTTTTCTCATTGTGGAAGAAATAATTAAAATATTCTTTTTTTTCATACTTTTACTCCTTTACTTTAATATGTACTTGAACTTCATTTTTATTTGTAAAATTATCTTTATCTAAATTTTCTATTACTCCAATTTTAGTATATTGATATGAAGTGTCAAAATCCTTATAAAAAATAACCAGAGTATTTGCTCCGTAAAGCATAACATCACCTTTATTTATTTTTCCTACGTCATATTCATCTGTAGGAAGAGATTGAGGTAAATTATAAAACTTTTCATTTTGGTTAAAATCCTGCATTGTAATATTTAATGGAAGAAGTTTTATAAGTTCTTTTGTAGTTTGATTGTTTTCTAAATTTAAAACATAATCTTTACCGTCTATATTTATATCTAATGCCAGAATATTTTCGGTATTTGATGTTACATTTTCTGTTTCGTTCATTTCTTTGTTCTCAGTACTTTCATAAGATTTATTCTTTTGATAGTTTATAAAAATTAAGCATAATATAAGTAAAATAATGAATATAAAGATAAATTTTTTCATGATTACCTCCTTTTTATTTTACTTTACTACATGGACTTAACTACAAGTCAAGAGAAAATAAAAAAAACACTTCATTTAAGAAGTGTTTTTTTAATGCACTATTATAAAATAAATTACATATACCCATCCAAAAAGCCCGTGTATTATCGCCCAGAATATAGAATGCCAAGTTGTATAGCTTATAACCATTGCAAGGGCACTTCCGAATGAAATACCTGATTTTACGGTTTTTTTAACAATAGTAGTTGTGTTTCCTGTTTCCATGATTATTCCTCTTTTTTTATTTATTCTGTTACGGTTTCATATGGCCAGCTCATAATTCCACCCATATCATATACATTTTTATATCCTATATTTATAAGCTTCATTGCGGCTTTTTTACTTCTTGCACCACTTCTACAGTATATGATTATTTTTTGATTTAAGTTACTAACTTCTTTTAATTTTTCATTTCCTATGGTTTCGTTTGGAATTAATATAGCATTTTTAATATGAGATGTATTATATTCATCTTCTGTTCTTACGTCAATTATAATTACATCTTCTTTTTCCATCATTTCTTTTGCTTTATCTACAGTAATTTTATTATAACTTGATGTAGGTTCTTCTTTTGTAGTAAGAAATTTAAAACTTATAAATAATAAAATGGCAATTAATAATATAACAATAATAGTTTTCATTCTTTTCTCCTTATATGTTTTGTATAGCAAATATTATCACAAATCAAATTCTTTTTAAATAAAAAAATATGATTAATGGAAAAATTTTCGTATTGAATAAAATATAAAAAAGTAATATAATTTATTAGAACATATGTTTCAAATAAATGTTTGATAGGTGATGTTATGAAAAGTAACAGAATATATATGTGCATAGATTTAAAATCCTTTTATGCATCGGTGGAATGCAGACAGCGGGGACTTGATCCAATGACTACAAATTTAGTGGTTGCAGACCCTAAGAGAAGTCAAAAAACAATTTGTCTTGCGGTATCTCCGGCAATGAAAAAGTTGGGCGTTCCCGGAAGATGCAGATTGTTTGAAATACCAAAACACATAAATTATATAATAGCTCCTCCGCAAATGAAATTGTATATAGATGTTTCTGCGGATATTTACGGAATATATTTAAAGTATATTTCAAAAGATGATATACATGTTTATAGTATTGATGAAGTTTTTATGGATGTAAGTGACTATTTATATATGTATAAAATGAATGCAAAAGAGCTTGCAAAAGAAATTATGAAAGATATTTATGATACTACCGGTATAAGTTCTGCTTGTGGGATTGGAAGTAATTTATATTTAGCTAAAGTTGCTCTTGATATTATGGCTAAAAGAACAGATGATAACATAGGTGTTTTAAATGAAAAAATGTATAGAAGAATGTTATGGGAGTATAGGCCAATAACAGATTTTTGGAGAGTAGGAAAGGGAATTGCAAACAGGCTTGAAAAAATAGGGGTTAAAACCATGAAAGATTTGGCTAAGACAGATGAAAATATGCTTTATAAAATATTTGGCATAGATGCGGAGCTTTTGATTGATCATGCATGGGGAAGAGAAAGCGTTACAATGCAAGATATAAAGAAATACAAACCTAAAGCTACCTCAGTAGGAAACGGACAAGTCCTTGGAAAAGACTGCGATGTTAAAACAGGAAAAATTATAGTTATGGAAATGGTGGATTCTTTATGTCTTGACCTTACAAGAAAAAATCTTGTTTGTAGCTGCATTACACTTAATGTAAGATATAACAAAAAATACTTTAAAAAATATTCACATGGAACAATAACCATACCTACTTTAACCAACTCTTCAAAAACAATAAGCTCTTATGTATCAAAGTTATATGATGAAATTGTCTTAAAAGATGCATTAATTCATAGGTTTTATATAACATTTAACAATGTTACCAATAATGATATTTATCAGTACAATTTGTTTAGTAACATAGAAGAAAATAAAAAGGAAGAAGTTCTTCAAAAAACAATTATAAATATAAAAGATAAATATGGAAAAAATTCTCTTTTAAAAGGAATGAGCTTAAAAGAAGGTGCAACGGCAAGGGAAAGAAATATGCAAATTGGAGGGCATAGAAGTGGAGAGTCAAAATAGAATAAAGATGAAAAGAGAAGATAGAGCAAAGCAGTTTATGCCTTTTAAAGCATTAAAAGGATATGATGAGGCACTTAGAATAAAAGAAAAAGTTAAAGTTGAAAAAAAGGAATTTTCAAGAGAATATGAAGAGGTGCTTGATTACAAATTAAGACAGTTAAAAAGAAATGATATTGCTACGATTATATATTATTTTAAGGGAGAATATATCGAAAAAACGGGAAAGGTAAGTAAAATAGATACTGTTTCAAGATGTTTATATATAACAAGTGATAAAATTTTATTTGATAATATATATGATATAGACATAAAAAAGATAAATAAAAAAAGTGCATTTTAATGCACTTAAATTTTAAAGGTGGAGCTACTAACGGGACTTGAACCCGTGACCTCTTCCTTACCAAGGAAGTGCTCTACCTCCTGAGCCATAGTAGCACTAACAGTTCATATGATATCATGATTTAATATATTTGTAAATTTATTTTACTATATTTTTTTCAATAAATTCTAAAATGTCTTTGTACACTTCGTGTTTGTTTTTTTCGTTTAAAATTTCATGGCGCATGCCAAAATATAAAATATGTTTTATATCTTTATAGCCTGCTTCTTTTAAAAAGTTTATGCTATTATGGAAATCACGATCTTCACCTATAACAGGGTCGTCTTCTCCTGCAATAAATAAAATTGGTAAATTCTCGTTTTTTACTTCATATTTTTCTTTTTTAAAGGCATTTTCTATTAATTTAAACAAATTTCTAAATCCGTTTAATGTAAAAACGTATCCGCAAAGAGAGTCTTTATTGTATTTTTGAACTTCTTTAACATCGCTGTTTAACCATTTGTTTTTTAGGCTTTCTTCAAACTTATCGTTGAAAGAACCAAAAACAATCATATTTAATAAGTTGCTTCTATGATGTTTTCCTTTTAATTTTTCAAGATAATCAACTATCTTTATTCCAAGCGCTGCAGCTTTATTTTCAAAAGGTGCTCCGCATAAAATAAGACCGTCGATTTCATCGTCGTATTTTTGTATATAATTTCTTGCAGCCAAAGTACCCATACTATGTGCAAATATAAAATATGGGACGTTTGGATATTCTTCTTTCATTTTTTTTGTTACGGCATACATATCTTCGACTATCATTTCACCTGTTTCATCATAAAAATACCCCAGATCCTCTTTTGTTTCAACACTTTCACCGTGTCCTCTGTGGTCATTTATTATGCATGCAATACCGTTATTTGCAAGATATTCCATAAAAGGATAATATCTTTCTTTATGTTCTGCCATACCATGAGCAATTTGAATAACTGATTTTGCATTTTCTTTTGGTGCTTTTATATAACATGAAAGTTGAAGTTTTTCATCAGATGAATTTATTGAAAATAATTGTTCTTTCATTTTAAATTACCTCTGTGTAAATTTTAAAATTGAATTAAGCTGATTTATATAAATATTATATCACAAAAGATAGGATTAAATATAATCATGTCATTTTATTTATATAAATTTAATAATTTATAAAAAAAGTAAAAGAAGATATATTCCTCTTTTACTTTTTGTTATACATATTCATTGCTTTGTCAAGATCTTTGTCAAGGGCAGTATAGATTGCTTTTGACGTAGTTTTTACAAGTTCTCTTATTATAGGAAGTTCTTCCTCGCTAAATCTTCCAAGAACATAATTTACAAGATCACCATGTTCAGGGCTTCCAACTCCAAGGCGAAATCTTGGGAAGTTTTTTGTAGCGATTTCTTTTATTATTGATTTCATTCCGTTATGGGTTCCTGCTCCGCCGTTTTTTCTTATTCTAAGTTTTCCTTTTGGAAGTTCTATATCATCATAAATTATAAAAATATTTTCTTCAGGAATTTTAAAATAATCTTTAAAAAGTTTTACGCTTTCACCGCTTAAATTCATGTAAGTTCTCGGTTTTACCAAAAATACATCTTCTCCGGCAATTTTACCTTTGCCAAAATCTGCCTTGAATTTTGTTTTGTTTATTTTTATATCGTATTCTTCACTTAAATAATCTATTGTTTCAAATCCTATATTGTGTCTTGTAAGATTATATTCGTTTCCTATATTGCCAAGTCCCACTATTAAGTACATTTCTTTCTCCTTAAGTATAAAATAGCTTATTTATTATATCATTTATTTTTAAATTGCAATAAGATTTTATTCATTTATTTTATCAATAATCGCTTTTGATACCATTTGCACAATATTTGTCATTGATGTTATAGCCATTATTGCAACCATGCTCACATCTTCAATAGTTTTTTCATTAGGCTTAAGGGATACATTTTCTTTCTCTTTCTCATTTTTGTTAAGTATATCTTTACTGTAAGGTACATATTCGTTAAAAAATTCCATTTATCCTCCTTAATTAATTTATATATTTTATTTGAAAATTATGGTATATTAAAATAAATATTAAATTAAAGAGGCAATTATGAACAGTTTAATAAAAACTATACTGGATAAATATCAAGTAAGGAAATCATATAAAGATAAAAGCAGATTTATAGAATTATTAACTGAATATTTTAATAATAATAATATTAAATATGATATTGAAGAATATAATGATTTCTTTAAGACAAGAAATATTGTAGTGGGTGATATAAATGAAGCGGACACAGTATTTACCGCTCATTATGATACGTGTGCAAGAATGATTTTCCCTAATTTTATTACCCCAAAGAATTTATTTATATATGCTGTTTATTCAATTATTTTAGCCTTTTTTCTTATATTGACGGCTTTAGTAGTAAAATTTGCTTTATTGATATTTACTAAAAGTGACATTATAGGAAATATAGGTTATTTTTTAACAATTTTATTAGATTTATATTTGATGATGTTTGGTTTTAAAAACAAACATACTGTAAATGACAATACTTCAGGAGTTGTAACTTTACTTAATATAATGGATAAACTTAGCAGTGAAGAAATAAATAAATCTGCTTTTGTATTTTTTGACAATGAAGAAATAGGACTCGTAGGTGCATTCAAATTTAAAAATAAACATAAAGATATTATAGATAATAAAGTTATTATAAATTTTGATTGTGTAAGTGACGGAGATAATATGCTTTTTGTTACAAAGGAATTGACTATGCATAGTGATATTTATAAAAAAATGCAAAATATCATAGAAAGAGTAAAACATAAATACAATAAAGGGGTACTTTTAGAAAACAGCAAAAATACATTTTATCCTTCAGACCAAATGGTTTTTAAAAATGCTATTGGTGTTGCAGGGCTTAAGAAGAATAAAATACTTGGATATTATCTTGATAAAATACATACAAATAAAGATATAGTATTTAAAAAAGAAAACATAGATTTATTGACTGACATTATGGTTGAGTTAAAAAAATAAAGCCTTTTACGGCTTTATTTTTTTATTATATTTGAATTTAGAATTTCAATGCATTCATCTGCACTTCCATTTATAAAGCTATCCTTTTTTAAAGGTATTGTCATTTTACCTTGTAAAAATACAACAATAAAGTTATCTGTTTCATCAAAGCCTTTAACGCTTTCAAATGGAACAGATCTTTCTGTTTTGTCAGATTTCATAGTTATTTTATCGTTTATGGTTATGTTAAATATAGGGTACTCTTCTTTATTTAAAAGTAAAGCCCTTTCTTTTTCTGCTTTAATATTTTTTCTCATGGCAAATTTACTTGAAAGAAAACTTACTATAGATAGTAGTACTGCAACAACGCCAAGTGAATTTTTAAAAGCAATAAAATATGCTGTGCCTATAATAAGTAAAATAAAAGATGAAATATAAAGTTTCTTAAATTCCTTTTTACACCAAAACGCCATTACTTCGTTTATTGCATTTTCATCATACACAAATTCATTGATTACTTCTTTGTTCATTTTTTACCCTCTGTTTTTATTTATATATATTATACACTATACTTTATGTAGAAATAAAAAAATTACCTTTAAAAAAGGTAATTTTATTTATTTTTTATTTCTTTTTCCATTACAAGATAATTTCTTGCATTTACTGTATTTGGATGAAGTAATTTCCCGCTTTTTAGAATTGAAAGAATTGTTCTGTTAAGGCTCATTACAATGGCTTTGTCAATATTTTGATATGCCATTTCTCTTACTTCTTCAACGCCTTCATATGTTCTTGTTTCTTCTATAACATCGGCAAGAAAAACTATTTTTTGAAGCATAGTCATGTTTTCTTTTCCCGTTGTATGATATTCTATGGCACTTAATACATCTTCATCCGTTATGTTAAACTTGAATTTTGCAACTATTCTTCCTGCTTTTCCATGTAACAATGCGGTATTTACTCTTTCGATTTCATCTATTTTAAAATATTGTTTTTTTAAGATATCAATCATTGCATCAGGATCCATATTTTTCGCACAGTCATGAAGAAGAGCCGCAAGGGAAGCCTTTTCTGTATCATATCCATAGTTTTTAGCAAGTTTTACTGCTTCTCTTTGTGTTGCAAGGGTGTGTATATATCTGTCTTCTTTTAGCATTTTCTTTAATTCATGTTTGATGTTTGTGTATTCTTTCATGTTACTCTTCCTCTAATCGTTATAATATAAATTATTCACTATTATATATTGTGCCACTTTTTCAGGAATTTTTAAAGAGTTATTTTTTAAAATATTCTTTCTTATTTCACTGGAAGATAAATCTATAAGGTTAAAGTTTTCTAAAAGGGTTATTTTTGCATTGTATTCTTTATTTAAAAGATCTGTTTTTTCTTTAAGCTCTTCTTTTTTATAAGGTGGTCTGTTGGCTATTATGAAATTTACTTCTTTTAAAAGAGTTTCATAATCTTTCCATTTGTGTATTTCAAACACTAAATCAGCTCCTCCTATAAAAAATAAGTCATTGTATTTATCTTTTAAATAAGATACCGTATCAATTGTGTAACTTACCCCTTTTTTGTCTATTTCATAAGTATCTATTTCAAAAAAAGGGTATTCTTCTATTGCAAGTTCAACCATTTTAAGTCTTTGCATTGTTGAAACTTTGCTTTTATTTTCTTTTATTGGATTGATGTTTGTTGGTATAAATAATACTTTATCAAGAGAAAATTCTTTCTTTGCCGATAGAGCGAGCTTTATATGCCCGTTATGTATCGGGTTAAAGCTTCCTCCTAAAAACCCGACTTTCATTAATTATAATACCTCATATTTGTTTTTGTCTGGATTTCTTTTATAAAGTATAAAAGTATTTCCTATTGTTGTAACAACTTGACTGTTTGTTTTATCTGCTAAATAATTAGCTACTTCTCTTACATCTTCAAGTGAATTTTGTTGGATTTTTCCCTTTATAAGTTCTCTGGCTTTTAATGCGTCTTTTACTTGAGTTACTATATTGTCGCTCATTCCGTCTTTGCCTATGTGAATTATAGGCTGCATTTTACTGGCTTCTTTTCTTAAATAACTTCTTTCTTTACTGTTCATTTTTTACTTCCTATTTATAATATTCAAATTCAAAACCTTCTATATTTACTATATCGCCGTCTTTAATACCCATTTTTTCCATTTCTTCAAAGATTCCTTTGTTTTTAAGAACTCTTTGGAAATACATACTTGATTCATAATCTTCAAGGTTTACGGATTTTATAAGACGTCTCATCATTTTTCCTTCAACATAATATACGTTATCTTCAACTTCAATTTCGTATTCTTTTTCTGCTTTTGGTGCATAGATTACTTTTTCTTCGGTTGTAAAGAATAAAGGTGTTTTTGGTGTTTCAGGCAGTAATTCAACTATACAGTCCATTATTTTATCAAGACCGTCATTCATTGCCGCACTGGAATTAAATACCTTATATCCTTTATCTTCAAAGTATTTTGTAAGTTCATTTATTTTTTCTTCTTTTTCGTCAGGATTAATTAAATCTGTTTTGTTAAGAACTACAATTTGAGGTCTTTCCTTTAATTTCTCAGAGTATAGGGAAAGTTCGTTGTTAATTATATCAAAATCTTTTTTAGGGTCTCTTCCTTCTATTGATGATGCGTCAAGAACATGAACAAGAAGTCTTGTTCTTTCAACGTGTCTTAAGAATTGGTGACCAAGTCCTTGTCCATCACTTGCTCCTTCGATAAGTCCCGGAATATCAGCAAGAACGAATTCTTCGCTGTTTTTATATTTTACTATTCCAAGATTTGGTGAAAGAGTTGTAAAGTGATAATTTGCAATTTTTGGAGTTGCATTTGTTACCATTGAAAGTATTGTAGATTTTCCTACATTAGGGAAACCTATTAAACCAACATCGGCAATTGTTTTAAGCTCTAATATAAGCTCTTTTTCTTCTGCTTCGTCTCCCGGTTTTGCAAATTTAGGAGATTGTCTGGTTGAAGTTGCAAAATGCTGATTACCTCTTCCTCCTCTGCCTCCTTTTAAAACCGTAACTTCTTGGTGGTTTTCTACCATATCACAAATAAGCTGACCGGTTTCGCTGTCAAAAATAACTGTACCTACGGGAACTTCAATTCTAATGTCGCTACCGTCTTTACCGCTCATATTGCTTCTGCTTCCATTTTCACCTGCTTGAGCTGCGAACTTTCTTTTGTATCTAAATGCTTCAAGTGTATTTAAGGCATTATTAGCAACAAAAATAACATCTCCGCCTTTTCCTCCGTCTCCGCCTGAAGGTCCGCCGTTTGGGACGTATTTTTCTCTTCTGAAAGCTACAGCACCGTCTCCGCCTTTTCCGCTTTTAACATTAATTTTTACTTTATCTACAAACATAATTTATTCCTCTATAAAAAATTAAACTCCACACCTTTTAGTATGGAGTTTATTAATTAAATTATTCTATTGAGCTTTTGGATAAACACTAACTTGTTTTCTTGTTTTGCCTTTTCTTTCGAATTTAACAACTCCGTCAGCTTTAGCAAATAATGTATCGTCTCCGCCGATTCCAACGTTTACTCCAGGATAAATTCTAGTTCCTCTTTGTCTTACTAAAATGTTACCTGCTAATACATATTGGCCGTCGCCTTTTTTTGTTCCAAGTCTTTTTGATTCACTATCTCTACCATTCTTTGTACTACCCATCCCTTTTTTGTGAGCGAATAGTTGTAAGTTATCTAAATTAAATTTAATCATTTTATTCCTCCATGATATTTACTTTTACAAACTCAGGGTTTTCTTCGCTAAGACTTTCTACAGATAGTAAAAATGTCTTTGTTAAAACATCAGTTTTTATTTTCTTTTCTTGATTTGCTTCATTTATTTTAACAAGAGAATAACCTTCTTCTACTTTAACATCAATATCAGATTTTATATATTCACTTAATCCGTTTATTAAAGCTATTAATAAGGTTGATACACTGCAACAAATCAAGTCATAACCTTTTTCGCCGCTTCCGGCATGTCCCTTAAGTTCAATTTGTTTTATAAAATTCGATTTAATATTAATGTCGATATTAATCATTATTCAGCTTTATCTTCAGCTTTTACTAAACCTGTAATTTCAACTTTTGTGTATGGTTGACGATGTCCTTGTTTTCTTCTGTAGTCTTTTTTAGCTTTGTATTTATATACAATAACTTTTTCGCTTTTTCCTTGTTCAAGGATTTTTCCTTCTACTTTGTAGCCTTCTACTACGGGAGTTCCAACAAGAATATTTGAATCTTCATTTACCATTAATACTTCATCAAAAGTTACTTTCTTTTGATTTTTTCTTTTTGGAACAATTTTTTCAACGTTTATAACGTCACCTTTTTGAACACGGTATTGTTTACCGCCAGTTTTAATAATTGCATACATATCTTTCTACCTCCACTATCCTGTCTCGCCGTCTAAGGTGTGAAAATCAACTTCTTTTTACCTTTGTCAGTGCGGATACATGCTTATTTAGTATATCATAGGGTTATTTTGCTGTCAACAAAATAAAATATTTTTATGACAAAATTAAAATAAAATTTTTTTATTTAACATAAAAATTATTTTAAACAAAAATTATTTATATGTTCATATTAAAACATAAGCAAAAGTATATATAACTAAGGAGGAAGTTTATGAAAAAATATGTATATATTGCTCTTTTTGCTGTTATATTGATTGCTTTTATGTTTGGAATATGCTGCTACCTTCTTGTTACAGCTTCTTATGTTGATAATTCACTTTATATATTGGAAGGTAAAACCATTTGTATAGATGCAGGGCATGGGGGAAAAGACCCTGGGAAAGTGGGAAATATAAAAAATGAAGATGATCTCAATCTTGAAGTAACTTTAAAATTAAAAGATATTCTTATGAGTATGGGAGCAAATGTTGTTTTAACCAGAGACAGTGAAAACGGGCTTTATGAAGACGGAAGTCTTGTTTGGAGAAAAAAAGATGATATGAAAATAAGAAGAGAAATAATAAAAGAATCAAACTGCGATATATTAATAAGCATACATATGAACTCTCATACTGATGACAGCAGAGGTGCGGAAGTTTTATACTTAAAAGACCATGAAAAAAGTGAACTTCTTGCAAAAAGAATAAAAGAACAATTGGATAATACATCAAAATATTCAAAAGAAAGAAATATAGAGCCTCATGATGATTTATATATATTAAAAAACGATAATATACCAAGTGTACTTATAGAATGTGGATTTATGAGTGAAGCAAACGAAGAAAAGCTTCTTAATGATGAAGAATATCAAAAGCAGCTTTCTAATTATATAGCTCTTGGAGTAGTAAAATATTTTTATAACAATGATTTTGCTCATAATAAATAAAACAGTTGTAAAAACAACTGTTTTATTGTGATTTTATTATACCTTTTAAATATGCATTAAGAAGCATTTCAAGATAATATATTTCTTTGTTTATTTCTTTTGCTTTATCCGTATCTTTTACAAGAATTCTTTTATTGTTATCATATAAAAATCTTTGTTCACTTTTTATATCTATTTCATTTTTTATTGCATAATCAATGTTGTCAAAAGGGTGGTGGGTTATTAAATTCATTCCGTATGAATTATAAGTTAGTGTAAAACCTGCAATTCCCGTTACGTTTCTATATGCTTTTGAGTATCCTCCGTCAATTAAAAGAAGTTTTCCATCTGCTTTTATAGGGCTTTGTCCATCTTTTAATTTAATAGGAACATGACCGTTTATTATTTTTGCATTTTCATCATTAAGAGAAAACTCTGCAAGTATTTCTCTTGCAACTTCTTTATTTGCTGCTTTTGTAAAATATGCAAGATATTTTTCTTTGTGAGTTTCCTTGTCATCTATAAAATACCTTTCAAAGGTTGCCATTTTGCTTTTTCCAAAAAGAGGAGAGTTTGGAGAGCACCATAAATACCAGAAGTATGATTTGTCGCTTTGCTCGCTATTTGCAATACTCCTTAAATGAAGTTCCATTTTATCTAACAGTTCTTTTCCTTTATAATATTCTCCACAAACTTTTACTTCTTTAAATGTTCCGTCTTCGTTTAGGGGTATACATCCGTGGAAAAGAAGATTTCCGTTGTAAACTATGTACATGCTTCCTTTTGTAAATAACGTATCTACGTGTTCACTTAGTTTTTCACTTGATATAAAACTTTGTTTTAAAGATTTTATTATTTTTTCTTCTTCTTCTGTAAGTTTTGTAGGGTTATTTTTATCTATTGTAGGAAAATCTTTTGTGTTAAGTTCATATTCCTTTTCATCTATTAGGATTGTTCCTTTTTCAAAATCACATTTTGAAAGTAAATCTCTGTTATCCATATTATATTCAGGGTGATTTTTTATTACTTGGCTTTCGAGTTTAAATTGAATAACGGCTATTGCTTTTTGCATTTTAGCAAGAATTATTTCATCTATATCGGGATTTTCATCGCTTAGCCTTGGAAGAAAGTTTTTTAAATCTTCTTTTGTTGAGTTTTTATATGTTTTTTGAGCGAATAAGGATAACATTAAAATGCCTATTCCATAACCATCCCTTAAGGTTTCGATGTTTCCGTATCTTAAACATATTCTTATTACGTTTGCTATGCAGGCTTCATCTCCATAATTAGCACCCATCCATACTATATCATGGTTGCCCCACTGAATATCAACGCTGTGGTGATTTGCTATAATATCCATCGCCTTATGTGCACCTTTACCCCTGTCATATATATCTCCTATAATATGAAGATGGTCAAGGTTTATTTTTCTTATTGCTCTGCATATTTTTATTATGAAGTCATCGCTTGCTTTTGTATCTATTATTGTGTCTAAAATATTTTCAAAGTATAATGTTCTCTTTTCGTCTTTATTGTTTACATACAAAAGTTCTTCTATGATATTTACATAATTTTTATCTAAAACATTTCTTATTTGTTCTTTTGTTGCTTTTGCCGATACGGTAGAAAGAATTTCAATAAGATATTTGAAAGTTTGTTTATACCAGCTTTTATGGGTTTTGTTCTCTTCGTGAAGAAGTTTTAATTTTTTATGAGGGTAATAAATAAGCGTTGTAATTGTTCTTATTTCATCTTCGCTGGCTATACTTCCTATGGTTTCTTTAACTTTTCTTTTTATACTTCCTGAACAGTTCCTAAGTACATGTTCAAATGCTTCGTTTTCTCCGTGTATATCGGTAATGAAGTGTTCCGTTCCCTTTGGAAGATTAAGAGAAGAGTTTAGCTCTATTATTCTTGCTCTTACATGAGAAGGGTTTTGATACTGTTTAGAAAACAAATTTAGGTAGTCAATATTATCATATATTTCTTTTGTGTTAAATTTTCTCATTTTTTTACCATCCTTTGTATTATAATACTATAATGCTTTGGTTTTATAAATAATAATGATATAAAGTTTTTTTAAATATGTATGAGAAGTAAGTTAAAAAAGAATAAAAATATTTAAAAAATACAATTAATTTGATATGTTTATTATTTGGAAATATGATATATTTTAAAATGCAATTTTTTAATTATGTTATAATAATATATAATTTATGCGTTTAGTAAAACATTAAGAGGGTATTTATGTTTGGTACGATATTTAACGAAACAAAATTAGGTGAAAGAATAAAATTTGGTGATAAAAAAGGAAGCATATTTGTTCATGGCGTAAGTGCGAATTTAAAAAATATGCTTAGTTTGTATACTTATGAAAAAGAAAACAATCCTATAATATATATTTTAAAAGATGACTTGGCGGCAAAGGAAGTATATAAAGAACTTATAGATATTAAAGGTGAAGACGATATTTTATATTATCCACAAAAACCCATAACTCATGAATTTATAGATGCACATTCAATGGAACTTACAAATAAAAGAGTAAGTGTAATAAAAAATGCATTAATGGATGAGAAAAAGATTATTGTAACATCTATAAATGCAATATGTGAAAAAGGTGTATTTTTTACTAAAGAAGATATTATTACAAAAAAGGTAGAAGATATATGGGATATAGATGATTTTATAAAAACTCTTGAGTACTTCGGCTATGAAAGAGAATACGAAGTAAGCGGGCAAGGTGTATACAGCGTAAAAGGCGGAATCGTTGATGTTTTCGTTATGGGGGAAGAAAAACCTGTAAGAATAGAGTTTTTTGATGATGAAATAGATTCAATAAGAACATTTGATACTATAACAGGTAAAAGCATCGATATGCTTGAAAGTTTTACTTTAGTTCCCGCAAAAACAAGTATTTTAAATTTTGAGAAATTAAACGAACTTAATAAAAAAGCAAGAGGAAAATTAGAAAAAGATATCGCAAAGAATACGGACGAAGAAATAGACAAAAATTGCAGAGAACTTTATGAAAAAATAAAAGATAATACAAATTCTACAACCAAATATGTTTTCTATGCATTAAAAGAATTAAAGTCTGTTTTAGATTTATTTACAGATCCTATAATTATTTTTGATGATTACAGCTTACTAAAGAAAAGCTACAATTCTTTTTACAAAAAAAACAAAGAAGAATTAAAAGACCTTTATGAACATGGAAAAATTCTTAATAATCAGGTAAACAATCATTTTACTTTTTCACATGTAGAGGAAATATTTATAAGGAATAATTCCATGATTTATTTTGATTTGTCTATGACATCAAATAATCTTTTCTGCAAAGATATAATAGAAATAAAATCTGCAGATAATATCAATTATGTAAAAAACATTCATTTTTTAATAGATAGTATAGTTTCTTTCCTAAAAGATGATTACAAAGTTTTAATAACATATAGAAATGAAAAAGAGAAAAAGAACTTAAGCGAGTTTTTGGATAATTACAAATTAACTTACAGCGAAAATATAGCAAAAGGAAGAATTGCTTTTGTAAAGGAAAATATAAAGTACGGTGTAAATATATTAAGTGAAAAAATGTTTATTCTTTCTTATAATGATATTTTAAAGAAGAAAGAAACAAAAAAAACAGTAAAAAAATCTGATAAAAAGAAAGAGAAAGCATTTTTCAGCGAAATATCAAAAGGGGACTATGTAGTTCATGAAACATACGGTATAGGTAGATATCTTGGTATGGTAAACATGGAAGCCGGAGGATTATATAACGACTATTTGGAGATAGAGTTTGCGGGAAGTGACAAACTTTATGTAATTGCAAATAAGATGCATCTTGTAAGTAAATATATAGGAAGTGACGATGCACCTCCAAAGCTTAACAAATTAGGTTCTCAGGTTTGGGAAAATACAAAAGCCAGAACAAAAAAGGCTGTAAAAGAACTTGCCAAAGAATATATAACCCTTTATGCAAAAAGAAGAGAAATAAAAGGATATGCTTTCTCTTCCGATACTCCTTGGCAAAAAGAATTTGAAGATAGTTTTAGATATGAGCTTACTGAGGATCAGGAGAGATGTGTAAGGGAAGTAAAGGAAGACATGGAAAAACCTTATCCTATGGACAGGCTTGTATGTGGAGATGTAGGTTTTGGGAAAACAGAAGTTGCTATGCGAGCAGTTTTTAAAGCCTGCATGGATTCAAAACAATGTGCTGTTTTGGTTCCAACGACAATCCTTGCAATGCAACATTACGATACTTTCGTTGAAAGGTTTAAAGATTTTCCCGTAACTATAGAAATGCTATCAAGATTTAAAACAAAAAAAGAGCAAGATAAGATAATAGATAAATTAAAAAGAGGAAAAGTGGATATTGTAATAGGAACTCATAAACTGCTTTCCGACAGTATTCAGTTTAAAGATTTGGGGCTTCTTGTTGTAGACGAAGAACAGAGGTTTGGAGTTGCTCATAAGGATAAACTTAAACTTCTAAAAGAAAATGTAGATACTCTTACTTTATCAGCAACACCTATTCCAAGAACTTTAAATATGTCTTTAATAGGTATAAGAGATTTATCTACAATAGAAAAACCCCCAAAAGAAAGAGAAGAAACAGAAACATATGTACTTGAGTATGATGATTATATAATCAAGGAAGCTATAAACAGAGAGCTTAGAAGAGATGGGCAAGTATTCTTTGTTTATAATTCAGTAAAGAATGCTGAAAGCACTTGTTCTTATTTAAGGAAATTAATTCCAGGGTTAAAAGTTGAATTTGCAAATGGGCAGATGCCTGAAAGAGAGCTTGAAAAGACTATGTTTCGTTTCTTAAATAAAGAGTTTGATGTACTTGTATGTACGGCAATAGTTGAAAATGGACTTAACATATTAAATGCAAATACTATGATAATAAAAGACGGTAATAATCTTGGACTTTCTCAGTTGTATCAGCTTAGAGGAAGAGTAGGAAGAAGCAATAAAAATGCTTATTGTTATATAACATATGAAAAAAACAGGGCATTAAACGAAACTGCTGTAAAAAGACTTAAAGCAATAAATGAATTTACAAAATTTGGTTCAGGATTCCAAATTGCCATAAGAGATTTACAGATAAGGGGTGCCGGTAATCTTCTAGGTGCAAATCAAAGCGGGCATTTTTCTTCGGTTGGATATGAACTTTATACAAAAATGCTTTCAGAGGCTTTAAAAGAAAGCAAAGGGGAAGTATCCAAAAAAGAAGTAGAAACAAGTATAAACATGAAAGTAGATGCTTATATAGGAAAGAATTATATTGAAGATGAAATGCAAAGAATTCTTACTTATAAAGAAATAGCGGGAGTTGAAACAGAATCTGACAAAGAAGACCTTATTGATCATTTAATAGATGTGTATGGAGATATTCCATCTGCAACAATGAACCTTATTAATATATCCCTTCTTAGAAATAAGGCATCTATAAAAGATGTATTAAGTATTAACGTAAATGAGCAAAATAGAGAAATATATTTTGATTTTGATAAAGACATTGAAATTAATATAGATATAGTGAATAAACTATATGAAATGTTTAAGGGTAAATTTATAAAGAATACAAAATTTATTAGAATATGTTTCCCTTATAAAAAGACCAGAAATGTTCATGTAAATATCATGAAGCTTATAGATAAAATAATTGATAATCTATGATGGATTGTGTATAATTTATAAGATTAATCATTATTAATATAAAAGTTTATGTAACAGAAAGGAAATGTTATGAAAATTATAAATAAAGTTGTTGGTATTGTTGTATCGCTGCTTTTTGTGCTATCTGTATGCGGATGTACAGTAAATGAAGAAAAACTTGCTTCAAGTGCTGTTGCAAAAGTTAATGATACGGAAATTTTAAAATCACAAATGGATGAAATTGTTAATTTTACAGCTGTATATTATTATGCTACAACAGGACAAGATATAACTGAAGATGAAGACTCTTTTAAAACTATGAAAGAAGATATTGTTAATGAAATGGTTGAAAGAGAACTTCTTAAAACAGTAGCTGATAAATACGATTATAAAGTTAATGAAAAAGAAGTTGAAGAAGGCGTAAATAATTTACTTGCCGGAATTGAAGAAAGTCAATATATGACAAATGATGATTATTTGGAAGTTTTACAAAAATATGGTTTTAAAGATGAAAAAAGTTTTAAAGAAGCCGCAAAAACATATTCAGAAGCAATGACTTATACTAATGGTTTCATGGATAAATTCAGAAATGAAGTTCAAGGTAAAGGTTATGCAACTTCAACATATATGACTGTAGATGATATCGAAGTTCCAGCATATGTTTATTATTATATATATATTCAAAAAACAATAGAAGAAGAATATAACAGCTATATGAATTCTTATTATTCAAGCGGGGATTCTTCAACTACTGAATCGAAAACTCCTGAAGAAATAAAAGAAGACACAGAAGAAACAATAAAAGAAAAAGCTGCTTTTTATGCCGAAGGAACAGCAAAGAAACTTGAAGTTACAGATGAAACAATAAATAATATAAAGAAACAAAATTCAACATATGATTCAATTTATGACTCAGAAACAATGGAATCTGTATATAATGCATATGGTATAACAAAAGAACAATATGATAAAGCTGCTACATGGGTAGCAACTGCTGATGCTTACAAAAATAAGCTTCATGATGAAGTTTCATATGAAAAACCTACAGAAGATGATGCAAAGAAAGAATTTGAAAAAAATACAAAACAATACGATACTTCAACAGTAAGTGCAAAACATATTTTGACACAAGATAAATCTTTGGCAAAAGAGATATATGAACAAGCAACAAAAGAAGGGGCAAATTTTGATGATTTAATGAGCAAATATCAAAATGATGAAAGTGTTGAACAGGCATCTGATCTTGGTGCTTTTAAGTATTCAGATATGGTTGAAGAATTTTCTGAAGCTGTATTTGATGCTGAAAAAGGTGAAGTTATAGGACCTGTTAAAACAGAATATGGTTATCATGTAGTTTATGTTTATGATAAAAATATCGTAGAACCTAAGTTTGAAGATTCTATGGATCAAATTCTAGTTGCACTTGATGCCGACAGAAAGGCAGAAGCTGCTTCTAAGTTAGATGAAGAAATTAAAAAAGAACATAAATATGATATTTTAAGAACAGAAATAGATGAGCCATTTAATATGTTTATAGCTGATTTAAAAGAAAACAATAAGATTAAGACTTATAAATCTATAATTAAAAAATAAAAAGAACTGCTTTGTCAGTTCTTTTTTTATAAAAGTATTGACTTAGAGTTAACTCCAAGGTGTAAATTATATATATGAAATAAAAATAGCTATAAATTATATATTTAAAATATAGAGGTAAGAAAAATGAAAATAGCCGAAGTTAGTAAAAAAATGAATTTATCTCAAGATACACTTAGATATTATGAGCGTATTGGACTTATTCCGCCGGTAAAAAGAAACTCTTCAGGGATAAGAGATTATACTGAAAAAGATATTGGATGGGTAGAATTTATTAAATGTATGAGAGGAGCAGGGCTTTCAATTGAAAGTTTAATAGAGTATGTAAAATTATTTGAAGAAGGTGACAAAACTGCGAGAGCAAGAAAAGATATATTATTTGAAGAAAGAGAAAAGTTAATTGAAAGAATTAATTCAATGCAGGAAACTCTTGAAAGATTAAATAAAAAAATTGAAAGATATGAAAAATGTCTTAAAAAAGAAAAGGAACTCAGAGGTGAATAAAAATGAAAGATGACAGAATTAATTTAGCAAAAGAAAATTTAAGAAACCTTGTTTCAAGCGGAAATGTTGAAAATATATTAGATTCAGAATTTAATCAAATAATGAATTATTTTATTTATGGTGAAGTATTTGAAAGTAGTGATTTAATAGATAAGAAATTTAGGGAGCTTATTACAATAAGTGTTCTATTAGCTAATGGCTTATTTTCATCTCTTAAAGAACATATTGAATATGCCCTAAATTTAAAAGCAAGTAGTGTAGAAATAAACGAAACAATATTACAGTGTTCTCCTTATATTGGTTTTGCCAAAGTTAAGGAAGCTATAAAGGTAATGAAAGAAGTTTTTAAAGAAAACAATATTGATTATCCTGTGGAAAGTCAAAAGACAACAAATGAAGAGAATAGATTTGAAGAAGGATTAAAAGTTCAAAAAGAAATTTTTGGAGAAGTTATCGATCAGCTACATGAAAATGCACCAAAAAATCAAAAGCATATACAAAATTATTTATCTGCGATGTGCTTTGGAGACTTTTATACAAGAAAATGCCTGGATTTGAAACAAAGAGAAATAATTACTTTAAGTTGTTTAATATCTCTTGGAGGATGTGAAAGTCAAGTTAAATCTCATATTCAAGGAAATATTAATGTAGGAAATACAAAAGAAATACTTATTGCGGTTATAACCCAGTGTCTGCCATATATAGGCTTTCCAAGAACGTTAAATGCCTTTAATTGTTTAAATGAAGTCATACCTGATTAGTAAAAAACACTTAAACTTTATATAGAGTTTAAGTGTTTTTTTATATATAAAAAATTTACAGCTTTACTTTTATTTTACATTCCTTTTACTTAAGTATGATTTCCAAAGTTTAAATATTGGTATATCATAGCACCATATTAAATAAAGAGAGGAAATGAAGAATATGAAAAAGAAATTATTAGCTGTAGGTTTAGCAGCATTATGCTTAATGGGATTTGCCGGATGCGGTTCAAGCTCTGAAGGAACTGGATCAATAACAATGGCAGGTTCTACATCAATGGAAAGCGTTGCGAAAGCATGGGGTGAAGATTACCTTGCTAAAAACGGAGTAACAATCTCAGTTCAAGGTGGTGGTTCATCAGCAGGTGTAACAAGTGTTGTTGATGGAAGTGCTCAAGTTGGTATGTTAAGTAGAGATGTTAAAGATGAAGAAAAATCAGATGATTTACAAGTTACTCAAGTAGCAATCGATGGTATTGCAATCGTAGTAAATCCTGAAAACGGAGTTGAAGAATTATCATCAGAACAAATTGCTGAAATCTACACAGGAAAAATCACAAACTGGAAAGAAGTTGGCGGAGCTGACGAAGAAATCGTAGTTGTTGGTAGAGAAGCTGGTAGTGGTACAAGAGATGGTTTCGAAAGCATTCTTGGTGTTGAAGAAAAATGTAAATACAAAGCTGAACTTAACGAAACAGGTCAAGTTAAATCAACAGTTGCTTCAACAAAAGGCGCTATCGGATATATGTCTTTAGGATATGTTGATGAAGAAGTAAAAGCTGTAAAAGTTGACGGTGTTGCTCCAACAGAATCAACAGTATCAGACGGAAGCTACAAAGTACAAAGACCATTCATCGTAGTAACAAAAACAGATGCTTCTGATGAAGTAAAAGCATTCGTTGAATATATGTTAAGTGACGAAGGTCAAGCTATCGTTGAAAGCAGTCACTTTGTAAAAGTAAAATAAGAAATTACATAAATTAAATAATTAAAACATTAATGCACCGTATGGTGCATTAATGTTTATTGAAGAGGAAAATAAATGAAACTAAAAAATACATATAAACAAGATAGAATATCAAGTATATTTGAAAAAATATTTTTTGTATGCGCAGTAGTTTCTATTATTAGTGTAGTAGTAATAAGTTTATACATGATTATTTCAGGTTTCCCTGCAATAAAAGAGGTGGGACTTTTTAATTTCTTGTTTGGTACCGAATGGAATCCAACAGGAAGCAACCCAAGCTTTGGTATTTTACCAATGATACTTTCAAGTATATGTGCTACTCTTGGTGCAATAATAATAGGAGTTCCTGTGGGTGTATTAACAGCAGTGTTTTTAAGTGAAGTAGCAAATAAAAAAGTTGCTAGTATTATAAGACCATTTATCGAAATTCTTGCAGGTATACCTTCAGTAATTTACGGGTTTGTAGGATTAATATTGGTTGTACCATTTATTGCTGATGTATTTAATTTATCATACGGGGCATGTCTATTTACAGGTATGCTTGTACTTGCGATAATGATACTTCCTACAATTGTAACAATAAGTGAAGATAGTTTAAGAGCTCTTCCAAATGAATATAAAGAAGCTTCTTTAGGTCTTGGCGCAACAAAAATGCAAACAATTTTTAAAATATTAATTCCTGCTGCAAGAAGCGGTATTACAACAGGGGTTGTTCTAGGTATTGGTAGAGCGATCGGGGAAACAATGGCAGTAATCATGGTAACAGGAAACAGCGTAAATTTACCAAAATTATTCGGTTCTGTTAGACTTATGACAAGCGGTATCGTATCTGAAATGTCATATGCCGTTGGAACTCATAGAGATGCATTATTTGCAATAGGACTTGTATTGTTCATTTTCATTATGATAATAAACTTTGTTTTAAATATGATTTTAAATAAAGCAGATAAAAAATACGATTAAGGACAGGAGGGTAATATGAAAAATAAAAAGTTAAGAATTAGTGATACTATACTAAGACTCTTAGTTATTTTATGTGCGGGATTTACAGCATTACTTGCCTTGTCTTTAGTTCTATATGTTTTATTTAAAGGCGTAGGCAGCATAAACTGGGAAATGCTTACAACATCTCCGAGCGAACTTAAAGGAACAGTTGGGGTTCTTCCAATGATTGTAAATACTCTTTATATGATAGTACTTACACTTATCGTATCTGTTCCAATAGGAATCGGAAGTGCAATATACCTTAATGAATATGCAAAGAAAGACAGCAAAATCGTAAGACTTGTTGAATTCACAACACAAACTCTTGCAGGTATTCCTTCAATTATTTATGGTTTATTTGGATATATGTTCTTTTCTATATTCTGCGGTTTTGGTGTATCTATTTTATCAGGTGCCTTAACTCTTGCAATTATGGTTCTTCCTACTTTAATAAGAACTACACAAGAAGCCTTAAGCAGTGTGCCTGATATGTATAGAGAAGGTGCTCTTGGTATGGGAGCAAGAAAAATTCATTTAATAAGAACTATTTTACTTCCATGTTCAATGCCTGGTATAGTGACAGCTGTAATTTTAAGTATAGGTAAAGTTGTAGGAGAAAGTGCAGCTTTGATATTTACATCAGGTATGGGATATATGTTAACGGACGGAGTAATAAGTCATATATTTAAAAGCGGTGCAACACTTACCGTTCAACTTTATTTATATGCATCACGTGGAGAAAACTTATCAGTATGTTTTGCCCTTGCAAGTATACTTATAGTTATTGTTTTAATAATAAATGTATCAGCGAGATTGCTTTCAAAGAAATTGGAAGCTAAGTAGGAGGAAAAATGGAAAACAGAAAAAAGATTATTACTAAAGATATGAATCTTTATTATTCAGAAAACCATGCTTTAAAAAATATAAACATGGATATTTTAGAAAATGAAGTAGTATCATTAATAGGTCCCAGCGGATGTGGTAAGTCTACTTTCTTAAAAAGCTTAAACAGAATGAATGACTTAGTGGACGGAGTAAAAATTACCGGGGAAATATTAATTGATAATGAAAATATATATGATAACGATATTGACTTAACGCTACTTAGAAAAAAAGTAGGTATGGTGTTCCAAAAACCAAACCCATTCCCAATGAGTATATATGATAATATTGCTTATGGTCCAAGAGTTCACGGAATAAAAAATAAAAGCGAACTTGATGAAATTGTAGAAAGAAGCTTAAGAGGTGCTGCTTTATTTGATGAAGTAAAAGACAGACTTAAAAAATCTGCTTTTGGTTTATCAGGTGGTCAACAACAAAGACTTTGTATTGCCAGAGCATTAGCAGTTGAACCTGAAATTCTTCTTATGGATGAACCAACTTCAGCTCTAGACCCTATTTCTACAATGAAGATAGAAGAATTGGTATTTGACCTTAAAAAGAAATATACTGTTGTAATTGTAACTCATAATATGCAACAAGCTGCGAGAATTTCTGATAAAACAGCGTTTTTCTTGCTTGGTGAATTAATTGAATACAATAAAACTTCTTCTTTGTTTGCTAATCCTGAGCATCCAAAAACAGAAGAATACATAACAGGAAGATTTGGTTGATACTTAACTATAATTTATCAAACAGGAAGGAGAAATATATAAATGAGTGCAAGAAGAAGATTTGATGAAGAACTTGATTTATTACATCATGAACTTATTGAAATGGGTTCTATGATTGAAAAAGCAATAAAATCTTCATTTGAAGCAATTGAAAGTGATGATGAAGATATTGCAAGAGATATTATTGAAAATGATAAAGCAATAAATGAAATGGAAAGAAAAATAGAAGCAAGATGTCTTAAATTAATTTTAAGACAACAACCGGTTGCTTCTGACTTAAGACTTATTTCAACAGCAATGAAGATGATTACCGATATGGAAAGAATCGGGGACCATGCTGCTGATATAGCATCAATCTGCATACCTGATGAAAGAGAAAAAAATCAAGAAAAATTCCAAATTGTAGATGAAAAAATTGTACAAATGTCAAATATTGACCTTGAAATGGTTGCATCAAGTATATCTGCATTTGTAAATGATAATTTAGATTTAGCTAAAACAACAATTAAAACTGACAACGAAGTTGATGAGTTGTTTTATGAAGTTAGAGATGATATAATAAGAGGGCTTAAAAATGATCAAATTACTCCGGGGATTGCAATGGATACATTAATGCTTATTAAGTATCTTGAAAGAATCGGAGATCATGCAACAAATATTTGTGAATGGGTAATCTTCTATTTAACAGGAGAACATAAGAATAAGAAATTATTGTAAAAAAGGATAGTGAAAATTATGGGAAATTATATTTATGTAGTTGAAGATGATAATAATATAAGTGAACTTTTAAAATGTTCATTGGAAGCATTTAATTTTTTTGTTAAAGTATATGAAAATTGTGAAGATATGATGGTTGCATTAAAGGAAGAAAAACCTAAATTGATGCTTCTTGATATAATGCTTCCAGGAATGAGCGGAATAAATGCTTTAAAGCTATTAAAAAACAGTAAAAAATATAAAGAAATTCCCATAATTATTTTAAGTGCAAAGAGTAGTGAAATAGATAAAGTAAATGCTTTAGAACTTGGAGCCGACGATTATGTTACTAAACCTTTCTCTGTTTTAGAGCTTTCTTCAAGAATTAAAAGCGTACTTAGAAGAAGTTATAAAGAAGAGGATAATATATTAAGCTATAAAGATATAACAATTGATAAAGAAAATTATTTGGTTACACATGCAGGTGAAGAAGTTATTCTTACAAAGAAAGAATATAAAATACTTCTTTATATGTTTGAAAATGAAGGCAGGGTAGTAACAAGAGAAGAGCTTTTAAATGAAGTTTGGGGATATGACTTTGAAGGTGAAAGTCGTACTCTTGATATGCATATGAAAACTTTAAGGAATAAAATCGGAAGCGAAGATGATAAGTATAAGTATATAAAAACTGTTAGAGGAATAGGTTATAAATTAGGATAATGAGAAAATTTGTATTTGTAAGAAGTTTTCTTGTAGGTCTTATTTGTACTTTAATACTTAGCTTGTCTTTCCTATTTGTATTATCTAAAAATCAAGATAATGGTTATCATACGACAATAGAATCTTTTTTACATACAGTTAAAGAAACATATGAGTTTAGTACTGATTATGAAAAAGATGCAGAGTATTTAGAATCAATTTCTACTGATAACTATAGAGTAACAATTATTTCTCCCGACGGTACTGTTTTGGCTGATTCAACTCATAAAGAACTTACAGAAAACCATAAAAATAGAGAAGAAGTTAAACAGGCTCTCAAAGAAGGGGAAGGTTATTCAATAAGAAGTTCTTCAACTCTTGATAAAAAAGTTATGTATGGTGCCATCGTATTAAAAAATGGTAATATTTTAAGAGTTATGGTTCCTATGGGAACTATTTACAGTAATTTAGCTACAAAAATAACCATATTTCTTTTAGCTATAGTGATTTCTTTTATTATATCTTGTTTTGCGGCAAGGAAATTTGCTAATGATTCCATAAAACCTTTTGGTAGTGCCGTAGATATATATAAAAAAGAATTCTTTGCTAATGCTTCTCATGAACTTAAAACTCCTATTACATCTATAAGAGGTTTTGCTGAACTCATTTCCTCCGGGCTTATAGATGATAAAGACAAGATAATAGAATACAGTACGACAATAAAAAGAGAAGCTATAAGGATGGATACAATGGTAGAAGAAATACTTAAGTTGTCCAGTCTTGAAGATATTGATGAAAATGAAATGCCTCTTGAAAAGCTAAATGTCGCTGATATTATAAAAGAAGCAGTTGAAGTTCTTGATTATAAATTATACGAAAAGAAAATTATAACAAATGTTGATGTGCATGATGTATACATCGAAAGTGTGCATGAAGATATATTAAGAGTTTTTACAAATCTTATTGAAAACGGAATAAAGTATAATAAAGATAACGGAAAGATTTATATTTCTTTACGTAGAGTAAGAAATAAAGCCGTTATTATAATAAAAGATACAGGAATAGGAATAAAAAAAGAAGATCTCCCTCACATTTTTGAAAGATTTTATCGTGTTGATAAAAGCAGAAACAGAAAAGTTGAAGGGACAGGTCTTGGGCTTTCTATAGTTAAAAGAATAGTTATGAAGTATAAAGGTGAAATAAGTGTTAAATCCACCTATAACGTTGGTACGGAATTTACTATAAAATTTGATGCAGTAACAAAATAGACAAAGCAAAATGCTTTGTCTATTTTTTGTTTTTTTGAGTTTTTTTACAAAAATCACATAAGTCTTTTAACATACATTCACTACATTTTGGATTTCTTGCACTGCACACTTTTCTTCCGTGCCATATAATCCAGTGATGTGCATCAGACCAATATTCTTTAGGGATTTTCTTCATTAAAGATTGTTCAGTCTTTAATACATCATCGCTTTTCGCAAGTCCTAATCTGTTAGATACTCTTTGGACGTGCGTATCAACAGCAATTGCAGGAATACCAAAAGCATTGGACATTACAACATTTGCTGTTTTTCTGCCTACACCATTTAATTTTATAAGTTCTTCCATTGTGCTTGGGACTTCTTCATTGTATTTATCACAAAGAGTAAAGCAAGTTTTCATTATATTTTTTGCTTTAGTGTTTGAAAGCCCGCAGCTTTTTATGTATTCATGAAGTTTCTCTTCGCCAAGTTCTAAAATTTCTCCAGGAGTATTTGCGGCTTTAAATAATTCTTTTGTAACTATATTAACTCTTTCATCTGTGCACTGAGCAGAGAGAATTGTTGCGATTAAAAGTTCAAAAGGAGAATTGAAGTTAAGTCCGCATTTATATTCTCCGTATTCTTTACTTAATATATCTATTATTTCTAATGTTTCTTTTTTTGTTTTCATAAAAATTACCTTAACTTTTATTACCTTTTTTAATTTTTTATTTATTGTATCATAGAGTAAAAAAATTGGAACAATAAATATGAAATAATTAAGAAAGGAAAATAAAAAATGAGAAGAAATACAATGACAATGCTTACGAGCTTAACTACCGGTATGATAGCGGGGATAGGACTTGCCTCTTATGTTTCATCAAACAAAGAACTTAAAAAGCCTGTAAGAAAAATGAAAAATGCAGTTGAAAAGGCTGCAAAAGAAGCTGTAAGCGAAATACAAGATATGACAATGAAAAACTAATGATAAAAGAGTTTTAATATTTATATTAAAACTCTTTTAAATATTATATAAGTTAATTAAAGATTTTGTGTATTTCATTAAATCAGTTGTATATTTTTCAAATTGTAAATCATCTATGTTATTATTTATTTTTAAATTAAAAAATGAATTAAGAATATTTTTATCTTCATTTTCTATTTTTTCCATTAGTTCAATATTTTTATGTATGTATTTATTGGTTTTTAAATAATATTTAGCTTTTATACAAAAAGACATTGATTTATAAAGTGAAAGTAAAATGTCATTGCTTTTTTCATATAAAAAATTATGAACTGTCATATGATAGGTATTACAAGCATTTAGTAACACAGCACGTTTTATATCTTCATTTTTATAAGAGGTTAAAAAAAATCTAAACTTTTGTATATTGGAAGTGTATCAAAATAAAACTGAAAAAGGTCTGATTTTTCCAGTTTTTTATCTCCTGCATTCCTGAGATAAAACCGCAAAATAAATTATTATGTTCTAATGAAGATATTATTTCTTTATAAGTTTTTAAATCATTTATTGATAGGTTATCTAAAATCACAACAATATCGATATCGCTGTTTTCATTTGCTTCTTTTCTTTATCTGCTTCCTTGAAGTCCCAAAAATATAAGTCTATTTTTAAATTCTTCTAAAAGTTTATTTTCTAGTGTTTTTAAAATTAAATTTACATCAATCATTTTTTAACCTCCTTATATTAGGGTTATATTATTATATTATAAAATAATTATAATAAATAAAAAATGTTTACTTTTTAAAATCATAGTGCTATTATTTATGCGGATGGTATTCTTTTGAAACTATACCGAGAAAAATATTAATAGTCTTCAATCTACCTAATTGCTATAAAGCTTTTATCGAAAGAAAGAGACTTTTCAATTATCAAAAGGAAGAAAAGACGAATGAAAATTGGATTTATTGGTGCTGGCAAAGTAGGCGTAAGTCTTGGGAAATATTTTGTTATGCACGAAAAAAAAGTAATGGGGTATTATAGTAATACTCTATCTTCTGCAGTTGATGCTGCAAATTTTACAAATACTAATTATTTTAATTCTTTGGAAGATATTATATCTTCTTGTGATATTTTATTTTTGACTGTTCCCGATTCAAAGATAAAAGAAGTATGGGAGCAAATATGTAAATTTGATATAGAAAATAAAATATTTTCTCATTGTAGCGGAGCTATGTCTTCTGCTGTCTTTCAAAAGTGTGACCAAGATATTCTTGGTTTTTCCATTCATCCAATGTATGCTTTCAGCGATAAGTATACTTCTTACAAAGATCTTTCAAAGGCTTACTTTACAATTGAAGGAAACGAAAAGAGAATTAATGTTATTAAGGATTTTTTTGAAAGCCTTGGAAATCATGTAAAAATCATTCCAAAAGACAATAAAACTAAATATCATTTATCTTGCGTTTTTGCGAGTAATTTAGTTGTAGCTTTGTTTTATAAGAGTATAAAAATTCTTATGGAAACAGAGTTTACTTTTGATGAAGCCAAAAATGCACTACTTCCTCTTTTTATGAATAATGCAGAGAATATTGCTTCAAAAGGTGTAATAAATGCATTAAGCGGTCCAATTGAAAGGAACGATGTAAAAACAGTAAAAGAGCATTTATCTGTTATAAACGGAAGTGAAAAGGATATTTATAAATTGTTGTCTGAGGAGCTTATTGATGTTGCAATGAAAAAAGATAATACAAAAGATTATTGCAATATGAAAAAAATTATTAAAGAGGAATAAGAGGATGAAAAACACAGTAACAACATTCAAAAAACAAAAAGAAGAAAATAGTAAGATTTCCATGCTTACGGCTTATGATTATTCGATGGCAAAATTGATCGATAAGGCAGGTATTAACGGGATTTTAGTAGGGGATTCTCTTGGTAATGTAATCCTTGGCTATGAAGATACAATACCTGTTACAATGGAAGATATGATCCACCACGGAAGAGCCGTTGCAAGAGGGGCAAAAGATGCATTGGTTGTTATAGATATGCCTTTTATGTCATATCAAACAAGTGTATATGATGCAGTAAAAAATGCAGGAAGACTCATGAAAGAAGGGCTTGGTGATGCTGTTAAGCTTGAAGGCGGCAGAGAAGTATGTGAGCAGATAAAAGCAATAACTTCTGCCGGTATACCTGTAATGGCACATCTTGGCTTAACCCCACAAAGCATTAATGCATTTGGAGGATTTAAAATACAAGGAAGAGATGAGCAAAGAGCAAAACAAATTCTTGAAGATGCTTTGTTAGTTGAAGAAGCGGGAGCTTTTGCACTTGTTCTTGAGTGTGTTCCGGAAAAATTAGCTAAACTTATTACTCAAAAAGTTAGTATTCCAACAATCGGAATAGGTGCAGGAAAATACTGTGACGGACAAATTTTGGTATATCAAGATATGCTTGGAATGTTTTCTGATTTTACGCCGAAATTTGTAAAGAAATATGCAAATATAGGTGAAATAATGCAGGACGCATTTAAAACTTACCATAAAGAAATAAATGAGGGTAAATTCCCTATGGAAGAAAATACATATAAAATTGATGATGAAGTTATAGAAAAATTATATTAATTATGGAGAGAAATATGAAAGTAGTACATAAAATCAGTGAAGTAAGAGAAATTGTAAATACATGGAAAAGAGAAGGACTTAGTGTTGGGCTTGTTCCTACAATGGGTTATCTTCATGAAGGACATCAAAGTTTAATTAAAAAAGCCGTAGAACAAAATGACAGAGTAGTTGTAAGCGTGTTTGTAAATCCTATGCAATTTGGTGAAAACGAAGATTTAGCAAGCTACCCAAGAGACCTTGAAAAAGATACAAAACTATGCGAAGAAACAGGAGCAGATTTGATTTTTAATCCAACACCTGAAGAAATGTATCCTGAAGGTTTTTGTTCGTATGTTGATATGAACTCACTTACAAAAGAACTTTGCGGAAAAAGCAGACCTATTCATTTTAGAGGTGTTATGACTGTTGTAAGTAAGCTGTTTAATATTGTTACACCTAATAAAGCATACTTTGGAATGAAAGATGCACAACAGCTTCTTATAATAAAAAGAATGGTAAAAGATTTAAGTTTTGTCATAGAAATAGTAGGATGTCCAATAGTAAGAGAAGAAGATGGTCTTGCAAAGAGTTCAAGAAATACTTATTTAAACGAAGAGGAAAGAAAAGCAGCTTTGATATTATATAAAACAATTAATTTAGGTAAGAAACTTCTTGAAGAAGGTGAAAGAGACAGTGCTGTTTTACTTTCAAAGATGAAAGAAAATATAAATAAAGAACCACTTGCGAAAATTGATTATGTTGAAGCAGTCGATATTGAAAAGGTAGAAAAAGTGGATAAAATCGAAGGTACGGTTCTTGTTGCAATGGCTGTATATATTGGCAAAACTAGATTAATTGACAACTTTGTGTTTGAGTGTTAGGAGGAAAATATGTTACTTAATATGTTAAAAGGTAAAATTCACAGAGCAACCGTTGTTCAATCAGAGCTTGATTATGTAGGAAGTATTACTGTTGATGAAGAACTTCTTGAAAAAGCCGGAATATATGAATATGAAAAGGTTCAAATTGTAGACGTAAATAACGGAAGCAGATTTGAAACTTACACAATTGCTGGAAAAAGAGGCAGTGGTATGATATGCTTAAATGGAGCCGCAGCAAGAGAAGTTCAAGTAGGGGATAAGATCATAATAATGGCTTATGCAAACATGAGTCCTGAAGAAGTGAAAGATAATCCTCCGAAAGTGCTTTTCGTTGATGAAGATAATAAAATAAAAAGAATAACAAGATATGAAAAACACGGACTCTTAACGGAGGATATGATTGATGAATAAAATTTTAGAGGGGAAAGTTGTAACCCTTGGCGTAACAGGCAGTATTGCTGCTTATAAAATGGCAAACGTAGCCAGTATACTTATAAAATTAGGTGCTGAAGTTCATGTAATAATGACTAAAAACGCAACTAACTTTATAAACCCAATAACATTCGAAACTTTAACAAATTCAAAATGCTTGGTTGATACATTTGACAGGAATTTTGAATTTCATGTTTCTCATGTAAATCTTGGTCAAAAATCAGATGTGATGCTTATTGCTCCTGCAAGTGCAAATATTATTGCAAAAATGGCTTATGGAATAGCAGATGATATGCTATCAACTACTGTTTTAGCAGCTACTTGCAAAAAGATAGTATCTCCTGCAATGAATACACATATGTACCATAATAAAATAGTTCAAGATAACATAGAAAAATTAAAAGAATATGGTTTTGAAATAATAGAGCCTGCAAAAGGCATGCTAGCGTGTAGAGACATTGGAGACGGTAAACTTCCTGATGAACAGACTCTTGTAAATTATGTATTAAAAGAAATAGCTCATGAAAAAGATTTAAAAGGTATGAATGTTATGGTAACGGCAGGAGCGACAATGGAAGCTATAGACCCTGTAAGATACATAACAAATCATTCAAGCGGTAAAATGGGATATGCGATTGCAAGAAATGCAATGTTAAGAGGGGCAAACGTAACTTTAGTAAGTGCCAATAGCAGCGAAGAGGTTCCTCCTTTTGTTGAATTAATTAAAGTAAAAAGTGCAAAAGACATGTTCGAAGCAGTAAAAGAAAAAAGCAGTGAAATGGATTTTATTATTAAAGCTGCTGCAGTTTCTGATTATACGCCTATTGATGTAAGTGATGAAAAAATAAAGAAAAAAGATGGAGATCTTTCCATAAAACTAAAAAGAACATATGATATTTTGATGTATCTTGGAGAAAATAAAAAAGAAAATCAAGTTTTATGTGGTTTTGCAATGGAAACTCAAAACTTAATAGATAATGCAAAAGCTAAGCTTGTAAAGAAAAACGCTGATATTATAGTGGCTAACTGCTTAAAAGAAGAAGGTGCAGGTTTTAAGGGAGATACAAATAAAGTTACATTCCTTACAAAAGATAATATAGAGAAAAAAGAGCTTATGAGTAAAGATGAAGTAAGCGAGATTTTACTTGATAAATTGCTTGAGATAAAAAATAAAAAGACCGATTAATCGGTCTTTTTTAAATATGCATCAATAAATAAGTCAATATCTCCATCCATTACTGATTGAACGTTTGATGTTTCGGCTTTTGTCCTATGGTCTTTTACCATGCTGTATGGGTGGAAAACGTATGAGCGAATTTGATTTCCCCATGCGATTTGTCCATAGTCGCCTTTTATTTCATCAAGTTTTTCTTTATGTTCTTCCATTAATATTTTGTATAGTTTACCCTTTAAAATTTTCATAGCCGTTTCTTTGTTTTGGAACTGGCTTCTTTCGTTTTGGCATGATACAACAATTTTTGTAGGAAGATGAGTTATTCTAACAGCTGAGTCGGTTTTGTTTACATGTTGTCCTCCTGCTCCTCCAGAACGATAAGTATCTATTTTTAAATCACTTGGATTGATTTCAAGGTTTATATCTTCTTTTATTTCCGGTTCTACATCTACTGATGCAAAAGAAGTATGTCTTCTGTTATTACTGTCAAAAGGTGAGATTCTTACAAGGCGATGTACCCCTTTTTCGCTTTTTAAATATCCGTAAGCATTTTCGCCCTTAATAAGCATTGTAACGCTTTTTATTCCTGCAACATCTCCCGATAACTCTTCGAGAATTTTTATTTTAAAATTTCTTTTTTCTGCAAATCTTGTGAACATTCTATATAACATTTCTGCCCAGTCTTGACTTTCTGTTCCTCCTGCTCCCGGGTGAATTGAAAGAATGGCATTGTTTGAATCGTATTCTCCTGATAAAAGAGTTGTTAGTGCAAAATTATTTACATCTTTTTTTAGCATATTTAATTCTTTTAAGGTATTATCTGCTTCTGTTTCTATGAATTCTTCACTTAGCATTTCCATAATAATACTGATATCTTCTTTTTTGTTTTCAAGAGATGTAAATGATGTTATTTGTGATTTTAAAGTTTTAACGTCCTTTAAAATTTGATTTGCATTTTCACTGTCATTCCAAAAATTTTCATCATTCATTAAGCTTTCTTTTTCTTTTAGATTTTGTTGTAAACTTTCAATGTTAATGGAGTTTGATAAATCATCAAGTTCCTTTGATATATCATTAAGTAAATTTTTTAATTCAATTAATTCAGTCATTTTATTACTTCCTTTTAAATATTAAATTCATTATATATTATATGACGATATTAAACAATACTATCGTTAAAATGCTTTAATGCAATTAAAGTTTAATTATTGTTTCTTTTTATAAAAAACAGCTGTTAATAAATAATTTGTAACATGATTATAATTGTTTATTAGTTGAATATGTAAAGGTTACACATTTAAAAAGATAATGATGTTTGTTTAGAAGATGTAAATTTTCATGACCTTTTTTTTTCTTTTTTTATGAAAGTACTTGTAATTATATTTTTTATCATATATAATTTTTTTAGTAAAAATCAAGTGTTATATAAAACAAGGAGAGATTACAAATGTTATATTTAATCGATGATGCTAATATCGAAAGCATTAAAACAATTACTCAATATTTCCCAATTACAGGGGTAACAACAAATCCAAGCATTATTGCTGCAAACGGAGAAAATGTTTATAAAAAAATTAAAGAAATAAGAGACGTTATTGGTCCTGACTGTGAACTTCACGCTCAAGTTTTAGCTTCAACTTGCGATGAAATCGTACAAGAAGCAATAAGACTTAGAGATGCTGTAGGCGGAAAATTCTTTGTAAAAGTTCCTGTAACAGGTGAAGGTTTAAAATCAATCAGCGTACTTAAAGAACTTGGCTTTGGCGTAACAGCTACAGCTATCTTTACAGCTCAACAAGCTTTACTTGCTGCTACAGCAGGTGCTGACTATGTAGCTCCATATGTAAACAGAATAGATAATTTCTCTTCTGACGGTATCGGAGTTGTTGCTGACATCGTTGAATTATTCGATATGTACGGAAAAGATACAAAAGTATTAGCTGCAAGCTTTAAAAATACACAACAAGTTCACAATGTAGCTTTGGCTGGTTCTCATGCTGCAACAATCAGCTGTGATTTATTTGAAAAATTAATCTATCATCCACTTACAACAGCTGCAATTATGGAATTTGAAGAAAAAGGTGCAGAATTCTATACATACGAAGAAAAATAGTATGTTTAATAAAAAAATCAGGCGGATTTTTATCCGTCTTTTTTTATTTGCAAAATTACAAAAAATAATGTATATTTAAGATTTCTTACTTTAGGGTAGAAAAGTGAGAAAAATATTGTATAATGGTTTAAATGGAAAGTGGAGGAGAAAAATGAAGAGTAATTTAAAAGTAAGTTTAGTTAGATACACTCCTGAACCTGTAAAGACTGTGGCAATGGCTGCTAAGCTTTGTTATTCAAAGGTTGGGGTTGAAGATATAAGTGAAAAAATAAGTAATGAAGATGCTGAAAAATTTGTAAAGATGCTTATGGGATTTTCTCACATGTCACCTCTTGAACATATAAGCTTTTCTTTTGCAATAGAAGGAGTAAGCAGAACTTTAACTCATCAACTTGTTAGACATAGAATTGCAAGTTATTCTCAACAATCACAAAGATATGTTGACGAAAACGAGTTTGATTATATAATACCTCCTCAAATCGAAAAAGACGAAGAAGCTTTAAAAGTATTTGAGGAAAGTATGAGTATGATTCAATCTTCATACGAAAAATTAAGAGATGTTTTAACAAAAAATGTTACAAAACAAATTATGGACGAAGACGGACTTGAAGAAAGCGAAGCTAGAAAAAAAGCCGTTAAACTTGCAAATGAAGATGCAAGATTTGTTTTACCGGGAGCTTGCGAAACAAAGATTATAACTACAATGAACGCAAGACAACTTCTTCATTTCTTTGAAGAGAGAACATGTGTAAGAGCTCAATGGGAAATAAGAGAACTTGCGACACAGATGTTAAAACTTGTTAAGGAAGTTTGTCCTGTTATTTTTGACAATGCAGGCCCTGGATGCGTAAAAGGCGGCTGTCCGGAAGGAAAGATGACTTGCGGAAAAGCAAAAGAAATAAGAGAAAAATTTAAAAATTTATAGAGGTAAGATATGAGTAATTATGAAAGAGTAAGCGGACGTAATGCCGTAAGAGAAACTTTAAAATCAGGAAGAAACATAAATAAATTATATATTAGCGAAAACCATGATTCTGGACTTGTTAACATAATTAAAATGGCAAAAAGCAAAGGTATTTCAATAAAAAAAACAAACAGACATAAACTTGACAGCATTGCAGGGAATCCTCATCATCAAGGAGTTATTGCTCTTTGCTCTCCTGTTGAAACAGTATCTTTAAGAGAGCTTACAGATAAGCTTAATAAAAAAGAAGGAAAATCTCTTGTTGTAATTCTTGATAATATAACAGACCCTCATAATGCAGGGGCAATAATCAGAAGTGCGTACTGCGCAGGTGCTGACGGTGTAATTATGCAAAACAGGAGAAGTGCCTCAATAGGAGAAGGTATGTATAAATCTTCTGCAGGTGCTTTAGAATACATCGATATATGCGAAGTGTCAAATATATCGCAGACAATAGATGCATTAAAAAAGGAAGGACTTTTTGTTGTAGGTCTTGATATGGACGGAGAAAATTATTACGATATCGATTATGATATGCCTCTTGCCATAGTTGTAGGTGCAGAGGGTAAGGGACTTGGAAGGCTTGTTAAAGAAAAATGCGACTTTATAAGTTCTATTCCACTAAAAAACAATTTTGATTCGTTAAATGCTTCTGTTGCAGCGGGAATTGTTTTATTTGAAGCTGTAAAATGCAGATAGAAAACAGCACTTTTAAGGTGCTGTTTTTTTTGTAATATATTGCTAACTTATGGACTTAAATAATATAAAATGATAGAATAGTCTAAATATAATTATGAAAGGAGAATAGAATCAAAAATGAACGATGACGATAGTGACGCGGCGAACAAACCGATACCTCTGATAGTGCGTTGTTTAATATGTTTTAGATACAAAAAAGACTGATAGAAATAAATATCGAATAAAAAAACGTATTTAGGAGGTAAGATTATGAAAAGTTCGATAATATTAATGATTTTATTACAAATTGTTTTAATTGCGTTAAATGCTGTATTTGCCTGTGCTGAAATTGCTGTTATATCCATGAACGATAACAAGCTTGAAAAAATGGCGGCAAAAGGAGATAAAAGGGCAATAAGACTTTTAAAATTAACCGAGCAGCCTGCAAGATTTTTAGCAACAATTCAAGTTGCAATTACTCTTTCCGGATTTTTGGGCAGTGCTTTTGCTGCGGAAAACTTTTCTGATGGGTTGGTTAATTTGGTTATGAAATTAGGGGGCCAATTTCCCCAAGCGTTTTAGATTCTATCTCTGTAATTTTGATTACAATTATATTATCTTATGTAACTCTTATTTTTGGTGAGCTTGTTCCAAAAAGAGTTGCCATGAAAAAAGCAGAATCTTTGGCTCTTGGTATGTCAGGGCTTACATATTCTATTTCAAAGATATTTGCGCCTTTGGTAAGTATGCTTACTGCTTCAACAAACTTTGTTTTAAGGCTTATAGGTATTGATCCTGAGGAAGAAGACGAAGATGTCAGCGAAGAAGAAATAAGAATGATGGTTGATGTAGGAAGTGAAAAGGGGACTATTGACCATGAAGAAAGAGAATTCATTCAAAATGTTTTTGAATTTGATGATTTATCTGCTGATGAAATATTAACACATAGAACTGATGTTGTTACTCTTGATATGGAAGAAAGTCTTGAAAAGTGGAAAGAGATTATATTTAATACAAAGCATACTCTTTATCCTGTTTGTGACGGTTCAATAGATAACATTATTGGAGTTCTTGATTCAAAGAAATATTTTCGTTTGGAAGATAAAAATATTGAAACTATAATAGAAAATACCATGTCAAAAGCATATTATGTTCCTGATACAATAAAAGCAGATGATTTATTCAGAAATATGAGAAAAACAGGCAATACAATGGCTGTTGTTTTAGATGAGTACGGTGGAACTGCCGGGATAATTACAATAAATGACTTGGTAGAACAGCTTGTTGGGGACCTTGAAGAAGATAATGAGATTGTAAAAATAGATGATGTAACATGTAAAGTAAAGGGAATTGCCTCTTTAGACGAGCTTTCAAAACAAATGGGTGTATCATTATCTACCGAAGAATACGACACAATCGGAGGGCTAATATTCCATGTTCTTCAAAGTATTCCGGAAAAAGGAGAAAATATTGAATTTGATTTTGAAGGAATAAAAGTAATGAATGTTAAAATATATGATCATAAAGTAGTAAGTGCGGTTGTAAAGAAAAATTCACCGAATGAAGAAGATAAAGATAATGAATAAATTAAAGACTCTAAAAAGTTTAGAGTCTTTTTAAATTATATAATTTGTCATTCCTTCATAGTCAAAGGAAGCATTAATCACTTTTTTATATATTGCATTATTATTTATTTCACTGATTAGTGCATTTTTAATTAAACTCATTATTTCTTTTTCGTTAATAGGTGAGATAATCATTGCATTAAGATATTCATTTTTAGGAATTTTATCCCATCTTACAATAACATTTAATTTTTCTTTAAGCATAAAATCAAGCCATATTCTCATTGCTCTGCCGTTTCCTTCTCTAAAAGGATGTGCGATATTCATTTCTATATATTTTTTTATTATTTTTTCATAAGAATCAATGGGCATATTATCAATAATTCTTAAACTTTCATTTAAAAATTTTACAGGTGCAAATTTAAAATTTCCTTTAGATAAATCTACACTGCGTATTTTTCCCGCAAAAGAAAATACATCCATAAACAGATATCTATGGATTTGAATTAATTCGATGGTTTTACCGTTTATTTGATTTATTTTTAATGTGTTTTCATAAAGTTGTAATGCTCTTTGTTTTGAAAAAATTTCTTCTTTTTCTATGTTCATTTTTACCGCTGTTTTATTATATCATTAAAATTTATGTTAGAAATAAATATCAAAAAATACATTTAATTTTGTAAGAAAAAAATTTTTTAAAGATAAAAAAAGAAATAAAAATTAATATAATTAAAACGTTATTATATGTTAAATTAAACGCATATTTCGTTGACTTTATTAGTGTAATTTTATATAATAAACAAAAATACTTTTAACTTAGCACGAGAGGCTAAAAAGGTTATATCCGATTTATGAGTAGCTTGATGGACAAGCTATGCATTTTTTGCGAATACCTGGCCTAAGTGCAGGTATTTTTTTATAAATATCGGAGGTATAAAACAATGTTAAAAGGTCGCAATTTGATTGAGCCAACGAATTTTACAGTAGAAGAATTAGATGAAATATTTGAGCTTGCTAATGATATTCTTAAAGACGAAAAGAAGTATGTTAACGTATGTCATGGGAAATTATTGGCAAGCCTTTTTTATGAGCCGTCAACAAGAACAAAATTTTCTTTTGACGCAGCCATGTATAGATTAGGCGGAAATGTGCTTGGCTTTTCCGATCCGAATACATCAAGTACATCAAAAGGTGAATCTCTTGCAGATACAACAGTTGTAATTTCAAATTATGTTGATATTATCGTTGCAAGACACCCAAGAGAAGGTACTGCAAAGCTTATGAGCGAACATTCAAGTGTTCCTGTAATTAACGCAGGAGACGGTGGACATCAACATCCTACACAAACATTAACAGACCTTCTTACAATTCAGTACTATAAACATAGATTTAATAATTTAAAAATCGGTGTTTGTGGAGACTTGATGTTTGGAAGAACAATTCACTCTTTGGTAAAAGCAATGTCAAGATATGAAAATATAGAGTTTGTATTTATTTCTCCAAAAGAACTTGCTATGCCTGAATATATTAAAGAGGAAATCGAAGGAAAAGTTAAATATTCTGAAACAAATTCTCTTGATGAAGTAATAGGTGATTTAGATGTACTTTATATGTCAAGAGTACAAAGAGAAAGATTTGTAAACGAAGAAGAATATTTAAGGCTTAAAGATTACTTCATACTTACAAAAGAAAAACTTGAAAATGCAAAAGAAGATATGATAGTTATGCATCCACTTCCAAGAGTAAACGAAATTTCAACAGATGTTGATAGTGATAAAAGAGCAGTTTACTTTATGCAAGGAAGACTTGGAATGTATGTAAGAATGGCTCTTATAATGAAATTATTGGGGGTAAGTTTAGATGATTAATGTTTCAATGTTAAAACAAGGTATTGTTATTGACCATATAAAAGTAAACCATGGTTATGAAGTTTTTAAACAACTTAAACTTGATGAAATAGATGATGTTATTGTTCTTATGAGAAATATTCCAAGTCATAAAATGGGAAGAAAAGACATTATAAAAATAGAAACAGACTTAAAACTTGACCTTACAATACTTGGATTAATTGACCCAAACATTACTGTAAGCTACATTAAAGATGGAAAAAGAGTAAAAAAAGTTCAACCTGAACTACCTGAAGTTGTAGAGGGTATTTTAAAATGCAAGAATCCAAGATGTATAACACAATATGAAAAAGTTGATAACATTAAATTCTATCTTGCAAATGCAGAAAAAAGAGAATACAGATGTTCTTATTGCGATTCAAAAACAACATTGGTTGAACATAAATAAGGAGAGATATGAAAACATTATTTACTGGCGGTGTTTTAATTGATGCAACCAAAACCATAAAGGAAGATGTTTTGGTTGAAGATGGAAAAATAATAAAAGTCGGAAAAGATATTGATAAAACGAACTGTGAAGTAATTGATTTAAAAGGGAAAGCATTACTTCCTGCCTTTATAGATATGCATTCTCATTTTAGAGACCCTGGTTATACCTATAAAGAAGATATTGAAACCGGTATGAAAGCAAGCGTTAAAGGCGGATATAGTGTTGTTTGCACAATGGCAAATACAAAACCTGTTTGTGATAATACTGAAGTTTTAAAATATGTAAAGGAAAAATCCGAAAAAGTAGATCTAAATAAAGTAATTCAAATTAGTGCAATCGGAAAAGACCTTGAAGATAAAGAGTTTGTAGATATTAAAGAAAACATGAAATATACAAATCTTTTCTCAAATGACGGAAAAACAATTTTCAGTGATGAATTTATGGAAGAGGCTTTGAAAAAATCTAGTGAATATGGTTTCCATTTACTAACTCATTGTCAACCTGAAGAAGAAATAATCGAAAGGGATATGAAGCTTCTTGAAAAAGTTGGCGGAAATCTTCATGTGTGTCATATAAGTACAAAGAAATCATTGGAACTTATAAAAGAAGCAAGAAAAAAAGGATTAAAGGTAAGCTGTGAAGTTGCACCTCATCATTTATTTGCAGACAGCCTTTCTTACAGAGTAAATCCTTCCTTTGCAACACCTGAAGACAGAATGGCTCTTATAGAAGGAATCAAAAATAATGATATAGAAATTCTTGCAATAGACCATGCACCTCATTCAAAAGAAGACAAAGAAAAAGGAGCTCCGGGAATTGATAATATCGAAGTTGCTTTTTCTATGTACTATAAAGTATTCTTTGATAATGATATCAGCATAAATAAATTAAGCGAAATGATAAGTTTAAATCCGGCAAAAAAAATAGGTTTAAACAAAGGTTTAATCAAAGAAGGTTATGATGCAGATTTGGTTGTTGTTGATACTGATTATGAAGGAATTATAAACAAAGACGAATTTATTTCAAAATCAAACAACACACCTTTTGATAAAGAAAAAATTAAGGGCAAAGTTTTAATGACATTTGTCGGAGGAGAAAAGAAATATGAAGCTGATAGATAAACTATATGAAAGAAGCAAGAAAAACATGGCTGTATGTTTGGGTCTTGATACAAAAGAAGCTTTTTTACCTGAATATATAAGCAACATGGATATATCTTTAGGAGAAAAATATTTCTTGTTTAATAAAGCTATAATAGATGCCACAAAAGATATTGTAGCTTGTTATAAAGTTCAAATTGCTTGTTATGAAGCTCTTGGAATGGATGGGCTTAACGCATATCAAAAAACACTTAAATATATAAGAGAAAATGACGGAATTGTAATTGCAGACATAAAAAGAGGAGATATTTCTTCAACTGCTGCAATGTATGCTGACGGTCATTTTAAAGGAGACTTTGAAGCTGACTTTATTACTATAAACACATATATGGGACTTGATGCAATTAGCCCATATTTTGACTATATGAAAGATGGAAGCAAGGGGCTTTTCGTTTTAGTAAAAACATCAAATCCAAACGGACATCAAATTCAAGACTTAGAAGTAAAAGATGGCGAAAAAGTTTATGAAAAGATGGCTAAATACGTTGATGAATGGGGAAGCGACTTTGTAGGAGAATGTGGATACAGCAGTGTCGGAGCTGTTGTAGGTCTAACTTATCCTAAAGAATTTATAGAAGTAAAGAAATTTATGCCAAAAGCATTCTTCTTAATTCCGGGATATGGAGCTCAAGGCGGAACAGGAAAAGATATTGCGGAAATTTTCAAAGACGATATCTGCGGAGTTGTTAATTCATCAAGAGGAATTATATCTGCACATAAAGGTAAAATTGAAGATGAAAACTTTACTGAACTTACGTTAAAAGCCGTAAAAGATATGCAAGAGGATATAGGACAATGGCTATAGTATTATTTAATGAAAAAATAAAAGATGATATCTATATGATGAAACTTGAAGGAAAGTTTGAAGGAAAAGAAGGACAGTTTTATATGCTTCGCTCTTTAAATACATTTCTTGCAAAACCTATAAGTATTCATGATATAGATGAAGAAGGGATAACTTTCTTATATCAAGTAAAAGGAGAGGGTACAAAGTACTTTAAGACTCTTCAAAAAGGAATGGAACTTGACTTATTTGGTCCAAGAGGTAACGGGTTTGATATAGAAAATATCGAAAAAGATGTTACTTTAATAGGCGGAGGTATAGGAACTGCTCCTTTATATTATCTATGTAAACAAATAAGAAATAAATATCCTGATAAAAAAATAAGAGTATATCTTGGTTTTACTAAAGAAGATTATCTTGTAGATGATTTTAAGAAAATTGCAGATGAAGTTATAGTTGATGTAGGCGGAATAATAACTCATAAAGTTGATTTTATAAAGGATGATATTTACTTTACATGCGGTCCTGATATTATGATGAGAAGCGCATATGATCTTGCTAAAAAAGCAGGAAGAGAAATATATGTTTCATTAGAAAACAGAATGGCATGTGGTGTAGGAGCTTGTCTTGGATGTAATGTTGAGACACCAAACGGAAATAAAAAAGTATGTAAAGACGGTCCTGTATTTAAAGGAAGCGAGGTATACTAAAATGGATAGATTAAAAGTAAATTTCTTAGGTAAAGAATTTAATAATCCATTGGTTGCCGCAAGCGGAACTTTTGGTTTTGGAAGAGAATACAGCGAGTTTTTTGATGTAAAAGAAATTGGTGGTATATGCTCAAAAGGGCTTACTTTAAATCCTCAACCCGGTAATACGGGAGTTAGAATTTGGGAAACTCCAAGCGGAGTAATAAACAGTATAGGACTTGAAAACCCCGGGGTTAAAAAATTTATAGAAAATGAACTTGATTATATGAATTCTACCGAAAGCAGGGTTATAGTAAATTTCGGGGCTCACAGCAAGGAAGATTTTCTTGATGGTATTGAGCTTTTAAATGAACAAGAACTTGATTTTATAGAACTTAACATTTCATGTCCAAATGTTAAGGAAGGCGGAATGGCTTTTTGTATGAATTCTGCAAGTGCATATGATATTACAAAATCGGTAAAAGAAAAGTCAAAATATCCTATTATCGTTAAATTATCGCCAAATGCACCAAGTGTTACAGATGTTGCAAAAGCAGTGGAAGACGGCGGTGCTGATGCTGTAAGTTTAACAAATACATTTCTTGCAATGGCTATTGATATAAATAAGAAAAAACCTGTATTTGATAATGTTTATGCAGGGTTATCGGGAAGTGCAATAAAACCTATTGCTCTTAGAATGGTTCATCAGGTTGCAAAGGAAATAAAAATTCCTATTCTTGCTTACGGAGGAGTAAGCAATTATAAAGATGCTCTTGAATTTATAATGGCAGGAGCGACTTTAGTAGGAGTTGGAAGTGCAATTTTTGCTAATCCGATGGTAATGATTGAAATAAGAGATGATTTAGATAAATATCTAAAGAATAATAATATAAACAATATAAGTGAACTTATAGGAATAGTATAAAGGAGAGTATGTAATGAGTGAACAAAGAGTAAAAGAAATTTTAAAAGAAACAGAAGCATTTTTGGAAGGTCATTTTTTACTTTCATCAGGCAGACATTCAAATCAATATGTACAATGTGCAAAACTTTTAAGATTTCCTGATAAAGCAGCGGAAGTATTAAAAGATGTAGCTGAACAAGTAAAAGATTTAGGTATTACAAAAATATGTGGACCTGCAATGGGTGGTGTTATAGTTTCTTATGAACTAGGGAGGCAACTTGGAATAGAAAGTATCTTTACAGAAAGAAAAGACGGTAACATGGAACTTAGAAGAGGATTCACTGTAGGAAAAGGAGATAAAGTTCTAATAAGTGAAGATGTTATCACAACAGGAAAAAGCACACTTGAAACTGTTAAAGTATTAGAAGATATGGGAGCAGAAGTGGTTGGTGTTTGTTCAATAGTAAACAGAACAAGCGAAGATCTTGATTTCCCACTTCCTATTTATTCTGCAATAAGACTTAACATTGTTTCTTATGATAGTGAAGAATGTCCACTTTGTAAAGAGGGAAAAATTGAACTTGTAAAACCTGGCAGCAGAGATTTTAAGAAAAGTAAATAAAGAGGTTAGAAAATGAAAGGATACTTACAACTTGAAAATGGAATGACCTTTGAAGGTGAGCTTTTCGGTAAGATTGAAGATAAAGTTATCGGAGAAGTTGTATTTAATACTTCAATGACAGGTTATCAAGAAATTCTTACAGACCCTTCTTATTATGGTCAAATAGTAACAATGACATATCCTTTAATCGGTAATTATGGGGTAAATTTTGATTATGAACAATCAGCTTGCTGTAAAGCAAGAGGTTTTATTGTAAAAGAAGTAAGCAACAAACCAAATAATTTCAATAATGAAATGACTCTTCCCGATTATTTGGAAAGCGAAGATATAACAGCAATAAGCGGTGTAGATACAAGAATGCTTACAAAAGTACTTAGAAACGAAGGCGTTATGAGAGGAATGATTACAACTCACATGATGCCAAAGACAAAACTTATCGAAATACTTGACGAATTTGATAATTCAAAAAGTGTATTCAGCGTTTCGACTTCAGCTCCATTTGAAGTTAAAGGAGATAAAGACGGAAAGCATATTGTAGCTATAGATTATGGAATAAAAGCAAATATCATAAATATGTTTAAACAGAGAGGGGTTAATTTAACCGTAGTTCCTTTTGATACAAAGGCGGAAGATATACTAAAAATGAATCCTGATGCTGTATTTTTATCAAACGGACCTGGGGATCCTGCCGATTTACCTGATTGTGTAAAAGAAATTAAAAAATTAATAGGTAAACTTCCTATAATAGGAATTTGTCTTGGTCACCAATTAGCGTCTCTTGCGCTTGGAGGAAAGACATCAAAACTTAAATTTGGACACAGAGGAGGAAACCACCCTGTAAAGAATTTAGACAATGAAAAAGTATTTATGACAAGTCAAAATCACGGTTATGTAGTAGATGAATTACCTGAAGGGGTAGAAGTTACTTATAGAAATATCAATGACGGAAGTATAGAAGGAATGAGATGTAAGGATAAGAAGATATTTACAATTCAATTCCATCCTGAAGCTTGTCCAGGACCTTATGAAGGCGTTCATATTTTTGACGAATTTTTAAAGGTAATAGAATAGGAGGAATATACAAATGCCAAAAAGAGATGATATAAAGAAAGTATTGGTTATAGGTTCTGGTCCTATTATTATCGGTCAAGCTGCAGAATTTGACTATTCAGGAACTCAGGCTTGTGAAGCATTAAAAGAAGAAGGGGTAGAAGTTGTTCTTGTAAACTCTAACCCTGCTACAATAATGACAGATAAACAAACAGCTGATAAAGTATATATTGAGCCTTTAAATGTTGAATCTTTGGAAAAAGTAATTGCAAAAGAAAGACCGGATTCAATCATTGGAGGTATGGGTGGACAAACCGCTCTTAACTTAACGATGGAACTTCACAATAAAGGTATCCTTGATAAATACGGAGTAAAAGTAATAGGTACTAGTATTGAAGGTATCATAAAAGGTGAAGACAGAGATGAATTTAGAAAGTTAATGCAAGAAATTGGACAACCTATAATTGAAAGTAGAATTGTAAACACATTGGAAGATGCCAAAAAGGCGGCTCTTGATATAGGTTATCCTGTTGTTGTAAGACCTGCTTATACACTTGGCGGTACAGGCGGTGGTATCGTAAATAATGAAGAAGAGTTATTAAAAATTGCAGAAAGCGGTCTTGCTCTTTCAATGACAACTCAAGTTTTAATTGAAAAGAGTATCAAAAACTGGAAAGAAATCGAATATGAAGTAATGAGAGATGCCAAGGGTACATGTATTACAATTTGTAATATGGAAAATATAGACCCAGTAGGTATTCATACAGGAGACAGTATTGTTGTTGCTCCTAGTCAAACTCTTTCAGATAAAGAATATCAAATGCTAAGAACAGCATCTATAGATATAATTAACGCTGTAGGAATTGAAGGTGGATGTAACGTACAAATTGCTCTACATCCTGACAGCATGGAATATGCAATAATCGAAATTAACCCAAGAGTTTCTCGTTCTTCAGCTCTTGCATCAAAAGCTGCAGGATATCCAATCGCTAAAGTTTCAGCTAAAATTGCTCTTGGATATTATCTTGATGAAATTAAAAATGCGGTTACAAAAGAAACTTATGCTTGTTTTGAACCTGCTCTTGACTATGTTGTAGTAAAAATTCCTAAATGGCCATTTGATAAATTCTTAAATGCAAAAAGAGATTTAGGTACTAAGATGATGGCGACAGGGGAAGTAATGGCTATAGGTAGAACTTTTGAAGAAGCTTTCTTAAAAGCTATACGTTCTCTTGAAATTAAAAAACATACTTTAGTACATGATAAAGTAAATGATATTCCTATAAAAGAACTTAGACATAAAGTATTTAAAGCTGATGATGAAAGAATCTTTGTTCTTGCTCAAATGCTTAGAATGAAATATTCTGTAACTCAAGTAAGTAAAATTACAGGTATTGATTTATTCTTTGTAAATAAAATTAATGAAATAGTAAAAAGAGAAGAACATTTAAAAACTCTAACTTTAGAAACTTTAACAAGAGATGAACTTCTTGATTTAAAGAAAAAAGGATTCTCTGATAAGGGAATTAGTTTCTTAATGGGAGTTAGAGAAAAAGATATATATGAAATGAGACAAATGTGGAATATTAATCCTGTTTATAAAATGGTTGATACATGTGCAGGTGAATTTGAAGCAAATACTCCATATTATTACTCAACATACGATACTGAAGATGAAGTAGTAGTAAGTGACAAGAAGAAAGTCATGGTTATAGGTTCAGGTCCAATCAGAATCGGACAAGGTATTGAATTTGACTACAGCTCAGTACATTGTGTATATGCTCTAAAACAATTAGGAATCGAAACAATAGTTGTAAACAACAACCCTGAAACAGTAAGTACAGACTTCGACATTTCAGATAAACTTTATTTTGAACCATTAACAGATGAAGATGTGCTTAACATTTACAATAAAGAAAAACCTGACGGAGTAATTTTACAATTCGGTGGACAAACAGCAATTAAACTTGCAGAAATGTGCGTAAGAGAAAATATTCCAATTCTTGGAACTTCTCCAGATAGTATCGACAGAGCAGAAGATAGAGAAAGATTTGAAGAAATGCTTACAAAACTTGGTGTAAAACAACCAACAGGTAAAGGTGTATTTACAGTTGAAGAAGGTATCGAAACTGCAAATAAAATTGAATATCCTGTACTTGTAAGACCTTCATATGTTCTTGGTGGTAGAGGTATGATGATTTGCCACGACGAAGAAAGTCTTGTTAAATATCTAACAAACGCAATCAAAGAAGACCCTAAAAATCCTGTTCTTATTGATAAATATTTATATGGTCTTGAACTTGAAGTTGATGCAGTATGCGATGGTGAAGATGTTTTCGTTCCTGGTATCATGGAACATCTTGACAGAGCAGGGGTTCACTCAGGAGACAGCGTAACAATTTATCCAACAATTCATGTAAGTGATAAAATAAAAGAAACATTATATGACTATACAAGAAAAATTGCTCTTGAACTTGATGTAAGAGGTATGATAAATATCCAATTTATCGTATTCAAAGACGAACTTTATGTAATCGAAGTTAACCCTCGTTCAAGTAGAACAGTACCATATATTACAAAGATTACAAACGTTCCTATTCTTGAAATGGCAGTAAGATCTATGTTTGGTCCTTGCATTAAAGAAATGGGATATGGAAGTTATGTATATAAAGACAGCGAAAATTATGGAATTAAAGTACCTGTATTCTCAACAGAAAAACTTCCAAACGTTGAAGTAAGCCTTGGACCAGAAATGCGTTCAACAGGTGAAGTACTTGGTGTAAGTAAAAATTACCTTGAAGCATTATACAAAGGTTTCCTTGCAGCAGGATTTGATTTAAGCAGAAGAAAAAGAAAACTTCTTATTTCTTTAAATGATGAAAGTAAAGAAGAACTTATTGAATCTCTTAAAAAGATGTCTGAAATTGGATATGAATTCTTTGCAACAGGGAATACAAAGAAATACATGGAAGAACATGGTGTAGAAAATGTTACTGAAGTGTATAAGATTGGTTACGAAGGAGAACATAAAGAACTTGGTATTCTTGATGTAATTAAAAATCATAAAATTGATTTAATAATCAATACTCCTCAAAGCTCATCAGATTCAGAAACAGACGGATTTAAGATAAGAAGATGTGCTGTTGAATGTGGAGTAAGCATCGTTACTTCAATAGATAGTGCAATTGCTTTAGCAACATTATTCTGTGAAGATTTAGATTATGATAAATTTGATATTACAGATGTTGCAAGTTATTAATAAAAATAAAAAGATAGCTTAGGCTGTCTTTTTTTGTTGCATTAAAAATCTTTATACAATCTTAATGCTTCCTAATATCTCCTTAATACTATTTTAATTCTCTTAGTGATAAACTTTATTAAGTAAAAAGGAGGAATTAAAAATGGCATTTCTTATAGGAATAAGTGGGTTGGCAGCATTAGCTATGCTTATATATTATGCTGTTTTACTATTAGGAGGTAGAGATAAATGAGTAATTCTATTTTACAATATGTGCTTTACTTGGTAATTTTGGTGGGATTAGCAATCCCATTAGGGAAATACATTAGTAAGGTAATGAATGGTGAAAAGGTATTTTTATCGAAAATTATAGTTCCCGCAGAAAACTTAATTTATAAAACTTTAAAGATAAATAAAGATGAAGATATGGGGTTTAAAAAATATGCTGTTAGTGCACTTGCATTTAGTGGTTTTGGATTAATATTTCTATTTGTAATTCAATGTGCACAAGCATTGTTACCTTTAAATCCTGAAGGGATAGAAGGTATGAGTTGGCATTTATCTTTTAATACAGCTGCAAGTTTTGTAACTAATACAAACTGGCAAGCGTATAGTGGAGAATCCAAATTAAGTTATTTATCACAAGCTTTAGGATTAACAGTTCAAAACTTTACATCAGCAGCAACAGGTATTGCTGTTTTATATGCTCTTGTAAGAGGATTAATGAGAGTTAAAAGTAATGGAATAGGAAACTTTTTTGTTGATGTAACAAGAAGTATTCTTTACATATTACTTCCACTTTCTATTGTAGTAACAATAGGACTTGCATCTCAAGGTGTTGTTCAAACAATGAGAGGCCATGAAGAAGTAGCATTACTTGAGCCTGTTGCAGTAACAACAGAAGGAGAAGTAATAGAACATGCAAAAATCTTAAATGATAAAGTGTATGTAGACGGAAAAGAAGTTAAGGATGCTGAAATTGTAACAAAAGAAGTTGTTCCATTAGGTATGGCAGCAAGTCAAGTTGCAATAAAACAACTTGGAACAAATGGTGGTAGATATTATGGAGTTAACTCTGCTCATCCACTTGAAAATCCAACTCCGTTTTCAAATATGTTGGAAATGATATCTTTACTACTTATACCTGTAGCTTTATGTTTTGCATTTGGTAGAGATGTTAAGAATAAAAAACAAGGTATTGCTTTATTTATGGCAATGTTTATTATGCTAGTAGTCGGTCTTGGTTTAACTGCTTACAGTGAGCATTCTTCAACTCATGCATTTACACAAAATCAATCGGTAAGTACGTCAGTTGATGGACAAATGGGTAACATGGAAGGAAAAGAAACAAGATTTGGTATTGCAACTTCCGTTACTTGGGCATCATTTACAACTGCTGCTTCAAATGGTTCGGTAAACTCAATGCATGACAGTTATACACCATTGGACGGTATGATTCCAATGCTTCAAATGCAGCTTGGTGAAGTAATATTTGGAGGTGTCGGTTGTGGTTTATACGGTATGTTAGGATTTGCAATTTTAACAGTATTTGTTGCAGGACTTATGGTTGGAAGAACACCTTAGTTTTTAGGGAAGAAAATAGAGCCGTTTGAAATGAGGATGTCTGTACTTGTTTGCTTGGCGACACCTATTGCAATATTGGTGGGAAGCTTTATTGCAACAATTCTTCCTCAAACAGCTGAAAGTTTAAATAACACAGGCGCTCATGGCTTAAGTGAAGTTATATATGCATTCTCTTCTTGTGGAGGGAATAACGGTTTTGCTTTTGCAGGTTTTAATGCAAATACTCCATGCTTAAACGTAAACTTAGGTTTGGTAATGTTATTTGCTCGTTTTGTTCAAATGACTGCTTGGCTTGCAATAGCAGGAAGTTTAGCTAAGAAAAAGAAAATTGCTGTGACATCCGGTACACTTTCGACATTAAATGCGATGTTTGTATTCTTATTAATATTAATGGTATTAATTGTCGGAGCATTAAGTTTCTTCCCTGCATTGTCTCTTGGACCTATAGCAGAGTTCTTTGAAATGATTGTATAGTTAGGAAGGAGAAATAAAAGAAAATGAAAAATAATGAATACACAAGTGCTTTAAAAGATAAAAAATGGTGCTTCCTGAAATAAAAGATGCACCAAGCGGATATATTTTTGGAATATCTATAATTTTATGGTTTACGGTAATATTTGCTAATTTTGCAGAAGCAATAGCTGAAGGAAGGGGAAAAGCTCAATCCGATTCACTAAGAGCTGCAAAGTAAGATGTTATAGCCTATAAAATACCTTCAGCAGATAAAAAAGAAGAAATCTTAGAAACTTTTTCTTCAAATCTACAAAAAGGAGATATCGTTATAGTGAAAGCAGGGGGACAAATTCCTGCTGATGGCGAAGTTATAGAAGGTGCTGCATCTGTTGATGAAAGTGCAATAACAGGTGAATCAGCTCCGGTTATTAGAGGAAGTGGTGGAGATAGAAGTGCTGTAACAGGTGGTACTACTGTAATTTCTGACTGGATTATTGTAAAAGTAACAAGTGAAAAAGGCGAAAGCTTTTTAGATAAAATGATTACTATGGTTGAAGGAGCGTCAAGAAAGAAAACTCCTAACGAAATAGTTTTGGAAGTATTCCTGGCAGCTTTATCAATTATATTTATATTGGTTACTGTAGCATTATATGGATACTCTTTATTCTCAGCAAATCAACAAGGTGTTGCAAACCCAACATCAATAACATCGTTAATAGCATTATTGGTTTGTCTTGCCCCAACAACAATAGGTGCTCTTCTTTCTGCAATTGGTATTGCCGGTATGAGCAGACTTAACAGTGCAAATGTTCTTGCAATGAGTGGTAGAGCAATTGAAGCAGCTGGAGATGTTGATATTTTAATGCTTGATAAAACAGGTACTATTACACTTGGGAATAGAAAAGCAAGTGAATTTATTCCGGCAGAAGGTGTTGATATTAAAGAACTTGCCGATGCTGCTCAGTTATCGTCATTAGCAGATGAAACTCCTGAGGGAAGAAGTATTGTAGTTCTTGCAAAAAAAGAGTTTGGACTTAGAGGAAGAAACCTTGAAGAACTAAATATGGAATTCGTTCCATTCACTGCAAAAACTCGCATGAGCGGTGTAAATATGGACGGTATTGAAATTAGAAAAGGTGCTGCCGATACGATTAAAGAATATGTAAAACAAAAAGGCGGAAACTACAGCCGAATAGTAGAAGAAGCCGTTAATAAAATTGCAAACCAAGGTGGTACTCCTCTTGTGGTAGCAAAAAATGAAAGAGTACTTGGGGTAATATACTTAAAAGATATTATCAAACAAGGTGTAAAAGAAAAATTTGTAAACCTAAGAAAAATGGGTATTAAAACAATTATGATTACAGGGGATAATCCTTTAACCGCAGCAGCAATCGCAGCTGAAGCCGGAGTGGATGACTTCTTGGCAGAAGCAACTCCTGAAGGAAAGCTTGAAATGATAAGAGATTTCCAAAGAAAAGGACACCTAGTAGCCATGACTGGAGATGGAACAAACGACGCGCCTGCTCTTGTTCAAGCTGATGTTGCCGTTGCGATGAACTCTGGTACTCAAGCTGCCAAGGAAGCAGGAAACATGGTTGATTTAGATTCTTCTCCTACAAAATTAATTGATGTTGTAAGAATAGTTAAACAACTTCTTATGACAAGAGGAAGCTTAACAACATTTAGTATTGCAAATGATATTGCAAAATACTTTGCGATTATTCTAGCGTTGTTTTTAAGCTTATATCCGGAATTACAAGCATTAAATATAATGAATTTACATAGTGCAAATTCGGCTGTTTTCTCTGCAATAATATATAACGCACTCATCATTATAGCTTTAATACCTCTTGCATTAAAAGGAGTAAAATATAGAGAAGTATCTTCAGGAAAGCTTCTTACAAGAAACTTATTAATCTACGGACTTGGCAGTATTATCGCACCGTTTATATGTATAAAAATAATTGATATTTTTATTGTTGCTCTTGGTTTATTATAGGAGAGGAATAAGATAAATGAAAGGTATAATTAAAAAATCATTTGTATTTGTTATATTAACAACAATACTATGTGGGCTTATATATACTCTTGTTATGACAGGTATATGCCAAGTATTATTTAATGATAAAGCAAACGGAAGCATAATTGAAGTTAACGGAGTAAAATAGGGAAGTGAATTTATGGCTCAACAATATGAAGATGAAGATCATATGTGGGGACGTATAATGAATTTAAATACGACAACATTTAAATATAAAGACGGTAAGATACTTCTTTATTCTGCTTCTTCTAATCTTACTCCTGCAAGTGAAGATTATGAAAAACAATACAAGAAAGAGTTGATAAAATAAAAGCAAGTCATCCAGAAATGGCAGATACTCCTATTCCTGCGGATTTGCTAACAAACTCAGGAAGTGGGCTAGACCCTGAAATTTCACCTGAGGCAGCAGAATATCAAGTAAAAAGACTAGCTAAAAATAATGGTATGACAGAAGAACAAGTAAGAAATATTATTGATAAATGCACAACAGGTCGTTTTCTTGGAATATTCGGTGAAGAAAGAGTTAATGTGTTAGAAGTTAACTTAATGTTAGACGGAATTCTAAAATAAAAGGAGGAATAAATGATGCATAATAAGATTATTGCACATCAACAGGAGTTACATTTTAAAAATTTGTCTAAAATAAGTGAAGAGTTTTTGCTTATTGAATGTGTGTATAGCTTAGGTTATGAACTTAAGATGAATCCAAAGGTTTATAAAATAGATAAAGAAAATTTCCTTTGGATATATTACGAACAGTCTTGTTTTGCGCTAAATTCTTTCATTAATGATTTTGGTATAATTATTGGAATTGTATCAAATAAATATCCATTATCTATTTATGGAACAATAAATGATAATGAATCTGCCTCTTTAGAATCTTATTATGATGCTAAAGAGGAAAAAGTAAAGTTGGTAAAGATGAATATTTCAGGTAAAGATTTTGATGAAATGTCAGATGTTTGCGTAAAATTAGAGATAAAAGAGCATAGTCTTTTAAATGACTTCTATAAATTATTTTCAAATTTGAATTATAAAAAAAGTTATATTGCTTTAGATAGAATGAAATTTAAAGCAGGCATCTTTGAGGGAATTGAAGAAGAGGATAAGGAGACTTATTATAAATATCTTAAAATAGATAATCCTTATGAATCTGAACTGTTTATCGATTCACTTAGTATAGAGCAGATGAAAGAATTATGGTTAGTATTTCTAAGAGAAAAAATATCACCATTGGAATTTGACTATGCAATGAATAGGTACAAAAATGATATTCTTTATTCATTGTTTGAATGGGAGCTAGCTTTAAGGCTTGCTCTTAATGATATGGATATAAGTATCAGCTATGATAATAACAACTTCCATGTAAAAGATAAAAATGGTAAAAGACTTTACTTTGATTATAATACTGGGGATAGCGCAGAACAGCTTTTTTAAAGATATTATTTCCAGTAAAAAAATATTTTTTAATAAATAAATTTAGTGTTAATATATCTATATTAGCACTATTTGCACTGTACAGGAGAAAATAATGAGACCCAATCTAGATAAAATCTTAGAAAAAATAAAAAAACGAAAATCTTAACAACGGTATGGGAAAACTTAAAATATTTTTTGGTTATGCTGCAGGTGTAGGGAAAACTTATTCAATGCTTGAGGCTGCACATAAGGCTCATTATGAAGGCAAGGATGTAGTTCTTGGTTATATAGAACCTCATGCAAGGTCTGAAACAGCTGCTTTGCAAGAAGGGTTAGAAAGTATACCTAAAAAGGAAATAGAGTATAATGGAATAATATTGAGAGAGTTTGATTTGGATGCAGCCTTAGAAAGAAAACCAGAGATAATTTTATTAGATGAATTAGCTCATACAAATGCACAAGGGTACAGACATTTAAAAAGATATCAAGATATAGAAGAACTATTAAAAGCAGGTATAAATGTTTATACTACCGTTAATGTTCATCATATTGAAAGCCTTAATGATATTGTGGCATCAATAACAGTCATAGAAGTAAGGGAAAGAATTCCCGATAGGATATTTGATCTATCATATCAAGTAGAACTTGTGGATATTGAACCACAAGAATTGATAAAGCGTTTGAATAAAGAGAAGATTTATAAACAGGACAGAGCTGTTGCTGCTTTGGATAATTTCTTTACCATAGAGAATTTAACATCTCTAAGAGAGATTTCTCTTAGAAGATGTACTTACAGAGTAAACAAGATATATTCAAAAAGCAAAGAAAGTCACTTAATAAATGAACATATCTTAATATGTTTATCTTCTTCTCCTAGCAATAAAAAAGTTATTAGAACAGCAGCACGTATGGCGGACGCCTTTAAAGGTACTTTTACAGCTTTATATGTAGAAACATCTGACGCAAAGGAAATGAGCAAAGATGATAAAAGAAGATTAAATGAAAACTTTAAGCTAGCTGAGCAACTCGGAGCAAATATCACTACTGTTTATGGAGATGATGTTGTTTTTCAAATAGCGGAGTTTGCAAGGTTATCAAATGTATCAAAAATAATCATAGGTAGAAGCAGAAACAAGAAATTCTTGTTTTCGCCAAACAGTTCTTTCGCAAATAGGCTTTCTGTTTTATACCCTAATTTAGATATTTATATTATACCTGATAATGAGGTGCAGTCTGATAAAGGACAGAGGTTACGTGCTTTAAAAAAAGAACAGTTTGAAATTTCATTATGGGATTTAATTAAATCAATATCCATATTGTTTGCTAGTACTTTGTTTGGATTTTTATTTTATAATTTAGGTTTTAGTGAGGCAAATATAATTACAGTATATATTCTAGGGGTTTTATTAACTTCATTTGTAACATCAAAAAAATATACCCAATAACATCATCGTTTTTAAGCGTTTCAGTTTTTAACTTTTTATTTACAGAACCTAGATTTACCTTTAATGCATATGAAAGCGGTTATCCTATTACTTTTCTTATAATGTTTATATCTGCATTTATCACTGGAACATTAACATCAAAAATAAAAGAACAAGCAAAACAGTCAGCAAGATTTGCTTACAGAACTAAAGTCCTTTTAGATACGGATCAAAAATTACAACAAGCAAAAACAAAAGAAGAAATAATAACTGAAACGGGAAATCAAATTGTAAAATTCCTCGGTAAGACAGCCACGATATATCTGTCAATATATGGCAGATTAATGGAACCGTTAGTATTTAGAGATAAAAATCAAAGTGATATAAAAGAATATGTAAGTATCAATGAACAAGCTGTTGCTCAATGGGTATATAAAAATAACAAACACGCAGGAGCAACAACAAATACACTTTCAGGTTCAAAGTGTTATTATCTTTCTATCAGAGGTAAAGAAGGAGTTTATGGCGTTGTTGGGGTTGCAATGGATAAGGACGAAGAATTTAGTATGTTTGAAAGAAGTTTACTTATTTCATTAGTAAATGAGTGTGGCGTTGTTCTTGAAAATAATTATTTAGAGAAAAAAAATACAAAAGCTTTAATGGAAGCAAATCAAGAAAAATTAAGAGCTAATTTGCTTAGGTCGATTTCTCATGATTTAAGAGCTCCTTTAACAAGTATTTCAGGAAATGCTTCAGTATTAATAAAAGATATTGAATTAAGTGAAAGTAAAAAATATAAATTATATGAAAATATATATGACGATTCTATGTGGCTTATAAATTTAGTTGAGAATTTATTATCAGTAACAAGGATTGAAGATGGTAGTATGAATCTTAATATACAGCCTGAATTGTTATCTGAAATTATAAGTGAAGCATTAAAACATATAAATAGGAAAAGCGTAGAGCATAACATTAAAGTAGAAATAGAAAATGAATTTATTATGGCGAGAATGGATTCGAGGTTAATAATTCAGGTAGTAATAAATATAATAGACAATGCCATAAAATACACACCAAAAGGATCAAATATTACTGTTAGAGTTGATAAGAAAGGTGAGTATGTATACACTAGCATAATTGATGATGGAGATGGAATCAGTGATGAAGGAAAGAAAAATCTTTTTAAGATGTTCTATACAGAAGGAAATAGAGTTGCTGATAGCAGAAGAGGTTTGGGGCTTGGATTATATTTATGTAAAACCATTATAAAAGCGCATGGAGGAGATCTTACAGTAAAGGATCATTATCCTAAAGGAACAATTTTTACATTTACATTAAAAGCTCAGGAGGTTAATGTACATGAATAATATGGTTTTGGTTATTGAAGACGATAATGCAATAAAAAACCTTATTGCTGCAACTTTAGAAAGTAAAGACTATAAATTTCATACAGCAAAAAACGGTAAACAAGCATTGGACGAGGCAATAAGTCTTAAGCCAGATGTTATACTTCTGGATTTGGGACTTCCTGATATGGATGGTGTAGATATAATAAAAAACGTAAGAACATGGTATAATGTACCTATTATTGTAGTTAGTGCTAGAAGCGAAGATAAGGATAAAATTGATGCTCTTGATGCAGGGGCAGACGATTATTTGACAAAACCTTTTAGTGTTGATGAATTATTGGCTAGATTGAGAGTAGCATTTAGAAGACTTGATTATCAAAATCATCATTTTTCAAGAACGGAAGAGGCTGTTTTTATAAACGGAAGTCTTAAAATAGATTATGCAAGCGGATGCGTTTATGTAGATGATAATGAAGTACATTTAACACCTAACGAATATAAACTTATTTGTTTATTAAGCAATAATGTTGGTAAAGTGCTTACTCATAAATATATATTGAATGAAATTTGGGGAAGTGCCTTTGATAGTGATGTAGCTTCTCTTAGGGTTTACATGGCTACATTAAGAAAGAAAATAGAAAAAGATACAGAGCATCCAGAATATATTCAAACACATATAGGTATAGGATATAGAATGCTTAGAATTGAACAATAAAAAAGAACTCTATTAGAGTTCTTTTTCTTTTTGTAAAAGTTCCCTTCTTCTCTTTTTAGAAAATCTTTCTTCCTCGCTGAAAATACATCCACAGTAGTTTTGTCTGTATAAACCGAGGCTTATGGCTTTTTCTTGCCCTTCATTAAAATATGGTCTAAAATCTCTATATAGAAATTCAACATCATATTTTTTTGCTGCAGCTTTTGCAATTGAGCAAATCAAATTATGGTCTTGAAAAGGACTAATTAAAAGAGTTGTAGAAAATGCATCAAATCCCTTTTCTTTTGCGTATCTTGCTGTTTCAAAAAGACGCATATTATAGCATACACCACATCTGTTATCAAAATTAGGGTAAATATTATCTATAAACTCTCTAAGTCCATATTCATTTTCTATAATAAGTTTTATATTAATGCTTTCAGTATAATCAATAAGTGTTTTTTTTCTTTTTTTATATTCATTAAAAGGATGAATATTTGGATTATACCAAAAACAAGTTGGTTCTATATTTTCTTTTCTAAGTGTATCAATGCACATTATTGAGCATGGGGCACAACATGAATGTAATAATACTTTCAAAATAAATCTCCTTTATGTATAATAATATATTATAAAAATAAAATAAATTAATTGCAACAAGATAGGAAAATAATAATATGGAAAATGTAATAGCTTTAGGGATTGTTTTAATTGTAGTTTTAATATTTGTTATAATTGGAATTTCAATGATTAATACAAAAGATAAACCTATACAGTATTTATCAAATACAAAAAAACTACCAAATGTAAAAGACATAAGAGGATATAATAAGGCTATTGGTAAAATATTTATTATTTTTGCTTTGCTTCTTTTACCTATTTTATCACATATAGTTTTATTTTCTCAAAATTCAAAGTATTCGTTTTTATCAATTTTATTAATGCCCTTTTGGGTGATAGGACTTATTATTTCTTGTGTATTTACGGAAGGAAAATATAAAAAATAAATTAGATATTATAATAGATTTTATGTGTATTAATGTTATAAAAAAAGAAACATCTAATATGTAGATGTTTCTTTTTATTTTAAATATTATTTTTTAGCTTCTTTTCTTGCATTTGCTTCTTCGATTATTTTAGCGCTTGCTATTTGAGGAACTTCATCATATCTTTCAAATTCCATTGTGAAAGATCCTCTTGCTTGAGTCATTGAACGAAGTTCTGTTGCATATTTGAACATTTCTCCTAAAGGAACTTCAGCAGTAATCATTGTTTTACCGTTTCCTACAGGATCCATTCCAAGAACTCTGCCTCTCTTCTTGTTTAAGTCTCCCATTACATCTCCTGTGTTATCATCAGGAATTGTAATTTCAACTTTATAAATAGGTTCAAGAAGTACAGGATCAGCAGCTGCCATACCTTGTTTATAAGCTATGCTTGCAGCCATTTTAAAGCTCATTTCGTCTGAATCTACAGGATGGAATTTTCCGTCAAACAATGTAGCTTTAAGACCAACAACAGGATATCCTGCTAGAACACCATATTCGATACATTCTCTTAATCCTTTTTCTACTGCAGGAATGAAGTTTCTTGGAACTGCACCGCCTACAACAGCATCTACAAATACTAAATCATCTTCAAGATTATATGTAGGTTCAAAATCAATGTTTACAACACCAAATTGACCTCTACCACCTGATTGTTTCTTATGTTTACCTTCAGCAGTTGCTTTTTTCTTTATTGTTTCTCTGTAAGGTATAATAGGTGGAGTTAATACAACTTCTATGCCAAATTTATTTTTAAGTTTTTCTTTAACAACTTCAAGATGTGTTTCTCCCATACCGTAAAGTACGTTTTGATGTGTTTCATCATCTCTTTTAACAACAATTGTTGGGTCTTCTTCTCTTAGTTTATTAAGACCTGTTGAAAGTTTATCTTCATCGCCTCTTGATTTAGGTTCGATACCTGTAAAGATAATAGATTGAGGGAAGTTGATTGGGTTAAACTTAATATGGTCTTTAGGATCGCATAATGTATCTGATGTTTTAGTATATGCAAGTTTTGCAAGTGCACCGATATCTCCAGGATGCATTTCCATAACTTCTTCTTGTTTTTTACCTATTAATGTGTATACTTTTGCGATTTTTTCTTTTTTGTCTTGAGTTGTGTTATTTAATTCCATACCAGGTTTTAAAATACCACTTTTAACTTTGAATAAAGAAAGTTTTCCAACAAATGGGTCAGCAATTGTTTTAAATACGAAAGCACTAAGTGGAGCATCATCTTCGTAATGTCTTTGTGCTTCTTTTCCATCTTGGTCAACTTTTGCAGCTTTTGCTTCTATTGGTGTTGGGAAGTTATATACAATTGCATCTAAGAATTTATCGATAGCTATATCATTTAAAGCACTTACGCAAAATACAGGTATAAGTTCTTCGTTTGCTATTGCTGTTTTAACACCTGAATGTAATTCTGCCTCTGTTAACGTTCCATCTTCATCTTCAAAATATTTTTCCATTAATTCTTCATCTGTTGTTGCAGCAATTTCAAAAATAATGTCTTTATATTTTGTTGATTTTTCAATTGTAGAGTCAGGTACATCCGTAATTGTCATTTTGCCTTTTTCGTATGTATAAGCCTTATTATCAAAAATATCAGCTACGCTGTTAAAACCAACTCCTTCGTTAATAGGGATTTGGAATGGAACAATCTTAGGTCCTGTAAGGGCTCTTAATTCTTCCATAACTTTATGTGTATCTACATTTTCTCTGTCTAGTTTATTGATTACAAAGGCAATTGGTATTCCTCTTTCAACAGCCATTTCATAGGCTTTTTCTGTTCCTACTTGAACTCCACTTACAGCGTCAACTACTATTACTGCAGTATCAGCAACTCTTAGAGCTGAGCATTGTTCTCCTATGTAATCAAAATATCCCGGAATATCTAGAACATTAATTTTAACGCCACCGTGTTCTATAGGGATAAGTGATGTAGATATGGAACTATGTTTACTTTGTTCGCACGAATCATAATCTGAAATTGTTGTTCCATCTTCTGTTTTTCCAAGTCTTTCTATTAGACCTGCTTTAAGAGCCATAGCCTCTGCAAGCAAGGTCTTACCTGAGCCTCCATGGCCAAGTAGTGCAATGTTTCTTATGTCCTTGGTTTTATACGTTTTCATTTGTCTTTCTCCTTTTGCTTTTATTTTTGATGATAATATTCAAAAAGGCCGCAGCAATCTCACGAGATTATTTAGCTACAACCTTATGTCAACGATATTATTTACTTTTTCTTTTTTTTCTTTTTTTCATGTGGAAAAAATCCTTAACAACCATTACAGCAAACATTACGTTTTTTGCGGTGGAATAATATTGTTTTATTTTCATCGTACTATGCATTATTCCATTTGGATCATCAAGCGGTGTTTTTAATGCTGTTTCAATTCCTTTTACAGAGTTATTTACTTTGTTTGTTAACTCCTTTGCATCGCTTGTTATTCCTTCAACATTTTCAATTATTGAATTAATTTTATTTGTATTTGCACTGGTAACTGTTTGCACGTCTCTTAGTACATCGTTAAGTTTAGTCATTGTTTTTGATAGTTTGCTAACGGTTACAATTAAATATAAAATTAATACGACCAAAACAACGCATACAATTATTAAGGCTATATCTAAGGGACTAAGGTTTATAATCATCTAATTTAATTCTCCATTATAAAAGTTCTTCGTCAAATTTTAATTCAAAATCATCAAGATTTTCTTTTTTAGTTTCTTCTTTAGCTTCTTGAACCATATCTTTTAAATCATCGATTTGTTCATCTGCATAATTAGCAACATCATCAATTCTTTCTTTAGCTGTGTTTAAAGCTAAATCGGCACTTGCTTTTGCTTGTTTAGAAAGTTTTTCTGCTTTTTCAAGTGAATGTTGCGCAAATGTGCAAAGTTCATCTTTTGCAATATAATAATTATCAATAGCAATATCCATTAATTCTTCTTTGTTGTCGTAAGCATATTTTGCAGCAATACCTGCAGCTATCCCAACTACTAATCCTGCTAAAAATTTTCCGTTTGACATAATCTCCATCCTCCTAAATACATCTAATAATATATTATCACATTTTATACAAAAAATACATAGAAATTTAACTCTAAATTTTTTATGATAAATTTTTACCTTTTGAATTTATATTTTTTAGCTTGTTTATTAATATACTTAACACAAAAGCAATAAGCGTTGGCACTATCCATGCAAAACCTATATCATAAAAAGGTAAATTTTTGCTTAATCCTGAAAATAAAGGTATGTTTATTAAAATACTTATTATTAAACATACTGATATTGTAAGTGGATATACAATATTATTGTTACTTATTTTCTTATTTATACATGCAAGTATAATTAATACAATTGATACAGGGTATAAAATATTAAGTACAGGAACCGAATATTTTAAAATTGGTGTGAGTCCTATTATTGAGATTAAAAAAGAAACAAGGGCAAAAATTATAACCCAGCTTCTATAACTAAGCTTTGGAAATGTTTCATTAAAATAAGTTCCGCAGCAGCTAAAAAGTCCTATGCAAGTATTTAAACATGCTATAACAAATATCATTGCAAGAATTATTAATCCTACTTTACCATAAATTAAAGAAACTACATAAGTTAAAGTTTGAGCTCCGTTTTCTGTCATCTGCCCGCTTATTCCTGTAAAAAGTCCCGTTATTCCAAGCATAAAATATATGATTAAAAGAAATATTCCTGCTAAAAATCCAGCTTTAATCGTATATTTTGTAACTTTGTTATCATCTTTTATTCCTTTTTCTATTATATTCATTGAGATAATCATTCCAAAGTTCAAGGCTGCAAGAGTATCCATAGTTTGATATCCATCAATAAATCCTTTTACATATGAAAGGTTTTTATATGTATCTATTGGCTGTACTACATTACCAAATAATGTAAAGCAAGCTCCCACAAAAACTATAAAAATAAGAACAAGCAAACAAGGGGTAAGTCTTTTACCTAAATATTCCGTTAGTTTTTCCGGTTTTTGTGCAATGAGGCCTGCAATTAAGAAAAAAATAAAGGAATAAATTATACTTGGTATAATGCTGTCTACATTAAAAAATGGTAAAACTGCCATTTCAAATGAAGTACTTGCCGTTCTTGGAATCGCAAGGCAAGGTCCTATTGCAAGGTATAGAACTAGAATAAAAATAAAAGAAAAAACAGGATGAACCCTATTTGTTAATTGTTTTAATCCTCCTGATTTTGTGACTGCGTAAACTGCCAGTACAGGAAGCCCTATTGCACTTAGAGCAAATCCAACAAAAGCAGGTAGAAAATTTGTCCCTGCGTTTGTTCCAAGGTATGGTGGAAATATTAAATTCCCTGCTCCAAAGAACATTGAAAATAATGTAAGTCCTATTAGTATTGTGTCTTTTTTATTTAATTTGTTCATGTTAAATTCCTTTTTTTATTTGTAAGGGTTATTCTATCATAATATAATGATTTTGTAAAAATAAAAAAAGCATACCCAAAGGTATGCTTAATTTTTTAATTATTCAGCTGTGTATGGTAATAAAGCAGCATTTCTTGCAATATTAACAGCTTGAGTAACACCTCTTTGATGTTTTGCACAAGTTCCTGTTACTCTTCTAGGTAAAATTTTGTATCTTTCAGATACATATTTCTTTAAAACTTTTGTATCTTTATAATCAATGTGTTCAATTTTGTTTTCACAGAAGTAGCAAACTTTTTTTCTTCTTCTGAAACCGCCATTAGAACCACCTTGTCTTTGCATAGCCATAGTTTTTCTCCTTTTTTAATATTTAATTAAAATGGCATATCGTCATCATCCATTTCACTGAATCCATCCATAGGAACACCGAATTCATTGTCAGGTGATGAGAAATTATTGTTATTTCTGCTCATGCCGTCATTTTTAGAACCTAAAAATGTAACTTCTTCGGCAACAACTTCCGTAACATATCTTTTTGAGCCATCATTAGCATCATAACTTCTTGTTTGAATTCTACCAGCAACGGCTGTTTGTCTGCCCTTGCTTAAGTATTGTCCGCAAAGCTCTGCGGTTTTTCCCCATGCAACGATAGGGATGAAGTCTGTGCCTCTTTCTCCGTCTCTTGATTTAAATGTTCTATCAACTGCTAACGTAAATGTGCTAACACTTGAACCTGAAGATAAAACTCTTGTTTCAGGATCTCTTGTTAGACGACCGATTAATACTACTTTGTTTAGCATTTTATACTCCTAATTAATATCTTTTAACGATAATGTCTCTTAAGATATCTTCTGTAATTCTGAATGTATGATTTAATTCATCTAAGCAAGATTTTTCAGCTTCAAAATTAATTAATGTGTAATATGCATCACGATATTTGTTTTTAATTTTGTAAGCAAGTTTTCTCATGCCCCATTCTTCAACTTCTTCAACGTTTCCGCCGTTGTTTTTGATTACGTTTTGAATTCTTTCTATTATTCCTTTGATTTCTTCTTCAGTCATGTCAGGTCTAATAGCGAAAAGTGTTTCATATTTTTTCATATCTTTCACCTCCTTGTGGACTTATGGGGAAAACTTTTTGTTTTCCCAAGGATGCGACTTTTCGTCACAGTTCATTAATTATAGCATTATAAAAGGTTTTTTGTAAAGTTATTTTTTCAAAAAAATAAAAAAAGAGCAGATTATCTGCTCTTTTATTTTGTATAAACTTTTGAATCTATTGCATATTTTGTCACATACATAGTTTTTTCTTCATAAGCACTGTTTCTTTCTTCTACTGTAGGAGAAACTGTGTAGTCGCTTCCGTAAATCATTTTATGAAGATATTCTACATTTGATTTAAGTGTATCAAATACAAGACACCATGATCCATTTATTGTTGCTGATTTTACTATATTTTCATCAGTAAGGGATTGAGATTTTGGTCCTTCTTCGCTTTTAAAATATGCCATTAATATTGGCCACATATCATTTGGTTCAAGTGATGTTGTAATATAAGGAAGTACTGATTCCATCGCTTTTTTTTGTGTTAATAAGTCGCTGCTTTTAAGTTTTTCATATATTTTATTCATTACTATTCTTTGTCTTGCAGTTCTTTGGTAGTCTCCGTTTCCTGCGTATCTTATTCTACAATATGATAAAGCTTGTTTGCCGTCAAGAACTTGTTCTCCCGAAGTTGTAAGTTCTTTGGAAGGTTCTCCTCCAAGAAGTTTGTTATTTTCTCTTATAAATTTATTTAAGTTTTCTATTTCATCTTCTTTTACATCCAAAGTAATTCCGCCTAAAGCATCAACAATATCCGCAACTGCTTCGAAATTTACTTCAACATAATCAGTTATGTTTAAATCGAAATTTTCGTTTAATGTCTTAACTGTCATTAGTGGTCCGCCGTAAGAGTGCGCAGCATTGATTTTATCAAAGCCATAGTCTTGTCCATCTGTTTGTGCAATTTGAATATAGGAGTCTCTTAGTATTGATGTAAGAGAAATCTCGCCTGTTTTACTGTTTACAGAACATATCATCAAAGAGTCAGTTCTTCCACTTTCTTCACCTCTTGAATCGACACCGAATAAAGCATAGTTTTTAATATATTTACTTTGTGCACCATAATAATCTTCCACATAAGAAGAAATTCCTAGTTCTTCATTGCTTGTAGGGAAATCTACATTATTCATCTTAGCAAATATTTGATTTACTTGATAATATGCAAAAGCAGCACCTATTATTAAAAATACTAAAATGAAGATTGCTATTTTCTTAAGTCTTCTTCTCCATTTTTTTTGCGGTTTTTTTCTTCTTTTCCTTCTTTTTTGATCAACCGGGATTCTGTTTTTAGGATCGTTATTTCTATTGGTTGTTTTTCTTTGTTTTCTTTTGGGACGGCTTGGCCTTTTTTTGTTATGGCTTCTTTGTTCCTTATCTCTTATTTTTCTAAGTTCACCCAAAGCTTCGTTCTCATCAATTTTAATGATTTCCCCGTCAGCTCTTTTTACTACAATTTTACCCATTATAAACCTCAACTCATTATAAAATATTGTAAATATTCTAACGTAATAATATTACGAAAATATTATGACCTAATTAATTTTTTATTAAGAAAAAGGTTTCTCGAATTTAATATTTTAACAAAAAAATTGTTAATTACAATAATATAATAAATTTTTAATCATAATATAATAAAGTTTTTTATAAATATATTTATAATACATATTGTTTAAAATAATTTGTAAATAAATATCTAAAATTATATTTTTTTTAATTATATCATAAAAACTTATAATAGTATAATATTTATTGATTTAACCTTGATAATTGGGGAGTACTTGTTTAAAATACTATTATGGAATTATCTAAGAGAATAGAAAATAAAGTAAAACAATTTATCATTGATAACAATTTAATAAAGAAAAATGAAAGAGTAATGATTGCGTTGTCAGGTGGAAGTGATTCTGTCTGTCTTTTTCATATTTTAAATAAACTTAAATTATCTTTGTCTTTTGAACTTTTTGCTTTTCATTTGAATCATAATATTAGAAAAGAAGCTAAAGATGATGAAATGTTTGTCAGAAAATTATGTGATAATTATGGCGTAACATTATTTTTAAAGAGTGTAGATATTCCGAGTATTCAAAAGGAAGAGAATTTAGGACTTGAAGAATTAAGCAGAAATATTCGTTATAATTTAATAAATGAGATTTCTAGAGAAAATAAAATAGACAAAACCGCAACTGCACATCATTTGCTTGATCATAGCGAAAGCATTATTTTAAATATGGTAAGAGGAAGCGGTATAAGAGGACTTAGAGGTATTGGAGTAAAAAACGGTAATATAATAAGACCTATGCTTATTTTATCAAAAGATGAAATTCTTTCTTATATTGAAGATAATAAACTATCATATGTAACGGATAAAACGAATTTTGATACAGACTATAGCAGAAACAATATAAGGCATAATGTTTTACCACACTTAAAAGAAATAAACAATAAAGCCTTTATGCATTTTTTTGAGCTCTCTTTAGTTGCTGAAGAAATGGAAGAGCTTCTTAATGAGCTTAGCAGTAGTGTAGAAATTTATCACGATAACAATGTTGTTTATGTTTATGTAAATGAATTTGAAAAGTTAAATAGAGCCGTAAAAAAACAGGTATTGTTTAATATGTTAAGGTCAATAAAAGTTACAAAAGATATAAGCAGTAAACATGTTAATAAAATTATAGAACTTATACAAAAAAATAAAACTACATTTGATCTTAATATATCAAATGATATAGTTGTTAAGAGAAGATATGAAAAACTTTATTTTGAATATAAAATAAAAGAAAATAACATACAAAATGAAGATAAAAAAATAAATATTAAGGTTGATAATTTAGATAATTTTAAAGCACAAATAAATAATTACAAAATTAATTTAAAAAAAATTAAATTTTTAGAAAAAAATACTGAAGATAAATACGTTGATTATGATAAAATAAAAAATAACCTTATTATAAGAACAAGAAAAGAGGGAGATGTGTTTTATCCTTTTGGATTAGAGGGGAGTAAGAAATTAAAAAAATATTTCATAGATAAGAAAATTCCAAGAGAAAAAAGGGATGAAATTCCTCTTTTAGTTGACGGAGAAAATATAGTTGCGATAATAGGATATGAAGTAAGTGACAAATATAAGGCAGATAAAAATACAAAAAATATATTAAACATACATTATAATATTGAGAGGTAAAAAAATGAAAGAAGATATCAAAAAAGTTTTAATTACAGAAGAAGAAATTAAAGCAAAGGTAGAAGAGCTTGGAAAAGTTTTAACAGAAGATTATAAAGACAAAAACCCACTTGTAATTTGTGTTTTAAGAGGGGCTGTTATGTTTTTAAGTGATTTACTAAGAGAAATAGATACTTTTGTTGATATGGACTTTATGGCTGTATCAAGTTATGAAGGAACAAGTTCTTCAGGAGTTGTAAATATCGTAAAAGACTTAACAACAAACATTGAAGGAAGAGATATTCTTATAGTTGAAGATATTTTAGATACAGGAAGAACTTTGGATTACTTAATAAGAATTCTAAAAGAAAGAAAACCAAAGAGTATAAAAGTATGCTCTTTACTTATTAAAAAAGGAAGAGAAGAAATAAAAGTTCCTGTTGATTACTATGGATTCTATATCCCAAATGAATTTGTTGTAGGTTATGGACTTGACTACAACGATAAATACAGAAACTTAAAATATATCGGAATTTTAAAAGAAGAGATATATTCTTAAAAAGGGTTAATATCTGCTTAATTTATTGTTAATAATGAATAAGTATGATAAAATATAAAAATTAATTTAAAAGGAAAGGATTGGAGCAGAAAATTTGAACAATAAAAAATTTAGAACCATAATTATATATGTTGTGCTTATATTTGGCGTATATTTTCTTATAAGCATGGTCACAGGTTCTGTAAATCCTCTTTTAAATGCAAAAGTGGAAAAGGCTTCATACAGTAAGCTGGTTCAGAATTTAGAGGCTGATAACGTAAAAAGCATAACCATAAACAGAAATAAACAAAGTGCCGAAACTACATTAAAAAGCGGAGATACAATTTTAGTATCAAATGTTGCTTTATCTGAATTAGACAGTCTTTTGACAGACTATATCAAAGCAAATCCGGGAGAAATTGATGTTAATTATGAAATATCAAATTCAACAGGTTGGACCAATATTTTAATGGTTCTTGTATCTCTTGGATTAATGGGCTTTTTAATTTTTGTTTTCTTCTCTCAACAAGGTGGGGGCGGAAACAAAGTTATGTCTTTTGGTAAGAGTAAAGCAAAATTATATACAAAAAGCGATAAACAATATACATTTGATGATGTCGCAGGTGCAGATGAAGAAAAAGAAGAACTTGCAGAAGTTGTTGACTTTTTAAGATCACCAAAAAGGTACATTGATTTGGGAGCGAGAATTCCAAAAGGTGTTCTTCTTGTAGGACCTCCTGGAACAGGTAAAACATTACTTGCAAAAGCAACTGCAGGGGAAGCAAAAGTTCCGTTCTTTAGCATAAGCGGTTCTGATTTTGTTGAAATGTTTGTAGGTGTTGGTGCCAGCAGAGTAAGAGATTTATTTGAAACAGCAAAGAAAAATGCACCATGTATTGTATTCATAGACGAAATTGATGCCGTTGGACGTCATAGAGGTGCCGGACTTGGCGGTGGTAATGATGAAAGAGAACAAACTCTTAACCAACTATTGGTTGAAATGGACGGATTCTCAAATCAAGAAGGAATAATCATAATAGCAGCAACAAACAGAGCTGATATATTAGACCCTGCTATATTAAGACCGGGAAGATTTGACAGACAAATTCTTGTAGCCCCTCCTGATGTAAAAGGAAGAGAAGATATCTTAAAAGTTCATGCAAAAGGAAAACCATTAGAAGATGATATTGATTTAAGTATTATTGCAAAAAGTACTGCCGGATTTACAGGTGCAGATCTTGAAAATGTAATGAATGAAGCAAGTTTGCTTGCTGCAAGAAAAAGAGAAAAGAAAGTTTCTATGAAAGACATAGAAGAAGCTATAAAAAGAGTTATTGCAGGACCTGAAAAGAAAAGTAAGGTTATTACTGATGAAGATAAAAAAATTACAGCTGCGCATGAAGCTGGTCATGCAATAGTAATGAAGAGTCTTCCTCAATGTGATGAAGTAAGAGAAATTTCAATCATTCCAAGAGGAATGGCTGCAGGGTATACGATTTCGCTTCCTGACAATGATAATTCTCATATGCCAAAAGGTAAACTTCTTGATATGATTTGTGGTTTACTTGGTGGTAGAGCGGCAGAAGAAGTTATGCTTGATGATATTTGCACTGGTGCTTCAAATGATATTGAAAGAGCAAGTAAAATTGCAAGAAGCATGGTAACTGAATGGGGTATGTCAGATTTACTTGGACCTTTATGCTTAGGCAGCGGACAAGATGATGTATTTATTGGAAGAGACTTCTTAAGAAGTAAAAACTACGGAGAAGAAGTTGCGAGTGCAATAGATAAAGAAGTAAGAGACATTATAAACGAATGTCATGAAAAAGCTATTAATATTTTAGCTGAAAATAAAGATAAGCTTGAACTTATCACAAATGAATTAATCAAAAAAGAAACTCTAACCGGAGAAGAATTTGCAAGTTTATTTGAAACAGGGAAATATCCGGGAGAAGAAGAAAAAAACAATGAAGAAGAGGACAATATAAATGAATAAAGAATTAACTGTCGGATTAAAAAATGAAAGAGAAATGGTTGTAAAAGAAGAACATCTTGCATGTTCAAAAGGGAGCGGAGCCGCAAAGGTTTTTTCAACTCCTGATTTACTTTTACTTATGGAAGGAACTTGCTTTAAACTTGCAGAAGGATATCTGAGTGAAGAGGAATCGACTGTTGGAACTTTAGCAAACTTTAAACATCTTGCCGCAACACCACTTGGAATGAAAGTAAGATGTGAATGTGAGCTTATTGAAATTGACAGAAGAAGACTTGTATTTAAAGTTGAAGCTTTTGATGAAAAGGAGAAAGTCGGTGAAGGAATTCACGAAAGATTTATTATAAATAAAGAAAAATTTGAAGCTAAAGCTGAAAGTAAAAAATAAGAGATTGGATTTTCCAATCTCTTATTTTATTCATACATTTCTTCTCTTACTTTAACTACAATTATACTTACATCGTCTTTGAGTTTCCCAAGACTTCTTGCATAAGCTTCATTAAACAGTTCATCAGCAATCTTTTGAGGATTTCTATATTCCATGTTAAGGATTTTTCCTTTTATAAGTTCTCTATCGTTCATAAATGCTTCTAAAAAGCCGTCACTTACCATATAAATATAATCATTGTTTTTTAATTTTATGGTCTCTTTTGCTATATCTATATTTTCTATTATTCCTATTGGAAGAGCTTGGGCAGAAAGACTGGTTACTTCACCCTCTCTTTTTAAGTAGCTTTCAGTTGCTCCTGCTTTTATAAATTCTGCTTTTGCTGTAAATAAATCAAAAAGTATAATATCGAGTGTAGAAAAAACTTCTTTTTCTTCAAGAGATAAAATTGTATTTATGGTGTTTATACTGTCAATTTCTTCACTTTCACATCCGAGCATTTCTTCTAGAAGATTTAATACTCTTTCACTTTGCATATTGGCTTTTTCTCCCGTTCCCATACCGTCTGCAAGAGCGATTAAGTGTTTGTTTGTAGGAAGAATTATATTTGAGTAATTATCTCCACATTTATCTTTGTCGTTTCTTTTTCCTCTTTTAATTCCAACACTTAAAGAAAAAGGCATTCTTTCCGTAAAAGTATATTCAAAAGCTTCAAGAGAGGATTCAGTGAAAGAATCATAATCATACATGATATTTTTATTTAATATCTCACTTAGGAGTAAAGGTACTGTTATTCTGTATTCTTCAGAGGATAAACGTTTGCTTGTTTTAATGTATATTCTCATTTTTCCTTGAAAATCTTCCAAAACGACACTTTCTTTTGCTATAATTCCCATAGCAAAAAGGCTTTCTCTTATATTTTCTTCATCTTTTGAAAAGTAATTTAATCCTTTTTTTATGTTTGTATAAATATTGTCTAAAGTTTTATTTATACTTTTGAACTCTATTTTCATAAGTTCTTTGAATTTAGAAAGTTTATTTTTGTAATCTTTTTTTATTTTGAGATTGTCACATAAGTAAGATGCGCTTTTAAAAATAAAGAAGTTATATTTGCATTTGTTTACAAAACTTTTTGGTAAATCTTTTTTTGATGTTATTTTACCATTATATGTATCAAGTATTACTTGAGAAAAGTTTACAAAGGTTTCTTTTCCGTCTTCATTCCAACACTTAGCAAAGTTCTCACAGTTTGTGCATATATCGGCAGTTAGAACTTTGCAAATACTTTTTGTTATATTCTCATTTTTTTCTTCTTCCTCTAAGGTTATGTTATAACTTACTTCGTTTATCATATTTTTCTTATTTTCAATTTCTTCTTTTATTGTCTTTTTTATGGCACTATTAAATATATTTCCGTGAAAATCTTTTTGTTTTGTATTTACCAAATTTAAAATTTTTTGATTAAAAGATGTTGATACAATAAGAAATATAACACCTGCAATTAATACATCAAGTATTGGGATAGTAAACATAATACTTTTATTTACATAGCAAGAAAGAGTAAGAGTGGTGAATATAAATACCAAGGTGCTTATTCCTCTTGATAAATTTTTTGTCATTGAAGAGAATAAAGTAGCTAATGTAAAAATTAAAATTATGTCAGTACTGTATCCACCTTTTAGAGTAAGTAAAATACTTCCTATAAGTGAAAAACTAAGGCAAAGGCTTAATGAAAAGTAGGTAGATACAAAAAGCAACATGAAAGAGGTTATAATAAGAGCAATGGACACTGTAAATATTTTTATATCGCTTAATCCAAGTACTATTATTGAAAAAATAATAGATAGGCTTATTGCTTCAAAAGAGGAGAATTCTTTTTTTAAATCAAAATTTTCTATAAGATTATAAGAGGTATTAAAAACAAAAAATACCAATATTAAACTTAAACTTTCGATTAATGAATAAACGTTGTTAATCGGTGGGTTTTTAAAAATATAATTAACAAAGAAACCGCTTAACAAAGTAATAAGGGCACATATAACGGAATATGTGCTTTTATTTTCATTTACTATATAATTTTGATTTACTATAAGTATAAAGCAAAATGCAATAATTAACCTAAAAGCTAAGGATATATTTAAAGTGAAAGCCGTTAACACTGTCATAATAATTAAAGGTAAATTATTTAATTCCTTTTTATAAATTATAAAAGCACCAAATCCAAAAACAAATGGCAGTGTATAAGAAAAGAAAATACAAAAGCTGCTTAATATTGACATAACAAGCATAAAAACATTGCGATAAGTTAAAAATTTGTTTTCTTTTCTTTTATTTTTTAAATTTTCAGCGTATGTATTGTTGATTTTTAGTATACCTTCTCTACTTATCATATTAAAGCCTCCCATAAGTTATATAAAAATTATAAAAAGCCTCGTTGGTGAAATTTGATGAAAAAAAGAATAAAACTAAAAAAAATAAAAAACCCTTTAAGTATTTGTATTTAATTTGCTAATATTATATACTTACAGTGTAAATTAACTTAGAGGATAAAATCATGTTAGTAAATGGAAATGAAATAGAAATTTTAGCACCTGCTGGAAATTTTGAAAATTTAAAAACAGCAATATTAAGCGGTGCGGATAGTGTATATTTTGGACTTGGAAATTTTAATGCAAGAAGAAACGCGAAGAATTTTTCTACATTTGAAGAGGTAAAAGAAGCGGTTGATTTTTGCCATTTAAGAGGTAAAAAAGCTCATGTAACTTTAAATACTCTTGTTTATGATAATGAAATAGAAAAGTTAATCGAAGAAGTTGAAATGATTAATAAAGCCGGCTTTGATGCTATTATAGTTCAAGACCTTGGAGTAATAAATATATTAAAGCAAATATCTCATGTTCCTCTTCATGCTTCAACGCAGCTTAGCGTTCATAACGTAAGCGATGCGAAAAAACTAAAAGAAATGGGTTTTGACAGGGTTGTGTTATCAAGAGAATTATCTCTTGTGGAAATTCAAAGAATACTTGATGAAGTAGATATCGAAGTTGAAATTTTCATGCACGGTGCTTTATGCATGAGTGTTTCCGGACAGTGTTATTTTTCTTCCGCACTGGGAGAAAGAAGCGGAAACAGAGGTTTATGTGCAGGAGTATGCAGGCTTCCTTTTTATGTAAATGATAAAAATAGATATAATCTTTCTTTGAAAGACGTTTGTTATATAGACTATATTGATACTTTTGCAAAAATGGGTATTGCTTCTTTAAAAATAGAAGGAAGAATGAAAAGCAATGAGTACGTTAAAAGCGTTGTTTGTGCCGTTAAAGATAAAGTTGAAAAAGGATATTACAATAAAAAACAACTTGAAAATGTATTTTCAAGAAGCGGTTTTACCGATGGATATATAACAGGAAAAAGAAATGATATGTTTGGTATAAGAAGCGAAGAAGATAAATCTTATACTAAACAAATAAGTGAAGAAATTAAAAATATGGATATTGATGAAGAAAAAGTTAAAGTTAATGTGACTTATGACTTTTCTTTGGGTGAAAAAGCATATGTTAAAGTAACCGATGAAGAAGGGGTATCGGTAGAACAGTTTGGTCCTATAATAGAGCAGGCGAAAAATAAACCTACTTTAAAAGAAAATATAGAAAAGAATTTAAGTAAGTTTGGTGAAAGTATATATTACGTAGATAAAATGGATGGAAATACTGATTATAATATTTTTATTCCAGTATCAGCTATTAATGAAATGAGAAGAAATGCCATAAAAGAAATGGACAGTATAAGATTAAACAGGTTTAAAACTTATGATATAGATACGTTAAAGAAGATTAATAAGAAAGATATTGTAAGAGAACATAAAAATATTGCCGTATTAAGTAATATAAATTTATTAACAAATAAAGTTTTAAATTACTTTGATATTATCTTTGTTCCATTATTTCAAGTTAAAAATATATCTAAAGATGTAATAGAAAAGTATAGTGAAAAGCTTGGGGTAGAAATACCAAGAATTTATTTTGACAGGGAAGATAATATAGAATTAGTGCTTGATACTGCAAAAGAGATTGGAATAAACAAAGCATTATCTCATACCATAGGTAAAATATACTTAGCTGATGAAAGAGGATTTGATGTGTACAGTGGATTTGGCAGTAATATAACAAATTCATACAGTATAGATATACTTGAGAAAAATATTACAAATTTAAAGAATATTACTTTATCTTTTGAAAATACAGTAAATAATATAAATAAAATAAAAACAAATACTCCTTTATCTGTGATAGTTTACGGGTATTTACCTCTAATGACTGTAAGAAACTGCCCTGTTAATGAAGAAGTTGGATGTAAAAGCTGTAATAAAAACAAAAGCCTTACGGATAGAATGGGTAAAAAATTTAAAGTTAAATGTAACGGACAAACCAGTGAAATTTTTAACACATATCCCGTATGTATATTTGACAAATTAGATAAACTAAAGGATAATATTGATAGAGTATTCTTATTTACAAATGAGAATAGTAAAGAAGTTGATATTGTAATTGATAAATATTTACGAAAAGAAAGATTAGCAGAAAGTACTAAAGGTTGTTATTTTAGGAGGTTATTATAGGAGGTAATTATGGAAAAAGTTGATTTTCATATTCATACTAACGCATCTGACGGAAGTTGGGATAGCGAAGAAGCTGTAATAAATATAAAAAAGGCAGGAGTTAAATACTGTGCTATATCGGATCATGACAGTATCTCAAACGTTAAATTAGCAGAATATCTTGCAAAACAAGAAGGAATAAATTTAATCAGAGCAACTGAAATATGCTCAAAGTCTTATGATAAAGAAGTTCATATTTTAGGTTATGATATTGATATAGATGATATAGATCTTACTTATACAATGACAAGAACAAAAAGAGTAAGACAAAACAGAGATACAAGAATAATAAATTGGTGCGCAAAGAGGTATGATAATGTAAGTTTGGAAGAATACAATATATATAAAATGCAGGAAATGGCAGGTCTTCCAATCATGAATTATCTTGCTGAGAAAAACGTGTGTAAGGGAATAGAACCTTTTAATGCAATTAAAGCTCAGGTTCCCGTCCCAAAAGAGGAAGATTTGTTATCTTCAGAAGAAATTATTGCAGCAATTAAAAAGGCCGGAGGTGTTGCTGTTCTTGCTCATCCATCATATTATTTCCCGGGAAATGTAATGCCAAAGGATATGCTTGAAAACTATCTTTCAATGGGAATTGATGGTATTGAGTGTTACAGCACTTATAATCCTTTAAAGGAACAAAATGAATATTATTTTGATTTTTGTAAAAAGCATGATTTAATAGTAAGTGGAGGCTCCGATTGTCACGGAAGTGTTTACACAACAAGATTTGTAGGAACTCCTACGGTAGATTTATCACAAACAAACTTACTTTCAAGAACAAGAAACTATGCAAAATTGCAGTCTAACCCATGTTTTTAGTTGGTTTTTAGCTATTAGTCTTTATTTTTAAAGTAAATTTTAGTATAATACTAAAGCTAAAGTAAAAAGAATTTAAAGGATGAAAATAGAATGGAAAAAATTATTATAAAAGGTGGAAACAGATTATCTGGAGAAGTTACAATTACAGGTGCAAAAAATGCGGCCCTTGGCATTCTTCCAGCAACAGTTCTTGCCAGCGATAAATTTATTATTGAGAATTTACCTGATATTCAAGATATCAGAAACTATATAAGTATTATGAAAAAACTTGGTGCAAAAATCAGAAAGACATCAAAAGGTTTAAGTGTAGACACAACAAATATTGCAGATTGCACAAGTGATGAAATTGCAGAAGAAAGCACAAAAATGAGAGCAAGTTACTATTTGCTTGGTGCATTACTAGGAAGAAACGGAAGCGTTGAACTTCCACCTCCTGGAGGATGCGATATCGGTGCTAGACCAATTGATCAACATATTAAAGGCTTTGAAGCGTTAGGGGCAAAAGTTGATGTTAAAGGTTCAATAAAAATAGAAGCTCCAAATGGACTTAAAGGTACAAACATTTATATGGATGTTGTAAGCGTAGGGGCAACAATTAATATAATGCTTGCTGCAGTAAAGGCAAATGGTTTAACCGTTATTGAAAATGCTGCAAAAGAACCTCATGTTGTTGACATTGCTAACTTCTTAAATTTAATGGGAGCAAATATAAAAGGTGCCGGTACTGATGTAATAAGAATAAACGGGGTAGAAGAACTTCATGGTTGTGAATACTCTGTTGTTCCTGACCAAATAACAGCGGGAACATACATGATTGCTGCAGCTGCAACAAAAGGGGATGTTTTGATTAAAAACGTTATTCCTCCTCATCTTGATTCAATAACAGCAAAATTAATAGAAATGGGTGCTGAAGTTACAGTTGATGAAGATGATAATATTAGGGTAATAGGAAGAGAATACATTAAACCTTGTAACGTTAAAACATTACCATATCCTGGATTCCCAACAGATTTACAACAACCTATGGGACTGTTTATGTGTTTGGCAAACGGAGTAAGTACTATTACTGAAAGCATATTTGAAAATCGTTTTAGATATGTAACAGAACTTCAAAAAATGGGCGCAAACATAAGAGTAAATGGTAATACAGCAGTATTCACAGGTCCTTGTGAACTTTACGGTGCAAAAATTCAAGCAACTGATTTAAGAGCCGGTGCTGCTATGATATTGGCAGGGCTTGTTGCAAAAGGTATTACTGAAGTTACTAATTTAAAATATATTGACAGAGGATATGAAAATATAGAAGAGAACTTTAGGAATTTAGGTGCCGACATAGAAAGAGTTGATTCATAAAGATTTAATCCCCTAAATATGCAGGGGATTTTATTTTATATTATAAATATATAAAAATTACATAAAATGAAAGGGAGAATAAATTGAAGTTTACAAATCTCTTTTCTTCATCAAAGGGAAACAGCTTACTTGTTGAAAGTGAGAATACAAAAGTTTTAATAGATGCCGGGCTTGCAGGTAAACATATAATAAATGAGCTTAAAAGGATTGATGTAGATATTCATGATATTGATGCAATACTTATTACTCATGAACATTCTGATCATGTAAAAGGTGCAGGTGTGTTGTCCAGAAAAGCCGATATACCTATTTATATTCAAAAAGATGCGTGTCCTTCGGTTTTAAAAAAGATAGGAAATGTTAAAGGAGATAATATATATAGAATAGAAGAAGAAAGACCACTATATATAAATGATTTATTAATTGATAGCTTTTCTATTCCGCATGATGCTGTTGCTCCTGTTGGATTTACTATTGATGATGGTAAAAATAAAATCGGCGTGGCAACTGACATGGGAATGATAATGGAAAGTGTAATAAATAAGCTTAAGGATTGTAAATTTGTTTTTTTAGAAGCAAACCATGATGAAACAATGCTAAAAAACGGGTCTTATCCAATTGAATTAAAACAAAGAATTTTATCGCCTTTCGGTCATCTTTCAAATACAGACAGCGGTAAAGTATTAAGTGAACTTATAAAAGGAAAGACAGAAAGAATCAGGCTTGGACATTTAAGCGAAGAAAATAATCTTTCTTCTGTTGCTTTTGAAACGGTAAAAGACGTTGCAAAAAGCAATGATGCCATTGAGGGAAAAGATTTTGTTTTAGATGTTGCAAACAGAATAGGAATTAACGGTACTATTCATTGCTAGGAGGTCAATATGCATAAAAAGGGGAAAAGCGGACTTACCATATTCTTTTTGGGATTAATTATAGGTGGAATTATATTCGGTTCATTAGCTTTTTTTATAACTAATATGAGAATGAACGCTTTAATTGATGAAAAACTTGGTATGGAAAGTGAAATAGTAACAGACGATTCTTCAGGAAGCGTTACACTTAAGGAGTCTACTACCGAAAAAGTTGCGCAAAGTGTTACTCCAGCTGTTGTAGGTATTGAAACAGTTTCGGTAACAAAAGATATATTTGACAGAGAGTCTGAGGTTGGAGGAATCGGAACAGGTTTTATTGTAGATAAAAACGGTCTAATACTAACAAATCAGCACGTTGTAAGTGAAAACCCAAAACAAATAAATGTAACATTAAAAGACGGAAGAAATTTTGATGCAAAAGTAATATATTCATCTACTACAATTGATTTGGCAGTAATAAAAATTGATGCAAAGAATTTGCCTGTTGTAAAACTTGGGGACAGTGAAAAAATAAATATAGGTCAAACGGCAATTGCAATAGGAAACCCAATGGGACTAACTTTTGAAAGAACCGTAACACAAGGTATCATAAGTGCCCTTAACAGGAGCATTGCGGTAGATTCTTCAACAATTGCTGAAGATTTAATTCAAACAGATGCTTCAATAAATGAAGGGAACAGTGGAGGTCCTTTATTAAATCTTGCAGGTGAAGTTGTTGGAATAAATACTTATAAAATTCAGTCAGGAGAAGGTCTTGGTTTTGCAATTCCGATAAACATTGCCAAACCAATTATAGAACATATAAAAAATGAGGGAGAATTCGTTTCTACGGTTATGGGGATTGAAGGTGTTGATAAAGAAATTGCAAGATATTATTCAGAAGATATAGATTTAGAAAAAGGAATTTTAATTGTTGGAGTTGTAAATGGAATGGGTGCTGATAATTCCGGTATAAAAGAAAATGATATAATAACAAAAGTTAATAATGTTGAAATAAAAAATATGCTTCACTTTAGAGAGCAACTATATTATCATAGTCCCGGAGATAAAGTTAAAGTTACTTATGAAAGAGACGGGAAAAGCAAGACAGTTGAAGTCGCATTAAGCAAAGGAAATAATTAAACAGCTTTAGGGCTGTTTTTTTATTATTATGAAAAATATTTTTATAAAAGACTTTTTAATGGTAAAATAAAAAAGAGGTGTAATTATGGACGAAGTTATAAAAAGAAAACATAAAAGTTATATAAAATGGATTGTAGCAATAATCGGGCTTGGGTTATTTCTTTATTTGTGTGCGAAACTTAGTGTAAATGACCTTAATCACTTTGATTTTATGGTTTATAATTTTGTATCTTCGTTTATTTCACCTAAAGCAACAAAGATATTTAGGTTTATTACAAGGTTTGGTTCTGTTGAAGTAATATTTCCTTTATGTATTTTAATCTTTATGCTTATGAAAGATAAGAAAAAAATTATTTTATCAATAGTAAATATACTAGGTGCAGTTTGTTTAAACCAAGTTTTAAAGTTTATAATAGAAAGACCTCGTCCTGCAGTTGTAAGACTTGCAGAAGCAAGCGGATTTAGTTTCCCAAGCGGACACTCAATGTGTTCATTAGCATTTTACGGATTTTTGTTGTATCTTCTTATAAGGAGTAACGGTGGTTTTTGGTTTAAATTTTTTGGAAGTATTGTAATATGTTCTCTTATTATATTAATAGGAGTAAGCAGGATTTATCTTGGGGTACATTATTCAAGCGACGTTATTGCAGGGTTTGCTCTTGCACTTGCTTATTTAATTGTGTTTACTGATATTACCGATAAAATTGTATATAACATATAAAAGAACGCTTTGACGTTCTTTTATTTATAATTGATGTAATTATATTTAGTGTATGATATAATATTTCCTTAAGGAGAACAATATGAATTTAAGATTAGATGATTTGCAGATAAAAGATTATTATATATATCAAGATACAGATACTTTTTGTTTTGGTGTAGATGCTGTGCTCCTTGCAAATTTTACATCAAAATATATAAATAAAAAGGATAGTTATATTGATTTATGTACAGGAAGCGGAGTTATACCGATTCTTGTATATGCAAAAAGAGAAAATAAAAATATTAAAGCAGTTGAGATTGATGAAGAAATGTGTATGGTAGTAAAAAAATCTCTTGACTACAATAATATTGACAATATTGAAATAATAAATCAAAATATAAATAACCTTGATAAAAGTTTATACAATAAATTTGATAGTTTGTCTGTAAATCCACCTTACTATAAAGCAGGCAGCGGAGAAGTAAGCATAAATGATAAAAAAAGTTATGCACGACATGAGATATTATGTAGTTTTGAAGATATTGCAAGAGTTTCTTCAAAGTTATTAAAGGATAAAGGAAAGTTTTTCTTGGTACATAGAACAAATAGATTTGAAGAAATTATGAAAATACTTGGAGAGTATAGATTTGCTGTTAAAGATGTTCAGTTTATTTATCCAAAGAAAGAGAAAAATTCAAATTTATTTTTGCTCAAAGCTGTAAAAGGAGGAAAAAGCGGATTAAATATTTTGCCTCCTCTTGTAATGTATAACGAACAAAACGAATATACAAAGGAATTTTTGGAGTATTACTATGAAGATAGAACAAATAAATAACGATTTAATACTAACTGATGTTGACCATTTTAATTTGAAAAAGACCTTTGAATGTGGGCAATGTTTTAGATGGAATGAATTAGAAAAAGATGAATTTATCGGCGTTGTAAATGGAAAAGTAATTCACATAAAAGAAGACGACGGAAAATTTACATTTTATGATACAACAAAAGAGTATTTTGATTCTTTTTTAAAAACGTATTTTGATTTTGATCTTGATTATAATGAAATAGATAAAAAGATAAATACAGATGAACATATAGAAAAATGTATAGAATACGGTAATGGTATAAGAATATTAAAACAGGATTTATTTGAAACAATTATTTCTTTTATAATTTCTGCAAATAATAATATACCAAGAATAAAAGCTATAATAGAACTTATTTGTGAAAGATATGGAAAAGAAATAGAGTATAAAGGTAAAAAGTATTATTCTTTCCCAAGTTATATAGATTTAAAAGATGTAACAAAAGAAGAATTTCATGAACTTAAAATGGGATTTAGGGATAAATATTTAGTTGATGCCATACATAAAATAAACACAGGCGAAATTGACCTTGAAAAGATAAGTGAAATGGATACTGAATTAGCTAAAAAAGAACTTATGAAAATAAAAGGGGTTGGAGAGAAAGTATCGGATTGTATTTTGTTGTTTGCTCTAAAGAGATTAGAACTTTGTCCTATGGATGTATGGGTTAAGAGAATATTTTTAAATAGATATGGGCTTACTGATTTAACTTTTGAAAATGGATTTAACCTTGCTAAGAGCAAGTGGGGGGAATTTGCCGGTATTGCACAACAGTATTTATTTTATTATGAAAGAGAAACTTCAAAGGAGAAATAATGAAAAAGAAATTATTAATATTTGATTTTGACGGAACCTTAGTTGATTCACTTCCTCTTTGGCAAAAAGTAGATTATATCTTTTTTAACGAAAGAAGAGGTATACAATATTCAATAGAAGATATTGACTTTAGACCTATGAGTATTGAAGAGGCTGCTCAAGCGACAAAAGATGTATACAAGGTTGAAGAAAGTATTGAAGAAATTATTAAGGAATGGGTAGATATAGTAAATGAACTTTATTTAACCGAAGATATATTAAGAGATGGTGCAAAAGAGATTATAAAAGAAGCTAAAGATAAAGGTTATAAGCTTGCAATTGGGACAAACAACACAATGGAGCTTATAAAAAGCTTCTTAGATAAAGAAGGTTTGCATGGTGTTTTTGATTTAGTTGTTACCGCTAACTGCGTAAAGAGAAGCAAACCTGACCCTGATATATTTTTGCACATTGCAAGTAAGCTTAATATAAATCCTGAAGAATGCATAGTTGTGGAAGATTCTCTTGCCGGGACAATGGCTGGAAAAGCTGCTAATATGTATACTTATACAATTGAAGAAGAAGAAAGTATAGAGCATAAAAAAGAGATTTTAGAAATAACCGATAAATATATTTACTCATTAAGAGAAATTAAGCTATAGATCTTTTTATTTTGACAAAATATTTTATATATGATATAGTATTGATTCGTAAGGGAGTAATCGGCGTGAAGGCGTAATAAAGTCAACATATTGGAAAGAAATTCCTGGCTTTATTTTAAACGATGAGACTTATCTGTTTTTTAACGGATAGGTCTCTTTTTTTATCAATAAAATTTTGTAATGAGAGGAAAAAGATGAATTTAATTGAATTGTTTATAATCGGTGTAGGTCTTTCTATGGACGCATTTGCGGTATCTGTTTGCAAAGGTCTTTCTACAAGGAAATTAAGAAGTAGTAATTATCTTACTGTTGGAGTATACTTTGGTGGATTTCAGGCTTTAATGCCCCTTATAGGTTATTATCTTGGTTATTATTTTAAAAATATAATAATGGATTTTGATCATTGGATTGCTTTTATTCTTCTTGCCTTTATAGGTGTTAATATGATAATGGAATCAAGAAAAGAAGAAAATCTTGATTCAAGATTTGATTTTAAAACAATGATTCCACTCGCAGTTGCAACCAGTATAGATGCTCTTGCTATAGGGGTTACTTTTGCATTTTTAAACGTAAATATATTTTTAGCAATATCTATAATAGGTTGTACGACTTTTGTATTATCTATGATTGGATTAAAAGTTGGTAATATTTTTGGTAAGAAATATAAACAAAGAGCCGAACTTGTCGGGGGTATTATTCTTGTTTTAATGGGTATTAAAATTTTGCTTGAACATCTTGGTATTTTGTAAAAATATTTTAGATATGATTATGTTTTATGAAAATATATAATCCATAAAAAAAACACTCTAAAAGAGTGTTTTTATTTTATATTGCCTCTGTTATTAAATCTCCCATTTGTCTTGTGCCGACTTCTTTTGTTCCTTCACTTACTATATCAGGAGTTCTATATCCCATATCAAGAACCTTTGTTACGGCATTTTCGATTGCACTTGCTTCTTCTTCAAGGTTAAATGAATATCTAAGCATCATTGCCATTGAAAGAATTGTTGCAATAGGGTTAGCCATGTTTTTACCTGCAATATCAGGAGCAGAACCGTGAATTGGTTCATACATTCCGAAAGAATTTTCTCCAAGACTTGCTGATGGAAGCATACCAATAGAACCTGTAATTTGGCTTGCTTCATCTGATAAAATATCACCGAACATATTTGATGTTACAATAACGTCAAATTGTTTAGGGTTTCTTACAAGCTGCATAGCTGCATTATCAACATACATATGTGTAACTTCAACTTCCGGATAATCTTTGCTCATTTCTGTTATGATTTTTCTCCAAAGTCTGCTGCTTTCAAGTACGTTTGCTTTATCAATACTTGCAAGTTTTTTGTTTCTTGCCATTGCTGTTTCAAATGCAATTTTACCTATTCTTCTTATTTCCATTTCTGAATAGCTTTCTGTGTCGTAAGCTTCGTTTCCGTATTTACCTTCTCTATATCCTCTTTCTCCAAAGTAGATACCGCCTGTAAGTTCTCTTACAACTATAATATCTAAGCTGTCTCCTATAATTTCTTTCTTTATAGGGCAAGCATCGCTTAGAGCTTTATGTATTATTGCAGGTCTAAGATTTGCGTATAATCCTAGGGCTTCTCTTATGCCAAGTAATGCTTTTTCAGGTCTTTGATCTCCTGGAAGATTATCCCATTTAGGACCTCCAACAGCACCTAAAATAACGCTGTCAGAGTTTTTGCATAGTTGAACTGTTTCTTTTGGTAAACATTCACCGCAATTGTCGATTGCGTCTCCGCCTGCTCTAACATATGCAAGTTTAAATGTATGAGAATATTTTTCTCCTATTTTATTTAGTACTTTTACAGCTTCAGCTGTTACCTCAGGACCTATTCCGTCACCTTTTATTACCGCCAAATTAAATTCCATATTATTCTCCGATCTTTTCCTTTGTATATTCTACAAGTCCGCCTGCTTTCATGATTTTTTGCATGAATTCAGGGAAAGGTTGTGCCTTATATTCTTTGTTTGTTGTTAAGTTTGAAATAATACCTGTGTTAAAATCAACTTTTACTTCATCGCCTACTTTAATATCATTTGCTGCTTCTTCACATTCAAGAATAGGTAAGCCGATATTTATTGCGTTACGATAGAAGATTCTTGCAAATGTTGATGCGATAACACAAGATACCCCTGCGCATTTAATTGCAAGAGGAGCGTGTTCTCTACTTGAACCACAACCAAAGTTTTTCGTTGCAACGATTATGTCACCCTTATTCATTTTATTTATAAAGTCTTTGTCTATATCAATCATACAATATTTTGCAAGTTCATCTCCGCTTGATACATTTAAGTATCTTGCAGGGATTATTACGTCTGTATCTACATTATCACCGTATTTGAATACTTTTCCTTGTGCTTCCATTAAAAATCTCCCTCCATTACTTTTTCTGGGTCAATAATATATCCGGCAACTGCTGATGCTGCTGCAACGGCTGGACTTGATAAGTAAACTTCACTGTCTACATGTCCCATTCTTCCTACGAAGTTTCTGTTTGTTGTTGAAATTGCTTTTTCTCCTGCAGCCAAGATACCCATATGTCCTCCAAGACATGGCCCACATGTTGGAGTAGAAACAATTGCGCCTGCTTTTATTATATCTTCAACATATCCAAGTTTGATACTGTCAAGATAAATTTGTTGTGTAGCAGGGATAACTATTGCTCTTACTTTTTTGTTTACTTTTCTGCCTCTTAAAATATCAGCAGCCATTTTAATATCTTCAAGTCTTCCATTTGTACAAGAACCGATAACTGCTTGATCTACATATACTTTTTCTTCTGCTGCTTCATCTACTGTTTTTGTATTTTCAGGAAGATGAGGGTAAGAAACTGTAGGTCTAAGCTTACTTAAGTCGATTTCAATAACTTGTTCATATTCAGCATCTTCATCAGCTTCAAATACTTCAAAAGGTTTTGTTGAATGTGCTTTTGCATATTTGATTGTTTTTTCATCAACAGGGAATATACCATTTTTGGCACCTGCTTCTATAGCCATATTAGCCATTGAGAATCTATCATCCATAGATAAATACTTAATTCCATCTCCAACAAATTCCATTGATTTGTATAAAGCTCCGTCAACACCGATTTTACCAATAATATGTAATATAATGTCTTTACCGCTTATCCATTTTGCAGGTTTGTTTTTTAGTACAAATTTAATTGCTTCAGGAACTTTGAACCATGCTTCACCTGTTGCCATACCTATTGCCATGTCTGTACTTCCAACACCTGTTGAAAAAGCTCCAAGAGCTCCATATGTACAAGTATGAGAGTCTGCTCCGATTATAACTTCTCCAGGAACTACTATTCCTTTTTCAGGTAAAAGTGCATGTTCGATACCCATATCCCCAACATCAAAAAAGTTTTTAACATTCATATCCCAAGCAAAATTTCTACAGCTTTTACATTGTTCAGCTGCTTTGATGTCTTTGTTTGGTGTGAAGTGGTCAAGTACGATTGCTACTTTGTTTTCATCAAATACTTTCTTTGCGCCAGTTTTTTTGAATTCTTTTAAAGCAACTGCAGTTGTAATGTCGTTACCCATTACAATGTCAAGTTTTGCTTCAATTAATTGCCCTGCAACAACGCTGTCTAGTCCTGCGTGTTTTGCAAGGATTTTTTGTGTCATTGTCATTCCCATAATAAATATCTCTCCTTAATTTCTACTTAACAATTTTATTTGCAACACTTACTACGGCATAGAATGAAGATAATGTTATGTTACTTGATACTCCGGCTCCGTAGTACATTTTGTGGTTATGTCCTTCAATTTGAATGTATGAAATAGCTCTTGCGTTTGTACCGTATTCCATAGAGTGTTCTCTATAATCGGTTACTTCCATTTCAATGTTAAATTCATTTTCAAGAGCATGTGTGAATGCATCTATAATACCATTACCAACGCCGCTTATTTCTCTTTCTTCGCCTTTATATTCAATTATAGCTTTGATAGAAACTTCTTCGTCGTGGTCTTTAGTTGTTTCTTTATATTTTATAAGTTTAATAGGATTTTCGTTGTTGATGTATTCTTTTTTGAATATATCAAATATAACTTCAGGTGCAAGGTCACTATGATGTTTATCTGATACTTTTGTTGTAACTTTGCTGAAATCTTTTTGGAATTCTTTAGGAAGATATAATCCATAATTTTGTTCAAGTACGAATGCAACCCCGCCTTTACCAGACTGTGAATTGATACGTACGATTGGGTCGTATGTACCTCCAACGTCTTTTGGGTCGATTGGAAGATAAGGAACTTCCCATATTGTTTGTTTTCTTTCTTCTCTTTTGTTCATTCCTTTTCTTATTGCATCTTGGTGTGAGCCTGAGAATGCAGTGAATACTAAAGAACCAACGTAAGGATGTCTTGGGTTTATTTCCATTCTTGTAAGTCTTTCGTACATATCCCCAAGTTCTCTTATTTTTGAAAAGTCAAGTTTAGGGTCTATTCCTTGAGAGAACATATTCATTGCAACAACCATAATGTCACAGTTACCTGTTCTTTCTCCGTTTCCGAAAAGTGTTCCTTCAACTCTGTCTGCTCCTGCCATTAAAGCAAGTTCTGTTGCGGCAACTCCCGTTCCTCTGTCGTTGTGAGCATGAAGACTTAATATAACGTCTTCGCGGTGATGAAGTCTTTCTGAACAATATTCTATTTGGTCTGCATAAATATTGGCAGTTGCCATTTCAACAGTTGATGGAAGATTTATTATAATTTTATTATTTACTTTTCCATGCCATGTATCTATTACTGCATTACAGATTTCAACTGCATAATCCATTTCTGTTCCTGTATAGCTTTCAGGAGAATATTCAAAAGTAAAATCTGTTTCAGGATATTTTTTCATTTCTTCCAAGAATTTCTTAGCGCCTCTTACGGCAATTTGTGTTACTTCTTCTTTACTTGCATTAAATACTACGTCTCTTTGAAGAACTGAAGTAGAGTTGTAAAGATGTACTATTGCTCTTTTAGCACCTTTTATGGAAGCAAATGTTTTTTCTATTATTTCATCTCTTGATTGTGTAAGAACTTGAATATTTACATCATCGGGAATCATGCCTTTTTCTATTAATGTTCTTACAAATTCAAATTCTGTATCGCTTGCAGCTGGGAAGCTTACTTCGATTTCTTTAAAGCCTATTTCCACAAGCTTGTTATAAAATTCAATTTTTTCATCTAAGCTCATAGGAATTTCAAGAGCTTGGTTCCCGTCTCTTAAGTCAACGCTGCACCATATTGGAGCTTTTTCAATAACTTTATCCGGCCATTTTCTATCAGTTTTTTTCATTGGCGGATATGGTCTGTACTTTTCAAAATTTTTCATATTTTTTTACCTCTTTAATTATTTATGAACGTACCTTATTTAAAATTTAACACACTTTTTAGTTGGAATTTGGTATAAAAAAACTTCCGTTCTCAAATAAGAGACGAAAGTTACTAATTCCGCGGTACCACTCTAATTTATTCTTTAGTAAATAAGAATACACTCATTAAAGATACGGGCAGTGTGCCGATATCTCGTCACTGTAACGGGTGACACCCGTTTCCACTTACTCTCCGTAGATTTCAGTAAACCACTCTGAGGCGAGTTCGGTTTTTGTTAAGTACTGTTTTACACCAACCAACAGCTCTCTGCGACTTGTTAAAAAACTTACTATTCCTCTTCTTTGTGTTTAAAGGTATTAAGTTCATATTGATAATAATCTATCACATGAAAAGTTAATTGTCAATAATATTTAGAAAATTCTTTAATTTTTAGATGCATTTTACATTTATTATATTTGTAACGTTTAGGGTGTTGAATTTATGAAAATATATAGAAAATTTTATGTGAATTATTTTATTTTTCATTAATGTAAAACAATAAAAAAACACCTTAAAAGGTGTTTAAATTTCTTTTTTTGAGAAAGATGTTTTTACTTGAACGTGGTCGATTTTTCCAAGTCTTCCCGTAAAAGCATTTATTGTATCAGCTTCGCCGATTACGGCAATAGATATAATTGATACATTTTCTCTGTCTAATGGTATTCCCATTCTTCCTCTTATAATATCTTTATAGCTGCTTATTACCTCGTTTACTTCTTTTTGTACTTTTTTAGGTTCATCTAGAACCAGACTTATTACTGCTATTCTCATACTTCCTCCTTTATTTACATTTGTTTATGAATTCTTTAATTATTTTTATGCTTGTTTCTTCTTTTTCATAATTGAATTCAGGATGCCACTGAAGTCCCCAAACAACTTTTTTATCCTCTAAATATACTCCTTCTATTAATCCGTCTTTTGAAACTGCCATAGGTTTTAAATTAACTGCCAAATCTTTTATTGCTTGGTGATGATAACTGTTTACGCCTATTTCATTTAAGTTTAAAATATTATATAAAGGGGTATCTTTTATTATATCCACTTTATGAAAGTTTATGTCGTAAGGTGGTTTTTGGACGTGGTTTAATCCTTTTTGTGTTTGTAAGTCTTGATATAAACTACCTCCAAGAAGAACGTTTATTATTTGTATTCCTCTGCAAATTGCAAGAAGAGGTTTATCCTCTTTTATTATTTCTTCAAATAATATTGTTTCCATTTCGTCACGTTTATAGCATATATTATGGCATTTATTGGATTTTTCTTCTTTATACAGATTAGGGTTTACATCGTGTCCACCGGAAAATAGAAATCCATCACAGTATTTTGTAAGTTTTTTTATATTTTCCTTATTAGTTGTTAGAGGTAACATTATAGGTATTCCACCGCATTTTTCAATGCTTAACATATATCCCGGAAGCATCCAATAGCTGTCTTTGTATTCGTCAAAAAGCGGTACTATTCCGATTATTGGTTTTTCCATTTTGTCTCCTTTTTATGTCAATGCTTTATAATATTTGTTTTATTTTAGCTAATAATAAAAGAATATCATATATAAAAAAATAATTCCATATTATAAAAATTCTATTTTTATAATAAAAATTACATATTTATATTCATTTACTAAATAATAATGGTATGAAAAAGAAATTATTTTTTTGCTTTATTTTTATAGCATTGATATATTTATTTTGTGAAAACTATTCGTGTGAAATATTTGATAGAACTTTCATGATATATATGAATGGTTCTGATTTGGAAAGCGAAGATAAAATTGCCAGCGGTGATTTAAAAGAGATATGTGAAAGTGAAATCCCCAAAGGCAGCAAGGTTTTAATATATACAGGTGGAACAAAGAATTGGAATAATGAAAAAATAAATGAAAATAATAATCAAATATTTGAAATAAAAAACAAAAAACTTCATTTAATTAAGAACCTATCTAAAAAAAGTATGGGAAGCAGTGAAACACTTAGTGAGTTCATTGATTTTTCAATGGGACATTATAAAAGTGATGAAAATATACTGATTTTTTGGAACCATGGAGGAGGAGCAATATCGGGATTTGGTAAAGATGAAAATTTTGATAATGATACGCTTTTGCTTAGTGAACTGAAAAAAGGACTTAAAACTTCATATGAAAATCATAAAACAAAACTAGATATGATTGTTTTTGATGCGTGTTTAATGGGCTCTTTGGAAACGGCATATAGTATCAAAGACTACTCTAAGTATATGGTCGCAAGTGAAGAATTTGTTTTAGGTTATGGACTAAATTATAAAAATATTATTGAAAAATCATCAAACAGAGATATAGAAAGTCTAGGAAGATTAATTGTTGAAAGTTATTATAAAGAAAGCGTAAGAAAAAATAAAGATAAGATAATAACAATGTCTTTATTAAATTTAGATAAGGTTGAAGCTTTGTATGATGAATTTAATTTTTTACTTGAAAATAATATAAATGAATATGATGTAAGTAATCTAAAAGAAGATATTTTAAAAGGAACAGTTTTTGGAGGAAGAACAAAAGAAGAAGGGTTCAGTAACATGGTTGATTTCCTTTCTCTTTTAAAAAATATATTTAAAGAAAGTGATTATATAAAGCTTGAAAGACTGGTAGATGATGTTGTTATATATAATAGGAAAGGATTTATAAATAATGATGCTTGCGGGGTATCAATTTTCTTTCCTTTAGATTATAATAGTAAGACGTTAAATGAACTTATATTATACGAAACGCTTAACACAAATAGTTCTTATTGTGCTTTTTTAAAGAAATATGCTTTAAGCCGTGATATGAAAAAATATAAAGATATTTTAAAAGTTAAAAGGGTGCAAAATAAAAATATAATATATGAGATAACAAAATATGGTCAAAAAAGTGACAATTCTCCATTCTATTTTAATGGATATATGCTTTCTTGTTATAAAATTAACTCTGTGGGTATGAATGAAATTTATGCTGCTCCTATAATATATAACGGTAAGGAAGCAAGTATCAGATTTGAATATAATGTGTATAATAATAAGGTAGATATTTTAGGCATTGTCATGGGTAGAGGTAACTTAAATATTTCTGAAAAAAAGTTAATTGATATAGCTTTTGGAGACAAAATATGTATAATAAATTACGAACTTTTAAGGAGAGGGGATGTGAAGATTCTGCGTAGAAATGCGCTTAAAGTCACAGAAAACATCAAATTATTACAAATGTAATCAAAATATGAAAATTTTTTCATTTTTTTGTAAAAAAAGTATAATGTTTTTTTTCATAATATAGTATAATATAAAACGTGAACCTAGAAATTTTTTAATAATTCATATAAAAAAGGAGAGAAAAAATTGAAAAAAATAGCAGTTTTAACAAGTGGCGGGGATGCTCCCGGTATGAACGCAGCTATTAGAGCTGTTGTTAGAGCAGGAATATATTATGGATTTGAAGTTTATGGTGTACAACAAGGTTATCAAGGTTTAATGGATGATAACATTGAAAAACTTGATGCTTATTCTGTATCAGATAAAATTCAAAGAGGTGGAACCTTCCTTCGTTCTGCAAGATGTTTAGAAATGAAAACAGATGAAGGCTTAAAAAGAGCTGTTAATACACTAAACAAACATGGTATTGAAGGTTTAGTTGTTATTGGTGGGGACGGTTCTTACAGAGGTGCTCAAAAATTAAGCAGAGCAGGAATTAACGTTATCGGAATTCCTGGAACAATTGATAATGATATTTCATGTACTGAATATTCTATAGGATTCGATACAGCAGTAAATACTGCAGTTGACGCAATCAATAAAATCAGAGATACATCTTCTTCTCACAACAGAGTAAATGTTGTTGAAGTAATGGGAAGAAACAGTGGTTTTATTGCTCTTTATGCAGGTATTGCAGCAGGAGCTGAAGCAATTTTAATTCCTGAAAAAGAATTAAACTTAGATGTTGTTTGTGAAAAAATAAAAGAAGGCTTTAGCCTTGGAAAATATTATGGACTTGTTATTCTTGCCGAAGGAGTTGGACATTACGAAGAATTCTGTGATGTTATTGAAAAATACTCTGGTGTAACAACAAGAGGAACTAACTTAGGATACATACAAAGAGGTGGTTCTCCAACTGCATTTGACAGAATGCTTGCAAGTAAAATGGGTGCTTTAGCTGTTGAATGTTTAAGAGATGGAAAAACAAACAGATGTATGTGTTATCAACATGGAAGATTTTTAGATATGGAAATTGAAGAAGCATTGGCTATGCCATATGTAATTGATGAAGAAGCAAAAAGAATTGCTGAAATGTTAGCAATATAATATAAAAATAAGTTTATGATTAGGAGATGGGCATAAAATTATGAAGAAAACAAAAATAGTATGTACAATAGGTCCTGCAAGTGAAGATAAAAAAATTCTTACACATTTAATTGCATCAGGTATGAATGTTGCAAGACTTAACTTTTCACATGGGGATTATGAAGAACATCAAGCAAGAATAGACACAATAAAAGAAATCAGAGAAAAATTAAATCAACCAATTGCTATCTTATTAGATACAAAAGGTCCTGAAATTAGAACAAAGAAATTTAAAGACGGTGGAGTATTTTTAAAAGAAGGAAGCATGTTCACTCTTTATGTTGGTGATGAACTTGGAGATGAACATGGTTGTGCTACAACATATGATCATTTAGCAGAAGAACTAAAAAAAGGTGATGTAGTTTTAATCGATGACGGTTTAATTAAACTAACTGTTAGAGAAATTAAAGGAAGCGACGTTGTTTTAAGAGTAGATAACGGTGGCCCTGTAAAAAATCATAAAAGTATAAATATTCCTGGAGTAAATATTAAACTTCCAGCTCTTACTGAAAAAGATACAAATGACTTATTATTTGGTATTAAAAACGATATTGACTTCGTTGCAGCATCTTTTATTAGAAGCAAAGAAGATGTTTTTGCAATAAGAGAAGTTTTAAATAACAATGGTGGAGAAGATATTCATATTATTTCTAAAATTGAAAACAGACAAGGTGTTGACAATATTGATGAAATTATCGAAGCCAGTGATGGAATCATGGTTGCCAGAGGTGACCTTGGGGTAGAAATTCCAGCAGAAGAAGTACCAATCGTACAAAAAGATATCATTAAAAAATGTAACTATGTTGGTAAACCTGTTATTACAGCTACACAAATGCTTGATAGCATGATAAACAACCCAAGAGCTACAAGAGCCGAAGTTACAGACGTATTTAATGCTATTTTTGACGGTACTGACGCAATTATGCTTTCAGGAGAAACTGCTGCCGGTAAATATCCTATTGAAGCAGTTCAAACAATGGGTATTATTGCAGAATCTGCAGAAAGCAAATTAGCAAGTGACTTTAGAACAAGAAGTAAATATGTAAATGATAAGAGTATGACAAGTGCTGTAAGTTTATCAACAGTACAAATTGCAGATTCTCTTAATGCAAAAGCAATTTTAACACCTACAAGTTCTGGTTATACAGCAAGAAGAATTTCTAAACATAGACCAAACTGTGATATAGTTGCTTATACAGATAAAGAATACGTACAAAGAAGACTATCTCTAGTATGGGGTGTTGATGCTTATAAAATTGATGTATTCTCAGATGTAGAACTTTTATATAAAGAAGTAATTAACAGTGCAAAAGAACATATGCATGTAAAAGATGGTGATATTGTTGTTATTACAGCTGGTATCCCTCTTGGTGTGAAAGGTACAACAAACTCAATCAGAATTGAAACAGTTGGAGAACATGTTCTTAAAGGGGCTGGTTTAATCAGCGGTAGAGTAAGAAGCAATATCAGAATGTATAGTGATGATTTAAAAGATTTTAAAGAAGGTGAAATCTTAGCTCTTACTAAATGCTCAAAAGAAGCTAAACCTTTATTAGAAAAAGCAGGCGGAGTTGTTTATACAGAAAAGGCATTGTTAAATGAATTAGCAATGGAATTAAGAACAGCAGGTATTCCTGTTTTGGTTGGAGTAGAATCTTTTGAGGGATTTGAAGATAACGATAAAGTTACTCTTGATGCTACAAGAGGTATTCTATATAAAACAAAATAATTAAATAATCTTATAGGGGCGTAACATGAAGACTTATTTAGAAAACGGTAATATAATGAAATTTTTTGTGGATATGTTTTTTGTTACAATTGCATGTATTATAATGTCTTTTGCTTTTGCAGCATTTTGTATTCCAAATAATATAGCACCGGGTGGGTTTTCAGGTTTGGCTACAGTCCTATATTCTTTTACAGGGGCACCGGTTGGTGTCTCTTCTTTTGTTATGTGTATTCCTTTGTTTATTATTTTATATAAGGATATGGGTGTTATAAATTTTTTAAAGACATTGTATGGTACATTTGTTTTCTCGTTTTTTATAGATTTAATGACGGGAAGATTTAATTTTACAAATGATTTATTTTTAGCATCTGTATTCGGAGGAATAGTTTTTGGTTTTGGGGCAGGCGTATTGTTTAAGTTTAAAGGGACTACAGGTGGAACTGAACTTCTAGCCTTACTTATTCATAGAAAACTTACCCAGATATCTTTAGGTAATTTAATTTTAATAATAGATGGTATTGTAATATTAATTGCCGGTATTGCATTTAAAAATTTTGAAATCATGCTTTATTCTGCAATAAATATTTATGTTGCAACAAAAGTTATAGACTTTATTCAGGAAGGTTCAAGCTATACAAAGGCATTTTATATTTTTACTTCATATCCTGAAGATATTAAAAATGCAATTTTTCAAAATCTTGACAGAGGCGTTACTTTCTTAAAGGCAAAAGGTGGATTTACGAATGAAGATAAAGATATTGTCTTTTGTGTTGTAAGCAGAATGGAAGTTGCAGCTTTAAGAGAACTTGTTACTGATATAGATAAAGATGCTTTTGTTATTCTAGCAGAGGTTAGTGAGGTTCTTGGTGAAGGATTTAAGGGTGTAACAGTGGAATAACCATGAAAGAAATAATTATAAATGATGAATATAAAGATATGAGACTGGACAGGTTTGTTACTAAAGTGACAAACCTGTCTAAAGTTGAAATTCAAAAACTTTTAAGAAAGAAAAATATCAAGGTAAACGGTAAAAAAGAACAAGGAAGTTATAGAACTAAAAAGCTTGATAAAATTCAGTTTTATATAAATGAAGAACATTTTAAAATAGAAAAAAAAGTAAAAGCCGTAAATACAAATAGACTAGATATTATTTATGAAGATGAAAATATTATTATTGTAAATAAACCGGCAGGTATTTTATCTCAAGGAAACGGAAGCAATAAAGCTGATGTTGTAAGTATGCTTAAAAGCTATTTGAATACAAATACTACCGGAATAATAACGAGGCTTGATCTTAATACAAGTGGTATAGTAATTGCAGGTAAAAACAGAAGAAGTTTAATGTTATTAAATGAAATATCAAAGAAAAATTTAATTGATAAAAGATATTTAACTTTGGTTTATGGTGAATTTAAAAATGAAGGTAAAGTAACTCTTTATGGAATAAAAGATAGAAAACAAAACAAATTAATTTTAAATAAAGAAAAAATAAACGGTGCATTTGAAGTAAGCTCCTTTTTTAAAATAAAGAAAAAATATAAGGATTATACTTTACTTGAAGTAAAACTTATTACAGGGAAAAGTCATCAAATAAGATCTCAGCTTAATGCTTTAGGATATAGTGTATTAGGGGATAGAAAATATGATGATAATAAAAAAACAGATTCAAATATAACTTTAAACAGACAGTTTTTACATTGTTATAAAGTAACAATAAATTATGATGAAAAATATAAAGATATAATTAAAGAAAAAAAACAATTTAATTCTCCTCTTCCAAAAGATCTTGAAAAAGTTATAAGTTTATTGGAAAAAACAGATAAATTTTGATAATTTATTTTAAAATTATATTTTATAATTTTATTTGTTAAATTATGATATTTATTGGAGTGATTATATGTATATAAGTAGAAAAAGGAAGATAATTTTTATCATTTTTTTTGTTGTATTTCTTTTATTTTTATTTATTGCTTTTGCATCGAATGTTTTTAAATCAGATAAATTATTACCTATAAATAAGGATATTGAAGCAGGGGAGAATATAGATACTTTATCTCTTGTAAAATTAGGTGATGATTATAAAAACTATATTGTTAGTGCAAAGAGTGAAAAGATAACGCTAAATAAAACAGGAAAAACAACAATTACATATTACATAAGAAAAAACGGTGAAAGCAAAAAGGAAAAAGTTGAAGTATCTTTTAATGTAGTTGATACTACTCCTCCTGATATAAAAACCGAAGATGTGTTAAGTGTTGCTTATGGCAGTGAATTTAATATAAAAAATTTGGTTAGTGTGTATGATAATGTTGATGAGAGGATAAATGATATTGATGTAAGTGGAGAAGTTAATACAAAAAAATTAGGACAATATAAGATTACTGTTACAGCAAAAGACAGCAGTAAAAACACCGCAGAAAAAGAAATTTTGGTATCAGTTGTAAATCCATATTTACCTTATGAAGATATTTCTTCAATTAGCGGTAAATGGTTAAATAAAGAAGAAGATTTGATTTTAAGCTTTTTTAATAACTACGGAAGAGCTAAATATTCTGTTAGCGTGAAAGGTGAATTATCAAATTATAACGGATTTGTAAGCAGTATAGATGTAAACGGAAATAAAATAACTCTTGTTTTAAGTTATAATGCTTCAAATTGGCAGGAAGGAGAAAGTCCTGATTATAAATTTGCTAAAATGGTTTTAATAAAAGATGATAATAAATTAACTTTAAAAAGTTTTATGAAATATAAAGATATTGATTTTTCTTATGCCGGAGAAAGTTGGCAGGAAGTAGATGAAAAATACACAAATTAAAAAAGACCCGTTAGGGTCTTTTTTATAATCCTAAATTATCATCATTTAAGAAAAATACTTTAATTCTGTCTTTATTTTTTTGATATCCAGTCAAAGTATAAAAAATACATATTTTGTCATCACTCTTACAGTTAGCACATCTTCCAAGTTCTCTGCAAGGAGTCTTCATATCAAGTCTTTCACAGTTCATTGGACCTGTTTGTTCTTTTACTCTGTCGATTGCAGCATCTACACTTGATACGATTTTATTAGGACTCGCTATAATTATTACATGTTCAGGTCCGTAAATTAAAGCTGAAACTCTGTTTCCTGTTCCGTCAACGTTATATAATTCACCGTTAACAGTTATTGCATTGGAGCTCATAAAATAGTAGTCAACAAAATTTGCTTCCATTGCAATTTTTCTTGCTTCTTCTTTTGAGTTAGCTTCCTTCTTTCTGTCTTTAAAGTCATAACTTTGAATAAGTTCGCTTAAGCCTTCCACTTGTTTGATAGTATAGCTTCCGCCCATTGCAGTTGTTGATCCTTCAGGAATAAGTTCTTTAACTGCATTTAAAAGTTCATCTTTACTATCAAATAATCTTGCATCAATATTGTTTTTCTTTAAAGCTTTAATTGTTGTTAAAATTTTCTTTTCATTAATTTTCTTTATGCTGCCGATATAATCCATTTTTTTATCTCCTTTTATTCTTCGGATAATTCTTCCTCATCTTGAGATGGGGCTTTTGCAATTGTTGCGATGTTTACATCTTCATCAAGTTTCATTACTTTAACGCCTGATGTGCTTCTTCCCATTTGAGATATTCCGCTTACATCAATTCTAATAACTGTTCCGTCATCACTTATAAGCATTATATCGTCTTTTTCTTTTTCCACTACGCACATTCCTGCAAGGTTACCTGTTTTGCCTGTAATTTTATAGTTAAGCACGCCTTTTCCGGCTCTTCCTTGTGTAGGATATAAATTAGCTTTTGTAATTTTTCCAAATCCTTTTTCTGTAATAGAAAGTACGTATCTGTCATTCTTAGCAATGTCCATTCCGATTACGAAGTCATTTTCTTTAAGAGTAATACCTTTAACACCTCTTGATACTCTACCAATTGGTCTGATATCTTCTTCTTTGAATTTGATTGCAACACCTTTATGAGTTCCAAGTATTACTTCTTGGTGTCCGTCTGTTAGACATACTCCGATAAGTTCATCGTCTTCTGCTAAGTTAATTCCGATAATTCCGTTCTTTCTTGAAGAGTCATATTCAGTTAGGCTTGTCTTTTTAAATATACCGTTTCTTGTTGCCATTAGAAGGAATTCGTCGTCTTTAAATTCTTTTATAGGTATAACAGCGGTTATTTTTTCGCCTGGATCAAGAGCTAAAAGATTAACAATTGCAGTTCCTTTTGCTGTTCTTGATGCTTCAGGAAGTTCATAGCCTTTAAGTCTATATACTTTACCTTTGTTTGTAAAGAACATAATGTAGTGATGTGTTGTAGTAAAGAATAGATGTTTTACGAAGTCATTTTCTCTTGTAGATAGTGCCGTAACACCTCTTCCACCTCTCTTTTGAGCTTTATATGTGTTTGCAGGAAGTCTTTTTACATAACCTACGTGAGTTATTGTAACTACAATATCTTCTTCTTCGATTAAGTCTTCCATGTCAAAATCTTCATCATCTGCTTCAAAAGCTGTTCTTCTTTCGTCGTTATATTTACCTTTGATTTCAAGAAGTTCTTCTTTTATGATGTTCATAACCAAATCTTCACTTGCAAGAACGCTTTCTAAGTATTCTATTGTTTTAAGAAGTTCAGCATATTCATTTTCAAGTTTTTCTCTTTCAAGTCCTTGCAATCTTCTAAGTCTCATATCTACGATTGCTTTTGCTTGTACTTCAGAAAGTTCAAAGCGTTTCATAAGTTTTAATTCAGCATCGTTGTAACTTGCTCTGATGATTTTGATTATTTCATCGATATTGTCAAGGGCAATAAGAAGCCCTTCAACAATATGAGCTCTTGCTTTTGCTTTCTTTAAATCAAATTCTGTTCTTCTTACGATTATCTCTTTTTGGTGATTTAGATAATGAACTAAAATTTCTTTTAGGTTAAGAACTTTAGGTTGGTTATTTACAAGAGCAAGCATTATTACGCCGAATGTATCTTGCAGTTGTGTATATTTATATAACTGATTTAAGATGATTGAAGCATTAACGTCTTTTCTTAAATCAATTGCAACCCTAATTCCGTTTCTGTCTGATTCATCTCTGATATCTGAAATTCCAACAACTTTTTTGTCTCTTACCAAGTCGGCAATTTTTTCAACAAGTTTTGATTTGTTAACCATATAAGGAATTTCTGTAATGACAATTCTTTGTCTTGTTTTACTTATTTCTTCTATATGAGTTTTACTTCTTAATTTAATTCTTCCTCTACCTGTTGTGTATGCGTTGTAAATACCGCTTTTACCCATAATGATTCCGCCTGTAGGGAAGTCAGGGCCTTTGATATATTTAATAAGATCGTTTATTTCTATGTTTTCATTGTCTATTAAAGCAACAATTGCATCTATTACTTCTCCTAAGTTATGAGGTGGGATGTTTGTTGCCATACCAACGGCGATACCGTTAGAGCCGTTTACAAGAAGATTTGGGAATCTACTTGGAAGAACTACAGGTTCTTTAAGAGTTTCATCAAAGTTAGGTATATAATCTACTGTTTCTTTGTTTATGTCTCTTAACATTTCTCCTGTAAGTTTTGTCATTTTTGCTTCGGTATAACGCATAGCCGCTTGGCTGTCGCCGTCGATTGAACCGAAGTTACCGTGACCGTCTACAAGAGGATATCTTGTAGAGAAATCTTGGGCAAGTCTAACCATTGCATCATAAATTGCGCTGTCACCATGAGGGTGATATTTACCCATTGTATCCCCAACGATTCTGGCACTTTTTCTAAAAGGCTTATCGTAGGTTAAGTTAAGTTCTGCCATAGAATATAATATTCTTCTGTGAACAGGTTTTAAACCATCTCTTACATCTGGAAGAGCTCTTCCAACAATTACGCTCATGGCATAATCTATATAAGAGGTTTGCATTTCTTGTACTATGTCACGTGTTTCTATTTTTCCATGAATATCTTGAATTTCTTCTTTTTTCGCCATATTTTATACCTCCTATATATCTAGATTTTTAACCTTTCTTGCGTTTTCTGTGATGAAGTCTTTTCTTGGTTGAACTTGGTCTCCCATAAGGATAGAGAAAATTTCATCAGCATAAGCTGCATCATCTATTGTAACTTGTAATAAAGTTCTGTTTTCAGGGTTCATTGTTGTATCCCAAAGTTGTTCACCGTTCATTTCCCCAAGACCTTTATATCTTTGAAGACCTATTTTATCTCTTCCGATTTCGCTTAATTTTTCTTCAAGTTCTTCATCTGAGTATAGGTACCATACTTTCTTTTGTTTTTCAAGTTTATATAAAGGGGGCTGCGCTATATAAACATACCCTGCGTCGATAAGACCTCTCATATAACGATAGAAGAATGTAAGAAGTAATGTTCTGATATGAGCACCATCGACGTCGGCATCGGTCATGATTACAATTTTGTGATATCTTGCTTTTTCAATATCAAATTCGTCTGAAATACCTGTGCCAAAAGCAGTAATCATAGAACGGATAGTATCTGCATTTAGCATTCTGTCAAGTCTTGCTTTTTCTACATTTAAAATTTTACCTCTAAGCGGTAAGATAGCTTGAGTTTTTGGGTTTCTTCCTAGTTTTGCACTACCACCCGCACTGTCCCCTTCGACAAGGTATATTTCACATTTTGCAGGGTCTTTTTCTCTGCAGTCGGCAAGTTTTCCAGGTAATGCTGTACTTTCAAGTACACTCTTTCTTCTTACAAGGTCTTTTGCCTTTCTTGCTGCTTTTCTTGCTCTTTGAGCAGTTAGAGCTTTTTCAACAATTATCTTAGCTTCTTGAGGATGTTCTTCAAGGTAAGCTGTGATGTTATCTCCAACCGTAGTATCAACATATCCTCTTACTTCAGGGTTACCAAGTTTTGTTTTGGTTTGTCCTTCAAATTCAGGATCAGAAATTTTTACGCTTATTACAACCGTAAGACCTTCTCTTATGTCATCTCCGGAAAGATTTTCTTCGTTTTCTTTTAGTATAGAATATTTTCTTGCGTATGCATTGATACTTCTTGTTAAGGCTGTTTTAAAGCCGTTTACATGCATACCGCCTTCAACGGTATTGATGTTGTTTGCAAAAGAATATATACTTTCGCTGAAACTTGTAGTGTACTGCATAGCAACATCTAAAAGACAAACGTCGCTTTCTTTTTCAAAATATATTATTTCATTTGTAAGTTTTTCTTTGCCTCTGTTTGCGTATTCTACAAACTCTATGATACCACCTTCATAATGGAAAGTTTCTTCTTGTTCTTTGCCTTCTCTTTCATCTTTTAAAGTGATTTTTAATCCTTTATTTAAGAAAGCAAGTTCTCTTATTCTGTGTTTTAAAGTATCATAGTTATATACAAGTTCAGAGAAAATTTCATAGTCAGGTTTAAAGAACACAGTTGTTCCTGTTTCTTTAGTTTTTCCTATAACTTCAAGTTTTGTTATAGGTTTGCCTCTTTCATATTTTTGTTGATGTATTTGACCGTTTTGATATACTGTGACGGTTAAATGTTCTGATAAAGCGTTAACAACTGATACCCCAACACCGTGTAAACCTCCGGATACTTTATATGTACCAGAGTCAAATTTACCACCAGCATGAAGTATTGTAAGGGCAATTTCAACGGCACTTTTTTTGTATTTTGGGTTTATTCCCGTAGGAATACCTCTACCGTCATCTTTTACGGTGATTGTATCTCCTTCTCCTATTGTTACAACTATATTTTTACAAAAACCGGCTAATGCTTCGTCCACACTGTTGTCTATGATTTCATATACAAGGTGATGAAGGCCTTTTTCTCCTGTACTACCAATGTACATACCCGGTCTTTTTCTAACAGCTTCCAGACCTTCCAGTACTTTTATTTTACTGGCATCATAATTATTATTATCTTGTTTGGCCACTGGTTACCTCCTTTAAATTTCCATTTTCAATTTTATATATTTTATAATCATTTATATCTTCTAAAAAAGAATGATTGACACAAGTTATAAATGATTGTGTGTCCTTTATTAAGTTTAATATTTGTTTTTGTCTGAATTTATCTAAATCACTCATTACATCGTCAAGAAGTACTATCGGATAGTCTTCAAATTTGTCATAAAGTAATTTTATTAAAGATAATTTCATGCAAAGGGCAATGCTTCTTTGTTGTCCTTGAGATGCAAATTTTTTTGTATCCAAGTCATTTATAAAAATGTTTATGTCGTCATGATGTATTCCGACAGTTGTTGTCCCTCTTGATAGATCCTCTTTTCTTGCTTTTTTTAGAGCATTTTTATACATTAGCTTTATATCAGTTAAGTCACTGTTTTTTAGTACATTTGAAGAATAGAAAAATTTAATATTTTCATTTTTGCATACTTCTTTATTTAGATTATCTGTAATTTTTTCTATTTTCTTTAAAACATTTATTCTTGTTTTTATAATGTCACTTCCTATTGTGTATAATGTTTCATCATATACATCCAGTAAACTTGAAGCGATGTTTCTTTTTGTGTAATCTTTTAAAATAGTATTTCTTTGTTTTAAAGCTTTATTGTATTTTCTTAAAGCACTATGATAAGCAGGAAAAATAAGGCTTATACTTTCATCTAGAAATTTTCGTCTGTCCTTTGGATATCCTTTTATAATTTTTAAATCTTCAGGAGTAAACAAAACTATATTATATTCTTTTAAAAGTTCTGTTCTTGTTTTTACGGGGGTAGAATTAATTTCATATTTTCTTGTATCTTTAATAGTGAGTTTTACGTTTGTGTCTATGTCATCATCTTTTTTTACATTTGCCGAAACGGTGCAAAAATCGCTATCTTGTTTTATGAAATTAAGAGTGCTTTTTTCTCTATGAGAAATTCCGTTTAAAGTCAAAGAAAGGGCCTCTAAAAAATTAGTTTTGCCCTGTGCGTTTTCCCCATAAAAAATATTATATTTTTTATTAAAGGACGTATTAATTTTTTCAATATTCCTAAAATTTGTTATATCAATATTTTCTATATACATAAAAAAACCCCTTTAGGATTTATACTGTAATTATAGCATAAAATGGGGTTTTTTCATAGGATTTAATCAAAATATGAGGGATATTTTAATTAAAAAACAAGTGTGAATTTTTTGTTTTATAATGTGGTAAATTAATACAAAATATTTTGACATGAGAATGTTTTGATATATAATAAAGATAATTTATTTTTACTAATCGGAGAGAATTATAATATGAAAAATTTTTTAAAACAAGTTAACTTATTTTACGGAGTAGTAATACTTCTGATTTCAATTTTATTTTTACGTCCAAGTTTAATTGGACAAATAAATCCAGAACAGTTAAAGGTGTATTTAAATATTCAAATATACTACGCCATAGGATTACTTGCAGCTTTGATTTCTTTGGTATTTATGAATTATATTTATACAAAGGTAAAGTATGGAGTAATTAAAAGTGTTGATGATATTAGATACATAAAACCAAGAAGAATTATGTTCTTTTTCATGGCAATAGCTGTAATAGCATTTTTAGGAACATTTTGTTATGAGTTTCCAAAACTTTCAGGACTAGTTGATGTTGGTTTTGTTGGAATTCTTTTAGGTAAATCTACATTCTCATATTCTATATGGGGTATGTTTGTTAGTGCTGTTATAGTACTGTATGTAATGTTTTTTACAAAGTCCCTTGAAAATGAGCTTCCAAGACGTAGAAGATCAAAACAAAAAGTTAAAGTTGATATGAATGACTTCTTTAGTATTTTTATTCCTCATATACCTGCTTTTATAAACTTAATCGTTGTTGTTGTGTTCTTTGTTGGAATGAGAAGTTTATTGTAAAAATTGTTTATTTTAGTTTAATAACTAAATCATAAATTTTAACAAAATATATTTTATTAAGTTTTTATTATGGTATAATAAAGTCAAATATAACGTTATAAGGAGAAGATTAATGTACGCTAAAAAGACAGATAATATAGGAGATGTAAATATCTCTACTGAAATTATTGAACAAATGGTAGGGCTTTGTGCAATGGAATGTTTTGGTATTGTAGGAATGGCAAGCAGAAGCGTAACCAATGGTATTATAGAACTTTTAAAGAAAGAAAACCTTAGAAAAGGTGTAAAAGTTATTGAAGAAGATGGCAGACTTATAATAGATATTTACGTTATTGTTGAATTTGGCGTGAAAATTGTTACGGTTGCAGAAAATCTTATTGACACCGTAAAATATAATGTTGAAAAACAAACGGGACTAAAAATCAAAAAAATCAATGTTCACGTTCAAAGCGTTAGAGCTAATCAATAAAATAACGGTGAGGTAAAAGTAAAAAATGATAGATTCAAAAATGTTTAAAAAAGTATTAAAAGGAGCATATGCTAACCTAGAAAATAATAAACAAATGGTTAACAATTTAAATGTTTTCCCTGTTCCTGACGGTGATACAGGAACAAATATGTCTTTAACGGTTAAAACTGCCGTTGAAGAAATGAGTAAGGTTACATCTGATAAAATCGGTGATATTGCTGCAAGCATGTCAAGCGGAGCTTTAATGGGAGCAAGAGGAAACTCAGGTGTTATTTTATCACAACTTTTCAGAGGGTTTGCAAAAGGTTTAAAAGATGTAAAGGAAATTGACATTGACTCTTTAATAGGAGCATTTGAGCTTTCTACAAAAATGGCTTACAGAGCCGTTATGAAACCAACTGAAGGAACAATTCTTACAGTTGCAAGAGAAATGTATGAATTTGCAAAAGAACACGGTAATAGCTATTCTTCAGTAGAAGATTTTATTTCTCATGTTCTTGAAGCAGGTGAAAAATCTCTTCAAAATACACCAAACCTTTTACCTGTATTAAAAGAAGCAGGCGTTGTTGATGCCGGAGGTAGAGGTTTACTTTGTTTATTTGAAGGTGCTTTAAAAGTTTTAAAAGGTGAAGAAGTTGTATTTATTGATGTTGAAGATGTAGAAAAAGAAGAAAGCGGAGTACAAGGCTTTGAAATAGATTCTTCTGATATTAAATACGGTTATTGTACTGAATTTTTAATTAAGGTTCATGAAGAAAATTTAAAATATGAAAGTGCTATTACTGCGGCATTAAAAGATAAACTTACTCCAATCGGAGATTCTTTGGTTGCCGTTCATGATAATGGAATTATTAAAATTCATGTTCATACAAATGTGCCTTGGAATGCAATGAAGATGGCGGCTACTTGTGGTGAACTTTCAAAAATTAAAATTGAAAATATGAGAGAACAACACAGTGAACTTATTTTGAAAGAAGCTGAAGAAGAAAAACCAGAAGAAAAATATTCTAAAGAAGAAAAAGACTTTATCTTTGTTGGTGTTGCTGCCGGAAGCGGTATGAGTAAAATCCTTAAAGATCTTGGTATGGACTATGTTATTGAAGGAGGACAAACAATGAATCCTTCAACTCAAGACTTCTTAGATATAATTGAAAATACAAATGGTAAAAATTATATTTTAATGCCAAATAATAAAAATATCATCATGGCTGCAAGTCAAGCTAAGGAAATAAGCGAAAAGAATATTGAAGTTGTAAAAACAAGAACAATTCCAGAAGCAATTTCTGCTTTAATGGTATTTGATGCAACATCTTCTTTAGCCAATAATGCTGAAAATATGGCAGATGCAATAAGTGAAGTTAAAACAGGTCAAGTAACATTTGCCGTAAGAGATACACAAATCGGTGATACTGTGATTTCAGAAGGTGACATTCTTGGTATATTAGGTTCTGATATTGTTTGCGATACAAAAGATGTTTCATCTGCTACAATTGAGTTAATTGATAAAATGGTTGATGACGACAGCGAACTTATCAGTATTTACTATGGTGAAGATGTAAAAGAAGAAGATGCAAATAAAGTTGCTGAAATAGTTGAAGAAAAATATGAAGATTTAGATGTTGAAATAACATACGGCGGACAGCCATTATATTACTATATTGTAAGTGTTGAATAATATGAGTTATGAATTAACAACCCTTAAAGGTGTAGGGGAAAAGAAAGCCGTAGAACTTAATAATTTGGGCATTTTTTCCCTAAAAGAACTTATTGATTACTATCCAAGAACCTATGAGGTTATCGGAGATATTAAATCTATAAAAGATGCAAAACAAAATCAAAAAGAACTTATTAAATGTAATTTTGTAGAAGCTCAAAAGACGAGGATAGTAAGAAGAAATTTAAAAATAACAAAAATAAAATTTGAAAGTGAAGGTAGTATATTTTATGCTACCTTCTTTAATAATCCCTACATTTCTTCGTTCTTTAAAAAAGATGAAGAATATAAACTTTATGGTAAAGTTGAGAAAAAGGGGAATTATTATGAAATGGTTTCTCCAAAGTATGCAAAGTTAAATGATGAAACATCTATAAAAAGCGGACTTAATCCTGTTTATCCGTTAAGTAATAAAAGCAAAATAACAAATAAAGAACTTAAGAAATTTGTTTTAAATGCATTAGATATTATGACAATAAAGGATTTTATTCCGGAATATATAAAAGATGAGTATAATTTATGTTCATTATATGATGCATATAAAGGAATTCATAATCCAAAGAGATTAGGTGATACTCTTAAAGCCAATGAACGTTTGACTTTTGATGAGTTTTGTGGATTTAATTTATCTATGATACTAAATAAGAATCTTAATATGGGTGTTAAGGGAGAGATAATAGAAATAAATTACAAACAAGATTTCTTAGATAAACTTCCCTTTACACTTACTGATTCTCAAAATAAAGTTTTAAAAGACATAGAAGATGATTTTATGTCTGGAGTAAAGATGAATAGACTCGTTCAAGGGGATGTAGGAAGCGGTAAAACAGTTATAGCCATGTATGCGGTATTTTTAGCTGTTATGAGCGGTTATCAAGCAGTTTTTTGTGCTCCTACGAAGATACTTGCTTCTCAGCACTTTGAGAAAATGAAAGAAATCTTTGATAATTTTAATATAAGAATGGAATTTCTTTATTCCGGTATGACAGCTAAAGAAAAACGTTTGGCTTATGAGAGAATAGAAAGCGGAATAAGTAATGTAATTGTTGGTACTCATGCAGTTTTTTCAAAGAAAGTAAAATACAAGAATTTGGCTCTTGCTGTTATTGACGAACAGCATAGGTTTGGGGTTATTCAAAGAGGTTTTTTAACAAAGAAAGGGGATAGCGTTCATACTCTTGTAATGAGTGCGACACCTATTCCAAGAACATTGGCTCTTAGTATTTACAAAGACCTTGATGTGAGTATAATAGATAAAAAACCTTCCGGCAGAAAAGAAATAAAAACATACTTTAAAGATTATTCATATTATGACAGAGTATATAGATTTGCTGTAAAGCAGATTAGTGAAGGAAATCAGGTATATGTTGTTTGTCCATCAATTGGCAGTGAAGACTTAAAAGCTGCAGAAGATATTTATGAAAAATTAAATAAAACGTATTTTAAAAATATTAATATCGCATTAATTCACGGAAAAATGGCAGAAGATGAAAAAGACAGAATAATGGATGATTTTTACAGCGGGAAAATAAAAGCATTGGTTTCTACAAGTGTAATAGAAGTAGGTATAGACAGTAAAGATGCAACACTTATCATTATAGAAGATGCTGATAGGTTTGGACTTGCTTCTCTTCATCAATTAAGGGGAAGAGTTGGAAGAAATGACAAAGAAAGTTATTGTATACTTTTAAGTAATAATCAAAGTAAAAAGAGTATTGAAAGGCTAAGTTTTTTATCAAAGAATACCGATGGGTTTAAAATAGCTCTTTATGATTTGAAAACCAGGGGAAGCGGCGATATTCTTGGTGTAAGACAAAGCGGGAAAGACGGATATAATATATATAAACTTATTGAAAACAGCGAGCTTTTTAATAAGGCAAAAGATGCAATGGAAGATATTCTAAACGACAATACAAATGAAAATAGAGATTATTTAAAATATATAAAAGAAAAATACAGCAGTATTTCAAAGAATATTACATGGAATTAGAGGAAAAATAAATGAGAGTTATCGGTGGGAAAATGAGAGGAACGAATCTTGATAGTCCAAAAGACAGAAGAGTTCGTCCTACAACAGATAGAATAAAGGAAGATTTATTTAATATTCTTATGCCGTATATTCCGGAAAGTAAATTTTTAGATTTATTTGGCGGTAGTGGTGCAATAGGTATAGAAGCAATAAGCCGTGGGGCAGATAAAAGTTATTTTATAGATAATAACATGGACAGTATAAGGCTTATAAGAAGAAATATAAAGAAAACGAAATGCGAAGAGTTTTGTAAAGTTATAAAAAAAGATGCATTAAGTTTTGTTAATAATACAGAAGAAAAATTCGACGTTATTTTTCTAGATCCCCCCTATAAATATGAAAAACTAAAAATTTTGATAGAAAATATAGTGAAATGTGATATACTATGTAATAATGGTATATTGGTTGTAGAGCATGACAAAAATATACCAATTGGAGAATTTGAACATTTAACAAAAATCAGATCAAAGTCTTATTCACTTACAAGTATCGATTTTTTTGTTTGGGAGGATTAGATGAAAAAAGCAATATATGCAGGAAGTTTTGACCCAATAACAAACGGACATTTGGACATAATAAAAAGAGGGGCAAAAGTTTTTGATAAGATTTACGTTGTACTTATGGAAAACACAAAAAAAACCCATCTGTTCTCTTTGGAAGAAAGATTATCGTTGCTTAAAGAAAGCGTAAAAGAACTTGGTGATAAAGTTGAAGTAGATTTTTACACGGGACTTATAGCAGATTATTGCAATATAAAAGATACTTATATTTTAATTAGAGGTTTAAGAGCCTTAACTGATTTTGAATATGAATTCCAAATGGCTACTATAAACAGAAAGCTTAATAAGGAAGTTGAAAGTGTCTTTTTCGTAGCAAGTAATAAATATACCTATGTTTCTTCCAGCAATGTGAAACAAATTGCTGAATTCGGAGGGGATGTTTCTTCTATAGTACCTAAATGTGTAAACAATGCACTTATAGAAAAATATAAGGGAGAAGAATAATGAAAGTTTTAGAATTATTGGATAAATTACAAGATTTAGTGGAAAATGGGGCAACAGTTCCTTTTTCAACAAAAATAATTGTTGACCCTGATGAAGTTTTAGATTTGTTGGATGAAATAAGAGCAGAAATGCCTGGAGATTTAAAAGATGCAATCAGAATTACTGAACAAGAAAAAATGATTGTTGACGGGGCTCAAAGAGAAGCAAATAAGATTATGAATGCAGCTGAAAGAAAAGTTAAAGAGCTTATTGATTCTGATGAAATTACAAGAAGTGCATATAATAAAGCTCAAGATATGCTAAAAAAAGCAAATACAGAATCTTTAAATATGAGAATAGGTTCAATCGAATATTCTGCTGCAATGCTTAAAGACTTACAAGATAAATTAAGAGAAATGATGAATACAATTGAAGATAATAAAATAGAGTTAAAAGAACTTAGAAAATCTGCAATTAACAGCAGACCGCCGGAAGTTAACGAAGAAAAATAAAAAGAGATATTTTTATATCTCTTTTTTTAATATCATCGCTGAAACTGCGATTATAAAAGTGTATACTATGCAAAAGAAAAAAACTGATGTAATACTATATGAAAAAGGTAGAAAATTGTTTATGGCAAATGTAGTTATTTCGCCTCTTAAAAATATAAAACTTAATATATAAGAAATAATAGCCGATATACTTCCAAGAATTATTTTTGAAATGATATATTTTAATACATTTAAATCGGTATTTACTATAAAAGATATACATTGCATATTTGCACAAAAGCCACCGAATGATAGAAGGAATGTAATTGATGAAATTATTAGGGGTAGAGGAATTATATTAATGGTACTTAATTCTTGAATTCCGTTTGTCATTTCAATTAGCCCTTTTATGAAAGCGGATAAAAATATATGTAACTTAAATGGAAGATGTTCACTAAAAAAAATAGTATTGTCTATTAAATTTATTACAAGAGAAAAAAACATTATATATCCCATTACGCTTAAAAGAGTATTTAGTGAATTAGTAATGCTATCGGAAAAAATTTTCCCTATATTATAATGTTTTTTATAATTTGAATGTGAAATATTTTTTTTTGTTTCCTTATCATATTTAAAAAATATTTTAGCATATATAAATAAAGCTGAGTATATGCTTATTAGAATTATAACTGCACTGCTTGGTACATTTAAAAAGATACTACAAACAGTTCCTATTACAAATATTGGTCCTGGGGTAGAGCATATTGATATTAGTTTAGAGGCTTGTTGTTTTGTAAGTTTATTATTAAGATACATATCACAAACAGATTTGCTTCCTATTGGATATCCGCAAATAATACTTGTAATTAACGGATAAGCTCCTATTCCACTTGTTTTAAAAAATTTAGTCATAAAAGGGGAAAATATTTTTGCCATATATTTTGCATAATCAAGTTTGAAAAACATATTTGAAATAACTAAAAAAGGAAATAATGAGGGCAGTACTCCGTTAAAAAAGAGTATTGCCCCGTCTTTTATTGCATTCACTGCATTTTTTGTATTTAAAATTAAATATAATAATAAAATAATTAAAATAATAAAATATAAAATTCTTTGTTTTTTCATATTTTATTTATATGCTATCTATCAAGATAAAATGCCTGCTTGTAAAAATCCAGATTGAATTTATCTAAATTAATATTATATATATTGTCTGCCTTAATATTTTTTTCAATTATTTCTCTGTCTGTTTCATTTAGTTTATATATATCTTTGTTTAGATTATTAAATATCTGAATTCCATTTTGTTTTATTTCCTTTAAAAGAGTTCTTCCTTTGTTATCAAATGCAAGAACTTTGATATAACCAGGAGTATGATGTTTATATTTATCAAATTCTTTTTTTTGATAATTTGTAAGAATATGAATTAAAATTCTTCTTATTCTGTTTTTTGTATATCTTTTGGTAGATATTAAATTTATAAAACTTTCAACATCATTTGAAAGAAAAATATTATTGTATATTCTATTGTTTAGTCCTATTTCTACATCAGCATAGTTATATAAGTCATCTTTGTCCATTGACATAATTATGCTTTTTAAAGTAAAGAAATAATCTTCCAATATCTTAACATGAGGAATATTATTATAAGTTTTTATTGCATTAATTGGAACATAGTCGCTTATGTCTTCACCTTTTAGAATTTTTTCCCTTATACCGTAAGCACTTAAAAAACTGTCTAAACTATCTGTGCTTTTGTAAGAAGAGGATCTTTTAATTGGATAAGGAATTATCAATGAATTAAGACTTATAAGTTCTTTAATATATTCTAATGCCAATATATTATTGGGCTGTTTTATAAAAGAAATATCTTTATTTAAAAGTTTATTTAATGCTTCTTGCTTTGATTTAATATAAGATTTTCCTTTTGATAAATTATCTTTTAATATTTCTTTAAATACATCGCTTTCTTTGAGTAAAATCTTTGCAATTTGAATTGTTTCTATAAGTTTTGAGTTGTCTTCCATTCCAAAACAAAGATAATTTATTATTCCGAGGCTGTTTAATATTCTTACTGCAGAGGAAGCAAAAATTTCTGCCGTTGTGCAAGCATAAACAAAAGGCAGCTCTATAACAAGATTAGCACCGTTTTTTACTGCCATTTCAGCTTTTTTGTATTTATCGATGATGGATAATTCTCCTCTTTGGGTGAAGTTTCCACTCATTATACAAACTACGTTGTCTGCATTAAGATTTTCTTTTATTTTTTCTATTTGATATTTATGTCCGTTATGAAACGGGTTGTATTCAGCTATTATTCCTGCTGTTTTCATTTTATACCTCTGTGATTATGTTTTTACTTAAAAAGTATAGATAACTATGAGAGACTTTTTTATTCATTAATGTAGTTATTGCCTTTTTATAATAATTTATTTGAAGTTTATATTCTTTAATAAGCGTTTCTTTTTCTTTATCTGTTTTAAAATAGTTGGTTTTATAATCAACTAAAATCATATTTCCATTTTCATCTTCAAATGTAAGGTCAATAATTCCTTGAACTAGTACATCTTCATCGCTCTCAGTCCATTTGTCAGAAATATCTTTTGCAGGTATTGCAAGGTTAAAAGGAAGTTCCCTATATATTTTTTTTGAGTTTAATAATTGTTTGCCTATTTCACTTTCAAAAAACTTATATACATATTCAATATCAATGCTTTCATATTCTTTTTTAGAAAGTATTTCTTTTTCTATTAATTCATTAATTTGATTATCAATATTATCTCGTAAATTGCTATCTTCTTTTAATTTATTTATATCAATTGTTTCAAAAATAAAGTGAATAATAGTTCCTTTTTGTGCTGCCGATATTTCCGTTTCTTCTTTTAGGAAATCAGGTTCTTCTTTTATTGTAATTACATTGTTTCCAACTTCTAAAAGTTCTGTGTTTTTTAAGCTACTTACGCCTGCTTTTCTTGGGATTTTAGTATCTATAATATTTTTATACTTATAATTTAGATTTTGAATTATTAACTTACTAAAATCTTCATTTGTAAATTTTTCGTTTTTTATTGTTTTATCTTCGTTATTATTAGTATCCGTTAATAAACTGTTTATATCATTGTTATATATTATAAAGTTTTTATCTTCAAAAACAATATTTTCTTTCGTATTAAAATGTTTATTACAAAGGATTGCTTTAACTATCCAGTCTAAATATGTTTTAGAATTTTTTATATCTACTCTTGTTATTTCTTTAGGTATTTTTTCTAAGATATCTTCAATTTTAGCCTTTGATGTTATTATTAATTTTTCCTTTGCTCTTGTAAGGGCAACGTAAAGTAAACGCATTTCTTCACTTTTTAGTTCTTGTTTTTCAAGTTCATTTGCGGCAATTTTTGAAATACTGTTTATTTTTATTTTATTGTCCAAATCTATTAGGCTAGGGCAAAGTCCCAAATCTTTATTTAGAACGATATTTTCTTTTAGGTCTCTTTCATTAAAAGTCTTGCTTGTATCCATTAAAATAACTATTGGAAATTCAAGTCCTTTGCTTGCATGGATTGTAGTAAATTTTACACTGTTATCACTGTTTTCATTTAAGGCTATACCTGATTCATTTCTTTCTTTTGCATAGTCCATAAATTTAATAAATCCATATAAACCTTCATTTGAAAAGTTTTCGTATTCTTTTGCTTTGGTAATAAGTGCTTTAAGGTTATTTTCTCTGATATTACCAAAGGGAAGAGCTTTTACATATTCTGTAAAAGAAGTCTTTTCATAAATATCTTCAATTAAATCACTGACAGGCATATATAGACTTTTAGAGTTATATTCGTTTATTATATTTATCATATTTATTACTTTATTTTTAAGTTCTATATTGTCATTTTCTTCTTTAGTGAAATTTTCAACGCATTTATAATAATATTTTTCTTTTGAGTATAATTTTATTTCCAGTAGTTCCTCTGTGGAAAAATTAAAAATAGGACCTCTCATAACTCCAAGTAGTGACAAGTCGTCTTTGAAATTATTTATTATATTTAAGAAGTCTTTAATTATTGATATTTCGTGTGTTTTAAAATATTCCGTTTCTTTTTCGCTATTTACGGGAATTGAATATTTGTTAAATATTTCTTTTAAAGGTTTTATTCTTGTATTGGCACTTCTTGCTAGAATGCAAATATCAGAAAATTTTGTTTTCCTGAATTTCTTAAGTTCACTATCATATATATCTTGCTTTATTAAATTGTTTATTAACATTGCCAGGTATGTATACTCTTTTTCGTCATTTGTTAAAGGTTTATCAAAATAATCTTCATCATTTTCATTTTCTTTTAAAAAGTGAAGTTCTATTTTACTTTCTATTTCTTCATTTCTTCCCGGGATAAGCTTTTCATTTTCGTTATAGTCTATTTTACCTATCTCTTTTGACATTATTTTTGAAAATAATTCGTTGATTCCTGATATGATATTTTTATTTGTTCTAAAATTTGTATTCATATATATTATTTCGTTTATATCATTTTCTTTTTCATATCTTTCTAAACGATTTATGAATACTTCAGGTTCTGCTTGTCTAAAACGGTATATACTTTGTTTTACATCCCCTACGGTAAAAAGATTATTTTCTTTAATTATTTTTGTTATGATTGCTTCTTGTACAAGGTTAGTATCCTGGTATTCGTCTACAAAAACGAAATCAAACTTGTTTACAATTTCTTTTCTTGCATTTTCATTGTTAAGTATTTCAAGGCAGAGATGTTCAATATCATTAAATTCCAAAACACCCTTTTCCTTTTTTATTTCTTTATAGTAATAATCAAAATCAATCAAAGCTTTTTCGATTGTCTGCATTTGAGGATAAAGATTATTGTTGATTTTTAACATATCTTCAATAGAAAAAGCATATAAATTATTTATGATATTTTTTATTGTATCTTTTGCTAAATTCCTTTTTTGTGTTATTTCATTTTTTATTTGGGAATCAAGCTTGTTTGTTCCTACAATTCTTGCTCTAAATATATCACCCATTTTTAAGCTGAAAACTTTGTTGGAATTATTGTCAAAATCTCTTTTTAAAAGTTTTATATTGTTAACTTCTTCATTTAATAAGTCTATTAATTTTTCATTTGCTTTGTAAAATTTTGCTTTTCCCAAAGCTCCATTTAGTAGATTAAAAGAAAGTTCAATTCCGTCATAAGCTTCTTCTTTAATTATTTTAAAGGCGAGACTTTCTTTAAGCTCTTCTTCGTTTTGATTGAAAAATTCTACTTTTTCATGAAGCCATTTAAAAGGAGATGGCCTATTGTATATAAAAGTATATATGTTTTTTAATTGTTCCTTAAAATAGTCTTCATTTGTACGTGAAAAAGAATAATTTAATGATGTTTGAATAAACCTTTCATCATTGTTTTCATATCTATCATTAAACAGTTTTTCAAAAGCTTCATCCATAAGCATGTCTACATTTGTATCCGTTATTATTTGAAAAGATGGGTCTATTTCTACAATATGGTAATATTCTCTTATAATATTTATACATAGAGAATGAAGAGTACTGATATTTGCACTTTCTAAATTTGAAATTTGTTCAAATAAAAACTTTTTGTCGCTTTTTTCTTCTTTTAATTTTTCATAAAGAAGTTTTCTTATTTTTTCTTTCATTCCGTTTGCAGCGGCATTGGTAAAAGTTACTACAAGAAATTTATTAATGTCGATTTTATTTTTAAGCATTAATCTTATTATTCTGTTTGTTAAAATTGCAGTTTTACCACAGCCTGCCCCTGCGCTTACAAGGAGGTTTTTTCCGTCGTTATTTATTGCTTTATATTGACTTTCAGTCCATTTCATTTTCACTTTCCTCCTTTATAAGTTTTAATATGTCTTCTGCTTTTGCTTTTGGTAGTTCATTAAATTTATTATCTTTAAAGCAAGTATCAAAATGACATATATTTTCATATTTACAATACTCGCATGGTGTTTCATTTGCTTTTTTATATGGAGTTATTGATATTTTACCATTTATAATATTATCGGAAATTTCTTTTGCTAAATTCGTAGCATGATTTATTAAGTTTGATAAATCTTCTTTTGGAATAACTTTATTTCTTTTGCTTTTAAGTTTCTTTACTATTCCGTTGTTTTCATCATCGTCAATATTATTTAATATATCCGTATTATCAATAACAACTCCGTCAATTTGGTTTTCTTCTGCTTTTTCTAAAAATTGTTTTAAGTCTTTTGAATTTTCTACTTTTTGAATATCCGGAGAAATTCTAAAGTATAATGCACCGGCAGGTTCGCTATTATTATTTAATGTTGTTGCTGCAAGGTATATTGGAAGCTGCATATTTATTCCATAATAACTCTTTGAGAAGTTGAAGTTTTCTCCTTTTGTTTTATAGTCTATTACCTTTACATATTCTCCATCATCAGAATTATAAGTATCTATTCTGTCTATTTTTCCTTTAATGCTTACAATATTGTTTTCTTTTGTTACGAAGCTTAAATAATTTTCTTTATCTTCACCAAATTCACTTTCGCATTTTGAAATGTGAAAATTGCTTCTTCTTAACTGTGTAACTATGTTTGAAAGAGCATATGAAGAATTTCTAAGAAGTTTCTTCTTAAAATAAGCGCTATTTACGATTTGTTTTACTTTTCCTTTTGAGTATTTTTCTGTTACTTCTTTAGTTATTTCTTTTGTTAAATCATTAAGTTCTTTTGAAGTAATTTTTTTTACGTCAACTTCGTTATTTATTATTTTATTTGAGAAAACGTATATAATCTCATGTAAGATATTTCCTATATCCGGGCTGTTTAATTCAAGTTTTTTTCGTTCAATTGGGGAAATTATATATGAAATAAAATAACTAAAAGGGCATTTTGCATAAGTTTCAAGCTGGCTTATGCTGGTTATCATTTTGCCGTTATATATTTCATTAATAAGTTTCTTATTAGAAATTTCTGAGTTGTTACTAAAGTTTATAGCGCTTTCCATTATGTCAATATAATGTTTTCCCAAGTTGTCATTTTTATAAATATCATAAACTTCTTCCCAAAGATTATTTACTTCGCTGTTTTCGCTTTTATTAATTCTACTATTTATTAAATGTTTAAATGTGGCATCAAAGTTTGATATTAAACTTAAATTATCATCTAAATTATCTTTATTAAAAGTTTTTGTTCTAATGTTTGGCATAATGTTTTTTATTCGCATTATAATAGAACTTTCGGTCAATTCATCACCGGAAGGAGATAGTATAGGATAAGAAAAATAAATATGCTTTTGTGTTTTTAAAATCAACGATGTTAAAAAGTATTTTTCTTCCTGTTGTTTATATTCATTTGTGCTTCTCAATTCTACTCCGTTTTCTATAATCTGAAGCTTTTCTTTATTAGAAAAAATACCTCCTGATTGGGCAAAGTTAGTTGGGAGTATGCCGTCATTTACACCTAGAATAAAAAGATATTTTATGTCGCTGCTTCTGGAACGTGATAAAGTAGCGATATTTACGCTGTCTATGGTTGATGGGATTATACCTATTTTTAATGCTTTAAATCCGCTTTCCATTATTTTTGCATATTCTTTTAAGCTTAGTTTTTCTTCGCCAAGGAAGTTATAAAGCTGTTCAAATATATTTATTATGCTGTTATAAATTTGTGCATATTTATTTGCATTTGTATAGTCATCTTTTTCTTCAAAGTCTTTTACTATTCTTTTTATTTTTTCATTTAATCCAAAATCTTTTAAAAATTTATAAAATACTATAGTTATTTCTTTTACATTTTTAGTATTTTTAAAGTTTTCTTTTAAAGTTATAAGGGGTAAAATAAATTCATCTTTTTTCTCATTCAAATAATCTAAATTATAGTCATTGAACTTATTGTTTCTTTTAAAGTCTTTAAGCCACATTGTTCCTTTTATGCCAAATTCCAAAGCATAATTTTCAAAGGTTTCGATGTCGTTTTTTGATAAATCTGTAAGCCCTGTTTTTAAAAATGATATTATATCATTCGTTTTGAAGTTATTGCTTATTATATTTAATATTTTTATTATTCCTCTTAATATATTTGTGTCTATTACATTTGATGTATTGTCTAAAAAGTAATTTATTTTATATTTATTGAAAACTTCACTTATGACATTTTTATATGTTTCGTAATCTGAAGGCAAAACTTGAATGTCTCTATATAAAGCATTTTCCTCTTTTATAAGCTTTAAGATATTTATTGCTGTATTTTCAACTTCTTCGTATATACTTGAGGCTTTAAAAATTTCAATATTTTTTACTTTATCTTTATATTCCTTTGTGTCATATGAAAAAATATTATCTGCAAGGAATTTTAAATCTTTTTCTTTTTCTTCTTCGTTTTGTGTTTGAATATTAAACTCTTCATTGCATTTGTCTGCAAGTTTATGTAACTTATATATTGTATTTTCTACTATTTTATAAGCAGGGGAGCTTTTTATATCATCTTTTGCGGTAAATAAAAAAGTTTGATTAATTTCCCTTTTGCTTATGGCTTCTATAAGAGAATAAATATTTTTATCGAAAGACTCAAAACCAAAGTAGTAAATTTCGCTGTTATCCAAAAATCTTGCTTTATCTAAATTTTGGCTTGCATGAAATGTTAAATCGTCAGCATCCCAAAAATCAGTGCCTAAAAAGTTATTATATCTTTCATAGATTTTATGAATATCATGAGTCTTTTTGTATAAGAAATTGTTGTTATTTTCTTCGTCTGAAAATTTATCCGGGCTTAAATCTTCACCGGTTACATTGTTTTTCTTGAGTTCAGAAAAAAGTTCACATACATTTTCGTTAAAAGATGCATTATTTGTAAGTCTGTTAAAGCATATAAGTTCTTCTTTTAATTCATTTAAAATAAAGCTAAGCACCATGCTTTTTCCGCTTTCGTCTAAAGTTTTTGGTACTTCGCTTTTTGTTTTTGTAAGTATTCTGTTTGAAAGTCTTTTAATACTTAAAACCTCAATATCAATAAGCCCTTTTGCTGTTAATTTATCTGTAAGCATTCGTTCTGCTTCTACTGTAAATTGTTCCGGAACTAAAAAGAGAATTTTGTTTATTTTATTATTCTCTTTTAAAGTTCTCTTAATATCTTTGCTGGCTTTGAAAAAGGCTTTTTCTTCAATGTAACTGGTTATAATATTAATCATTTTATTTTTTTAATCATCCTCAAATAATTTTATTTTTTCAAGTTTGTCTATGTTTATTTTTAATCTTTTTATATATGAAACGAATTCTAAAATATCTGCTGTTGTATAAAGAGATTTATAGCTTTCTTTTGTTTCGTTTAAGAAATCATAGTCTTCCAAATATTTTTTTACATTTCTTACCATTTGTTCCGCAGGGTCTAAAAGAGTAAGGTTTTTATATATTTCGTTTATTTCACTTTCTATTATTGGGAAATGTGAACAGCCTAAAATTAATTTTGATACATTTTTGTTTTGATCTACTATTGGCTGTATACATTCTTTTATAAGTTCATTAAGTAAGGGTTTATTTTCGATTTGAGAGTCTATTACCTTTGGAAGTCTTGTTGAGTCGTTTGATATAATTTTAATATTTTCGTTTACTTTATGAATTTCTTTATTATATGATCCGCTTTCTACAGTAGCTTTTGTTGCAATAAGCCCGATTAAATTATCATTTTCTTCTTCGCATTTTTTTAACGCGTATTCGCTTCCTGCTTTAACAATACTAAATAAAGGCACATTTGCATTAAGACTTTTAATATGAGATGAAATAGTATTGCAGGCAAGTAAAACAGCTTTTACATGATGTTTTTCAAGAAAAGCTATCATTGCATTTGCATATTTAATTATGTCTTCTTTGCTTTTGTTTCCATAAGGCATTCTTTTTGTATCGCCTATGTAAATTATATTTTCATTAGGTAGGAGTTTTTCTGTTTGTTTGAAAACGGTAAGTCCTCCCACTCCACTGTCTAAAATACCTATTGGTAGATTATTACTCATTAAAATTGACCTCTTTTTATAATAAATTTGAATTACTGTGATTATTCTATCATAAAAAACATAACATTAAAACAAGATAATTGAAGGAGAAGCCTATGAAGTTATGTTATATGCTGGATATTGATAAGTATGAGGAAAAATTTCCTTGTTCTAAGTGGAATAATCTGTATGAAAGGTTGTATCAAATGATTTTTAAACAAAGGAGAGTAAAAGGTCCTTTTTTAATTAAAGACGGTTCCTTTAAAGTTGTGGGGAGTGTTTTCTTGGTGGATTTTAATAATTTCATATCAAATAGGAATTTAAGATTAATAAATAATTATTTTGATAATGAAGAGGGGGTTATATGTCTTCCGAGAGATTTTAATGTAAAATATTTTTCAATGTGTAATATTCCATATATTCATGATGAAGATATATATTTTATTGCTTTCTTTTTAAAATTAAAAAAAATGGTAAAAGATACACAAAAAACACAGGTTGGAGTTTGTTTGGATAAAAATACAAATTATGAATATATAAAGATGATTTGTGAATATTTTCCACTTGTAATATTTTTTGTTAATAATCCTTATATTGGGGAAAATATTGCAAGTAATATTCTAAAAGATACGGGAAGCAGTATATATGTAAGTAAAAGTATATCTTCAATGAAAAAATGCGACTATATATTTGATTTAAGCAAAGAGATGTTAAGCGATAAAATAAATCATATAGAATGTGAAAATTATATTTCTTTATTTAAAAAAAATGAATATATAGATTGTAAGAGGATAGTTAACGATGTAAAAATTATTCCAAGTGGTTTTAATATTCAAAATATAGATATTGATTATTTTGATTTATCCTTTGTAAAAGGTCTTATATTATTAGAAAATAATGCAAACGACAAAAAAGATATATTAAATATTAATTTAGAGGAATTTTTACATAAAAAATCTTTAAAAATGCGGTTTTTTAATGGGTTTAAGCTCTTGACATGATTAATTTGAGTTATTATAATAAGTCCATTAGTATAAATGAAAAATATAGTTAAGAGGTAGTTTTGATGACTGGTAAAGAAGTAATCTTATCAAAAGAAGGATATAAAGAATTAGAAGAAAGATTAAATTACTTAAAGGACGAAAAAAGACATGAAGTTGCTTTGAAAATCAAAGCAGCCAGAGAATTCGGGGATTTAAGTGAAAATGCTGAATATGATGAAGCAAAACAAGAACAAGGATTTATTGAAGGCGAAATAAGAGAAATTGAATATAAATTAAAACATGCGTTAATTTTTGATGATGAAACAAAAACAAAAGATATTGTTTCTCTTGGAAGCAAAGTAAAAGTTTATGATACTGAGTTTGATGAAGAAGTTGAATATATTATTGTAGGAAGTGAAGAAGTAGACTTAGACAACAACAAGATTTCAAATGAATCTCCTATTGGAAATGCTCTTTTAGGTAAAAAAGTTGGAGAAGTAGCAAAGGTTAAACTTCCTGATGGAATAGTTGATTTAAAAGTTTTAGAAGTAGAATAAGAATGGAGAGATGATAAATGAGTAGTGATTTTTATGAAAATGTTCCTGAAGTAGTTAAAGTAAAGATTGATAAATTTAAAGAACTTACAGCTCAAGGAAAATATCCTTATAAAGAATGCAGATTTGAATATAATGCATTTTGTAAAGATATTAATGAAAAGTTTGAAGAATACGACGGCAAGGAAGTAAAAATTGCAGGTCGTCTTATGTCAAAAAGAGGACAAGGTAAGGTTGGTTTTTATGATTTAATGGATTCAACTGATAAAATTCAACTTTTCATAAAAAAAGATGTTGTTGGCGAAGAAGAATATGCTTTAATTAAATCTTACGATATAGGGGATATTCTTGGAATAGACGGAGAAGTATTTAAAACTCAAAGAGGTCAAATTTCTGTTAGAGTTAAAAAGGTAACAATGCTTAGTAAATCTATTCAAGTTTTACCTGAAAAATTCCACGGACTTAAAGATCCTGAACTTAGATATAGACAAAGATATGTTGATTTAATAATGAACCCTGAAGTAAAAGATGTTTTCTTAATGCGTTCAAAAATCGTAAAATGCATGAGAGACTTTATGGATGGAGAGGGATTTGTTGAAGTTGAAACTCCTGTACTTGGAACACTTGCAGGTGGTGCAAACGCAAGACCTTTCATTACTCGTCATAATGCTTTGGATATTCCAATGTATATGAGAATTGCTACTGAACTTCCACTTAAAAGACTTATTGTAGGTGGTTTTAACAGAGTATACGAAATCGGAAGAATTTTCAGAAATGAAGGTATGGATGCTACTCATAACCCTGAATTTACTTCTATGGAATCATATCAATCATATGCAGACTTTAATGATGTAATGGAAATGATTGAAAAGATGTTTGATTATATTGCTACAAATACTGTAGGCAGTGATACTATAACATATGGAGAACATGAAATTTCTCTTAAAGCTCCATTTAGAAAAGCTAAAATGGTTGATTTAGTAACAGAAGCAACAGGTGTTGATTTTGATAAAATAACTGATCTTGAAGTTGCAAGAGAAGAAGCTAAAAAACTAAATGTAGAACCTGAACCTGATTGGGGAATTGGTAAAATTATCGAAGAATTATTTGAAGAACATTGTGAAGCAAATTTAATTCAACCTACATTTGTAACACATCATCCGGTTGAAATTTCTCCACTTGCTAAAAAATGTCTTGATGATGATAGATATACTCAAAGATTTGAATTATTTGTTGCAGGTCACGAATATGCAAATGGATTTAGCGAACTTAACGATCCATTTGATCAAAGAGAAAGATTTGCAGCACAAATGGAAAAGAAAGCAACAGGGGATGAAGAAGCTCACCCATACGATACAGACTTTATCAATGCTCTTGAAGTTGGACTTCCTCCAACAGGCGGTGTAGGTGTTGGTGTAGACAGACTTGTAATGCTTCTTACAAATCAAAGTTCAATAAGAGATGTAATCTTATTCCCGACAATGAAGTCCTTACCGAACGACAAGTAAGAAAAACCCAGTGTTTATGCGGGTTTCGGGACTTTCAAAATCAAATAAATTTACCTCTTTACACCAAATTTACACCAATCGGTGCTAAAAACGGTGCAGAGACTAAAAAATCGCATAATTTACGGAATGAATGGGCAGTCCCATAGTGGGATTGCCCATTTCTAATAAAGGATACATTCGTATCTGAGTGCAAAAGGAATGTTTATTATGGAATTAAGTGAAAAATTACAAGAGTTGAGGAAAGAAAAAGGACTCACGCAGGAAGAACTTGCGGAAGCGTTATTTGTGTCTCGCACTGCAATTTCTAAGTGGGAATCCGGCAGAGGAGTTCCCAATATCGAGTCATTAAAAGCAATTTCAAAGTTTTTTTCAGTGTCAATAGATGAGTTATTGTCCGGTGAAGAAATACTTAAAATTGCTGACGAGGATAATAAGCAAAAGGAAAAACATACAAGAGACTTAGTGTTTGGTTTACTCGATTGCAGTTTGATTATGTTTCTGTTTCTGCCTTTCTTTGGACAAAAGGGTGATGAGATTATAAAAGAGGTATCTTTACTTTCGCTGACAGGTACCCCGCAGTATATCAAAATACCGTATTTAATTATTGTATTTGGAATTGTACTTACAGGTGTTTTGCTTCTCGCTCTACAAAATTATGAAGCAGTGTTTTGGTTGAAACACAAACATCAAATATCCATTGTGTTAAGCACAGTTGCTACAATAGAATTTATGATAACACTTCAACCTTATGCAGCCTTTTTCACTTTTGTTTTCTTGGCGATAAAGTCTCTGATGCTGATAAAATGGCGATGATACGAAGCGTGTCGCCAATGTGACGGTGAAATTCTTTTCATTTTTATTCATTCCACCTATATTGTAAACAGGCGAAAGCCAAATAATTATGGCAAAGGATTGATAAAAATGAAAAAAGAAAAAAGTCAAAAAGTATTGCTTTCAGGAATAGCAATGGTAGTGTTATTTATTTTGTGGACAGTGGCAATAAGCCTTATTGATGTTCAGCCCATCGGGCCACAAAACTCTTCTGTTGGATTTGCAACCTTGAACGGCTTTATCCACAGCCTGACAGGTGTGCATATGGCAATATATACCGTTACGGACTGGTTAGGACTGATACCGCTTTGCTTTATTTTGGGATTTGCGTTGCTTGGACTTATACAGCTTATTAAAAGAAAAAGCTTATTCAAGGTCGATTCCAGTATTTTGGTGTTGGGAGCATTCTATATTGTTGTAATGGCGGCATATTTGTTTTTTGAATTTTATGTTGTCAATTACCGCCCGGTATTGATTAACGGTTTTCTTGAAGCTTCGTATCCATCATCGACAACCTTGCTTGTTATGTGTGTTATGCCGACAGCTGTTATGCAGCTAAACAGTAGAATTAGAAATACAAAAATGAAAAGAGCATTTGCCTTTGCTTTAATTGCATTTACTGCTTTTATGGTAATTGGCAGGTTGATATCCGGTGTTCATTGGATTACTGATATTATTGGCGGGGCAATTTTAAGTGCGGGTTTAGTGATGATTTATTATAGTGTAACCACTCTTATTGCCCGACAGGAAAGATAAAATTCTAACTGAGGAATCACTTATTGACCTTGAGAGATATTTTCTCCCAAGGTCTTTCTTATTATTCGCAAACTACACCAATCCCGATTTTCTCAATATAATTGGGATAATCACAAAGGAAGGGGTGGTTGTACTATGACGGGCAGTTTAGCAAGCGTTCATCCGGAGCTTATTCCTGAATGGTCAGAGAAGAACTTACCGCTAACGCCGGATAAGATAACCTTCGGTTCAAATAAAAGAGTGTGGTGGAAAGGTGCTTGCGGACACGAGTGGGAAACGAGCGTCAAAGCTCGTTCAAAGGGCGAGAAATGCCCGATATGCTCAGGAGCGAGAGTAATAGAGGGTATCAATGATTTAGCCACATTGAAGCCCCTGTTGGCTCAGGAGTGGTCTAAAAAGAACAAATTAAAGCCTACCGAGGTATCTGTCGCTTCTCATAAGAAGATTATTTGGAAATGTAAACACGGACACGAATGGGAAGCAAGCGTTAAAAGCAGAACGGTAAACGGCACAGGCTGTCCATACTGCTCACATAATAAAGTCCTTGCCGGATTCAATGACCTTGCTTCACAGTATCCCGATATTGCTGCTGAATGGTCTGACAGAAATCTTCCGTTGCTGCCTACAATGGTAACAGCCTTTGCAAACAGTAAGGCTTGGTGGAAATGCAAAGATTGCGGAAACGAGTGGTACACTCTTATTTCAACCCGTTCCGGTGGGAGCAGATGTCCGTATTGTAGCGGATATACATTGCTCAAAGGATTTAATGACTTGGCGACTACGCACCCTGACCTTGCGGCTGAGTGGTCAGAAAGAAATTATCCCCTAATGCCTGATGAGGTAAACGCAAAATCAAGACACAATGTTTGGTGGAAGTGTAAGACCTGTGGCAATGAGTGGAAGTCCGTTATCAATGCTCGTGTAAAAGGAACAGTATGCCCGGTTTGTGCGGACAGGGCGGTTCTTGCAGGATACAATGATTTAGCCACAACGGACAGGAAACTGCTTGCTGAATGGGATTACGAAAAAAACTCTCTGCTCCCGACACAAGTGTCAAGAAAGTCAATGAAAAGTGTGTGGTGGAAATGTTCACTTGGACACTCTTGGAAAGCAAAAATCAGCGACAGAACAATTATCGGAGAAAAATGCACTGTGTGCGAAAACGAATATCGCTCCGTGTTCCCCGGCTTGGCTGTCGCCTATTACGCCAATCAAAAAGGACTAAAGGTACAGCTCGGTTCGGATAAACTATTGGGAATACCTCTTGAAACATACATTCCGTCAGAAAAGCTGGCGATAGAATTTACGAACGGCTCAGAACATATGGAGGTTCTCAAAAGCCACTTATGCAAGCAACGAAATATAAAACTCGTAAAACTCCCTTTTAAGACAACCGAAACGGAAGCGGAGTATGCCGACAGAGTAAAAGCAGTTTTCAAAAGCGTACATATCTTTATTTATTCTGATGTCGAAGCAGATGTTTCGGTAATCAGAGCAAAATTCAATGAATGGAGGAAGCGACTGTGAGAGAAGAAAAGTTCCATATCTATCTTAATGATGACGAATATAGCAGAGTAATACAAACACTTATCCGCTTAAAGAACAGTCTGATTTCACAAGGCAGATACACCGACGGAGTTGACGATGTTCTCTGCAAGGTGCTTTCAGCCAAGAAAAGAAAGGTCAAAATCAAATATTTCTAAACACAAAAAGAGACCGCCTACACGACGTAAGCGGTCTTTGCTAATTTTAGAGTAAATCCGACAAACTGAAATTTTACTTTTCCTTATATTCATCTGGTATTGCTATTTGAAATGTTTCACACAACAGCATCACATCATGCACATCATTTTTATCGTGTTCATATCCCAAATGAAGCATTACCTGACTCAATGGTTCAATACAAGAAACAGTTATATCTCCAACTTTTCCAATACCGGAAAAAGTTTTTGATGGAAATATATCTCCCTCATAAACAATTCCGTCATCTGTAAATTCAAAACAATGTAAATCAATGATTCTTTGTTTATCATCTTTCCAGACAGTATGACCATCCGTTGTATAATCAGTATTTACTTCCTCAAATCCATGCTGCTTAATCACATAAATATAATCATGATAATGTTTCAGTTCAACAAACAAATCAATATCATTGTGTATTCTTGATTCTCTTTTAAGAAGTGCATCAACACCCCATCCGCCATCTAAATATACTTTAATTTCGTTTTGCAAAGCATATTTTATAATTTCACATGCATCTTCTGTACGTACCATAATCTATCCTCCAAATTCAAATCTTTGTATGCTTTCCAACTCACTAAAAGCCTGAAATTTGTCAGTCTTTCATCCTTTTTGTTATCAATCACCAATTAGCTGTAATCCATTAGGATTTAGCTGATATATTTTATCGCACACCTCTTCAATATACTTTCTATCGTGAGAAATGCTAATGACAGCCCCCGGAAATTCTCGGAGCATTTTTCTTATTACCGGACCGGACAATGGTGAAAAATTTCTTGTCGGTTCATCCAGAATAAGAACATTTGCACCACTTAAGCTCATCCTCAAGAGAAGCACTTTCGCCTTTTGTCCGCCTGATAACTCCCGAATCGGATGCTCCATTTCATCTGGTGTGTATTTAAGTGAACCAAGGTATGTTCTAATTCTTGTACGCTCTTCTTTATCTCCTGTTTTATCAAGGTAATCAACCGGTGTAACATCCAAATCCAGCAGGTCTTCATAAGTTTGAGGCATATATTCTGCTTTAATGTCATTCCGATTTAGGAGTTCTTCCGCTATCTTTTTTAGAAGAGTCGTTTTTCCTGCCCCGTTGGCTCCTATCATACAGATTTTTTCTGAACCTTTTATTTTTAAATGAATTCCTTCTGCTAAAATTCTTTTGCCATCCGGAGTCACAAGCTTTGAAAGTTCATATTCTATGACCGTTTTTCCTGCGGGAATGTGTGAGTTTTCATCCCCTAATTTGACAAAGATTGCTTCTTCCTGTTCCGGCATCTGAGTCATATTTTCATCTTCTTTTTCAAATCTTCGTTCCATTGCCTTAACCGTATGCATTTTGTCCTTTAAGTTTTTGGCAACAGACGGTGCTTGTCTGGTACAACTTCTTAATGCACCTTGTACACTCTGCATAACTCTTTGATATTTTTCATCGCGAATCTTTTTCTCCCTACGGTCACTCAGTGCCCGCTGTTTTTGGATTTCAAATTTATGAAGCCGTTCTTCCACATAGCGTCTATAGGGAAGCTTTGCCACGGTATATCTCGCCTTTGTTTTTCGTATAATCTGCTCGATATGTATCACCATGTTGGCAGTACGCTCTATCAGCGTTTCATCGTGTGAAATAAAAAGCACAATGTGCTTCCAGTCATTTATGATTTTTTCCAGTAATGTAAGCGTCGCAATGTCGATGTCATTGGAAGGTTCGTCCAACAACAGCACAGAAACATCGCGAATGAAAAGCCTCATAAGTTGTGTCTTGACTTTTTCGCCTCCTGAAAGACTACCCATTGTCTGGTTACTGTAGAAAAAATCATTTTTCATTCCAAATTTTCCCGCAATAACAGACAATTCTTTAGGCGTTTTCTCCCAGAATATTTCCTCTTCAGAAAAATATTCGTATATTGTTTTTTCCTTATCTTCATCGAGCATCTCCTGCGGAAGATAACCAAGACATTCGTGTCCCATTATCCTTTCCCCATCTGCTTCTATATAGTTTTCTACAAGCGACGGATTGTATATCCACTTCATTAATGTCGATTTCCCATTTCCCTCTTCTCCAATAATAACTGCCTTATCTCCATCATTTAGCACAAGGTTGAAATCATTAAGAATTATTCTCAGGTCTTTTTTATGTGTTAAATTTAATTTTTTTATCTGCAACATTAAAGTTTCTCCTTTTCGAAGTCTGAGCCAATTATTATTTTGAACACACAAAAACGAGTCTTTTTTGCATACGCAAAAATAGACTCGCTAAATAGACCCTTATTTCTTTTCCAAAAGGAAAACAAAGGAAATGCCTCTTGCGATAATCCAACTTAAGCGTACACAAAACAAACCTATTCTCTACAGGCTCAATAACTATATGTGTCTTACTTAAATCAAATTATCTATTAATCATTTCCTCACCTTACACAAAATGTGCCTTTCTTTCTTCTAATAGCAATACTATCATACTGTATTTTTTGTGTCAATACATTTCACCTTATGGAAGTGCAAATTCAAATTTTTCTTTTGATTAACTCTTATTATACACCAAAAATATGAATATTTCTACCCGCCGTCTATTGACCTCAATTACGAGGGAAATAGGCGGCTTTTTTGTTTCTAAAAAATATTTTCAAGAAATTTTTGAAAAATGGGTGATTTTGGGTGTGCATTTTGACCCCCTTTGTCCAAATGAGTGAAGGGGTTAATTCCGAACCACAAAAAGGTCAGCCCTTTCACTTGTATTTTGACAACTGAATAAATCATTCACTAAGACTTTAATTCTGATGATTTTAGCCACCTTATCGGGTACGCCGTGACTTCTGCATTGCAGAACAGCGAGAACTCCCGGTATAAGTAATAGGTTGCCCCTGTTACGGCGATGACAGTCAGAAGGATAATGATACTTCTCTACGGAGCTGGCGGAGTACCCGGCAGAGGTGAAATTCCTATGATACAGATTAGCAGTCTGTTCCTTAGTGACTTCCCGTGAGCTTATTGCTCGGCAAGGGGTGTTGAGAACAAATATTGCCCGACCGGTTAGGAAATGAGCCGGTCAAGTACATAGCCATACTGCGATGGCTATGAATTTTACGAAAGGAGGACGCACAAAGTGTCGAACTGCAAAACGATTGCGATATGCAATCAAAAAGGCGGAGTTGGAAAGACGACCACTACGGTAAACCTCGGCGTCGGTCTTGCAATGCAGGGAAAGAAAGTGCTGCTCATAGACGCAGACCCACAGGGCGACTTAACCACTTGTCTCGGTTGGCAGGATACAGACAACTTGGGTATCACGCTTGCAACGAAACTCACAGATGTCTTAAACGAAACGATGAATGACCCTACGGTCGGTATTCTGCACCACGACGAGGGTGTTGACCTTGTTCCGGCAAACCTTGAGCTTTCTGCAATGGAATTTAACCTTGTCAACGCAATGAGCAGAGAGACGGCATTGAGAAATTATCTCAGCGAAGTGAAGGACAAATATGACTATATCCTTATAGATTGTATGCCTTCCCTCGGAATGGTAACAATCAATGCTCTATCTGCGTCAGACAGCGTTATTATTCCTGTTCAGGCTCAGTATTTACCGGCAAAGGGTATGACGCAGCTTGTTCAGACCATTTCAAGAGTTAAGAAGCGTATCAATCCGAACTTGAAGATTGACGGTATGCTTCTCACTTTGGTGGATAGCCGTACCAACCTCGCCAAAAGCACGGTAGAAGCTCTGAGAGAGAACTTCGGTAGTCAAATCAAGATGTATCGAACATATATCCCGATTGCCGTAAAAGCCGCAGAGACTTCTTCCAAAGGCAAGAGCATTTTTGCCTACGAACCGGGCAGCACGGTGTCAAAGGCGTACACAGAATTTACAAAGGAGGTGTTAGCCGATGGCAGGAAGAAAGAGCGACTTCACTCTCACGAAGCTCGATGACTTATTCTCAACGCAGGAACAGAGAGATGAAGAAAAGCTTTCCAAAATCCGAGATATTCCCTTGACTGAGATTGACGATTTCCCCGACCACCCTTTTAAGGTGCGTGATGACGAGGATATGGCACAGCTCATTGAGAGTATCAAGGAACGAGGGGTAATCACACCGGCGACGGTAAGGCAGAAAGAGGACGGCAGATACGAACTCATATCGGGACACAGACGAAAGCGAGCCTGTGAGCTTGCCGGGTTTGATACTCTCCGCTGTGAGGTCGTTGAACTGAACCGAGACGAAGCCACGATTTTAATGGTTGAGAGCAACTATCAAAGGTCGCAAATACTTCCCTCTGAAAAAGCCTATGCCTACAAAATGCGTTTGGAAGCGATGAAAAGGCAAGCGGGCAGACCGAGCAAAGATAATTTAGTCCCAGTGGGACAAAATTTTTCAAGGGAAGAACTTGCAACTCAAAGTGGCGAAAGCCAAACGCAAATTCAGCGTTATATTCGCCTTACAAACCTTGTTCCCGAACTTTTGGATTATGTTGATGAGGGGCGAATAAAAATGCGACCGGCGGTTGAATTGTCTTTTCTCGATGAGGACAGTCAGCGTGATGTGGTTGATGAAATCGACCTGAACGACGCAACCCCGTCTCACGACCAAACAATCCGTATGCGAAAGTTCTTTGAGGAGGGCAAGCTCACAACCGAAGCAATCCAAGCGATTATGTCGGAGGAAAAACCAAACCAAAGGGAGAAAATTGTTTTGAGGGGCGACAGGGTTCGACAGCTTATCCCGAAAAACATTCCCATAAGCCAAACGGAGGATTTTGTGTGCAAGGCATTGGAGCATTACAACAAGTTTCTGCGAAGCAGAGCCGACCGTGACAGCCGATAGCCTTCCCCCTTTCTCACACTCTAACCCCTATATATACCGGCTATTAACCTGCTGAAAAATATACTCTATCTCCCTTGAGTATATCTATCTCAATAACATATAGCTGTCTATTAAAGGGTTTGCACATTTGGAGCAAAAGCAAAATGTCTGCTACGATAAAAAGTTCAGCCAATCGCACCTTTGATGTTTTGACCGGTTTTGATTACGATTAAAGCAGAAAGGAGCGATGGATATGAAAAACAGGCTGATACCTTGTGTTCTTGCCTGCCTGATGATTTTCCTCGTAGGTTGTAACGGTAACACAGCCAAAGAAGCTGCACAGGAGATAACGAAAACGGAGACTTCTTTTCCGGCTGGTAATACCGAAACAAATTCTCAGGAAGATACGGCAAAAGAACCGGAAAGCACGGCAGTTCAGGAGGAAACACCGATTACGGCAAAAGAAAGCCAATCAACCGCTGAAAGTCAGACGGTTATGACGGTACAGACAAAACCGGCGGAAGAAAAAACGGCTGATACTCCTGCAACCGAAAAGCCAAAGGCAGAGCCACCGAAGCAGACAACCACGCAGGCTGAACCCGAAAAACAAACGGAACAGCCAAAAGAACAGACAACTGCCGAACAAAAGCCGGTTGAAAAACCGACTGAAAAGCCGGCAGAACCGAAACCGACAGAGCCGCACAAGCAGACATTCGATGTCAGCCCTTATGTTAGTTACGCAAAAGAGTATGCGGTAAGCATAGGGCTTTCTCTTGACATCACGGCGACAGAATGTTGGGACAACCCCATATCCGCAAATCCTAACCGAAGCGGTATCAAGTCTGATATTGAAAGCAGACTGAACCGATACAAGAACAGCGAGGGTTTTACCGCTGTGTGGATATGGACAGAAAAGCTATCCGATACGGATTACAACATCTATATCGGCTACTGCTAAAACAAAATAATTTTAAGCGGACGCACTGAGTAAAATCGGTGCGTTTTTGCATTTCAAGGAGGAAAACGCAATGGTTAAAACAAAATTCAAGAAAGCCGTCTCGCTTATGTTGGCGGCGGTTATGAGCCTTACTGCTTTTATGGGCATTGGGGCAACGACAGCCTTTGCAGCCGTAGGCGAAAAAGCCGATGTGTACCTCGTCGATTATCCCCGAAGCGGAGATACCAATAACAACGGCGAATGGGGACACGGCAATCTCAACTATATGAACGGTTGGAAAGGCTTGTCCACGAAATATACGGGACTTCGTGCAATGGGTTCGTATTCGGGCAATATCGCCTACTGTATCGAGCCGGGTACAGGTCAGCGGACAGGAGATACTCTCACCGAAAAGGACGAGAACTTCTTCAACAACATCAGTCCGAACGGTACGATTTCCGGCGATGATATTCGCCTGCTTATCGGTCGTATCTTGCAGTACGGCTACCGTGGAGGTATTTCGACAAGCTGGAAGTCGCAGAATGAAAGCGACGCAAACTGTATCGCACACGCTTATGCCACTCAGATTTTGATTTGGGAAACGATTGTCGGAGAAAGAGACGCAAGCTTCAATCACGTTTCTACCGGAGGGTACAATGCCGTGCTTGAATGTGTAAGCTCAGCACACCCTCTCCGCAGCAAAATCTTGTCGTACTACAACAGTATGGTAACAAGCGTTCAGAACCATACGAAAGTTCCGAGCTTCTGCACAAGGTCAAGCGGTTCTGCCAAGGTGAACGAGCTTGAATGGAACGGAAGCAAGTATGTTGCAACTCTCACCGATACAAACGGTGTGCTTGGCAATTACAATTTCTCGGCAAATATTGACGGCGTTTCGTTCTCTGTCAGCGGAAACAAATTGACTGTTTCGATGGAGAAAGCTCCGAGCAAGGAATTTACCATCACAGCCGCAAAAAAGAACGGTGTCCGCAGAGGTGTTGTCGTATGGTCTGACGGTATCCATCAGAATGGCAACGGCATTCAGGATGTGGTCACTTATGCTCAGGAGGTCAGCGACCCTGTCAGCGGCTTTGTCAAAATGAAGGTAAGCTACGGCTCTTGTCAGATTGTAAAGACAAGTGAGGACGGAAAGGTTGACGGTATTCAGTTTACCATCAGCGGTAACGGTGTCAATCAGACTGTTACGACTGCAAACGGCGGTAAATTCCAGCTTGATAACCTTATGCCCGGTGTTTACACGGTAACAGAACAGTCTATCGACAAATATGTACCGCAGGAGGTTCACAGAGTTACTGTTGTTGCCGGTCAGGTGGCAAAGGTCAACTTCAATAATGTTCTCAAGAGAGGTAATCTTCAGGTTATCAAATCTTCGGAGGATAATCTGGTCGAGGGTGTAACTTTCCACCTTTACGGAACTTCGCTTGCGGGTATTGCCGTAGATGAATATGCAGTGACAGATAAGAACGGTGTTGCTTCTTTCGATGATGTGCTTATAAGCGGCACTACCCCATACACCATTGAGGAAGTGGATACCGCAATCCGTTATGTTGTGCCTGCAAATCAGACCGCACCGATTAACTGGAAAGAAGCAACCACAAGAAACTTCACGAACATTCTCAAAAAGTTCAGCGTAACCGTAACAAAGAGCGACCGAGAGGAAGGCACACCGCAGGGCGACGCTACCCTTGCCGGAGCAGTTTACGGCATTTATAAGGGCGAAACCCTTGTGGACAAATATGTTACGGATAAGAACGGGCAGTTTACCACAAAGGAATATATCTGTGATAATGACTGGACAATCCGTGAAATCACGCCGTCCGAGGGTTATCTGCTCGACGGTACAATCCATAAGGTCGGTGCTGAACCGCAGCTTTATACGGTGGAACACAATCAGACCGCAAATGATGTTACCGAACAGGTTATGAAAGGCAATATCGCCATTATCAAGCACACCGATGACGGCGAAACAAAGATTGAAACACCGGAAAACGGAGCAAACTTTGAAATCTATCTGAAATCTTCCGGCAGCTTTAATTCAGCAGAAGAAGATGAAAGAGATGTGATTGTTTGTGATGAAAACGGTTTTGGTCAGACAAAGGATATGCCTTACGGCGTATATACCGTTCATCAGACCGCAGGCTGGGAAGGTCGTGAGCTGATGAAGGACTTCGATGTGTTCATTTCTCAGAACGGACAGACCTACCGCTATCTCATCAACAACGCAAACTTTGAAAGCTATATCAAGGTGGTTAAGGTGGACGCAGAAAGCGGTAAAAACATTCCGTATGCCGGTGCAGGCTTCAAAATCTTTGACCCTGACGGTAATCAGGTAACAATGACCTTCACTTATCCTACTCCGACAACGATTGATACTTTCTACACCGATGCAAACGGACAGCTTGTTACACCGGAGAAACTGGAATACGGCAAGGGATATTCTCTTGTTGAGGTTCAGGCTCCTTACGGATATGTGCTTGACAGCACACCGGTGTACTTTGATGTGGCAGAGGAACATTCTTCCAATGAGGGTGGTATTACCGTGATTAAGGTCGATAAGCCTAATATGGCTCAGAAAGGTACTGTCAGCATTGAAAAGACCGGCGAGGTATTCTCAGGGGTAAATATCTCCGGAGAGGAAAATGCCGATGTGATTTATCAGCCTGTCTATGAAGTGAAAGGTCTTGCAGGTGCGGTATATGAGATTACCGCAGCAGAAGATATTATCACTCCCGACGGTACACTCCGTTATGCAAAGGGCGAGGTCGTAGATACTGTTACCACAGATGAAAACGGACTTGCCAAGAGTAAGGAGCTTTATCTCGGAAAATATACGGTGGTTGAAATTACCGCACCGGAGGGTATGGTTATCAACAAAGAAGCTCACGAGGTTGAGCTGACTTATGCCGGTCAGGAAGTGTCTGTAACCGAAACCGCCACAAGTTTTGTAAATGACAGGCAGAAAGTAACGGTAAGTCTTGAAAAGACTATTGAAAAGAACGACATCTTCAACATCGGTAACGGCGATGAAATGAAGAATATCAGCTTTGGACTTTTTGCCGCCGAAGAACTTGTTTCTGCAAGCGGTACTTCTATCCCGGCAGACGGTCTGATTGAGATTATCTCTCTTTCCGAAAACGGTAAGGCTGTTATCAAAACCGAAATTCCTTTCGGAAGCTACTATGTTAAGGAGCTTGCCACCGATGAGCATTATATCCTTTCCGACAGCAAGTATCCGTTTACTTTCAGCTATGCGGGACAGGATACCGAAACTGTTGAGATTGCAGTCAATGACGGCAAGCCGATTGAAAACAAGCTCATTTACGGTTCTGTTTCCGGTAAGAAGATTACCGAAAACGGCGAAGCACTGGGAGGTGCTGTAATCGGTCTGTTTAAGGCTGATGAAACCGAATTTACAAAAGAAAATGCTTTGATGACTGCTACCTCCCAAAAAGACGGTAGCTTTTCTTTTGAGAAAGTACCGTATGGCAACTGGCTTGTAAGAGAAATCGAGCAGCCGGAGGGCTTCGTGCTTGATGAAACTTCTTATGAAGTTAAAATCTCCGAGGTCGCTCAGGTCATTGAGGTCGAAATCGTCAATGAGTATGTTCACGGCAATATCAAGTTGACTAAGGTCGATGAAGATTACCCGGACAACAAGCTGACAGGAGCGACCTTTGAGGTTTACAAAGATGTAAACGGCGATGGCAAACTGGACGACGGCGACGAGCTTATCGGTACACTCAACGAAACTTCTACGGGTATTTACGAGATGAAGGAGCTTCTTTACGGAAAATACCTTGTAAGAGAAACCAAAGCACCGGAAGGCTTTGAACTTGATAAGGGTGTGTACTCTGTTTTCATTGAAAAAGATGAAACCACCTACGAGGTAGAAAACAAAGCCGGCGTCGGCTTTATTAACACGGCTATGAAAGGAAACCTGAAAATCGTTAAGACTTCCTCAGACGGTAAGGTTGAAGGCTTCACTTTCAGAGTTACGGGAGTAAACGGATACGACCGAAGCTTCACGACCGATAAGAACGGCGAAATCGTTATTGAGGGACTTCGTATCGGCGATTACACCGTTTCCGAGGTTCAGGATAGTGTTTCTGCTTCCTATGTGCTTCCTGCGGATAAGATTGCAACAGTAAAGGTCGGCTCTACTACCGTTGTGGAAATGCACAATGAGCTGAGAGACACACCAAAGACCGGAGATAACAGCAATGTGGGCTTGTGGACGGCACTTGCGGGACTTTCTGCCCTCGGTATTGTCGGCACAGCCGTTGTTGCGTACAGAAAAAAGAAGAAGGAGGACAATGAGTAATGGACGCTAAAACAATCGTAGCAGTTGTATTAGTCGCCTTTATTATCGGCGGCTTTATCTTCTTGCAGATTAAGAACAGAAAGAAATAAGGAACACCAAAGTGGGCGGAGTGAAAACTTCGCCCACCGTTCTTTTACGGAGGTGCATTATGAATAAGCAAAAGACGGTTGACAGCAAGGTGCTTGCAATACTCAGAGAATGCCCCGAAACGAGGTATGACGATATGCAGCTTATCCTTTGCTATTACAACCGATACAGCTATATGAGAGTCGGAGATTTACCGCTTGAGGATATAGTCAACAACTATAAAGGCTACGGCTTGCCGTGCTTTGAGACTATCCGCAGAGCAAGACAGAGAGTGCAATCCCTGTTTCCCGAACTGTCAAGGCAGTGCAGTGGCTGCGACTGCGGAAACATCAGAATTGTGATTGAAGTAAGCTGAGGTGTGGATATGAACGAGGAAAAAAGAAAAATCGGTGAATACACTGTTCTTTGCTCGGTCAATGTGGGCGAAAAGGAAGTAATCTTGGCTTCCAATGAGCAAAGCACAAACGGCGATAAATATATGTGCGGCTTTGCAGAGCGAAACGACCTGTTTGAACTGTGTTCGGAATGTATGGTAAGCGATGACTATATCGAAATCGTACACCTTTTCGGTAGCCGTGTGGCGAATGAAGCGGAGCTTTTCAAGGAACAGGTCGAAAAGCTGGATATTCCAATCACACTCATAACGGAAGCCGATTGTATCCCCGACCACTATTCTAAAGACATCAACGGCAAAATTATAGCTATTGACCCCAAGGTATTAAAGCCCGAATTTCAGAGAGCCGACAGACAGCTCTACTATGTTACGGGAGGTTTCGGTGCGTCGGCAAACAGCCGTGGAAGTGCTGTGTTTTGTACCAATCTTCACACCGGCAAATCCACCCGATACGAAAGAATGGACGTTATGGGCGAGGTAAAGCCTGAGTGTCTGCCTGAATGGGCAAAGGAAAAGGCACAGGAGCTTTTACACAAGAAGCGAAACAAAGACAAAGAACGATAAGGAGGACAAAGCAATGAAGGAAAAATTCACTTTTCAACAGAAAACAAAGCTTCTGACGAAACTGTTTGACGCAGGCTGCAATACCGAAAAGAAATTGCAGCAGCTTGATATGGAGAGCATTTTGAAAATTCCGGGTATCACTATTCCGGATATGAGCCTGATTATCGAGCTTCAGAAGCAGACCAAAGCCAATAAGCTGTTCTCTTATTTGGGAGGTGGCACTGATGAGCAGTCAGGAACAGAATGACCGCCATATCATTTGGAGCGACATTAGCCTTGACCTTGATGATTGGCGAGAGTCTTTGGAGGAACTGTATCCCGGATATTCCGATGATGAGCTTTACGACATTATGGTAAAATCCAATGCCGAAAATCTTTATGATGAACGAGCAAATCTCAACATTCAGCTTTCACAGCCGATTATCGTAATCGGCGACCTCGGCCGATGGAACGGCAGAGTGTCGGGATACAAGATGATTGATTCAGGCAACATTAAGGACTGCCTTTATTCTGACACCGACTACACAGAATGGTATGTTGACAAATACGGAGACCTTCGAGCCGACGCTGTTCATCACGACGGTACAAACCATTATCTTTACCGTGTATTCAAAGACGGTGTTACCGATACGCAGATTGAAAATCTGCAAGTTAAAATCTACAACGGGAAAGCCACAAGAGCCGACATCACACGAGTTACCAAAAGACTCGGCGATGATATTGCCGGCGTATATGGTTTTTCTATTCCAAAGCAAAGACAACCAAACGAACAAGCGAGGTGATGAAAATGGATTACAGAGTATTGACCGAAGCAGAGCGTAAATACACCTTCAGCCAAAGTCAGCAGCTCTCTATGCAGACCGGTCTTATCGGATATTTGAGAGCCGACTTCGGTTCTACCGGGAACGAGTTTTGGACGACTTGGAACGATTTCAGAAAAGACCTGAAAACCGATGAATTTAAGGCTGAATTTGACGATGTGATAAACGGATTGCGTGACGGCGATGTTTTGTCCGGCAGAAAGTCTATGTCCTCTTACTGCTATTCCACTCCCGACAGCTCCTTTAATGATGACCGCAACCACTACGGTATTCGTCTTGATACGGAAAAGTACAGCTATCTTATGAGGTTTAACCCCAACAGGGGCGAATACAATCTGTACTGCTATTGCTATCAGAAAGAGTGGCTGAACAGCCACTTGAAAAATACCGAGCGTGGTATCCGATTTATTGACCCGCACTATCAGGAGCAGTTTCGCATTGCGGACGGAGAGAAAATTTCAATCAAGCTCAGCGACGGTAAAACAATGGAGAGGACTTGCAGATATATCGACGACTACCATTTGGAGGTCGGCACTAATCTCTACCACATCTGCGAATTTGCCAAGCTTTGCGAGAGAAACGATCATACCGTAGAACCAGCCGCAAAAGAAAATACAAAACCTGCAAAGGACAAAGAAAAATCACGATAAGGAGGTGCAGACGAGGTGGCAAGAAAATTTGACCTGATTTCGGAGCTGTATGAAAGAACCTGTTTTGCAGTTACGGATAATCCGGTAAACTGGCAATCGTTTCTGAAAACAGCAGGCAGAAATTTCAGGCTCCGATTTGATGAACAGCTTCTCATATATGCCCAAAGACCCGACGCGACAGCCGTGCTTGAAATCGAACGATGGAACGGCACTTTCGGTCGTTGGGTAAACCGAGGGGCAAAAGGTATTGCCGTATTTGAGGACGCAGACAGAAGCCGTCAAAGGCTGATTCACTACTTTGATATATCGGACACCCACGAAAGCCGATATTCCCGACCTGTGCCGATTTGGGAGATGAGACCCGAATTTGAAGCAGAGGTTATTGAAACGCTTGAAAATACTTTCGGGGCGGTAAACGATACAACGAGTATTGAAAATGTCGTTAAAGAGAGCATTGCCAATGCCGTCGAGGATAATATCGCAGACTATATCACCGACTTTATGAGCTTGGGTGCAGGAAGCGATATGGAGTATTTGTCTGCTGACGAAGCAAATGCCTTGTATTTGGAGCTTGTCAGAAACAGCGTGTCATATATGGTTATGGCACGATTGGGACTGGACGCAGACAAGGTGTATTCTCCCGATGACTTTGCCGGTATTTCAAACTTCAATTCACAGGAAGTTCTCAATGCGGTGGGTATTGCTACAAGTGACATTGCTGAAATGGCGTTGCTCCCTGTCAGCAGAACAATCAGTACGCTCAGCAAGGAAAATCGCATAATTGATGAACAGGAGCAATCCGAATACAATAAAGACATCAAAGACGAAAGGAGTCAAAGCGATGAGCGAAATCACATACACGATGGTGGGAGACTACAATCTTCCGAACCTGAAACTGCCGGAGCAGACGGAAGTGACTCTCGGCAGATGGTCGCAGATGAGGAGAACTTATCTGAGGGAACATCACAAAATCCTGTACTACAATCTTCTGACGAAAGGGATTCTGAACAGTCACTTGGCGGAGGTTCAGCAGAGAGCGAGCGAACTGGAGGAAACTCTCGTGAAGCAGATGGCAGAGAAAGCCGGGCTGACGGAGCAGATGAAAGCGGAAGATATGATGAAATGGGTTCGCCTGATGAACAACATCAGGAACTCGGCACAGGAAATCGTGAAGAATCAGGTAATATTCGCTTAGAGTATTACGACAGAAACCACGAGGACAAGAGCCTGCCGTTTTTCGGTGGTGACGATACTATCCGAGAAATACTCGGTACTACCCCGCATTTGTCCGCTTCAAAGGAAGAAATCAAAGACTTCAATGAGAGAAATACGGATAATGCGACCCGTACCGAATATATCAAGGGTATTTTCAACAACGATTACACCCAGCTTACTTTAAGCGACGGCAGGCTTGTGGGGTATAAAACATTTCAGAATGTCCTCCACTTGTGGGAGGGCGAATACGAAAACAGAACAGCTCAGAGCTTCTATGACTGGGGCGTTATCGCACAGCATTTTGAAGCAATGAGACTTTTGGGAGAATTGACCGATACAATGAAGCCGCTTCCGTCTATGGACGGTCAGTTGACTCTCATAATGGGCAATCAGGCAGAGGAACAAAAAACCTCTGCCTTTACTTTTTCTCAGGAAGTCATAGACGCTGTACTGACCCGTGGAAGCGGAGTTTCCGAGGGCAAAATGCGTATCTATGAGCAGTTTGAAAAGAGCCTTTCCGCCAAAGAGAACGCCGACTTCTTGAAGAATGAATATGGTTGGGGCGGCTCTTATCCTGTCATCATCGGTGCAGGCATTGACGAACAGCACGACGGAAAAGGTATCACAATTTCAAAAGGTATCGGAAGCGACAAGCCGCACATTACGCTTTCTTGGTCTCAGGTAGAAAAGCGTATCGGAGACCTTATCCGTATGGACAGATACTTAAACCCAAAGGAAAAAGAAAAGTACCCGGAATGGCTTGAAAAGCAGGAAGAAAGGCGAGCCGAGCTTGCAGAGCAGAGAAAAAACCGTGAGATACTCTCTACCGCACCGCCTGAGCCTGAAAACAAAGAGGACGAAACGGAAGTAAAGTGTGAATACCATCTCGGTGACAGCGTGTATATCGGGGCTTCGCAGTATGAGATTTTGTCCTTTGATGAAAACCGTGTAATGCTCTATGACTTCGATATGCCCCTTTTCAACAAGGAGTTTTCAAGGGAAGAATTTGACCGCAAAGTGCGTGAAAATCCAATGAACGACCACTTGAAGGTCAGTGCATTACCGGCGGAAGAAAAAACCGTTACAGGCGAAAATGAAGCTCAAAATGATACCGAAACCGTACAGGATTTCAGTCCGAAAACCGGTTATGACGACGCCTTCTTTATCAACCGGGAGAATGAAAGTGTAACTTGGATGTACTATAACCCCGACAGCAATGCAGGAGGACAGTATATTATAAATACGCTTTCTTTCGACGAAATACAGCAAGCCGCACAGGAGTATGACTCGGCTGAGGATTTCTTTGATTACCTCGGCAGTATTGCAAATCAGGAGCTTGCTGATGTAGGTACGGAATGGTTTGAGGACGCAGAGCGAGAGTTTCACAGGACACCGGATTTGACCGACTGTACCTCTGCCACAATGGAAGCACTCATTGAAAACGCTGAAAGAGCTGATATGGTGGCAACGAATATCGGAAATGTACCGATTGAGGATTACAGAGAAATCGTTGCAGCTCAAAACGGTTTTGACAGCTATGAGGAAATGTATAACGAGGGTGTTCGTATCGGCAACGGTTACGACAAAGTGCCTGAACCGATTGTACCCGCTTGGGAGCAAAAGAAAAAGTCAAAGGTAAAGAGCTTTGACCCCCACCCGGATATTCCGATGTCCGAGCGACACAACTTTGACCTTGCTAATAATCAGGTTGAAGAAGTGAACAAGAAAGAGCGTTTTCACAGAAACTATGCGGCGATTAGGGTCTTGAAAGACTGTCAAAGCGAAAACCGTTTTGCGACACCCGATGAGCAGAAAATCTTGTCGAGATATGTCGGTTGGGGCGGTATTCCCGAAGCCTTTGACGAACGAGCAGGAGCTTGGCATACCGAGTATGCAATGCTGAAAAATATCCTGACGCCGGAGGAATATGCGTCGGCAAGAGAAAGCACCTTGACTGCATTTTACACTCCGCTCGAAGTATCTACCGCCATTTACAAGGTATTGGAACAGATGGGATTTCAGGAGGGCAACCTGCTTGAGCCGTCCTGCGGTATCGGTAACTTCATCGGTATGCTGCCTAAGTCAATGGAAAACGCAAAGGTTTACGGCGTGGAGCTTGATACCATTTCAGCCGGTATCGCTCAGCAGCTTTATCAGAAATCTTCCATTGCGGCACAGGGCTTTGAGGAAGTAAATGTCCCCGACAGCTTCTTTGACGGTGTTATCGGCAATGTGCCTTTCGGAGATTTCAAAGTCTCCGACAAACGATACGACAAGTACAACTTCTTAATCCACGATTATTTCTTTGCAAAATCGCTTGATAAATTACGTCCCGGCGGCGTGATGGCTCTTGTGACAAGCAAAGGAACTATGGACAAGGAAAACTCCAATGTGCGTAAATATATCGCACAGAGGGCGGAGCTTCTCGGAGCAATCAGACTTCCGAATGACACCTTCAAAGGCAATGCCGGAACAGAGGTTGTATCCGATATTCTGTTCTTGCAAAAGCGAGACAGGCTCATAGATATTGAGCCGGATTGGGTTCATCTTGACACCGACGAAAACGGTATAAGGATGAACTCATATTTTGTTCAGCACCCGGAAATGATACTCGGCGAAATGAAAATGGTAAGCGGTCGCTTCGGACCGGAAGCAACCTGTGAGCCGTTTGAAAATGCCGACCTTTCGGAGCTTTTGAACGAAGCAGTCTCAAACATTCACGGAGAAATCTCCGAATACGAAGTTGCCGACGAGCTGGAGGAAGAAGATAATTCTATTCCGGCAGACCCTACGGTAAGGAACTTCTCATACACGGTTTTGGACGATAAAATCTATTTCCGAGAGAACTCCCGTATGTCCCCGGTGGAGGTATCGGCAACCGCCGAGAACCGTATTAAGGGTATGATTGGGATAAGAGATTGCGTCCGCAACCTGATTGAACTGCAAACCGAGGATTATCCCGACAGCGAAATCAAACAGGCACAGGATAAGCTGAACACTCTGTATGACAGTTTTACAAAGAAGTACGGACTGATTAACAGCCGTGCCAATACTTCTGCCTTTTCAGATGACAGCTCCTATGCTCTGTTGTCTGCTCTTGAGGTCATCAACGAAGATGGCGAACTGGAACGCAAGGCGGATATGTTCTTCAAAAGGACGATTAAACCGCACAAGCCGGTAACGGAGGTTGACACCGCAGACGAAGCTCTCGCTGTCTCTATGGGCGAAAAAGCAGCCATTGATATGGAATATATGATGGAGTTGTCCGGCAAAAGTGAGGAGGAATTATTCGCTGACCTAAAGGGTGTAATCTTCTTAAATCCCCTTTATGAGTACGGCAATTCTTATGAGCCGAAGCACCTTATGGCAGACGAATATCTGTCGGGTAATGTTCGTGAGAAGCTGGCAACCGCCAAAAAGTCTGCGGCACTGTATCCCGAAGATTATACCGTCAATGTGCAGGCACTTGAAAAGGTGCAGCCAAAGGATTTGACGGCAAGCGAGATTTCCGTAAGGCTCGGTGCGACTTGGATACCTCCCGAAGTATTCCAGCAGTTTATGTTTGAGTTTCTCGACACCCCACGCTATGCACAGTGGAATATCAAGGTTCACTACTCTCAGTTTACCGGAGAATGGAACATTGAGGGAAAGAGCTATGACCGTTCCAATGTAAAGGCGTACAGCACATACGGTACTTCCCGTATCAATGCCTATAAGATAATTGAGGAAACGCTGAACCTGAAAGATGTCCGTATCTTTGACTATATCGAAGATGACGAAGGCAAAAAGAAAGCCGTTCTCAATAAAAAAGAGACGGCAATCGCACAGGCAAAGCAGGAACTTATAAAGCAGGGCTTTCAGGACTGGATATGGGCTGACCCTACCCGCCGAGAAAAACTCACGAAGATGTATAACGAAAAGTTCAACAGCATAAGACCCCGTGAGTATGACGGAAGCCACATTGTTTTCAACGGTATGAACCCGGAAATCAAACTTCGTGAACATCAGAAAAATGCGGTTGCACACATTCTGTACGGCGGAAATACGCTGTTGGCACACGCAGTCGGTGCGGGTAAAACCTTTGAAATGGTGGCGGCTGCTATGGAGTCCAAACGACTTGGACTTTGCAATAAGTCGCTGTTCGTAGTCCCGAATCACTTGACCGAACAATGGGCGGCTGAGTTCTTACAGCTCTATCCGGCGGCGAATATTCTCGTAGCGACAAAGCGAGATTTTGAGACGAAGAACCGTAAAAAGTTCTGCGGTCGTATTGCTACGGGAGATTATGACGCAGTAATCATCGGTCATTCTCAGTTTGAAAAAATACCGATGTCCATTGAAAGACAGAGGGCAATTCTTGAGCAGCAGCTTGAAGAACTGACAGACGGTATTATGGATTTGAAGCGAAACCGTGGAGAAAATTTCTCCATTAAACAGCTTGAAAAGTCTAAAAAGTCCGTGAAGCAAAAGCTGGAAAAGCTCAACGACCAAAGCCGCAAGGACGATGTTGTTACCTTTGAAGAACTTGGCGTGGACAGGCTCTTTATTGACGAGAGTCATTATTACAAGAACCTCTATCTTTACACCAAAATGCGTAATGTGGGCGGTATCGCTCAGACGGAAGCACAGAAATCCTCCGACCTTTTTATGAAGTGCCGATACCTTGACGAGCTTACAGGCGGTCGAGGAACGGTGTTTGCAACCGGTACTCCTATCTCAAACAGTATGGTGGAACTCTATACCATTCAGCGATACTTGCAGTACAACACGCTTGTAAAAAACAATTTACAGCACTTCGACTCGTGGGCAAGTACCTTTGGAGAGACTGTAACTGCCGTTGAGCTTACCCCGGAGGGAACGGGATACAGAGCGAAAACACGCTTTGCAAAATTCTATAACCTTCCGGAGCTTATGGCGATGTTTAAGGAGGTCGCCGATATTAAGACGGCGGATATGCTGGAGCTGCCTGTGCCGGAAGCGCACTTCCATAATGTTGCGGTCAAGCCGTCGGAAATGCAGAAAGAAATGGTTGCTTCCCTTGCGGAACGAGCCGAGAAAGTTCGTGGCGGCGGTGTGGATTCGAGTGTAGATAATATGCTAAAAATCACAAACGACGGCAGAAAGTTAGCTCTTGACCAGCGTATGCTTAACGATATGCTGCCTGATTTTGAGGGCAGTAAAATCAACGCCTGCGTCGATAACATCTACCGTATTTGGGAGGAAACAGCCGATAAAAAATCGGCACAGCTTGTGTTCTGTGACCTCTCAACCCCAAAGAATGACGGCACATTCTCGGTGTATAACGACATCAGAATGAAGCTCATTGAGCGTGGTGTCCCCGAAAGTGAAGTCCGCTTTATCCACGAAGCAGATACCGATGTGAAGAAAAAAGAACTGTTCCAAAAGACCCGTAAGGGCGAGGTCAGAGTGCTTCTCGGTTCTACGCAGAAGATGGGAGCCGGCACGAATGTTCAGGACAGACTTATCGCACTTCACGATGTGGATTGCCCGTGGAGACCGTCAGACTTGGAGCAGCGTTCCGGTAGAATTATCCGTCAGGGTAACTCAAACCCCGATGTAGATATTTACCGCTATGTAACGGAGCAGACCTTTGACGCATATCTTTATCAGCTTGTAGAGGGAAAGCAAAAGTTCGCCAGTCAGATTATGACGAGCAAATCCCCGGTGCGTTCTGCCGAGGATATTGATGAAACCGCTCTGTCCTATGCAGAGATTAAAATGCTTGCCACCGGCAACCCGTATATTAAGGAGAAGATGGATTTGGACATTCAAGTTCAAAAGCTGAAGCTCTTAAAATCCAACTTTCTATCTGAAAAATACGCTTTGGAAGATAAGATAATCAAATATTATCCGCAGCGAATTACAGCTTTGGAAAACCGCATTGAAGGCTTGAAGCAAGATGTAGATACTGCGAAACAGCACCCGAAACCAACGGACGACCGCTTTGTCGGTATGGAGGTTAAGGGTGTTTTTTATTCCGAAAAAGCCGACGCCGGTAAAGCAATCATTAATGCCTGCAAGCAGATGAACAGCCCCGACCCTATTCCTCTCGGCAAGTACCGAGGGTTTGAAACGGAGCTGCTTTTTAATACCGCAGAGCGCAATTATGAGGTTCGACTGAAAGGTGCGACAAGCAGAAATGTTCCTCTCGGCGATGACGCACACGGCAATATTATCCGTCTCGATAACGGTATTGATAGATTTGCCGAGAGCTTATCGCTTGCGGAAAACGACCTTGAGAACACCAAAAATCAGTTGGAAACCGCAAAGAAAGAAGTCCAAAAACCGTTTATCCAAGAGGAAGAACTCAAGACAAAGCTTGCCCGATTGGACGAGCTGAATATCTTGCTCAATATGGATAAGCGAGATAACGAAATTGTCGGCGGCGAACCCGATGAGGGCGAAGTGCCGAACACACGAAAGGAGAAAACCTATGAACGATAAAATGACACCCGATAAGGAAAGAGAAAACTGCCCTTGCAGAAAAGCAATCATTAACCCTTTTGACGCAATGATGATGGTTGTGGTCAGGAGACTTGATAAAGCATATCTCGAATTGAAAAGAAGCAAACCGCCCGCAAAGGAAGCAGAATTTGCCCTTAGAAATGCAAAGCTTTCTTTCTACGGAGAGTTGGTTCGACAGAGCATTGAAACGGTGTTTTCGCCGGAAGAAATCATTGCTTTGTATGAAAACGACGACCTTGCGGGAGGTGCTTGGACTGTTTGGAATGACATCGGCTGCCCTGTTGATAAGATACTTATTATCATTGCAAAGCTCAGTATCAACGAACCAATACAGAAAGCGGTTGCCGATTTGCTGATGTAGAACGGCGGTGATACCTATGCCGTATATTGCACCGGAAGTCATAACCGAAGCCAAACGAATGGACTTATTAACCTATCTCAGAGAGTATGAACCGGGCGAGCTTGTTAAGTTTTCAAGCAACACCTACACCACAAGAACCCACGACAGCTTGAAGATTTCCAACGGAAAATGGATGTGGTGGTCGAGAGGTATCGGGGGCAAATCCGCCCTCGATTACCTTATCAAAGTCCGTGGAATGGATTTTGTCGGGGCGGTTCAGACCATTATGGGAAACGGTTCAGTCAGCTTTCCGACTTGCGATAATATCAAAAGCTATGAGGAACAGCCTTTGCTTCTGCCTGAAAAAAGCCCCACTGCCGATGTGGTATTTGATTACCTTTTCGGGCGTGGGCTTGATTTTGAAATCATCAACTACTGCTTGGAACAGGAGCTAATCATTGAGTCGCTCCCATATCACAATGCTGTTTTTATCGGTTATGACGAAAACAAAGAACCCAAATACGCCGCATACAGAGCAACAAATCAATCAAGGATTATGGGCGACTGCACCGGCAGTAAAAAGCAATATTCTTTCCGCCTGACTGCCGAAAACACCGGAGAGGTTCATCTTTTTGAGTGTGCCATTGACCTGCTTTCCTACGCAACTTTGATGAAGCTGGAGGGCAAAGACTGGCGACAGTTTAACCTTGTTTCTCTTGCGGGAGTGTACTCCCCAAAGCAGAAAATTGAGGACTCGAAAGTGCCTGTTACACTCGGCAGGCTGCTTGAAAAGGACAAAACAATCAGGCGAATTGTTCTTCATTTGGACAATGATATTGCCGGAAGAAAAGCGACCAAAGCGTTGCAGACGATTCTTTCAGATAAGTATGAAGTCTTTGACGACCCTCCCAAATACGGGAAAGATGTCAACGACTTTCTTTGTAAACGCTTGGGAATAAAAGATAAAACCGAAAGGAGTTTTGCACGATGAAACTAAAAGAAATCAGAGAAATGTACCCGGAGGGTACGCAGATTGTACTCACTGAAATGGCTGGCGAAAGTCAAATGCCCTATGGGTTAAAAGGAACGGTCAAGTTCGTTGACGACGCCGGACAGATTCATATGAAATGGGAAAACGGCAGCTCTCTCGCTTTGAATATTCACGAGGACACCTTTGAAAAGGTCGAAGCACCGGAGAAGATTTCCGTCATTCTTGTTGAGCCGGGCAGGTATCCGAAACTCATTGAGATTGAGGATACGCTGGAAGCAATGCAGTCTCTTGTGGAGGGAGATATTGAAGAATATATGCCCTTTGAGGACGAGGTTGCCATCATCTGCAACGAGGAAGGAAAGATGAACGGTTTGCCGTTGAACAGGGCTGTTTATTCCGAGCCTGAAAATGTTGAGATGAGTTATCCGCAGTTGAAAGCTCATTTCCGGCAGGCAGAAAAAGAAAGAAACCACACGACCGGATATATTGTTTTTACGGCTGACAGCTTTGACAAGCCTTACACAGAGGAACAAAGAACCTATGTTGTCAGCAGTAACAATAAGGCTTTCATTGAGGGGATGGGCGGATATTCTATCTATGCTTCTTCCCTTGACGGTTCGGATAAATGTGTGCGACTGGAAGCGTATATGGCTGATGAACACGGCGGCAAGGACGGTTGGAAGATTGAAAAATGTTATGTGAAAGATGACAGCAACCGTGAAATGCTCGACATTATTGCCGGCAAGTTCTTCATTGCTTACGCACCGATTGAGTCGGAAAAGTTTCTCAGTATGCCGAAAGAACTGGCTCGTAAGTACGAGGAAAAATTCAAATATCCGGAGAGGTTTTACAAGTCTTTGGACGGTATTGAAGCAAAGCCGTATAAGCCTGTCTCAAAGGATATGGAGAGATAAGAGTCAATCTATGGGGCAACCCTGAGTGTCTGCATAATCTTAGCGAGCAGACCATTTATGGACAGGAATGTCCAAAACGGTACACTCGTTAGGGGTTGCCCCTAATACCCCCAAGTAAGAAAGGAGCATAAGCAATGCGGGAGATAGTATTGGTTGCCGCCGGGTTAATTATCGGCGGCTTTTTCGGAGTAACAACAATGTGCCTGTTTCAGATAAATCGGGACAGGCACTATATTTACAGAAAGGACAGCGATAAAAATGAGCAAGAGAAACATTGAAAAGCACATTCTGATGAACAAGGCAGAAGCTCAGGATTTGCAGAAAAAAGCAAAACGGGCGTGTCTTTCCGAAGGCGGTCTTATCCGTTTGCTTCTCAAAGGATACGAGCCGAGAGAAAAGCCCGACGAAAGATTTTACGATGTTATGCGTGAGCTTTCTGCTATCGGCAACAACATCAATCAGCTTGCGGCGAAAGCAAACACCCTCGGATTTGTGGATGCACCGCAGCTTAAAAAGGAAGCCGAGCGTTGGCATAAGTTTCAGGCTGATGTGGAGCGTACTTTTTTAAGACCCGATAAGAGCGATATGAAATGGCAGTAAGTAAATTGTGGTCTGTCACATCAAGGCTCGGTCAGGTAATCGACTATGCAGCCAATCCCGAAAAGACGGCGGCAGATATTTACACCGAGGAACAGTATCAGGCTCTCCGTGATGTTCTCAGCTATGCAAAGGACGAAGAAAAAACCGAGCGTGAGTTTTTCGTTGAGGGTATCAACTGCAATCCGGCTACTGCAAGAGACCAGTTTATATCTGTGAAAAAAGCATACGGAAAAGACGATGGCATTCAAGCCTATCACGGATACCTGAGCTTTAAGGAACAGGATATTTCCCCGGAGCTTGCACAGAAAATCGGAATGGAATTTGCAAACGAAGTGTGGGGCAAAAGATTTCAGGTGGTGGTTACTACTCATCTGAATACGAAGCACCTGCACTGCCACTATGTAATCAACTCCGTTTCCTTTGTGGATGGCAAGCGGTTATGGGGCGATGAAAAAGCGTGGTTCAAGTTCCGCTTGGTTGCCGACCGTCTCTGTGAGAAGTACGGACTGTATTACAATCCGAACCCAAACCGCAGTAAGCAATCCTCTTATTACTACAAACAGGAGCAAGCCGGTATGCCGAGCCGATATTCCATTACCCGTGACGCCATTGATGAAGCGATTGCACACAGCACCAACTTAAAGACCTTTGATTATATCCTGACTCAGATGGGCTATGAGCATTGTCTCAGCGACAGTCGAAAGTATTGGACGATTGTTCCGAAAGGATACAAGAAGCCGATACGACTTAAATCACTCGGAGAAAAATATACCGAGGACGCAATCAAGCGTAGGCTTATGGAAAATCAAAAGGTTCTTATCGTTCCTTTTGCAAAGGAAACGGTAAAAGTCAGACAGTACCGACTGCCCACAAGAGAACACAAAATCAAAGAGGTCGGCGGACTGTATGGGCTGTATCTGCATTACTGCTATAAGCTCGGTTATTTGCCGAAGTACAAAAAACAGAATACCGCAAGGCTTCACTATCTTTTGAAAGAAGATTTGCTGAAGCTTGACAAAATTACTCAAGAGACAAGGCTGCTTGGACGGGAGAACATTTCTACCGACGAGCAGCTTTTCTCATATAAAGAGTCCGTGTTGTCGCAAATCAAATCCCTGACTAACGATAGAACGCACCTGCGAAAACAGTTAAGAAGAAATTTGAGTGACGATGAGCTATCAAATGTCAAAGAGCAGATTGCGGCAATCACGAGCAAACTGTGGACTCTCCGCAAAGAGGTCGGTCTTTGTGATGACATAGCCGAAAGGTCAAAGGTCATTGAAGCTAACCTTGAGACGGTTAGAGTTTACGAAGAAAAACAAGAAAGAAAGGAGCAGAACCGTAATGACAAACGGAGGTGATGCGGCAGAACAGGTCGTCAGGCTATCGCTTGAGGGCTTTGAAGTAGCCGCAAAATTGAGCGGAGCGGCAGCAAAGAATATTGCCGTTCTATTAGTCTCTGTTCTCAAACAGGAACAGAAAACAAAAGGCAAGGCTCGACTTACCAATATGATTAAGTCGGGCAAGGAGCTGAAGGTGTTTTCTATCCCCAACAAGGACTTGAAGAAGTTTACCGAGCAGGCAAAACGCTACGGTGTTCTATACTGCGTACTCAGGGATAAAAACACAAAGGGCGATAATGTACCGATTGATATTATTGCCCGTGCAGAGGACGCTTCCAAAATTCAGAGAATCGTTGAGAGATTTGAACTCGGTAAAGTTGATAAGGCTGCGATTGTCACCGAGTCTCAGAAGGCTGTCGAAAAGCGTGAAGCTTTGGAAAAAGACAAGCCGACGAAAACCAAAAACGAAATCATCACTGAGGAAGCCGTCAGAAAACCTATTCAGAAAGAGGGGTATTCCCAGTCAAACCCCACAGTCGCCAAAACGGACAAAAACCCTCCGTCAAGGCACGACTCCGAGCCGGTAGATATGCAAACTGATAAGGGTACTGTAAGCGACAGACAGAGAAAGCCGTCGGTAAAAGCAAAGCTTGACCGATATAAGGCTCAGTCCAAGCAGCAGAAAGAAGCAGAACGCAAAGAGCCGGAGGTAACAAAGCCGGAGGTCAAGAACGCCCCGGCACAGACCGTACACCAGCAGCCGAAACCCAAAAGCAAAAATGTGAAAGAGAGGTAATCACAATGACAAACAATTTTACCCCTGCTAAGGCAGGACAGCAGAGAAACAGACTTTCCAAAGAGGAATATGCCGAGAAGATGAAGGCTGAAAAGGAAGCCGTATATCAGATGGCGGACGACACCGCAAAGGCGATTGTTTCCGACCCGGAAAAGTTCAAAGCCTTCCTTGATACGCAGAGCCGTCTTGACCGATACTCTGCGGTCAATGCACTTCTGATTTTTAAGCAGCTTCCCGAAGCAAGCCAGCTCAAAAACTTTGATGACTGGAGCAAGGACAATGTGAAAATTCAGAAAGGTGCGAAAAGCATTTCCATTCTTGAACCTGTCGAGTATGCAAAGAAAGACGGTACAACCGGTATTTCCTACAATGTGAAAAAGGTCTTTGATGTTTCTCAGACCAACGGCAAGAGACCGCCTGCACCGACTGTCAATCGTGACCCGAAAGCACTCATTACCGTTATGCTGGATTCTTCTCCGGTTGAAGTGGAAGCAACAAATGAGCTTCCGTATCCCAATATGGCGGCGTTTTATAACAACGAGGAACAGACCTTGTATGTTAAGCGTGATGTGGGAGACAGCGTAGCGGTCGCTCAGTGCGTAGCACAGGAACTTGGCCACGCACAGCTCTCCATCAACAGCGACAGTTACAGCAGAGCGGATATGGGCTTTCAGGCGGTTTGTATCGGCTATATGCTTTGCAAGAAGTACGGCGTCGATACACAGAATTTTGCAATCAACCGTATCCCTGAGAAGCTCGCCGGCAAAGAGCCGAAGGATATTCGCTATGAGCTTTCCAAAACGAGAAATGCGATGGCGGATATTCACTCCCGTGTTTCCGATGAGCTTTACAAGAAGAAGCAGGAACGAAGCAAAGACTACGAAAGATAAGGTGAGACTATGGCGAAGGAAGAAATGTATCATATCGCATTGGACGATTATGAACACGGCATTATTATCCGTTCTCTCAACGACGAGAAAACAGATTTGATGAACGAGGGCAAATCTACCGATGCGGTGGACGACCTTATCATCAAGGTCGGAACTGCCCCAAAGAAAAAGTTTAGAGTTATCGAAAAGGAACGCTCCTGTGAATCGAGATAACGAAAGGCAGTCTGCGATTATTCTTTCCGTCATCGGTATTATCCCGGTCGTATGGCTGGCACTTCTGATTGCACCCTCTGTAAAAGGAGGATTGCCGGAAATACTGCCGAGCCTATTAACAGCGTTCAACAACCCATTCCATATTGAGCTATGCGAGGACAGCCTAAAAACTGTCCTCGTTTTGCTTCTCTGCTATGCAATGGGTATCGGGATTTACTTCTCAACACAGAAGAATTACCGAAGGCGTGAAGAGCACGGCTCTGCAAAATGGGGCAACGCAAGAGCCGTAAACAAAAAATACAGACAGTCTCCGGCTTCTGCAAATAAGCTGATGACGCAAAATGTCTGTATCGGACTCAATGCGAAGAAGCACCGAAGAAACTTAAACACACTTGTGTGCGGCGGTTCGGGAGCCGGTAAGACAAGGTTTTACTGTAAGCCGAATCTTATGCAGTGCAACACATCATTTGTCATTCTTGACCCAAAGGGCGAAATACTGAGAGACACCGGAAAGCTGCTTGAAAGCAAAGGCTATGAAGTCCGTGTTCTCGATTTGATTTCAATGGAGAAAAGCCATTGCTATAACCCGTTTGTCTATTTGCAGAACGACAACGATGTGCAAAAGCTCGTGACGAACCTTTTTAAGAGTACCACTCCGAAAGGCAGTCAGGCACAAGACCCCTTTTGGGACACCTCAGCTTCAATGCTTCTGCTTGCACTTGTATTTTATCTTCATTACGAAGCACCCGAAGATGAACAGAACTTTGCAATGGTAATGGAAATGCTCAGAGCCGGTGCGATTGAGGACGAGGAGGACACAAGACCTTCTCCCCTTGACGAACTGTTTGCGGAATTGGAAATGTCAAATCCCGACCACATCGCTTTGAAGTATTACCGTTCCTATCATTCGGGTGCGGCGAAAACCTTAAAGTCCATACAGATAACCCTTGCGGCAAGACTGGAAAAGTTCAACCTTGAAAGTCTTGCTTCTTTAACCACCACAGACGAGCTTGACCTCCCATCACTCGGAGAGAAAAAGGTCGCTCTGTTCGCTTTGATACCGGACAACGATTCCAGCTTTAACTTCTTGGTATCTATCCTTTACACACAGCTTTTTCAGCAGTTGTTTTATGCTGCCGACCATATTCACGGAGGCTCGCTTCCCGTTCCCGTGCATTTCCTGATGGACGAATTTGCGAATGAAACACAGTTATAAAGATGACGATGTTGTATTGGAGTGCAAAGGAAGGATGTAATAATTCAAAATGTATCGTTGACCCCATTTTTTGAACCAATTCTGAAATTTTCGCAATAAGACTTGAAATTCGGGCATTTTCTGTGTATAATATTCATGTATATATATACTCACTACCACTGCGCCCATTTTCAGGTGGCAAGGTTTAGAGTATAAACTAATTTTATAGAAAAGGAGTTGACAATTATGACTGCATTTGCGACAATCATTAGCAAGCAAGCGGTCATAGTCTGCCCTTTTTTCGAGAATATACGCAATATGTGCGTACTGCTCTATTGGCATTTTGCTGATAGGGCGGTGCGTTTTTGCGTTCAAAAGAGAAGGTGATGGGCTAACTGAGTGGAGAAGCATGCTCGGTTCGCCGTTCACCGACGCAGGAACGAATGGCAGAAGCTCTCCTTGCCGTGCGGGAGAGCAGGCAGAACTTTCTACACGGTATAAATCTCCGGCAAATAGCTGGAAAGAACTAAAGGAGGAATTGATTATGAAAGCAAAGAAAAGTAAAATAATAAGCATACTCTTGTGCAGTGTTATGATTCTGGCTTTATTACCCACAGTTGCTTTTGCAGAAGGTACTTCAGTAGCATGGATTGGGGAAACAGGATATGAGACATTGGAGGATGCAGTAAACCATGCTGTAAGTGGTGATACCATTGTATTAGGGGAAGGGAAATACACACTTTATGGCAAAAATGCAGATACAAAGGAGAAAAACCTCACCTTTGTAGGACAGGGTGCTGATAAAACTGAATGGGGAATTGGAGCAACAATACCTGACCCTGATAAATTCGGCACAGAATACAACGGAGATTACAGCTTTGACGGTTCCGGCACAATTACATTTAAAAACATGACTCTGCAGTCTGGTACAGCTGATTATCTGGGATTCATCCGTGCAGATAACACAGTTGCAGAAAATTGTGTAATAAACGGCAAGACCTTCTACTGGGGCTATACTTCGGCAAAATTCAAGAACACTACTTTCAATGCTCCGGAGGGGGATTATGCTATCTGGACCTATTCCTCACCGACGATGACATTTGACCACTGTACGTTTAATGTTTCCGGAAAAGCAATCAATGTTTATACAGACTTCAGTGCAGGAAAGTATGACATTACTGTTAATTATAATGATTGCGTAGTTAACAGCAACACGCCAGAAGAAAAAAAAGATAAGGCTGTCATGAACATAAACGACAGCAATATGGGCGATTACAAATATATCATCAATATTTCCGGAAACAATACGGTGAACGGCGTTACTCCGGATAACTTGAACAAAGAATACCCTAAGGAACAGAAGGACATCACATGCTCAAGGCTCTTCGAATTCAACACAAAGTATGGAAATGGCAATTCCGGCCGTACAGTTGTATCCATAGATGGTATTAAGGTTTGGGAAAATGGGAACATGATTGCCCATGAAATAGACACGGCAAACGATAGTTATACAGATGGTTACAAGGATGATGCTTACACGATAACCATTAGTGATTGGGAAAAGACAGACGATGATTACTATATCAGAGTCGTCAAAAAAGTTTGTGATTATTGTGGCTATACAAGTGAATACAAGGAAAAAGGTTATTCTGTAACATATACAGATGGTGTGGACAATGTTGAAATCTTCAAAGATCAGACAACCATTGTTCTTGCCGACGATGTCACTCCTGTGTTTGATGGTGGTACTCCCACAAGAGATGGATACATTTTTGATGGTTGGAATCCGGATGTAAATGAAACAGTAACTAAGAGCATTACTTATACAGCAGCATGGAAAGAAGAAGTGGTTCCGACCGACCCGACAACACCGCCAGACCCGACAACACCGCCAGACCCAACAAGACCGACAGAGACCAATCCTGACACAGGTGTTACAAGTCCGCAGACCGGAGATAACAGCAATATGCTTCTGTGGGTAGCTCTGCTGGTTGTAAGCGGAGCGGGCGTAATCGGAACAACGGTTTACAGCAAAAGAAAAAGAGTAAGATAACATGGCATAAGCTGCGTGTGCGGCGCACATTCGCAAAGCTCCCTCCTGTCGGGTACAATGTATCTGACAGGAGGAATTTTTTATGGAACTGAAAAAGCATATCACAGATGAAAAGACAGGTATCAGCTACACGCTCTGCGGAGACTACTATCTGCCGGACATAGTACTTCCCGAAGAAAAGTACTATGAACTCGGACGCTTCGGTCGTGCAAAGTTCCGTCACTTACAGCAATGCCATAAGGTACTGCTGACGAGCCTGCGAACAAGCGGGACGCTGAATGAATATCTGCACAGAGTAGACGAGGACTGCGAGGAAATGTTTTCCCGGCTGGTTAAGCAGTATGCAGAGCGCGAGGGCGTGACCGAACAGATGAAAGCTGACGAGATGATGAAGTGGCTCGGGCTGATGAATAACATCCGAAGCCGTGCGGAGGAGGTCATTATGAGGGAGTATATCTATGAGGAAAATTAAAATCCAAGGTGGACAGTATTGAACTGCAGCTCATTATCCGAGCCTTGGCGGAATGGCGGAACGCCTTGATTGCCGAGAATAAACCGACGGAGGATTTGGATGAGCTACTGATACGCTTCTGCAAATGACCGCTTACAACTGAATACAGAAAGAGAAAGCACTTATTTTCAGGGAATTATCCCACAAGAAAATAGGTGCTTTTTTTGTACCTAAGTGGCGGTATTTCCGATAAACCGGCAAGACGTTATAAACTCCTTACCCTGCTTTCTCCAACCCCTTACAGCGAAGAAAAACGGCAATTTTCATCCCGAAACTATGTCATTTCGGCACTTGATTACACAATCAGGTGCTTTTTGCTTTTCCGGTTCAAACAAGCGAGCTTCAAATTTCTTTGGGAAAAGGGTTGCCGTTCCATCTTTCTCAGTGGGAATTAGTGAAAGGATATTTTTTTCAAAAATATTTTTGAAAACACCCCCCCCAGAAACGCTCTCCCATTTCAAACAAGTGAAGGGGTAAAAATTTTTTGAGAAAAAGGGTGTCCATTTCATCTCCCCCGGTGGGAACAAGTGAAAGGATAAATTTTTTTGGAGTTTTTCTCGCAGAGCACAGATTTTGGGTGTGCATTTTGACCCCCTTTGTCCAAATGAGTGAGGGGGATTTTATCTTTGGTTTCCAAAACACCCGATAATTTTTCCTTTCCCAGTCCGAACAAGTGAAGGGACATAGTTACCCTACACCTTTTTACAACTGAATGACCGTCCGATTGGGATATGACTTTGCGATGATACGAGCAGGGCAACGCCGCTTAGATGGGGGCAGGCATACAAAAACGACAATCGGGTAAAGCGGCGGTTACATACCCACGCCTTACGGCTTGGGTTGAAAACTATGGGAGGTGGTGAAAGTGCCACGAATGAGTAAAAAACGGAAACAGGGATGGGCGCTGTTTCTGAATGAGAGAAACCGTATCACCTATAACGAGCTTTGCAGGAAGTGTCAGAACGACTGCAAGCAGAGCTTTCGGGTGCTGGTAATCGAATGCCCGAAATTTTTGAGAAAGGAGAGAAAACGAAAAAATGAAGCTTGAGATTACAAAGGCAAGCGATGTTCAGGTAAAGAGCGTGGAATGGCTGTGGTATCCGTATATTCCTTATGGCAAGGTCACGGTCTTGCAGGGCGACGCCGGTGACGGCAAAAGCACTTTGATTCTGAAGCTTGCCGCAATGCTGACAAGGGGCGAGCCAATGCCCTTTACCGACGGCGAGGGCGCAGAACCGGTCAATGTCATTTACCAGTCCACAGAGGACGACGCAGACGATACAATCGTTCCTCGATTTATTGCCGCAGGCGGCGATACGGACAGACTGCTGTTCATCAATGAGAAGGAACAGTATCTGAGCTTTTCCGACGAGCGACTGCTGGAAGCCATCCGACAGACCAAAGCAAAGCTCATTGTCCTTGACCCCTTATCCGCATATATCGGGGAGTCAACATCGATCAATTCCGCCAATGAAGTCCGCAGACAGTTTCGACCGCTGATTGACATCGCAAAGGAACAGGGCTGTGCGATTGTCATCGTTCATCATATGAACAAGGCAATCGGGCAGAAAGCACTGAACCGTGGCGTAGGTTCGGTGGATATTGTGGGTGCGGCAAGAAGCGTTCTGCTCGTCGGGAGAACCGATAAGGAACGTCCCGATGAGCGAATACTGGCACAGGTCAAAAGCAATCTTGCCCCGACAGGAAATGCCATTCTCTTTTCGGTTGACGAGGGCGGTATTCACTGGCTGGAGGAAACTGCAAGGACAGCAGATGAAGTTTTGGGGAATGTATTTGCGGGAGTCGGCAGACCCGATGAGCAAATGCAGAAAGCAAAAGAAATGCTGTCCGCTTTACTCGCTGGCACCCAGCCAAAGCCGCAGAGCGAAGTGATGCGTCATCTGAAAGAGGCGGGGGTCAGCGAGAGTACGGCAAAAAAAGCAAAAGCACTGCTGGGCATACGCTCTGTGAAACAGGGCGTGCAGTGGTTTTGGTTGTTGCCGGAGGGCAAGGACGAACAGAATTTCGTGACGGATAAAGACACGAAAAGCTGTGAGGATTTGCCCTTTTAAGGGAGTCAAGGGGGAACGCCTTGCCCACCACCTTGCTTGCAAGGTGTAGTGGGTTACACTGCAATGCACCGGGAACGGAAAACGCACGGTTTCCGTTCGGTTGGCAGTGATTTTTGCGAGCCGCCGGATATGGCGAGCAAAATATCACGGACAACAGCATTGAGGGATTGTTTACGAGCCGCAAAGGACGGCGAGCAAACAAGACCGAAAGGCGGTAAGAGGTGCTTTGCTGTGTATCAACCGTCTCTCCCGTTCACCGCAAAATGATACAGAGGAAGATAATTCAACGATACATTCTGAATTATTACTTCCTTGAAAATGAAACGACAAGGAGAGAAATGCCTATGGCAAATTACGCGATTATGCGCATAGAAAAACGCAAGCTCGGCGCTGTCGGCAGGATATGCAATCATCACGAACGACTGAAAGCCGAGTATAAAAGCAATCCCGATATTGACCCTTCGAGGACGCACCTGAACTATCACATTGTCGAGCCTACGGCAAAATACCGCAAGGCAGTACTGGACAGGATTGAAGAAGTCGGAGCCAAGCGAAGAAAGGACAGCGTGGTTATGCAGGACTGTTTCGTGGGCGGAACTCCTGACTGGCTGAAAGGAAAATCCGTTGAGGAACGGAGAGAATACTTTGATTATGCCTACCGTTTCTTTGAGAACAACTTCAAAAAAGAGAACATCATCTCGGCGGTTGTGCATTTGGACGAGGCGACTCCCCATATGCACCTTTGCTTTGTTCCGATAACGGAAAAAGGCAGATTGTCTTCCAAGGATATTATCGGAGGACCGAAAGGGCTTGTGGGCTGGCAGGATAAATTCTACGAATATATGCACGAAAAATATCCCGACATCACAAGAGGAACGCCTGCAAAGGTATCCCACAGAAAGCACATTCCTCCCTTTATGTTTAAGGTTGCCGGCGAGCTTTACGACCATTACGGAGAGATATGCGGTGCAATCAATGACATCGGGCTTGTGAACAACGCAAAGAAAAAAGACGCAGCTATTGCCCTTCTCGGCAGGTATGCGCCGGAGATGGCTCAACTCAAGGTGCAGCTTCAAAGCACGGACAAACACATCGCCTATCTGGAGCGTGAACTGTTCAGCGAACGTGACAGCAATTCCAATTACCGCAGTATCAATTACGAGCAGGAACTGGAACTCAAACAGGCAAACCGAAAAATTTATGAGCTGAACCAAAAGCAGAAGGAGCTTGAAAAAGTGATTTCCAAAATACCGCCGGAAGTACTTCAGCAGATGGCACAGCAGGAAAAAGAAACGAGAAAACGCAAATCGAAAGGATGGGAAAGATAAATGAATGTTACAGAAATCAGGGTCGCTGACTGCGTACCCTTTGAGAATTATCCGTTCAAGATACAGGATAATTCCGATATGGAAATGCTGATTGACAGCATAAAGGAAAGCGGTGTGCTGATACCGATAGTGGTACGCCCGAAAGGTAAGGAGTATGAAATCCTGTCGGGTCACAGAAGAATTTATGCTTGCAAAATGGCAGGGATCGACAAAGTCCCTGCCATTATCCGTGAGCTTTCCAGAGATGAAGCGGTCATCTTTATGGTGGATTCCAATCTTCATCGTGAGGGACTGTTACCCTCCGAAAAAGGATTTGCCTACAAGATGAAGCTGGAGGCAATGAAACATCAGGGGCGGACTTCTGACCAAGTTGGTCAGAAGTTAACCTCCGTTCAGGCGCTTGCCGATTCTTCTTCGGACAGTAAAACACAGATACAGAGATATATCCGACTGACCTTTTTGGAAAAGCCATTGCTTGACTTGGTGGACGAGGGGCGCATTGCTCTGACGCCTGCGGTGGAGCTTTCCCATTTACTGCCCGAAGAACAAAGGAACTTAATCGAAACCATAGAAAGCGAGGACTGCACCCCCTCTCTTTCTCAGTCGGTCAGAATGCGAAAACTGAGTAATGACGGATTGCTGACAATGGATAAGATATTCGAGATTATGACCGAGGTTAAGGGCAATCAGGTGGAGGTTTTGAAGATACCGACCGACAGAGTACGGCAGTATTTCAAGCCGAACACCACCTACAGGCAGATGGAAGATTATATCGTAAAGGCGTTGGAACACTATGCGCTTTACCTGAAAAGACAGAGAAACAGAGACAGCCGATAACGGCTGATTATTGTAAAGGAGGTTTTCAGATGAACAGAAACAGCAACAGACCGGTAATAGATATTCAGCGAATTCCCGTTGGTGAAAAGCCGCTTGAGGAGCTTGCGGCGGAGGTTTACGGCTGGCTTTTTCAGAGCAAAAGCACAGCGAAGTCATCAGACGGCACATTCGCAAACCGTAAAAAACAGTACTACAATGACAGTATAAAGATGATTTCAGGAGGAAAAGAAGATGACACAGCAGCTTAAGAAAACAGCCCTTTATTGCAGGCTTTCCAAGGACGATGAAAGGCAGGGTGAGAGCCTGTCCATTGAAACTCAAAAGTCCATGCTCGTGCGCTATGCACAGGAGAACGGACTGATACCCTACGAGATTTATGTGGATGACGGGTATTCGGGTTTGAACTTTGACAGACCGGACTTTCAGCGAATGATTGATGATGTTGCAACCGGTAAAATCGGTGTGGTCGTTGTTAAGGATTTAAGCCGTTTCGGTCGAGACCATATCGTTGTCGGGCAGTATCAGGAATTGTATTTTCCCTCCAAAAAGGTGCGTTTTATCGCATTAAATGACGGAATTGATACCCTGAACAGTCACAGCACCGACTATGCGGCACTGAAAAATGTAATCAACGAGTTTTACAGCCGTGATACTTCAAGGAAGATAAAAGCCGCCTTCCGTTCCAGAGCGAAAGACGGAAAGTATCATTCCAAAACTGCGCCGTTTGGGTATCTGAAAGATCCGGACGATCACAATCATCTCATTCCTGACCCGGAAACCGCACCGGTGGTGGTCAAGATTTACGACCTTGTGTTGAAGGGTTGGGGCAATCACCGTATCCGTGATTATCTGAGGGAAACCAAAGTGCCGGTGCCGTCCTGGTATATGCACATCAGGGGCATTGAGGATAAATCCCATATGTTTCCCGATGAAGAATCCAAATATATCTGGAGACCCGATACGCTTCGTCTTTTGATTCGAAACCGTGTTTACTGCGGCGACTGTGTTCTCTGTAAATCCGATACGGTTTTCAAGACAAAAAAGCACTTCAAGACAGATGAAGCCGACTGGATTACGGTAGAAAACACCCACGAGCCTATTGTATCAAGAGAGACTTGGGAAAGAGCAAACGAGCTGGTTGCCGTTAAGCGCAGAGAATACAAGGAAACGCTGAAGGACGATTTGAATATCTTTTCCGGGCTTCTTAAATGCGCTGACTGCGGAAAGGCACTGAGCCGAAGAAAATACGGCTCCAACAGTTCCCATATGATTTATGTCTGCGGAACCTATGCCACCTACGGCAGTCATAAATGCACCCAGCACAAAATTTTTGAGGAGGACTTAACGGCGGCAATGCTTGCCGATATACAGGAATTGTTTTCAGCCGTTAAAAAGGACAAGGCGAAGCTGATTGACCTGCTTATAAAGAACAAGGCAAAAAACGAGGGAAAGGCTCTGAACACGAAAGAAGCACAGTACAAGCGAGTCTGCAAGCGTTTGGAGGAGGTCAATCGCCTTGTGGACAAGCTGTATGAGGACAATATTTCGGGGAAAATCAATGAAACCAACTTTGTCCGTCTGCTCAGTAAATATCAGCAGGAACAGGAAAGCATACTTGCCGAAAAAGGAAAGCTGGAAAGTGAAACTGCCGCTGTGCGTGAAATCCGCAGTGATGCAGAGCAGTTTGCAGACCTCTTGGAGCGTTACGGAGACATTTCCGAACTGACGCCTGAAATTCTCAATATGCTGGTGGATAAAATTATGGTGTATGAGCCGAGGGCTGTTGAGGGTGTTATGCGACAGCAGATTGATGTTTATTACCGTTATATCGGCGTGGTAAAGCTGGTGGATTACGGCTCTACCACCTACTACAAGTCTGGCGAGGTGCTTACTGCCGCAAAGAAGCGTGAGAACGCAAAAATGGAAAAGAGAATTGCTGCCGTTAAGGAAGAAATGCAGAGCGATGAAGCCGTTTCAGCATAATTTCCTTTTCAGCCGGTAAAGTGTCACTCTATGTGGGTGACACTTTTCTTTTGCGGTGATGTCATCTTTATGCGTATGTCACTAATGTGAGCCTGCCCGATGACTTTGACAAGATACTGTCGGTTATGCGTTCCCGTGGAGTATCGGTAAGTATCATCTTGCAGAACTTGGCTCAGTTAAAAGCCTTGTTTGAAAAGCAATGGGAAAGTATTGTGGGCAACTGCGACGAGTTTCTGTATCTCGGCGGCAACGAGCAAAGCACCCACAAATATGTGTCCGAGCTTCTCGGTAAGGAAACCATTGATACCAACACTTTCGGAAAGAGTACCGGTCGAAGCGGTAACTACTCCACAAATTATCAGATTAGCGGTCGAGAGCTTTTAACCCCTGATGAGGTTCGTATGCTTGATAACCAATACGCAATTCTGTTTATTCGTGGAGAACGCCCCGTTATGGACTTCAAGTATGACATCTTGAAGCACCCGAATGTGGCACTTACAACCGATGGAAAGGCTTCTGCCTATAAGCACGGCGAAGTTACCGTCAAGCACTCATCAATTTCCGTTCTTTCTATTGACCCGGAAGAACTTCCGGAGGAAAGCTACGGAGAAACCAATTACGAGCTTCTGTCCGACGAGGATTTTGAAGTAAATAAAAACTTATTTTAACGGAGGAAAACACAATGAACATTTTTAAGAAGAACAACGAAAAGAAAACTACTCAGAAGTTGCCTATGACCGGAAAGGTTCGGAAAGGCTTCCGTGCTTACTGCGCCGTAATCGCAGCAGCAACTCTTGTTTGCGGTATGAGCGTTACCGCTTTTGCCGCCAGCGACCCGATTACCGTGGTCAACAATCTGTCCGATTTCATCTTCGGTCTTATCCGTGCCATCGGTCTTATCCTGCTTGGCTTCGGTATCGTTCAGGTCGGTCTCTCTTTGAAGTCTCACGACCCGTCTCAGAGAGCCAACGGCTTCCTGACCCTTGCGGGCGGTATCATCATCACCTTTGCAAAGGAAATCCTGACCCTTATTACCGGTTAAGAGAACACAGTTATCAAACGGGGCATACCTGGCATTTCAGGTATGCCCCTAATCTTAAAGGAGGTGCAAACAGATGAGTGATAACTGGGTAGTTCAGAACCTCGAAAATGCCCTTGAAACTTGGAACAGCAAGCTATCGGAAATATGGCAGTTGCTAACCACTTCGCCGCAACAGTTCAAAGGCGGCAGTATTTGGTCGGTAATGGTGAATATCAACGGAGCGGTTCAGGCTATCGGTCTTGCCTTACTTGTTCTGTTTTTTGTTGTCGGTGTGGTTCGCACCTGCGGAAGTTTTACCGATGTAAAGAAACCGGAACACGCATTAAAGCTGTTTATCCGCTTTGCCATTGCCAAAGGTGTGATTACCTACGGGCTGGAGCTTATGCTTGCCCTGTTCGACATCGTACAAGGTACGATTTCAACCATTATGACATCTGCGGGATTCGGTACGCCCAATCAAACAACCTTACCTGCTGAAATGGTAACAACCATTGAAAGCTGCGGATTTTTTGAGAGTATCCCATTGTGGGCGGTTACTCTTATCGGCGGACTTTTTATCACGGTCTTGTCGTTCATTATGATAATGACGGTGTACGGACGATTTTTCAAGCTGTATATGTACACGGCTCTCGCTCCGATACCGCTTTCCACATTTGCCGGAGAACCGTCGCAGAATGTGGGTAAGAGCTTTATAAAGAGCTACTGTGCCGTTTTGCTTGAGGGAGCAGTAATTGTACTTGCTTGTATTATCTTCTCCCTATTTGCTTCTACGCCGCCGGTAGTGAACCCTGACGCAGCAGCCGTTACTCAGGTATGGGCATATATCGGAGAACTGGTATTCAATATGCTTGTGCTTGTCGGTGCGGTTAAGATGAGCGACCGAATTATCCGTGAAATGATGGGCTTATAACGGGAGGTTCTCTGATGAAGAAAAACAAGAAAAATAACGATAGATGGCAGGGCTATATGCCTGCCGACTGCGACTGCAAATATTGTGTGTACTACGGAGGAAAGAAAAACGGCAATGTGATTTGCCTTGCGGACACCTGCGTCTGCTCTGATGAAATCCGTCACGCAAAACAAGCATATCGCAGAGAAAGGAGCTTTTGATGGAAGTCAAAATTAACCGAGAGATACGAAATTATACAGAGTCAATGTTTTTTGGACTGTCGCTCAGACAGTTCATTTTTTCTGTTCTTGCCTGTGCGGTAGCGGTAGGACTTTACTTCCTTCTAAAACCATACCTCGGAACAGAAACCGTATCGTGGGTGTGCATTTTGGGAGCTGCCCCTTTTGCGGCTCTCGGCTTTGTGAAATACAACGGAATGACGGCTGAGAAATTTATATGGGCGTGGATTAAGTCCGAGTTCCTTATGCCGAAAAAGCTGGTTTTTCATTCCACCAACACCTATTACGAATTGATGAAACCGACAATCGAACAAAAACAGAAGGAGGCTTATAAGAACAATGATTAAAACCCTTACAAACCTGTTAAAGCAGGACAAAGAAAAGTTTGTAGTACCAAAGGGCGTACAGGATTGTATTCCCATTACCGCAATCTATGATGACGGCATTTTCCGTGTGGGCAAGGACAAGTATTCCAAGAGCTTCAAGTTCACGGATATTAACTTTGCCGTAGCAAGCCGTGAGGACAAGGAAGCAATGTTCCTTGAATACTCCGAGCTTCTCAACTCTCTTGACAGCGGAGCTACTACAAAACTGACTATCAACAACAGACGGCTTAACCGTTTGGACTTTGAGAAAACCATTCTTATCCCCGAAACCGGCGATGAGCTTGATGTTTACCGAGAGGAATATAACAAAATGCTTCTCGACAAGGCGACCGGTGCAAATGCAATCGTTCAGGATAAGTATGTTACTATCTCCATCAACAAAAAGAGCGTGGAGGACGCAAGAACCTATTTTGCCCGTGTCGGTGCTGACCTGATTGCCCACTTTGCAAGACTCGGAAGCAAATGTGTGGAGCTTGAAACCGATGAAAGGCTGAGAATTGTCCACGATTTCTTCCGTGTCGGTGAGGAAACCGCCTACCACTTCAATATTAAGGAAACGAGAAAAAAGGGACACGATTTCAAGGATTATGTTTGCCCGGATACAATGGAATTTGAAAAGGACTACTTCAAAATGGGAAACCGTTACGGGAGAGTCCTTTTTCTTCGTGAGTACGCTTCCTATATCAAGGACAGTATGGTAGCTGAGCTTACCGACCTGAACCGCAATCTGATGATGTCCATTGACATCGTACCTGTTCCTACCGATGAAGCGGTGCGAGAAGCAGAGAGCAGACTGCTTGGGGTTGAGACGAATATAACCAACTGGCAGAGAAAGCAGAATCAGAACAATAACTTTTCTGCTACCGTTCCGTATGATATGGAACAGCAGAAAAAGGAAATGAAGGAGTTCCTTGATGACCTTACCACTCGTGATCAGCGAATGATGTTCGCTGTACTCACTATGGTTCATACTGCGGACTCCAAAGAACAGCTTGATAACGACACCGAAGCTCTGCTTACTACGGCAAGAAAGCATTTGTGCCAGTTTGCCATTCTCAAGTATCAGCAGATGGACGGACTGAATACGGCTATGCCCTTTGGAACACGCAAGATTGACGCATTCAGAACCCTTACCACAGAAAGCCTTGCGGTCTTTATTCCGTTCAGGGTTCAGGACATTTACCACGAAAACGGCATTTACTACGGTCAGAATGTCATCAGTAAAAATATGATTATTGCCGACCGCAGACAGCTACTCAACGGTAACTCCTTTATTCTCGGCGTATCCGGCGGCGGTAAATCCTTTGCGGCAAAGGGAGAGATTGAAAATATCATTCTTTCCTCCAACGCAGATGTTATTATCATAGACCCTGAGCGAGAGTATTCGCAGCTTGTAAAGGCTCTCGGCGGCGAAATCATCAATATTTCCGCTACTTCTCCGAGCCATATCAATGCAATGGATATGAACAAGGAATACGGCGACGGTGCAAACCCGGTTATCCTGAAATCCGAGTTCATTATGTCCCTTTGCGAACAGCTTATCGGCGGCACAAACCTCGGAGCAAAGCAGAAGTCTATCATTGACCGTTGTACGGCGAGCGTTTACCGAGACTATCAGCAGAGAGGTTATACCGGCACAGTTCCTACTTTGCAGGACTTCCGTGCGGAGCTTTTGAAACAGGACGAGCCGGAAGCAAAAGAAATCGCCCTTGCTATCGAGCTGTTTACACACGGCTCTTTGAATACCTTCGCAAAGCCGACCAATGTTGATACGGATAACCGACTTATCTGTTATGACATTCTTGACCTCGGCAAGCAGCTTATGCCTATCGGTATGCTTGTTGTCCTTGACTCTATTCTGAACCGTATTACACAGAACCGTGCTAAGGGTAAGCAGACATTCATCTTCATTGATGAAATCTATCTTCTGTTCCAGCACGAATACTCCGCAAACTTCCTGTTTACTCTTTGGAAGCGTGTGAGAAAGTACGGTGCTTACGCCACCGGCATTACGCAGAATGTGGACGACCTTTTGCAGAGCCATACGGCAAGAACTATGCTTGCAAACAGCGAGTTTTTGATTATGCTCAATCAGGCGTCAACCGACAGAATTGAGCTTGCCAAGCTCCTTAACATTTCCGACCTCCAGCTTTCATATATCACGAATGTTGACGCAGGACACGGACTGATTAAGGTCGGCAGTTCGCTTGTGCCGTTTGCAAATAAGTTCCCGAAGAATACGAAACTGTATAAGCTGATGACAACCAAACCGGGCGAGGGTGTATAACCCTTGCCCTATTCTGTATATGAGAAAGGAAACACCTATGAAAAACAAAATCTATATTGCCATAATCTGTGCTTTCAGCATTGTATTTGCCGTCAGTTCAGGTTTTCTCATCAAGCACTATTACGACTCTGCAAAGCAGGCGGAGATGTACGACAATCTGATTGAGGTTGTGGAGACCGAGCCTGAAGAAACCAAAGAGCCGATGAACTACTCCGAAGAAAAAACCCTTATCCCAGAGTATCAGGAGCTTTATCTGCAAAACAACGATATGGTCGGTTGGATTAAGGTTGAGGACACAAAAATCAATTATCCGGTTATGCAGTCAAAGGACAACCCGAACTTCTATCTGAAGCACGGCTTTGATAAGGCATACACCGACTACGGCTGTCCTTATGTTCAGGAAAACTGCGATATGGAGCTACAAAGCGACAATATCATCATCTACGGTCATCATATGAACGACGGCTCTATGTTCGCCGGTCTTATGAAATTCAAGGACAAGAACTTTTGGGAAAAGCACAAAACAATATCCTTTGATACGCTGACCGACAGACAGACCTATGAAGTAATTGCCGTGTTCAAAACCGTGGTTTATACGGACAGTCCTGAAAGCTTCAAATATTATCAGTTCGTCAATGCGGAGAATGCCGAGGATTTCACAGCCTATGTTGAGAAGTGCAAGGAACTGTCGCTTTACGATACCGGCGTAACCGCCGAATACGGCGACAAGCTCCTGACCCTTTCCACCTGTGAGTATTCCCGGACAAACGGCAGACTTGTTGTAGTGGCGAAGCTAATAAACGAATAATGCAACAGATATGGTTCAGCCTGCATAGAAAGGAGGGATTGTATGGCTGATATTAAAACGAAAGACAATGCAAAAGGTACGATACGAACCATAGATAAGGCTGCCGTTGCAACCCAACGAATGAAGCAGGCGTATATCGCTACAAAAGAAAAGGCAGAGCGGTCGGTAAATGCCAACAGCAGTTCTGCCGAGGAATATGCTTCCGATAAGCTGGAAAGCGGTATTGACGAGGTGGTTCACGATGGTGCTTATGCGTTCGATAAGGCGGGACGAAAAGGTGTAGAAACCACAAAAGAGAATATCCGCACCGCAAAGGACGGTATTCAGCGTTTCAAGCAACAGCGAGCCGAGCAGTCTTTACGAAAACAGGCTTCGCAGAATACAAGCTCGGCAATTAAGACTGTCGATAAGGCGGAAAAGACCATAAAGCAGTCTGCCACTTCCTCCGGAAAGAAAACCATTAAGTTTGCCGGAAAAGAAGCAACAAAGACTGCACAGAAATCGGTTAAGACGGCTGAGCAGACTGCAAAGACTGCGATAAAAACCAGTCAGCAAGCGGCAAAAGCGGCACAGAAAACAGCTCAGGCGACAGTTAAGGCTTCGCAGAAAGCGGCACAGGTGGCAAAAGCCACAGCCAAAGCAACTGCCGCTACGATTAAAGCCGCAGCCAAAGCCACCGTTGCCGCAGTAAAAGCAATCATTGCGGCGGTAAAAGGTCTTGTTGCCGCCATTGCTGCCGGCGGCTGGGTTGCGGTGGTGGTTATTATTGTTCTGTGTCTTGTCGGATTAATTGCCGGTTCTGTGTTTGGTATCTTCTTTTCGGGAGAGGATTCCGGCACGGGAATGTCTATGCAGACAGTCGTTCAGGAAATCAATCAAGAATATGATGACCGATTGGAACAGGAAAAGAACTCTGTAAGCTATGATGTGCTTGAAATGAGTGGAAGCCGAGCTGTGTGGAAAGAGGTTCTTGCGGTCTATTCTGTTAAAGTAAATACCGACCCTGATAATCCGATGGAGGTTGCCACGGTTGACGAAACCAAGAAGCAGCTACTGTCGGATATTTTTTGGGAGATGAACGATATTTCTTCCCAAACGGAAACGAAAACCCATACCGAAATCGAGGAAAGCGACGACGGACACGGCAATATCGTACAGACTGAAACCACGGTAACCGAAACATTTCTGTATATCACGGTAACGCACAAGACTGTTGATGAAATGGCGGCTATGTACGGCTTTAATCAAGAGCAGAAAGATTATCTTGCTGAGCTACTAAAGGACGAAAACAATCAGCTATGGTCGCAGGTGCTTTACGGTATCGGATACAGCGACGACCAAATCGTTACGGTTGCTCTGTCTCAGGTTGGTAATGTAGGCGGTCAGCCTTACTGGTCTTGGTACGGATTTGACTCCCGTGTAGAATGGTGTGCCTGCTTCGTTTCTTGGTGTGCCAACGAGTGCGGATATATCGACGCCGGTATTATTCCGAAGTATGCCGGCTGTGTAAACGGCGTTCAATGGTTCAGAGACCGAGGACAATGGGCAGACGGTTCGTATGAACCTTCGCCCGGTACAATCATCTTCTTTGACTGGGAGGGCGACGGTGTGACAGACCACACCGGAATCGTACAGAAATGCGAAAACGGTACAGTCTATACCGTCGAGGGCAACTCAGGCGACACTTGCAGAACCAAAACATATCCTGTTGGAAGCTCAGTTATCTACGGATACGGTATTCCGGCATATTAAAAAAAGATGGCTGCTCGTTTGAGTAGCCATCAAGTACATTATTCAAAATCAGTTATTTCTCTATCTTTCAGATAGACATTGTGCGTGTGATAAGTAAAACACATCAACAAATCGCTGTCTCTATTATCTTTTGCTTTGAACATAGAAAAGTCGTCGGACAGGATAAAAATAAGTCCCAGCAGTTTCTTTATATATCCATTATATGAAGCATAGTTCATATAGAGAGATGCGGTATATCCGTCATCGTCCTCTATCAAATCTGCGTCAATTTCATAGGTTTCTGATAACTCACGGACTGCCCAAATAAATTTATCTTTATTAGCTATACGCCTTTCATTGGGGATAAACGCCTACCTTGCCGACATCAACAGACAGGCACAGGAACGCTTTGAAAGGCTCATAGAGGGTATGAAACAGGCACAGGGCATAACGGAACAGCTAAAGGCAGAAAACGCCTTAGAATGGACAGGATGCCTCAATAACATAAGGGCTTGTGCGAGGGAGATTGTGGAAAAGGAAATTATTTTTGCATAAACAGATGATTAGTGGCAGGGGGAAATCCTGCCGCTTTTTCTGCTTTAGTTTGTCAGCTTGACAAATAAAGGGTTAAGGAATATAATTAGATTCAGTATTATACAAGGAGTTAATAAATATGCAGCAAGGTATTCTTAAATAAACTGTCAATTTGATAGTGGGAACAAAAAGTAGCAGTCCCGTTTCACTTTTAATATGGGGCTTAGTTTTTTGTACCCAGTTTAAGAATACTTTTATCATGTAATTTTATATGCCCGAAAACATATAAGTGTTTTGGGGCTATTGGAGTTATTTACCCAGTGATAGGAGTATTTATCACTGGGTATTTTTATGCCCTTTTTTGGGTGTTGATAGGAGGAAAATCACATGAAAATAATTAACTTAGGCATTCTGGCTCACGTTGACGCAGGAAAGACAACATTAACGGAGAGTTTATTGTATACCAGTGGTGCAATTGCAGAACCAGGGAGCGTAGATAAAGGCACAACAAGGACAGATACAATGAATTTGGAGCGTCAAAGGGGAATCACTATCCAGACAGCAGTGACATCTTTTCAGTGGGAGGATGTAAAAGTCAACATTATAGATACGCCAGGCCATATGGATTTTTTGGCGGAAGTATACCGTTCTTTATCCGTATTAGACGGAGCAGTATTATTAGTTTCTGCAAAGGATGGCATACAGGCACAGACCCGTATACTGTTTCATGCACTACAGACAATGAAGATTCCGACAATTTTTTTCATCAATAAAATTGACCAAGAGGGGATTGATTTGCCAATGGTATATCAAGAAATGAAAGCAAAGCTTTCTTCGGAAATTATAGTGAAGCAAAAGGTTGGGCAGCATCCCCATATAAATGTAACGGACAATGACGATATGGAACAGTGGGATGCGGTAATTATGGGAAACGATGAACTATTAGAGAAATATATGTCAGGGAAACCGTTTAAAATGTCAGAACTGGAACAGGAAGAAAACAGGAGATTCCAAAACGGAACGTTATTTCCCGTTTATCACGGAAGCGCTAAAAACAATCTGGGGATTCGGCAGCTTATAGAAGTGATTGCCAGTAAATTTTATTCATCAACGCCTGAAGGTCAATCTGAATTATGCGGGCAGGTTTTTAAGATTGAATATTCAGAGAAAAGGCGGCGTTTTGTTTATGTGCGTATATATAGCGGAACATTGCATTTGAGGGATGTTATTAGAATATCTGAAAAAGAGAAAATAAAAATCACAGAGATGTGTGTTCCGACAAACGGTGAATTATATCCATCCGATACAGCCTGCTCTGGTGATATTGTAATTTTACCAAATGATGTTTTGCAGCTAAACAGTATTTTGGGGAACGAAATGCTGTTGCCGCAGAGAAAATTTATTGAAAATCCTCTCCCTATGCTCCAAACAACGATTGCAGTAAAGAAACCTGAACAGCGGGAAATATTGCTTGGGGCACTTACAGAAATTTCAGATGGCGACCCTCTTTTAAAATATTATGTGGATACTACAACGCATGAGATTATACTTTCTTTTTTGGGGAATGTGCAGATGGAAGTCATTTGTGCCATCCTTGAGGAAAAATATCATGTGGAGGCAGAAATAAAAGAGCCTACTGTTATATATATGGAAAGACCGCTTAGAAAAGCAGAATATACCATCCACATAGAAGTCCCGCCAAATCCTTTCTGGGCTTCTGTCGGGTTGTCCATAGAGCCGCTCCCTATTGGAAGCGGAGTGCAGTATGAAAGCAGAGTTTCACTTGGATATTTAAATCAATCGTTCCAAAATGCGGTTATGGAGGGGGTTCTTTATGGCTGCGAGCAGGGGCTGTATGGATGGAAAGTGACAGACTGTAAAATCTGTTTTGAATATGGATTGTATTATAGTCCTGTAAGTACCCCCGCAGACTTTCGGCTGCTTTCCCCTATCGTATTGGAGCAGGCTTTAAAAAAAGCAGGGACAGAACTATTAGAGCCATATCTCCACTTTGAAATTTATGCACCGCAGGAATATCTCTCACGGGCGTATCATGATGCTCCAAGGTATTGTGCAGATATTGTAAGTACTCAGATAAAGAATGACGAGGTCATTCTGAAAGGAGAAATCCCTGCTAGATGTATTCAAGAATACAGGAACGATTTAACTTATTTCACAAATGGGCAGGGAGTCTGCTTGACAGAGTTAAAAGGATACCAGCCAGCTATTGGTAAATTTATTTGCCAACCCCGCCGCCCGAATAGCCGTATAGATAAGGTTCGGCATATGTTCCACAAGTTAGCTTAACAGCTTGCAAAAGTCATATAAAATGAGATTTGAAAGGAGAATGTAACTTCATGTTTGCTAAAAATTCAAAGGCATATTCTGTCTACCTGCTGTTCCGATTTGTCTTTTCCCTGGCGGTTTCTATGTCCACAGTGCTTTCCATCGTGTACCACCTGGAGGTGGTGCAGCTGGATGCTTTCCAGCTTGTCCTGGTAGGGACGGTTCTGGAGACCTCCTGCTTTCTGTTCGAGATACCCACCGGTGTGGTGGCGGATTTGTATAGCCGTCGGCGCTCGGTGCTGATTGGAATGTTCCTCTACGGCCTGGGCTTTCTGATGGAGGGTGCGCTACCGTGGTTCGCGCCGGTTCTGCTGGCCCAGGTTGTCTGGGGTTGCGGTGATACCTTCATCACCGGCGCTCTGGAGGCGTGGATTGCCTCGGAGGAAGAGGACAAACCCATAGACAAGGTGTTCCTGCGGGGCAGTCAAATGGGGCAAATCGGCGGCGTTCTGGGCGTGGTGCTGGGCACACTGCTGGGAAACATAAACCTGCAAATGCCTGTCATCTTGGGGGGCAGTTTGTGCTTGTTGTTGGGGCTGGTGTTGGTTCGCATCATGCCAGAAACCAACTTCTCCCCTGCTATTGAGGAACGGCAGGGCTTGCTTAAAGACTTTGTCTGCCTGTTCAAGCTCAACCTGGGCTTTGTGAAAGGCGCACCTGTGTTGCTGGCGCTCTTAGCAATCACACTATGCGGGGGACTTGCCAGTGAAGGCTTTGACCGGCTCTCCACCGCTCATTTTCTGGATGACACGGTAATACCCGTTATCGGGCCGCTGAACAGCGTCACTTGGTTCGGTGTTATCAGTCTTATCGGCAGCGGCTTAGGTATTCTGGCTTCTCAGTTGCTCATCGCCCGCATGGAGAAAAAAGGGACTGTCAGCCGAACCAGTGTGGTCATGTCCACCAGCGCCGGGTATATCCTGTGCCTGGTTCTCTTCGCGGTGGGGCGGAGCTTTTGGTTCATGTTGTTGGTGTTCCTGCTGGCGGGGCTTATGCGCACCATCAAGGAGCCTGTGCTGGCCGCCTGGATGAACGACCATGTGGATGAGAAAATGCGCGCCACAGTCTTTTCCACCAGCGGACAGCTGGACTCTTTCGGGCAGATCATCGGCGGGCCTATTGTGGGGCTGGTAGCCCAGCAGGTGTCCATACCCTGGGGGCTGGTCTGTACCGCTTTCCTGCTGTTGCCCGCGCTGTTCTTAGTGCCGGTGGCGGGAAAGAAGCGGGATTGATATGGCATAGTTAAGTTTACTGACGAGCGGGAGATTACTTCCGCTCGTCTTCATTTAGTAGCGCAAAATTTGAGGACTCTTTATTTCCTTATTCGGTATAGCGGAGGCGGCTGTCAATTCGACATAATTTTCTTGTGATACTTTACCGTACATGAGCATTTGTTTCGTATTTGAAAGAACAAACTCACCAAATAAAAAAAACGATATTCGGGTGGGTTATTTTGTTATACCCTAAATTACCCTCTGAATTTGTTTTTAAATTTGGAGGGATTTTTTTATGTCCTTTTTTCGGGCAGTTATCTATCTGCTCATACGAAGCAAAATTTATCAATACATAGCATATCAGAGAACGGCAGGAAACCAGTTAAAAAAATTTCTGCCAGTGCAACGGTACTTCTCACCTTGAAAGTAGAAGTACAATCTCCATACAATAGAATTACTATTTCCTATAACCGTAAAGGTCACAGAGCCTTTGCGGTTTTTCTTTTGTCGATTTTTGTTGGAAAGTGCCGTAGGGCTGTTTCTGATATGCGGTGTCGTTCTCCGCCTCTCCATCTGGATTTTTTACATTTCAAAAATTCAGATGGGAGGTATTTATGGTGAAATATGCACCAAGAAAGGTATATATCAGAGAAAGTGGCGGCTATGTGGAATTATCCTACACGGAGTTCTGCCGTTGCAGGGAATCCGACCAGACCTATATGGACAAGCTGTTTATCCCCATTCAAGGCTGTCTGCTTGAAGTCGTGAGGGAGCAATACACAGACTTCTACCGTGACAAGGAACGGTGGCGTTATCTGCAAAAATTAGATACAAAGAATAGACTGCTATCTCTCGACGGATTTACGGACAGCGAGGGGAATCCTCTGGACTTTATCGCTGATGAAGCGGCGGACATTGCGGAAACCGTTGTCAATGCGGTCATGGTGGACAGGCTGAATGCCGCCCTGCCTTTGCTGTCGGATAGTGAACAGGAGTTGATACAGGCAATCTTTTTTGACGGACTTTCCGAGCGTGAAGTCGGGGCGAGGTTGGGCATAACCCAGAGCGTTGTAAACAAACGAAAAGCCAGAATCCTAATAAAACTAAGAAAGATGATAGAAAGTTAAAATTTAAGGCGTTCAGCCCCCTTGTTTTTTCCTTTGGGAAAATGAGGGGGCTTTTCTCTGCCCTCTCAATCAATTCTGATTGGAGGAAGAAAGAATGGCATACAACCACGGACGGGAGGACAGGAAATGGCGTATCTGGAAAGAAGCGGAGGAAAAGCTGCTGCGTGAGTGCGGCGTTGATGAAGCGACCATTGAGCAGATACGCATTGCAGACAGGGCAGACTTCAATTCCAACAGGCGGTTTTACCGATGGACGAATGACGTTGCGGAATATCTTGAGGACATGGCAGACAGGGAGCGGCAGACGGAAGTGGGTACGGTTGCGGAGTTACTGGATGAAATTGAAAGTGAAAACCTCTATCAAGTGTTGGTTAAATCCGGCGGCAACGGACTTGTAGGACTCTTGCACGGCAAAGGCGGAGAGCTTTCCATACCCAAACCTTTTGAAAAAGATATATTTCTTTTTGATACATATGTAGCCGGGACAACCCATATTGAGGGTATCGAAGAATTAGAGCCACATCTGAATAACGATGACAGACTTGAGTTTTTCAGAGAACCCGATAACCGATATGATAAGCAAGCGATTGTCATAAAGACTGTTAACGGAGTAAAAATCGGTTATGTGCCGAAGCAGGATAATGTAATATTTGCTCGCCTGATGGACGCCGGGAAGCTCCTTTTCGGTAAGATTACCTCAAAGGAAAAGAAAGGCTCGTGGGTCAAGATTTATATTAAGGTTTTCCTGCACGAATAAGGAGATATGTTATGGATAGGATTCTGATAAATGACTTGCTTAAGATACCGGATTGCGATATTGGCAAAACCAGACTCAAGTTGAATGTTTTTAATGGAAATACAGACCCTTTAGAGGAATACAAAAGAGACCCTGATAAAATAAACATTGAGTGGTTTTTGTGGCACAATCAAAGAAGATATTTCCATACGGGACAGATTGCGATTTGTCTGCTTTACCTCTATGATGATAAATGGTTGCTGACAACAATTAAGAGAATTACAAAAGAGATAGATGTCGTTGATGATGTTGGGTTTGAAGCTGAGGAAATTGAAGAATATCGAAAGTATTATGGCAGATTAGTTTTGAAGTATCACAATACGAAGCGTGGTATGGGAAGAACTTATGAGTCAATGATGGAGGAACTGGAAGTAATAGAAATTCTTTCTACTGCTTATGATGGTGACGAATTTCCGGGTTATGAGAACATAAGATTGAGTTTTTCACAACTGGAAACGATTATTCGGAATAAACGCAGCGGCTGGCTTGATGCTTTGAGAAATCAAAAAGCAGTTTATCTTATAACTGACACCAGCAACGGAAAAATGTATGTTGGCTCGGCAACTGCTCAGTATGGAATGTTGCTTCAAAGGTGGACTAACTATATAGACAATGGTCACGGTGGAAATATCGAGTTGAAACATTTAGTTGACACTAAGGGATTTGACTATGTCAAAGAAAATTTCCAGTATTCGGTTTTAGAAAACTATAATGCACGAATGGATGACAACTATATATTAGGTCGTGAAAAGTGGTGGAAAGATACTCTTTGCACAAGACAATTCGGATATAATAAGAACTGATAAAAATTAGACCGTCAGATCTCATTCGAGACTTGACGGTCTTATATTTTTTTACTGTATTTAAGAAAATCGTTTTGGTGTTCCTGTTTGCGAAGTTGATAGCCTTGTGCAATCAGCGTATCTACTTTCAGAGCAATTAGGTTTATGTCAGAACACATTGCCCGTGCAATCTGCTGAATGTCATAGCCGTTTTCAATGTATTCCAAAATGGTGTCGTCCGGGAGCGAAGCCTGAGAAGCGAAGATATTTGCTTCATACTCCATACGGTTCTCTCTCATATCAAAGATGTTGAACTCTTTGAACCCGCCAACAGCAACCGCTTCTTGCCTGTGTAGAACATCGTGCCCGATTTCGTGCCATAGCACTATCTGCTCCACGACCGGGTGCATACCGTTTTTAAGAAAAACAAAGCGGTTCTTCAGAATAACCTTGTATGCTCCACGCTGCTTGTCAAAATTCCGGTAGATGATATTGATACCAAGCTCTTTTGCGACCTTGTACGGGTCACGAGTACCGCAACGGTCAATGAGCTTGTTTACGATTTTCACAATCTCAGCCGTAGTGTAATACCCCAATCCGGCTCACCTCCCATATTATAGTATATCGGATATTAACCCTATAATAAATTATAAACTATTATGTGTCCCATATATTGGACTTAGTTCACTTTGAGGATTACTCGTCTTTGCGGTATTTCTTCGGGGTGTATTTTTTATTGTTCTTCTTTGCAATAAGATATGCTTCCTGAATAGCGTCAACCATTTCACGCATATCCTCGTCAGCCATTTCGCCGCCGGCAAACAGACCGGTAACTTCTGCAAGCAACTCCTGAGCCTGTCTTGCCCCTCTGCGTCCGTATTTATCCTCTACATCGGCGATGAAAGCGTCATCCTCAGACAGCAGATAATTCACATTTACATTTAATGCTTCTGCCAGCTTCTTGTATCTTTCCGTTCCTCTCGGACGGGATTTATCATTTTCATAAGAACAAATTACACGTCGGGTTACGCCTATTTTTTCAGCCAATTCATCCTGATTAAGACCGAGTTTAGTCCTCTCAGCTTTGACTTTTTCACCGAATGTCATCTTTGATTTCACTCCTTAAAAGAATATTTACAGTTTAACTTCTCATTTACTCTTGACAAGTACACTTAAACTGCGTATAATAAGAAACAGGAAGTTGAACTACTCATAGTTTACACTAAACTTCCCAAAATGTCAAGGGGGGTTCAAAAAATGTTACGAAGCATACTTCATTGTGATATGAACAACTTCTATGCCAGCGTCGAATGTATGCTCGACCCCGCATTGAAGAAATATCCGATTGCTGTCTGCGGCTCTGTGGAGGAACGACACGGTATCGTGCTTGCGAAGAACTATAAAGCAAAGGCTTTTGATGTGAAAACCGGGGACGCAGTATGGCAGGCTAAACAGAAGTGCAAGGACTTGGTTGTAGTACCGCCCCATTATGAGGAGTATATCAAATACTCAAAGCTTGCGAGAAGCGTTTATGAGCGATATACAGACCAAGTAGAACCGTATGGTATGGACGAATGTTGGCTGGATATTAGCGGGACGGAAAGCCTTTTCGGTTCGCCGGAAAAGGTGGCAAATGAAATTCGTGAAACGATGAAGTTTGAACTCGGTTTGACGATTTCTGTGGGTGTTTCCTTTAATAAGATATTTGCGAAGCTCGGCTCGGATATGAAGAAACCGGACGCAGTAAGCGTAATTCCAAAGGACACATTCAGAGAAAAGATTTGGGGACTTCCTGCCGCTGACCTGCTCGGTGTAGGACGGGCAACCCAGCGAGTGCTTGACAGCTATTGTATTCGTACCATCGGGGATTTAGCGAATACCGACCCTGAGTTCTTACGCAGAAGATTAGGAAAGAACGGAGTAGTTTTATGGAACTATGCCAATGGTAACGACCTTTCCCTTGTTGCCAAGAAAGACTTCGTTTCTCCTATAAAAAGCGTAGGACACGGTATAACAACGGTAGCAGACTTAGAGAAACCGGAGCAGGTGTGGCCCGTGTTTCTCGAGTTAACCCAAGACATCGGACACAAGCTCCGTGTTCACGGACTGAGTGCAGAAGGTGTCGCAATACATATTAGAGACAACACACTCAATACAAGGCAATGGCAGACGAAGATTGCACTTCCTACACAGTCTCCGATGATTATTGCAAAGACCGCTTTTCAGTTGTTTGAAAAAAGATATGGGTGGAATAACCCTATCCGTTCTGTGACGGTACAAGCCATAAATCTTATTCCACAAGACACGCCCCGTCAAATAGATATGTTTATGGACGCCGCCAAGCAGGACAAATTGGAGAGAATGGAAAAGTGTGTTGAAGAAATCAGACGGCGTTTCGGAAAGGACAGCATAAGGAATGGGGTTCTTTGTCAGAACCTGCGGCTACCACCGGAAAAAGCCGAAATCACTATGCCGACAGGTATGGTTGGTTAAGGAGGTCTTAATGTGATTGACGAAAAAGAGGTTACGGCTTATGTTACGATACCCGACTGCTTTTTGCAGGGGTGCAGCGAAGATATTGTTATCTTCCGTGCGGACGGCGGAAACCATTTTACCGACTACGGTATATATGAAGGAATGTTCCTGTTCTTTGACCGAAAAAAACGCTTTAAGAAAGGAAGGCTTTCCTGTTACATCAATACTGCCGGAGATGACCGACCCAAGTACAGGGTGTCGGATAAGAACATCGACGGATACAAGCACTTGGGAAGATTAGTTTTGACTTTGAGAAATTACGAGGTATAAAAATGGAATCCGATAGAAGAAAAGTTTATGTTGAAGTAAATGTAACACACAGACCTGATGGAACGGCTCGTCCGAATTTCATCAAGTTTGAGAATGATGAAAAATATGAGATAGACCGTGTAATTCAGAAATGCCGTGCGGCTTCCACCAAAGTCGGAGGAACCGGTATCCGCTACACGGTACAAATTTGCGGCAAGCCCACATTTCTGTTCGACGAAGAAAACGGAAAGTGGTTTGTAGAAGCAAAATCCTAATGGTAGGAGGTTTTGTAACTTGAAACATTTATCGAGATTTGACATCGAAGCGATTGCCGACAAATATGTTCAGGCATATATGGCACTTCCCGATGTCCGTAACACACAAATATACAGAATTGACCCGGAGCTTCTCTTGGAGAAGGTTCTCGGATTGAATGTCGAATACCAGCACCTATCTTATGACGGTAGTATTCTCGGAATGACCTCATTTACGGAAATGGGTGTTCAGGTATTTGAAGATGATGATAACGAAGCCTTTTTCTTTTTGGACGGAAAAACCGTTCTCGTGGAAAAGGACTTGAACTTTGACAGCAAGCTGAAAGGCAGAAAGAATTTCACCTTAATGCACGAGGGCAGCCATCAGATATTTAAGATGTTGTTCCCGAATGATTACGGTGTGACACAGAAATCTGCCGGAGTACATTATTACAAGGCAAATTCCGAGAGGAATAAGCCAATATCTGATTGGGAGGAATGGCAGGCAAACACGCTTGGAGCTGCTATTCTTCTTCCTGAAAACCTCATAATACAAGGAATGTATCTGTTCAGTCTCGGCGAAAAGATTGAATGCCTGAACAAGATATACTATCCGAGTGTATATAAAAGGTTTGACGCACTTGCGGATTTTTTAGGGTGTTCCAAAAAGGCTCTTGCCATACGAATGAGACAGCTCGGACTTTTGAAAAAGGAGTATCTTGATAATCCTTTTGATTTGGTTACGGTTTATCCGGAGGTGAGCGAGCTATGAAATCGTTGGAACAAAAGATAATCGTAAGGTGCAAAAACTGTGGCTGGCGTATTTTTGACAAGGTAACAATGACAACAGGCGTTATTGAACTGAAATGTCCGAACTGCCACAGAGTAGTAGAGGTTGACTTGTCCCTCCGCAAAGGAACGGTCAAGTACAGATTAACAAGAAGTAGTAACAGAGCGAACAATTAAATATCGGACAGATGTACCGAGCCACGAGTCCTTGAGCGAAAGCTCTTGAGTCATCAAATTGCCGGACGCTGAGAATTAAGGGATAGAAATATCCTAATGTTCTTGGTGTCCGGCTTTTTTGTCGCTCCCGAAAGGAGCAAGACCGTGACATATAAGTGGCTGGCATATATCGCCAAGTATCCGTAATCTCCGAATTTTTGATTTCAACCAAATTCAAAAATTCAAATTTAAGGAGATTACGACAATGACAAAACTTACATTAGAACAACAGGAATTATTATTTGCGAACGACTGCAAACTCATCAATCTGCGGTATGAATACCACGGTTACACCGGCACGGAGAAATGGGCGATTGTAACAGAACTGGCGGAAGAAGAATTGTGGGTTAAATACCCTGATGTTATCCGTCGGTACACTCCGTTCATTCTGCTTTCTATGGCTCAGGGCGAAGTGATTGACGAGTCATACAGAAACAACGATAAGTACGAAAAGCGAGCAAAAAGAACAATCGATGTGTACGGGTATGAAGATGACATCTCTGAACAATTCCACCGGGAACTGATTACTCCGTTTGTTGACCCGTTTGAGCAAGCGGAAGAAGAACGGATTGAGGAAGAAAAGGAACAGCTTCGCCAGTTAGAAATTGCAAAAGTCAGAAAGGTATTGGAAATGCTGAAACCTGTTCAGAGAGAACGACTGATAAAAGCGATTTTGTTAGGTATGAGTTCAAGAAAAATTGCAAAGGAAGAAGGAGTATATTACAGCGTTGTAGATAAGTCGATTGCTGCCGCAAGAAAAAATTTCAAGAAATTTTATGAAAATCTCTGATTTTGGGTGTGCATTTTGACCCCCTTTGTCCAAATGAGTGAAGGGGTTATTTCAAATCCGGATACGAAATGCACTTTCAAGACTAAATGAACAGAGAGGTTATACATATATGCAGAGAAAAGAAATTCAGCGTGGAGATTTATTCTACTACGATTTTGGAAAAAGAGAGGGGTCTGTCCAGTCGGGCGAGAGACCTGTAATGGTAATTCAGGCAGACAATTTTAACGCCAATGCTCCGACAATTATTGTTGCGGCTGTTACGGCTGTGATGAAAAAGAAGTATCTTCCTTCACACATTATTTTGGGTGAGGACTTTGGTCTAAAGAAGCCGTCAATGGTTCTTCTTGAACAGATACAGACCGTTAATAAAGATGAGCTGACAGACTACATTGGCTCGGTAAACGATGAAAGGCTTTGGAAGCAAATTAACGCAGCTCTTAAAAAGACTTTCGGTTTATGGATTTACAACACAGACAGAAACGGAGATGTTCGCTGCTTATGTCCCAAGTGCCTGAGCGACTATATCCACGACCCGAATTATGTCGTCAGGCGTCTTGACCCGTTTGCGAAAAGCAAAGACCACTGCGATAAGTGCAATAACAGCGGTTGGGATTACATCGTTTATGACAAACGCACCTCGGTCAAAGGAAAGGGGTGCAGAAATGTCTAAACAAATCAGGAACAAGTTCAAATATGATATTCCGATTTATCACAGACCTATTATTTCCGTTGACGAAGCGACAGCTTATTCAGGAATAGGCAGAACCAAATTGTATGAGTTGACCACAATGGAAAATTGCCCCTTTGTAATTTGGGTAGGGACACGAAGGGTGATTAAAAGAAAATCATTTGTTGAGTATCTTGAAAGGCAATACTCAATTTAGCCTAAATGTCAAGTATGCGATGAGTCAATTCGCATCATTGGCTCATCGCAATTTTTCCAGTATCCTTTATGGCAGAAACGGCAAGGAGGTCATAGAGATGTCGGAAAAAAGAGCAACAAGAGTCAGGAATAAATATAAGTATGATGTTCCTTTATGGCACAGACCCATACTGTCTGTGGCAGAGGCTACCGAGTATTTTGGAATAGGCAGCAACAAGATATATGAATTGACAGAAAAAGAAAACTGCCCATTTGTTATTTGGATAGGTTCAAGGAGAGTTATTAAGAGAACTGCATTTGAACGATTTCTTGAAAAACAGTATTCGATTTAGGTAGGAATGGAGGAAATAGAAATGGCAGAGAATAAAAAGCAGTTTGAAATTCCGTTGTATGAAAAGCCTTTTCTTTCGATAGAAGAAGCGTCTGTATATACGGGAATCGGCAGAGACAAGTTATACGAACTTACAAATCCGGAAGATTGTCCTTTCGTTTTATGGATTGGCAATCGCCGAATGATTAAGAGAAGGGTTTTTGATGAGTACATTGAAAAATGCTACTCAATATGATGGGAGGTGTTAGTAATGGACAATAAAGAAACGGCAGAGCATTTTAGAAGCAGGAGTTCAGAAGTACCTTTATGGCACAGACAGAATATCTCAGTAGAAGAAGCCAGTGGGTACACAGGACTTGGAAGAGACACGATATATTCTCTCACGCAGGAAGATGACTGTGACTTTGTATTAAAAGTCGGACACAGAACGATGATAAAGCGAAAAAAGTTCGAGAATTATTTGGAAAACCTTTCGTCGATATAGGAGGTGCTTTAGGTGTTAAGAGTTATTAGTGAAGAAATCACTGCTTACAGAAGGCAGATTGATGAAAGAAAAAATGATTTACCACTATGGGAACGAAAAGTCCTTACTTGTGATGAAGCAGCCGCATATTCCGGAATTGGTATTAGAAGGCTGAGAAAAATGGCATTGGCAAAAGGGTGTCCGTTTGCTATTGCAAATGGTACACAGATTTTGATAGCAAGAGAAAAGTTTGACGCTTATATGGATAAAGCGGAAAAGGTTTAGGAGGAAAATAAAATGGCAAAGACAAAAAGACGAGATAAATCAAGAGTGGTTCTCCGTACAGGAGAATCACAACGTGCAGACGGTACATATCATTATAGTTGGACGGATGCAAATCGCAAAAGGCGTTATGTATATGCCAAGACACTCGATGAGCTTCGCTACAAAGAGGAGCAGATTGAAAAAGATAAAAAAGACGGCATAAAGGCAGAAGCTCGATATACTACCCTCAATGATATGTATGAGCTTTGGAAAGACTTGAAACGAGGTCTTAAAAACAATACCTTTGAAAACTATAAGTATATGTATGAGACATTCGTTCGTAATCAAATTGGCTCAAAGACGGTATCTTCTTTGAAAAAGACAGATATTAAAAGGTTCTATAATTACCTTGCAGATGAAAGACATCTAAAACCGGCGACTATTGACAATATCCATACGGTTCTTCATCAGATTTTGGATATGGCAGTTGATGATGATTATCTCAGAAATAACCCTTCCAATAATGTGCTGAAAGAGTTAAAGCAGTCCCATTGTTTTCAAACGGAGAAACGCAGAGCCTTAACGAGACCGGAACAGGAATTATTTTTGAGCTATCTGAAGAATACACCGTCTGCAAGTTTGTGGTATCCAATTTTTGCGGTGTTGGTTGGAACGGGACTTCGTGTTGGTGAAGCAACGGGTCTCAGATGGTGCGACATTGATTTGGACGAAGGAATTATCAATGTTAATCATACGCTGGTATATTATGACCATAGAACCGACGGTAGTAAGCGTGGCTGCTATTTTAATATCAATACCACGAAAACGCCGGCTGGCAAACGCCAAGTCCCGATGTTGGATTTCGTCAAAGAAGCATTCCTTATGGAAAAAGAAAGACAGGAGCTTCTTGATATTCATTGTGAAGCTGTTGTAGACGGATATACTGATTTTATCTTTCTTAACCGTTTTGGACAACCGCAACATCAGGCAACCCTTAACAAAGCAATCCGTCGTATTATCCGTGACTGCAATGATGAACAGCTTTTGAAAGATGAAAATGCAAAGGTTTTGCTTCCGCATTTTAGTTGCCACTCATTAAGGCATACATTCACGACAAGAATGTGTGAAGCAGGGGTTAATGTAAAGGTTATTCAGGATACGCTTGGACACAAAGATATTTCTACAACCCTTAATATTTATACCGATGTGACGAAGGAGTTAAGGAGGTCTGAATTTGAAGGTCTTGACTCGTACTTCAAAAATGAGTATAATAAGGCGAATGAAGTATTATAAACTGCTCGTTTTCGTGGGCATTAGATTTACATCATTTACACCAATTTCTACAAATAATGCTGCTCCGAGGGTGTACGTTTAGGAGATAGGAAAGTCTAAAAATGGGCTTCAAACAACATATCAGTAGAACTTGGCAGATGATAGAACAGCAAGTGAATGATGTACCATTTCGTCCCGACAATGAAACCACTTGACAGTGTAAATACTAAAGTTAGTGAATTTAATGTAGAAGTAAAAGAAGAGGATAAAAAGATTGATTTTTCAAATGTAAAAATCGAACCTCTTTTTGAAGAAATGGTAGATTTTGAAACATTCTCAAAATCTGATTTCCGTGCTGTAAAAATCGAAAACTGCGAAGAAGTTCCAAAGAGTAAAAAGCTTTTAAAATTTACTCTTAATGACGGAACAGACCGTAAACGTACAATCTTAAGCGGTATTCGTGATTATTATAAACCTGAAGAATTAATAGGTAAAACAGCTATTGCAATAGTAAATCTTCCACCAAGAAAAATGATGGGGATTGATTCTGAAGGTATGCTTATATCTGCAGTACACGAAGAAGATGGAAAAGAAGGATTAAATCTATTAATGGTAGATGATAAAATCCCTGCAGGTGCAAAATTATATTAAGATATAAATTAAATAAGTGGGCAGCTTGGTAATACAAGCTGTCTATTTTTATAATTTAAAACGGAGAGAAAAATGAAAATAAGAAAGTATAGACCTTCAGACTGTGAAGAAGTAATAAAGTTATTTTATGATACGGTTCATAATATAAATAAAAAAGATTATACCAAAGAACAGTTAGATGTATGGGCAACGGGAAAAGAAGACTTAGGAAATTGGAATAGTTCATTAGAGAAACATTTTACTTTGGTTGCTACTAATAATGGAATGGTTGTAGGATTTGGAGATATGGATAGAACGGGATATCTTGATCGTTTGTATGTTCATTCAAAGTATCAAGGTGTTGGGATTGGAAGTTCTATTTGTGATTTGTTAGAAAAATATGCAAATGAAAAAATCGTAAATTATTCCTCAATTACAGCAAAAACATTCTTTGAAAAAAGAGGGTATAAAGTTGTGAAAAAACAACAAATAAACAGGCAGGGAATTATTCTTGTTAATTATGTTATGGAAAAGTAATTTTATTTATAAATTTTATGGGGTCATATATTTATATATAATCAATTGCAGCAACAAACAGTTGCTTGTTAGAAGATTGTATTCATATTATAATGCTTTTAAAGGTGGAGGTTATTAATATGGATACAAAAGATATTATTTATAAACTTAGAAAAGAAAAAGGAATGTCTCAAGAAGAACTTGCAAATAAGGTGTATGTTACAAGACAGGCAGTATCTCGTTGGGAAATGGGAGAAACTCTGCCTAATACTGAAACACTAAAATTACTATCAAATGTTTTTAATGTTTCAATTAATACTCTTTTAGGTTCTCCTATAAAACTTATTTGTCAGTGCTGTGGTATGCCTCTTGATGATTCTATAATAAGTAAAGAACCTAATGGTGAATTTAACGAAGAGTATTGTAAATGGTGTTATAATGAAGGGGAATTTACTTATCATAATATTGATGAGCTTATCGATTTTTGTGTAGAGCATATGTACATAGAAAACTATACTAAGAAGCAGGTTAGAGAATATATGAAAGATATGTTGCCGAAATTGAATTATTGGAAAAATCAAAATTAAATAATTAGAGAAACTTAGATATCTTATTTTTTTATTGTTACATTTTAATTTTAAAATGAGAATACGTATTAAAAGATTGTTTTTAACAATCTTTTTTATTTTATATATTGTTAATATGATAAAATATATATATATAAGTTTAAAAGGAGCTTAAAAATGATAAAAGTTTTATCTGTTGAAAATATGAGGAAAAGCGATGCTTATACAATAGAAAATTATATTTCAAGTAAGGAACTTATGTATAAAGCAGGGGTAGGAGTATTTAAAAGCGTAAAATGGAAAGGTAGTGTTGCAGTCGTATGTGGCAGTGGTAATAATGCAGGAGACGGATATGTTATAGCAAGTTTATTACATGAAAACAATATTCCTTGTACCATATTTTTAATAAAAGAAAAGTTTTCAGAAGATGGGAAGTTTTATTTTGATAAATGTGTTGATGCAGAGATAAAAGTAGAAATATGCAGTGAAGAAACTACCTTTGAAAATTATGATATGATAGTTGACTGTATATTTGGCACAGGCTTTAGGGGAGATATTAGAGGTTTAGCAGGTATGATTATCCATGAAATCAATAAAAGCGGTGCATATGTCGTTTCAGTGGATATAAATAGTGGTCTAAACGGAGATAGTGGTATGTGTTCATTATGTGTTGAATCTGATTTAACTGTTTCCATTGGGGATTATAAAACAGGACACTTTTTAAATATGGCAAAAGACGTAATAAAAAATAAAGTGAACTGTGATATTGGAATAAAACCTGTTGATGAACCTTATTATTTAATTGAAAAAAATGATTTAAAAGAAATTTTTAAGGAAAGAAAAAATTATTCAAATAAAGGCAGTTATGGATATATTGCATTAATAGGTGGATGTAAGAAATACAGCGGAGCAATAAGGCTTGCATATATGGCTAATGCAGCTATGTGCTCGGGGGCAGGCGTTGTAAAAGTAGGGTTGCCTGATAGTATAAGCTCTGATGTAACATCTCATATTTTAGAAAGCACTCTTTATCCTTTGAAAGATAAAAATGGAGAAATAGAATTTGATAAAAAAGAAATTGACGGACTTATTAAAGGAGTAAAGCTCGTTGCTTTTGGAATGGGGGTAGGGTTAAGTGATGAAACTTATAAGGTGTTAAAATATATTTTAGAAAATTATGATGGCAAACTTGTTGTTGATGCAGATGGATTAACTATGCTTTCAAAGATGGATGAAAATATATTTGAAAAAACAAAGTGTAAATTAATTCTGACTCCTCATATAAAAGAATTTTCACGTTTAACCGGTCTTATCATAGATGAAATACTTGAAAATCCATTGAAAATAGCAATGAATTATGCAAGGGAAAAAGGTGTAATTTTGTTATTAAAAGGACCTAGTACTATTATAACAAATGGTGAAAAAGCATATATAACAGATAGAGGTTGTGTAGGAATGGCTACTGCAGGAAGCGGTGATGTATTATCTGGTATAATTTCCGCAGTGTGCGCATATAATGATGATTTATTGCTTTCTACAGCAGGCGCTGCATATATAAACGGTAGAGCCGGAGAATTGGCACAGGAAAAAATAAATTCTATAAGCATGATTGCCAGCGATACAGTAAATAACATTGCCGAAGCAATAAGTGAAATAATAAAATAAAGGTATATAATTCTTTAAAATGTAAATAATGTAAATTGTAAGAGTCAAGTATTAATAATAACTGTAAAAAATATTGCAAAAAACTGTAAAAAAGGTATTGACAATAAGGAAATAAAGTGATAATATAACAAAGCTGTTTCAAGCGGGGAGCTGGATAAGTATACGAGAAGAAGTCAATGAAAAAAAATGGCAAAAAAAGTTAAAAAAG